>NZ_JACHDK010000003.1:0-557215 GCF_014201005.1 Paraburkholderia lebeckiae | reverse complement strand
TTGATTACGCGACAGGCGAAGCGCGGGGATAGCTAGCGGCTCTTTTTCACGCCGAACGACCGCTTTCGGAGAAATCGATCGTCTCTTTTGGGTCGATTTGACGCAATCGCGGACCACCTTACTCCCGCAAGGGATGTCGACCGCCCGGATCAATCACGAACTGTGGCAGCAGTCGTTCACCGACCTCGCATAGTTTCCATTTCCTGCGACACCGGAGACACGTCTACGCGTTAACCCTAAACGCTTCGTCGTTTTATATCAATTTCCGCAACAAACATTACATATTTCACGACTTACTCTCCCCAGTTCGCCAAATTACAATGCAATCACTGACTACGAACAAGCAAGTTCGCAGCAAGATAAAACCCTGAACTGGAGGTAAGTATCATGAAATCGCTGATTCAAGCCGTTGTCATCGCCGTCGCTGTCGCCGCCCCGGTCGCCGCGTTCGCGCAAGCCAACCAGCCCGTGACCCGCGCTCAAGTGCGCGCCGAGCTGATCCAACTGGAAAAGGCCGGCTATCAACCTGGTCACGCCGACCCGCACTACCCGGCTGACATCCAGGCTGCGCAAGCCCGCGTCGACGCGCAAAACGGCGTCGGTCAAACCGCTACCGGCTTCGGTGGTACGGTGAGCGGTACGTCGCAAACGAGCCATGCGGCTCCGACGAGTGGCCCGAAGTCGGTCTACTTCGGTCAGTAAGCGGTAGGCGGCAGGCGGTTCGTCAAGCGCAGCTATGTGGCCACGAAGCCCTGCGGCGAAACGAACCGCGAGCACGTCCAAATAGCGCGTCCTTGCGACGCGCACCCCGATTCAAATGAACTGGCCCGCGACTCGGGTATCTCCGAGCGCGGGCCAGTTCGTATGTGGTTACCTCCGTCATCGGGCTCCCGATGACTTCGCCCAGGCCTTCACGGTCTGGGCGCTTTTTCGCGACGCTCCGCGTGCGCCGCGATGAATTCTCTGCTGCCCGCGCTCAGTCGCGTGCGATCAGATTGCCGACCTGGCCGCGCCCGGTCACGAGGCAACTCGACAGGAAGCTCTCGCTCTGCGCGCTCGCGCCAGCGTCACCAAAGCCCTTTTTCAACGCGTCCGATTTGACGAGCGCCGCGCCCTGGTGACATGTAATCGTGCCGACCTCGCCCGCCTGCGCACGCATCAACGCGCGATCCGCCATCAGATAGCCAAGCAAAAGCACCAACGCAATATTGAACGCTTGTCGCATGGTCGCCTCCTTTTCGAAGAGACTAACGTGAAGCGCGAATGCAGTGGCCTGGGGCTTTCCCGATTGTTGAAAATTCAATGATCCAGAATAAATCGCGGCTACTGCGGGCGATTCGTAGTGCATTGAAGCGATTCAGTTTTATTCGATGCGCGTAGCTGTGCGCGCAACGGTAGGCGTTTACGCCTACAGCCGAGTTTCGATCCGCGCGATGCGGCTATTGATCGCATTGCGCACCAGCGCATTCGACGGCAACAGCAGCAGCGATGACGCGATGATCCGATACACGTCATGGCGCGTCACCTTCGACACTTTGGCCGGATCGAGCCACGCGTCGTTCTCCGCGAGCAGCAGTAAGGTGTCGAGGCCGATGAGGATCGGCCATAGGCAGGCGAGCCGCAAGCGCACCGCGCTCACCGGAATCGCAAGCGTATAGTCGAGCGCCGCGCGAAAATGATCGAGCGTCTTGCGCAGCAGTTCGACGAGCAGCGGCCGCGCGCGCATCGAATTGGCCGGTTGCAGCAGATCGCGCGCGCTCAGACCGTGGCGCTCGAGCATGCTCTGCGGCAGATAGCAGCGGCCGATGCGCAAATCTTTTCCGCAATCGCGCAGCACGTTGGTCATCTGCAATGCCTTGCCGAAACGCACGCCACGCTGCTTCATCGTGTCGGGCTGTTCTTTCAGCGTGCCCGGCATGTGCGCGTAAGTCATCGTGGTCCAGAACTCGCCGACGCAGCCCGCGACCAGATACGTATAGCGATCGAGTTCGTCGTATTCGCGCAGCGCCGCGATCTGGCCGGAGCGTTCGTCGGGGAACGTGCGCAAATCGAATTCCATGCCCTCGGTCAGCGTCGTGACGATCGCGCGCACCGAGTGGCGGTCGGACTCGCTCAGTTGCGCGAGCACGTCGAGCGCGGGGCTCAACGATTCGAGCAGCAGCTTTTCATCCGAATGCGCCTGCTGACCCGCGACTTCCGCGGCGATGCGCTGGAACGGCGCACTATCGACGGCCACGCCATTGACCTGATCGCGCAACGCGAGCAGCAATTCGAGGCGTTGGCCCGGTGCTATCAGCGAGGTGTCCGCAATCGTATCGGCCGCGCGCGCGAGCAGATACGCAAGGCCGATCGGATCGCGCATGCCGATGGGCAGCACGCGCAGCGTCAGATAGAAGGAGCGTGAAACACCTTTCAGGAGCGGGCCGAGAAGAATGGCCCGGGTCGGATTCGGCATGGGTTGGATCGGTTGGCAAATAGGCGGGTGTAAGCCCGCTGGGATCAGGCGCTGCCGAATTGTATACGGCGAGGCGCGTCACCCGGTACACCATGAACAAGCATCAGAAGCCGTCCGCCGAAGCCGGCGCCACTCGCAGCCGTCGTTCGAACCTGCACCTGACCTATGTGATCGGCAGCCTAGACCGCATCCTGCGGCGGCCGTATGAGTGAAGCGCTCGCCTTTCCGTTTCATTGCATCGGTTTGCAAGTTCGACCGGCCACCGCACCTCACTCCCCCCTCATGCCGCATGCACCGGGCTCCTCGCCGCCGGCTTTTTTCGCCCTCTCAGGCCGCCCTGTCGAGCACACGCCGTTCGCCGAGCACGCGTTGCCGGATAGACTCCCCGCATTTCACGCCGCGGGACACTGCCGCTCGCGATCGGGAATGGGGATTGCTGCCACGACTGGGTTGAGCACAGGACGGTCACGACCAGGCCGTCGCTTGCACTTTGAACGACACATCGACAATGACTACCGACGCATCCAACACGTCTCGCCCGTCCGAGGCGGCGCGACCTGACGCGGCCCGACCTGACACGGCCCGGCCTGACGCGGCGCGACGCAATGTCGAAACCGGCGTGCCCGGTTTCGACGAGATCCTCGGCGGCGGTCTGGTGAGCGGTGGCGTCTATCTACTGGAGGGCATGGCCGGCGCCGGCAAGACGATCCTGTCGAGCCAGATCGGTTTTTATCGGGTGCGGCAAGGCGAGAAAGTGCTGTACATGACGCTGATCGCCGAATCGCACGACAAGCTGCTCGGTCACCTGAAAGGCCTGAGCTTTTTCGACGAAGCCGCGGTCGCGCAGCAGATGCTGTTCGTGTCCGGCTATCACGAGCTGATGCAGGACGGCCTCGACGGTTTCCTGAAGCTGATCGCGTCGAGCATCTACGACTACCGGCCGAGCCTGATGATCATCGACGGCTTTCGCAGCGCGCGTGAATTCAGCGAAACCGAGCTGTCGCTGTCGAAGTTCATCCACGAGCTGAACGCGCTGGTCGCCGCGATGGACTGCACGACACTGCTGCTCGCGCCGCTGTCGGGCAACGAGTCGCATCCCGAGCACACGCTGGTGGATGGTCTGATCGAGCTGAACAGCTATCACGACGGCATGCGGCGCGCGCGCGAAATCGAAGTGCACAAGATGCGCGCGCGCGATCATCTGATGGGCAAGCACTTCTTCCGCATCGCCGGCAGCGGGCTGCTGATGTTCCCGCGCCTCGAAGCGCAGTGCGCGGAGCAAGCGGGCCCCGTCGATCTGAAAGCGCGGCTCGGCTTCGGCTTGCTGCACCTGGACAACCTGCTCGGCGGCGGCTTCGCGCAAGGGGCGACAACCACGCTGATCGGCCCTTCGGGCGTCGGCAAGACGCTGCTGTGCCTGCAGTTCCTCGCGGCCGGTCTCGCACGCGGCGAGCGTTGCGTGTATCTCGGCTTCTACGAGGGTCCGCACAGACTCATCGGCAAGGCCGAAGCGGTGTCGATCGCGCTTGCCGATGCGTGGCAAGATGGTCGTCTGATGGTGCTTTGGCAGCCGGCGATCGAACTCGCGGTCGATGAAATCGCCGCGAAGGCGCTCGCCACCGTCAAGCAGACTGGCGCGACGCGCATCGTGATCGACGGCGTCGAGGGCTTTCGCGATTCGGCGTTGCGTACCGAGCGCTTCGGCCTGTTCCTCAATGCACTGCTGCATCAGTTGCGCGAAGCGGCCATCACGACGCTCGTCACCGAGGAACTGTCGCTGTACAGCGATCCGGGTCACGCGAAGGCCGTGCGCGTGTCGGCGTTGACCGAAAACCTCGTGCTGCTGCGCTACGCCGAGACCGAAGGCGGACTGCGGCGCATGATTTCGGTGGTGAAGCAACGCGAAAGCGCGCACGACACGTCACTGCGCGAGCTGTCGATTTCGTCGCAAGGACTCGACGTGATCGACGGCTCGCCCGGCGCCGCGGGCACCCAATCGACGCCGGGCCTGTCGGCCACGCTGCGATCGCGGCGAAAAACCTAGCCGCTCATGAAAACCATTCTGGTGGTGGACGACGAGTTCGACATCCTCACGGTGTGGCGGCTGCTGCTGGAACGACACGGCTATGCGGTACGGACGGCGTCGAACGGCGCCGTCGCGCTCGAACTGGTCCGCTCGAGCCGGCCCGGTATCATCTTGTCCGATTGCATGATGCCGGTCATGTCGGGCCTCCAGTTGTGCGCGGCGCTGTATGAGGATCCAGAGCTGCGCGAGATTCCGATCATCCTGTGCAGTGCCGCATCGGACATTCCGGTGCAGCCGAATCCGCATATTGCCTACGCGCGCAAGCCGCTTTCGTTCGACCAGTTGCTGGCGATGCTCGTGCGCATGGGCGGTTGACGGCCGCCCTTCCTCCCCCCGCCTTCTCTGCCCCTTTCCCCCGCTAAAACACAGCTTGCGACGCTCGCGCCATTTGTCGAGCGTTTGCAGCGTTCTGCGATTCTCCGTGGCCTTTTACAGTAGGCCATCGATCGCGCATGACCAGCAACCCGCAGCGCGACGCAACTTTCGGAGGTCGTCATGAACAGCAATCGTGGTGCGGTTCCGGCTGGCTTCTTGAGCATCGCGGTGGGCTCGTTGGCGCTGGCCAACCTGTGGCGCGTAGCAATCCGCCTGTGGCATTTGCCGGCCGTCGCCGGCAGCGTGGTGACGATCGCGGCGCTCGCCGTCTGGGTCATCATTTTGTTCGCCTACGTGCACAAGTGGTTCGCACAGACCGCCGACGCACGCGCCGAACTGGACCATCCGGTGCAGTCTTCGTTCGTCGCGCTCGCGCCGATCTCGACGCTGCTTGCCGCGCAACTGCTGCAGCCGTACGCGCAGTCCCTCGCGCTGATGCTGTACGGCATCGCGGCGATCGCGCAACTTGGGCTCGGCGTCTATCTACAGGGCAAGCTGTGGCAAGGCGGCCGCAAGCCCGAACTGACCACGCCGGCGATCTATCTGCCGACGGTCGGAGCGGGCTTCGTCGCGGCGGCGAGCTCGGCCGCATTCGGCTTCCATCAACTGGGCGAGCTGTTTTTCGGCGGCGGCATGCTGGCGTGGCTCGCGCTCGAATCGATGATCCTGCATCGCGCCGCCGTGCACGAACCGCTGCCCGAAGCGCTGCGCCCGACCCTCGGCGTGCAACTCGCGCCGCCAGTCGTCGGTGGTGTCGCGTATCTGAGCCTCACCAGCGGCACGCCCGATCTGTTCGCCTACGCGCTGCTCGGCTACGGTCTCTATCAGGCGCTGATGCTGCTGCGTTTGCTGCCGTGGATCCGCCAACAGGTATTTGTGCCCGGCTATTGGGCGTTCAGCTTCGGCGTAGCTGCGTTGCCGACGATGGCCCTGCGTCTCGTCGAACGCGGCGCGACGGGTCCGATCGAATTCGCGGCACCGGTTCTGTTCGTGGTGGCGAACGCGATCATCGCGATTCTGGTCGTGAAGACGCTTCAGCTGCTCGTGCAAGGCAAGCTGATGCCGCCAGTGGCGGCGAGTTCGACGGCGGCGGCGCCGGTCAGGCAAGTCACGACGGCCGCGCGAATCGCCCGGGTTCGATAAGCTGCGGGCAGCGACCGAACGCGGCGGCGACGCGCAAAGCGTCCCGCCGCGTTTTCGCGTTTGTGTCAGAACCCGTGCAACGACACGACGATCAACGCAGCCGCGACGATCGCGACCACGTCCTCGATCAACGCCGCGGGCGCATCGCGCCCGAACATGCTGGCGAGCGAACTGCGCACCTTCGCGCCGCCGAGCGTGCCGATCACCGCGCCTACAGCGCCGACCACCGCGCCCAGCACCCCGACGATCATGCCGCCCGCCAGGCCGCCATGCGCGCCGCTGATCGCCGCGCCGCTCAGCGCACCGAGCACGATTCGCGCGCCGAACTGCAGTGGCACCTTGCGGCTCGGCGTTTCGGGCAATTGATCCGTGATCAGTTCGATGACCGCCAGCACGGTGAAGATATACGGCGTGGCCGCGAAGCCGAGGAAGGCGAGCGAGGTGCCTTGCAGCGGCAGCCATCCCAGACGCGCGGCCCAGCTGACGGCGGTGGGGGCGATCATCGCGCGAAGGCCGGCGACGACGCCGATGAGCAAGGCCAGAACATACACGGACATAGCGCACTCCCCATCGAGGGCAATGATGCAAGGTTGCACGAGCCGACGGCTTACCTGGACGAACGTCGGCAGAACATGTCGAACATTCCATCTGGACAGTCAACTTCTCACCACCTACATCGAGGCAGTCCGTGGCGGCCGTTCACCGTTGCTCACCATTGCCGGCTCTTCATCGCCGACTCGCCACCGCGCGTCTGGCGCGGCGCCGGGCGTACGATTGCCCCCGTCGATGTGGCCCTAGTGTCGCACAATTCGACTGGCGAATAACAGACAGGAAGTCGGCGAAGTGGGCCGATGGTGATAAGTTAGCCCACTCACAAGAAAATCTTGTATCTGCACCATGAGACCGTATCTTCCGCTGAACGCGCTGCGCGCGTTCGAATCGTCCGCGCGGCATCTGAGCTTCACGCGCGCGGCGCAAGAGCTGAACGTGACCCAAGCCGCGGTCAGCCAGCAGGTCCGCTTGCTGGAGGAGCGGCTCGGCACCGCGCTATTCAAGCGTTTGCCGCGCGGCCTCGCGATGACCGACGAAGGGCTCGCGCTGCGCCCCGTGCTGTCCGACGCGTTCGATCGTATCGAGGCGGTGCTCAAGCAGTTCGACGGCGGGCATTTTCACGAGGTGCTGACGATCGGTGTGGTCGGCACGTTCGCGGTCGGCTGGCTGATGCCGCGCCTGAAGTCGTTTCGCGACGCGCATCCGTTCGTCGAGCTGCGGCTGCTGACCAATAACAACCTCGTCGACCTCGCGACCGAAGGCCTCGATTTCGCGATCCGTTTCGGCGACGGGACGTGGGCCGGCTCGCTCGCCACCAAACTGCTCGACGCGCCGCTCGCGCTGCTCTGCACGCCCGAGATCGCCGCGCGCCTCGCACGGCCCGACGATCTCGCCAACGAAACGCTGCTGCGCTCGTACCGCATGGACGACTGGCTGAACTGGTTCGCGGCCGCGGGCATCGCGCCGCGGCCGGTGCGCGGACCGGTGTTCGATTCGTCGCGGTTGATGGTGGAAGCGGCGATACAGGGCGCGGGCATCGCGCTCGCGCCTGCGTTGATGTTCGAACGGGAGATCAATACCGGGCGTCTGGTGCGCCCGTTCGACATCGAGGTCAAGGCGGGCAGTTACTGGCTGACCTGCCTGAAGGGCAAGCCGATGACGCCGGCGATGTTGCTGTTCAGTCAGTGGCTCGCCAAGGAAGCAGCCACGGCGGGTCACGCATGAGTTCCTACGCGGCCGTGCGGCAATACCCGTTTATCGCGGGCCGCTCGGCTTGCGGCGGGAACACGTTCCACGAACCGTCGCCGTGGCGGAAGAAGAAAATCGACAGCAAGCCTTCCGGCTTCAACGCCTGCACACATACATAGCGTTGCTGTTGCGACGCGCGATGGCAGAACCGCACCACGCGCGCGGGCATCGACGGCGTGGGTGCGAGCCATTTGTCGACGGCCCAGTGCAGGCTTTTTTCTGCGGCAATCATGATGTTCTCCTCGAATCGTCCCGTTCCTGACGCGCTGCGTTCACGCGACTTGCGCGAATTGCGCCACGCGGTGTTCGTTCCTCGCCCCGCTCTCGACGAACGCCTTCACGAGGCACAGCAGCGCGCGCACCCCCGTGCTCGGATGGCGCAAGCAGCAATGCACCTGTTCGCTGTGGCTTTCGCCGAGCAGACACCACGCGCAGAAGTGTTCGCAGTTGTTGGTCAGCAGGCGATAGCGGTTTTCGCCGAGGCGGGAGCGCGCGCGGCGCACCGCATCGGCGCCGACGTAGATCGCGCTCGGCGTCGCGCGAACCGACAGCGAATGGCCGGCGGCGAAGCGCGCGAGTTCGACTTCCTCGACCGGTCCGGGATGCGCGGAGGCCGCAAAGCCCGAGTAGTGCACGACGCGGCCATTGCCGACATAGATGCCGTGATGTTCGTAGCCGTTGCGTTGCGTGACCAGATGCGCGCCGATCGGCAGATCGATCGTCGATGATGCGGTGTCGCAAGCGGCTGCGGATTGCGGGTCGTCGTCGCGTGTATCGAGCGTTTGGGTGTTCATGGCTGGCCTCGTTCGCATTTCCAACACTGTTGCGACAGCTTTTGCATCATCCGGGCCAGGCGCCGGAAAACCCCTGTTTACAGGGTTGACGGCCGATCGAGCGGTTTTCTGAAGAGGTAGATGTCAGGACGGGACCAACAGAAATCGCGCTGCTCTGTTGGTGTGCGACGCTCATTTACGAGCCGTGTCGCGCGTTGATTTCAACCGGATGGAGAACCCGTGGGATCCCGCTGAATGTGTTGGATCTCACACCTGTTCGAATGTGGGCTTGTTGGCCGCGAGCCGACCGATCGCATCGACCGCGTTGGTGTTAAATCCGCGCAAGCCGCGCCAGTCAATGCGCCGCGGGCTTCGCGTCGAATCCGCCCCCGATTGGCATGGCCTTTGCACCGTGTGGTGCAGAGTCCATTCAGCCGCGCGCATTGCGCACGCGGCCAACCGGAGAACGACATGTCCTGCATCAAATTGAACGACCTCTCGCTGAACCTCGCGCTCGATCGCAAAGCGATGGCGGCGATTCGCGGCGGCGGCGGCGCGCCATGGATCTATGGCTGGATTCAGCCGTTCGTGCCGCAAACGCCGAGCATTGGGCCGGTGGTCAATCTGTACGAGGTCTCCAACAACTTCTATGCTAACCAGATGATCAACCAGTTCCAGTCGGTCGACGTACGCAACACCGGCGCGAACGCGAACCTCACCGTGTCTCCGGACGCACGCAACCGAAACGATATGGTGTAGCCGTTGTGACCTGCGAGAGTCAATTTCGCTGGACGTCGTCCGCGCGTTCCGACACGGGACGGGTCCGCGAAATCAACGAAGATGCCTGCCTCGACGAGCCCGAAGCGGGACGCTGGGCTGTCGCCGATGGGATGGGCGGTCACGCGGTCGGCGACGTTGCCAGCCGCACCGTGATCGACGCGTTGACTCAACTTGCGGCGCCGCACGGCCTCAGAATGCTGATCGCCGATGTACGCGCGCGTCTGCAAACCGCGAACCGTCAATTGCGCGACGAAGCCGCCCGCCGCCAGGTGCAGCGCATCGGCAGCACCGTGGTCGTGCTGCTTGCATGCGATCGCTTCTGCGGCTACGTGTGGGCCGGCGACAGCCGCATCTACCTGTACCGCGCGGGGCAATTGCGGCAACTGACGCGCGATCACAGCCAGGTCGAGGAGCTGCGCTCGCTCGGCGTCATCACCGACGAAGAGGCGCGCCATCATCCCGCGCAGCACATGATCACGCGCGCGGTCGGGGCAACGGATTCGCTCGAACTCGACGACGACGCGATCGAAGTCGCCGACGGCGACGTGTTCCTGTTGTGCAGCGACGGTCTCAGCAACGAACTGAGCGACGACGAGATCGCCGACGTGCTGACCACGGCGGAGCGCGAAAACGCATGTTGCGAACTCGTCGACCTCGCGCTCGCGCGCGGCGGGCGCGACAACATCACCGCGGTGGTCGTCGAAGCGCAGGACCCTAATGCGGCGGACAAGACCTTGCTGAACCCGGCGCCTTGATGATCTTCTGGCACGCGTTTCACCGAGCGTTCAGTGGTCGTTCACTCAGCCTTCGTCGTCTTCCTCGTCGCGCTCGTTCGCGCCGTTCTTCGTGGGCGGCGCATTGCGATTGCGGAAATCCTTCGAGTGCAGGCCGTGCTTTTTCAGCAGCATCTGCAAGTGCGAGCGATTCATATCGATGCGCCGCGCCAGTTCGGCGACGGTTCCGCTGACTTCACGCAGTCCGCGTTCGAGGAACGCTTTCTCCGCGTCGTCGCTGGCCGCCCGCTTCGCGTCGCTCAACGACATCAGATTCGCGACGCTGATCGGCTGCTCGCCGCTCGCCTGCTCGCCCTCCGCCTGCGCCGCCGAACCGGGTGCGGCGGGTCGCATATCGAGCGGCAAATGCTCGACGTCGGCCATGTCTGCAGCCAGACATGAGATGCGGTACATCACGTTGCGCAATTCGCGAATGTTGCCCGGATACGCGTAGCTCAATAGAAAGTCCCGCAAACGCGGCGTCAACCTGACTGGCCGGCGTTTCAGCGTGCCCGCCGCTTCGTCGCCGAACCACGCAATCAGCAACGGAATTTCGTCGCGCCGTTCGCGCAGCGGCGGCAGCGTTACGTGAATCACGCTGAGCCGGTAGAACAGATCCTCGCGAAACCGGCCTTCCTCGCTGAGCTTGCGCAGATTGCGATTGGTCGCCGCGACGATGCGCGTATCGACCGCGATCGTTTCGTCGGAGCCGACGCGTTGAATCTCGTGCGCCTCGAGCACACGCAGCAGCTTGACCTGGCCCGCGAGCGGCAACTCGCCGATTTCGTCGAGAAAGATCGTGCCCGTATGCGCGCTTTCGAATTTGCCCTTGCGGTCGCTCGACGCGCCGGTGAATGCGCCCTTGCGATGCCCGAAAAGTTCGGATTCGAGCAGATTTTCCGGAATCGCGCCGCAGTTCACCGAAACGAACGGCTTGTCCGCACGCGAGCCATTCGCGTGAATCACTTTCGCCATCAGCTCCTTGCCGGTGCCGCTTTCGCCATCGATCAACACCGGCAAATCGGTTGGCGCCGCTTTTTCCGCGATTTCGAGCGATTCGAGCAAACGCGGGTTGTCGCCGAACGTGCCCTCGAAAATGAAGCTGCGTTCGAGTAGTGCCTTGCGGCGCGCACCGCGCGATTGCTCCGCGCTCGTCTGCGGCTCGCCCGCGGTGGCCGCCTGCACGAAGCGCTCCTTGTGCGAAAGCTGCATCACTTCGTCGCGCAACGACGTGGCCTGCCTCAGCAGCTTGTCGATATCAGCGCGTTCGAGCCGCGACGACCAGCGCAACGTGGAGCGCAGGATCTCGATCCGCTCGATCAGTCCCGCGTACGATATCGCGGGACTCGCCTCTTCAATCTGGTCGAGTATCTTCATCATGATGCACTCAACTGTTTCTGCACGAGCTGATAGTACATGCCGCCGCGCTGGATCAACTCCTCATGACGGCCCTGTTCGACGATCGCGCCTTCATACAGCACGAGAATCTTGTCCGCGCGCATGATCGTGCTGAGCCGATGCGCGATGATCACCGCCGTGCGGCCCTTCAGGATGTCGTGCATATTGCCGAGAATATTGCTCTCCGATTGCGAGTCGAGCGCCGACGTCGCCTCGTCGAACACGAGCAGACGCGGATCGTGATACAGCGCACGCGCAATGCAAAGCCGCTGGATTTGACCGCCCGACAAACCGATGCCGCGCTCGCCGACGATCTGCTCATAACCGAGCGGCATCTTGCCGATGAAGCCGTGCGCGTCGGCCATTTTCGCGACTTCCTCGATGCGGCGGCGCTCCGGCGCATCGTCGCCGCTTGCGATGTTCTCGGCGATCGTGCCCGAGAACAGCAGATTGCTTTGCATCACGTAGCCGATTTGCGCGCGGAAATAAGCCTTGTCGATCACGCCGGAGTCATAGCCGTCGATCGTCATTTTCCCTTCGCTCGGCTGATAGAAGCCAACCAGCAGCTTCGCGAGCGTGGTTTTGCCCGACCCGCTGCGCCCGACGATCGCGACCAATTCACCCGGCTTGATATCGAAGCTGATGTTCTCCAGCACATAAGCGGAATCCTCTTCGCCATAGCGGAAGTACACGCCTTGCAGGCTGATTTCGCCTTGCAGCTCCGGCAGCATCACGCGCGAGGGCAAATCCTGCGGCTTCTGTTCGGGCTCGATATCGAGCACATCGCCGAGCCGTTCCATCGCGACACCCGCATCGTTGAGCATGCTCCACAAGCCGACGAGACCCATCAGCGGACTCAATACGCTGCCCATGAATGCATTGAACGCGATCAGCTGACCGATCGTCAATTCACGCGCGAGTACCAGATTCGCGCCAACCCAAAGAATCGCAATCGTCGTTGCCGCATTCAGCAATTGACTGCCGAAGCCGACCAGAATATTGAATGCGTGTGCGCGATACTGCAATTCGAGCGCCTTTGCGTATTTCTTCTCCCAGCGCAACCGTACCGGCCGCTCGATGCCCATGCCCTTGACGGTCTCGACGCCGGACAGAGCTTCCATCAGGAACGACTTCGCCTCGGTCGATGCCGTGAACACCTCGCGTGCGTAGCCCTTGATCTTCGGCGTCGCGATCACCGTGAGTCCCATGATCGGAATGACGAATGCGATCAACACCAGCGTCATCTTCACGTTGTACACGAACATGATCGTGAAGTAGATGAAGATCATTAGCAGATTCAGCGCGGTCGTCACGGTGGATTCCGTCAGGAACGCGCGGATCGTCTGGTTTTCCTGAAAGCGCGCGAAGATATCGCCGGTCTTGCGCTTCGCGAAGAACGAGAACGGCAGCGACAACGTATGCTTGAAGAACTGCGACATCATCGCGAAGTCCATGTTGCGGACCATGAAGTTCGCCAGATACGCGCGAATCGTCGACATCAACTGCGTGAAGACATTGGAGATGATGAGCCCGCCGATCAGCATATGCAGCAGGCTGACGTTCTGATGCACGATCACCCCGTCCAGAATGTTCTGAATGATCAGCGGTGGAATCACGCCGAGCACCTGAATCACGAAGGTCGCCAGAAACAGATAGCCGAGTATCTTGCGGTACGGCCTCAGATAGCCGACAAAGCGAATCCACGGCGAGCGCGCGGCCGACATCTGCAGCAGCTGCGATCCGCCGGTAAACAATAGGCAGGTGCCGCTCCACCCGCGTTCGAAATCTTCGACGCTCAGCTTTCTGAAACCGAGTGCCGGGTCCGCCACCCAGACATACTCTTTCGACAGCCCGTACACGACCACATAGTGATAGCCCTCCCAATGCACGATGAACGGCAGATCGAAGCCACGCAGCGAATCGAACGTGCATTGCACGCCGCGCGTCGTGAAGCCGAGCGACTCGCCCGCGCGCGCGAGGCTGTCGAGCGTCGCACCCTGCGTCGTCACGTTCGCGAGTTCGCGCAATTTGCCGAGCGTCATCGGAATGCCGTAATGGCGGCAGATCATCGCGAGACACGCGGCGCCGCAATCCATCTCCTCGGCCTGCTCGACGAGCGCGAAACGCCGGATGATCTTCTCGCCGAGTTCCGGCTTGCTCTGCAGGTCGAGCATCAACGGCAGCTTGCGCCGCTGTTCGAGCCGCTTTTGCCGCTGCAATTCGCGGTCGCCATAGTGGATGCGCTCGTCGAGCACTTCTCGCAGTTTCGGATTGCGTTCGAGAATGAAATGAACGGTGCGCTCGGGGATGACCAGCAGCCGCGTGTCAGTGGTTGCAACGATCGATGCCATCTGTTCCTGGCGCATCAGGCACGCCTTCTCGCCGAATATCTCCCCTTTGCCGAGCGTCGCGAGCGTATAGTCGTGGCCCTCCTCATGCCGCACGATGCGCACCTGGCCTTGCCGCACCACATAAAGCCGCCTGTCGTCGCGGCCGTCCTGTTTCAGAATCTCCTTGCCGGCAGCGACCCGTTTTGCGCCGACGCTACGCACGTACTCTTCGAGTTCCGCCTTGTTCAGCTTGCCGCGCAGATCGAACAATTGCGCGACGAAGCCCCCGGCCGAATTGATCGCCACATAGCTGGCGACGAACGCCAACGCGGCGGCGTTGCCCGCCATCACCGGTTCGACCGCGCTGCGCGGAATGAACAGCACTTCGGTCTTGCCCGACGAACGCACCGACGCTTCGTGAACGTACGAGCGCAACATCGCAATGTCGGCAAAGATCTCGCCCGACTTGCGCACGCCCATGCTGGTTTCCTTGCCGCGCTCCTCGGTGAAGATACGTACCGTGCCCGAGCGGATCACATAGAGACCTTCGGCCACTTCACCGGCCGAGCACACCGTTTCGCCAAACGAATAGAACCTGGCCTGCGCGTCCTCGGCAAGCCGCTCGATTTCGTCGCGCGAGAACGGCGACAGAATCTCCACCGAAGCGAGAAATTCGGCGGTGGAAGGCGCGGATGGCGCGGTCTGGGGGGCGTCCATGTATCGGTGAGCCTCGCTTTATCGGGCGCTAGTCGGGCACTAGCGCGCTTCGATCACGTGTTCCTGGGCGCGGGCAATGAGCCAGCTCTCGCGCAGCAAACGGCGGATTTCGGTGGCCACGTCCGCATCGAGCGTGGCCGGATATTTGGCCGTGACCGCGAAGATCTCGAAACACGAGCGGTCGGCCGACGGAAACGGCCCAAGCAGATCGCCGACCGCCGCGTTAAAAATCTTCGCCTCGATATCGGGCTTCAGCGAACCGCGCAGCACTTTGCCGATCACGCCGCCCGACTCGCGCGTGTCGGCAATCGAATGCTCGCGCGCCATCTCGCCGAAGGCGTCGGGGTCGTCGTGCAGGTACGAGATCATTTCCTTCGCCTTGCCTTCGCTATCGAGCACGATATGGCTAACTTCGATCGCGTCGAACTTCGGTGAATTCAACGCAAAGTAATCATGGATCGCAGTGTCGTTACCGATGTCGTCGAGCATCTTCTCCTGATAAAGCCCGTCGGTAATGAACGCCTCGAATTCGTCGAGGCTCACGTGCAGCGCGTCGAGATAATGATTCATGTCCGCCGCGCGATGCAGCCCGCGCACGCGGCGAAACTGGTCCGCGCGCTGCTGGATCTCGTCGGCGCTGACGGCGATGCCCTGCTTCTTCGCGGCATGGACGGTAAGCTTGTCGCGCACGATCTGCTCGATCAGGCTCTCGAACTGGCCGGTCAGTTTCAGAAGACGAATGAACTCGTCCACGTCCACGACTTCGTCATCGATACGCACTATCGCGGTCATTTGCTCGGCTCCTTTCGTGGATGTTTGATTCGCGCGCTCAACCCGCCACCTCTCTGAACGGATCGAGACCGAGGTCGATCAGGCGCCGCTCGCGAACGACGATTTCCGCATTGGCGGTCATGCCGTAACGCAGCGGATAACGCGTGCCGGCCACCTGGTAGTAGTCCTTGTCCAGCGTGACACGGCCTTCGTAGACCGGTTGCTTGTCCTGCGCGGATGGCTTCGTGGCTGGCGAGATATATGCGAGCGTGCCGCTGATCAACCCGTAGCGCTGGTAAGGAAACGCGTTGAACTTCAATTTGACAGGCAGGCCCACGTGCAGAAAGGCGCGGTCGTGTTCGGAGATTTCGATCTTCAGCACGGGCCGCGCGTCTTTTGGCGCAATGCCGCCGAGCGGTGCATTCGCCTGAATCTTGTCGCCGCGCTGCGTCGACGTGACGTCGGTAATCACGCCTGAAACCGGCGCGAGAATCAGCAAAAAATTGTCTTTATCGATGTTCTCGAAACGCACCCGCGCGGCGGCATCGGCTTCGAGGCGCGCGCTTTGCAGTTGCACGCGCAGTTTGTCTTCCGCATCGGTGACCTCGCGCACCGCCGAGTCGTATTGCAGCTGCAGATCGGTGCTTTGCTGGCCGCTCGTCGCCAGTTGCGCATTGGCCTGCGCGTATTCATGGCTCAGACGAAAGTCGAGCTCGGCCAGCTTCGACTGCGCGACACGGTAAGCGTTATCCGCTTCGAGCGCGGCCGTGCGTTTCTGCTCGACCTGTAATTCGGCAATGCCACCGCCGCCCGGCTGCGCGAACAGCCGCGAATAGCGATCGAGTTCCTGATTCGCCGCTTCGCGCGTGCGGCGCGCGTTGTCGAGCGAGCTGCGCGCTTCGTCGAGTTCGGCCTTCTGCCCTTCGGCAAGCTTCGTCGTGCCTTCTGAAACGCGATTCTCGTGCAAGCGCTCCTCGACTTCGAGTTGCGCCTTCAACGACGCGGCCTTGCGTTCCATCAACGCCTTCTTCTCCGGGAACTGCTTCCATTCGCGTTCGGCGTCTTCGAGTTTCAGTTGTGCCTGTAACGCGTTGCTCGCTGCTTCGATCGCGCCGCGCGCATTGAGCCGCGCGAGCACATCGCCTTTCGACACCGGCTGCCCCTCGGCGATATACAGATCCGCGAGTTCGCCGTCGATCGGCGTATAGATGCGCCGCACCTCCGATTCCGGCGACAAGGTGCCGGGCGCACTGACGATCACATCCGCGCGGCCGACGAACGACCACAGCAAACCCGACACGACGAGCGCGACCATCGCCCAGATCAGCGCGCGCGCAATCCGCACCGGCTCGGACGTCAGAATCGCAATGCCTTCGACGCTATGATCTTCGAGCGCCTCCGACAACGGTCTAGGGTGAGGGTCGCGTTTCACTCTGATCGCCTCCAATCAACGCGAGCTTCGCTTTCAGCAGCCCGGGGTCCAGCACCATGCGCAACTCGGTCAACGAGCGGCGCTGCAAACTCGCTTCGGCTTCGATATCCGCGAGCAGGCGATCGAAGTCGGCGGGATGATCGGCCTTCAGCTGCGTATAGATGCGCATGCCCTGGCGTGCCGCCGTCTGCGCGTCGCTCAGCAGACGCGCCTCGTTGCGAAAGCCCGGCGAGATGCCGGCTTCGAGCCGCTGCGTGCCGCCGATCGGACCGTTCGCGCGGTACTCTTTCCACAGGCTTTGCGCGCGCACCAGCAGATCTTGCGCATGCGCGAGCGCCTTGTCATGCAACGCGGCCACGTCTTTCTGGATCGCCTGCACGAACCATGCGTCGGTTCGCGGATCGAGGCTCGCGTAGAACGACAGCAAACGCTGGTCGTAATCTTTCCCGCCACGCGTTTTCTGCAGATCGTTGTATCGATCGGACAACGCCTTCTTCTGCGTCGCTTCGGCCGCGAGCACATCGGACCACGGGCTCGCCGGCATCGACTGCAAATCGTTCAGCGCCTGCTGCGCGTCGCCGCGCTGCCACGCGGCATCGACCGCGTCCTGCCGTTGAACGATCTCCGCCGACGGCAAGCGTGTAGACGCAAGCTGCTGGAATTGCGCCTGAAAAGGCGGCGTGCTGAAGCGCACCGTTTTCATCATCGCCAGCAATGACGTCAATTGACGGCTCAACGCGGCATTCAGCAACCCGGTGTATTGGCGCAAATCGTCGCGCACTCTATCGAGCCCCGCGAGCCGCGGATAACGCTGCGCGTAATCGTCGAGTACCGGCGGCAGCGCGTCGGGTTTGTCGCGCGAAAGTTCGGTATGAATTACGGCATTGAGCCGATCGATCGCGGCGACGTACACCGAATCGTCGCTTTCGAGCTTGCGCAGATGGCTGAGCGTGTGTGCGTAGGGCTCCGCGAAGACCGGCACGTAACTCGCAATCCGATCGAGCGCGCGCTGGTGACTCGTCGCGTCGTCGTCCCAGCGGTGCAGCAGACCGTTGATCGTCGCTTCGTCCGTATATATGCGGATCGGCGCGTCGACGCCGCCACGCGTCGCGACGAAGCGTTCGAGATCGCCGACCCATTGCAATTCGCCGACCAGCGACGCGGCATCGGCGTCATGTCCGCTCAACGCCCTCATGTTCTTCAGCAGCATGTCGGCCTGGTCGAACTTCGCTTGTTGCATGGCTTCGATCCAGCCCGGCAAGTTCGCTTTCAACAACGCCTCGCTCGCGAGCGCACTGATTTTCGTGTCCGCCGGATGCGTGGCCAGATAGCCGCTTGCCATCGTGAGAGCGCTCGAGTAATCACCGCTCGCGAGCAGGCTCTTCAACTCCCGTTCCGATGAACCGTGCAGATAAAGGCCCACGCCAAGCGCAACCACGATCGCGATACCCGCTCCGCCCCATGCCGCCGCGCGCCGCACATTGGTGCGCTCGCCGTCCGCTAACGCCTTGTGGAGTTCGCCGGCGATCATTTTCCAGCGACGCGGCTTACTTCTTGCCGCGCTTTTGGCTTTGCCGCTTCTTTCATTCGCGCCGTCTCTCGTATCGGCGGGATGCCCCGCCTGCGCGCCTTTGGCGCCCTGCGCGCCATTTGCCGTCCGTACTCCGTCACGCTTCGCGCGCGCGGAGCCCGGCTGCGCCGCTTCATTCACTTCGTCTTCGCGTTGCAGCGCCGGATCGACGCAAAAGATGTCGAGAAACGAATGCGCAGTGCCGACGAAGGTCGTCTTGTCGGCATCGGC
This sequence comes from Paraburkholderia lebeckiae, assembly GCF_014201005.1. Classification (NCBI taxonomy): domain Bacteria; kingdom Pseudomonadati; phylum Pseudomonadota; class Betaproteobacteria; order Burkholderiales; family Burkholderiaceae; genus Paraburkholderia; species Paraburkholderia lebeckiae. The sequence continues at coordinate 538,581 of NZ_JACHDK010000003.1, read as the reverse complement.
GGCACTGTCGACAGCGGGCTGAAGAGAGAGCTGGGTCACGGTGGGTTCGACGTCGGCGGAGTTCTGTAGCGACACCCTGTAGACGAAGTGGTCGCCGCCAAATGCAACGACGTCGCCGTCCGCCAGTGCAAGCGCCGATTCGCCGATCCGCTGTCCATTCACGAACGTGCCGTTGGTGCTGCCGAGATCCTCGACATAGAGCTCGCCACCCTTCAGAAACAGGTGCGCATGGCGCCGGGAAATGTAATTGACCTGGTGCGGATAACGGTCTTTGTAGCGCGAGAAAACCTCGTCCGTTTTACTGACCAGAAATGGAAAAGCCAGCACGTCGACCGGTTGCAGACCCAGGTCATCGCGCTGCGGCACCAGCAATAGATGAATGAGGGAAGAAGCGCTTCCACCCGTGACGACGCGCGCGCGCGGCTCGATGCCGACACGATAGCGCAGTTCACCGCCAAAGCAGAGTTCATCGCCGGCGCGTATACGCGCGGGGGTTTGCCGCACCGCGATGCCGTTGACCGTCGTGCCGTTCTTGCTGCCGAGATCGGCAACATAAATCGCGCCATGCTCGATGAAAACGCGCGCGTGTCGGCGCGAGAGACCGACGGTCCATTGTGCGGGATAGTCGCTGAACGGCGCTTCGATGCGGCCGATGGCGAACAGGTTGTCGACGATGCGAATGGCGTCGAGCGCGGGGCGCTGCGCGCAGGCAACCGGCGACAACACCACGTCGAAGGCAGCGTCCACTGTCACGCGCATTTCAGCAATCGGAGCTTCGCCGGTGGCCATTTTATCTGGATCGCTAAGCGTTTACCCGCCGCGGCGGGAACGCGGGGCGAACTGGACGAAGAACAGCGGCGCAACGATATTGTCGTGAAGAGCCACGCAAACGCTGACCCCTAAAGGATTGTAAGTCACGCATCGAGAGTGTCAATTTGGATATCGCCGGATGAGGAGACCGCGGATAAGCCGTCAGCCGACGAAATACCCGCGCGGTACGCCAACTCGTGGATTAGCTCAATGCTTCGTTACTTCTCCTTGACCTGCGCTTGCACGTCGACACCAGGCCATCCGCCGCCGAGCGCCTTATAAAGCGTTACCGTGTCGGACAGAATCAATTGGTGGTTTTCCAGCAATGCCTGTTGCGCCTCCAGCAAGGTCCGCTCGTCTTCGAATACTTCGAGTTGCGACACGACGCCAAGGCGCAGTTGCGACTGGATCTGATCCGCGACGATCTGCAGGCGCGACACCTGCTGCTGCAATTCCGCGCGCTGCGCCTTATGGGCACTCAGATTGACGAGCGCGTTCTCCACTTCCTCGAATGCGCCCATCACGGCCACGCGATATTGCTGCTCGGCGACTTTCGATTGCGCCTCGGTCACCTTCACATGTGCGCGCACGCCCGGATCGAACAGCGGAAAATTGATGCTCGGCATCAGGCCGAACGTGAACGACTTCAGCAGCTGGTTAAGCGCGTAACTTGCCGTGCCGCCTTGCGCGGTGAGGCCGATGCTCGGCAATTGCGCGAGCTTCGACTGACCGACGAGGTCATAGGTCTCGAGCACCCTGAATTCGGCCGCCACCACGTCGGGGCGGCGCGACAGCAATTGCGCGGGCAAACCATCGGGCACGGCCGGCAATTTCACGCGCTCCTGTAAATGCCCCTGCGGCACATGGAATTCGCCGGCCGGCACGCCGAGCAACGTGCATAGCGCGTTGTCGGAGACCGCCCGCGATCGGCGCAGGTCATACAGATCGTTGGTGAGCCGGTTGATCTCCGCCTGCTGGCGCAACACCTGCGTTTGCGGCACGAGCCCATTGCGCGCCTGGCCTTCGTAGATCGCCAGGATTTGCTTGTTCGTGGCGATGGTCTTTTGCTGCTGTGCGATCTGGTCGTCGAATTGCAGGATCTGGAAATAGGTACTGGCCACATTCGCGACGAGTTCGAGATACCCCGCGCGCCAATCCGCCTCGCTCGCGTGGAATTCGGCCTTTTGCGCCTGCACGCCTTTTTCGACCTTGCCCCAGATGTCGATGTCCCAGTTCACCTGCAGCGCGAGGTTGTACGTCTTCGTCAAAGGCTGGCCAGTCGTCTTCGTGTAGTCGGCGCCGGCACCGAGATCCACCGTCGGCAATGCGGCCGCGCCTGTCTCGCTGATCTGCGTGTGCGCGACTTCGATACGCGCGGCCAGCACCCGGATGTCGAAGTTGCCGTCGATCGCCTTGTCGATCAGCGTATCGAGGTACGGGTCCTGGAAGCCCTTCCACCAGTCGCGCTCGATCGTCTCCGCGGCCGATACCGGCGCGCCATTGCGATCCGACCACGAGGTCTTGGCCGGCGTGTCCGGGCGTTGATAAGCCGGCATTCTGATGTCGACGCACGCACTCAACGCCATTGCGCACATCGTTGCGGCGCACGTCCCGCGCAGCACACGGGCTATGCGGCGAGGCGTCCTGGCTTCAGCAGGAACCCGCTGAAGGTCCGGCGAATCACGCGACGAATCGAACGATGATTCCGGCAATGCTGACACGGTGGTCTCCAGTTGCACCCGCCTGTTTCGCGCGAGATGCCCGGTTTTTCAGGCCGAGCCGCTTCCGCGCGGCTTCGGCAACGAAGCGGCGGAAAAGTCGATGCGGGGAGCGGCGGATACGCGAAGGATGCGTGGAAAGGACGATTGGATTAGCGGTCTTTTTGAGCGATGCGCCTGTTGGGGCACGCACACGCGGCCGCCCGGGCCGCGCGTGCGCCGCTTCACTACCCGTTGTTGACGTTGCTCGAGTAAATGGTCGGTTGGATGTAGGTGGTCGTACCGCTGACCAGCGCCGAGTTGTTGCCGTTCGCGCTCTGGATGTTCATTTCCGTGTTGATCATCTGCGTCGTGGTGACATTCTTGATGCTGTTCGGCGCATAGACGGGCGCATAGCTGAGGTACGACGGCATCGAATAGTAGCCGTTGCCACCGCGCACGGCGCTCATCGCCTTGCTGTCGAGTTGTTCGGTGTTGGACAGGTCCTTGATCATCAGCGTGTTCATGGCAAATCTCCTGGAAATGGGAAAGCGCATCGTGGTGCGTCGGGTTCGAGCAACTTGTCTGCTCGGGCGCTACTGACGCATGGGCTATGCCAGGAGGGCCTTGCTTTGGTCATTCGCGTCCTGAACGCCTTGTAGCAAAGGCCTGGAAGTTCGCACCCGCTGTCCCGACGCTGACGAGCGGCAGAGCGAGACCAGTGAATGGTGGATCGCAGCCAACAGCGCGCGCGACATTGTTGGCTGCATGATGACAGTCACCGCGCGATCACCGTGATCTTCTTCGAATACACCGGCGGGTTGTGCGGCATATGCATGTCGTCACCCATCAACAGCTGCAACGTATGCTTGCCCGGCGGCAATTGAATCATCGTTTCCGTTTCGCCCGCGCCGAAATGCAGATGATGACGATCCGAGGGTATCTCCTGGTCCATCGGCGGCAGATCGCTATCGATCAGAAGATGATGGTGGCCGGTGTTCGGGTACTTGACGCCTTTCGGCGCGACACCCATGAAACGCAGACCAAACCACACGCGAAACGGCTTATTGGCGGGCACCACCTGGCCATCGTTCGGATAGCCGATGTACGCGTAGGCGCCGGGCGGCGACGGCGTCGCTGCCAACGCGCTCTGCGGCGCGGTCGATACCGCCAGTGCCGCTGCGACGAATGCCGCGGCCGCAATGATCTTGTTCATCAGGACTCTCCGTTCCGGCTTGACCAGTTCTAACGAACGGATCGCGTTAGTCTTTTAGCACGGTGATGGTGATCTTCTTCGAATACACGGGCGGTACGTGCGGCACATGATGATGGTCGCCGAGAATCAGCTGCAGCGTGTGCTTGCCGGGCGGCAACTCGATGCGCGCGTCGGTTTCGCCCGCGCCGAAATGCAGGTGCTGGCGATCCGATGGAATCTCCTGGTCGAGCGCGGGCAAATCCGTGTCGATCAGAAGATGATGGTGGCCGGTATTCGGAAACGCGATGCCCTTCGGACACACGCCCATATTGCGCAGCCCCATGCGCACCCACAGCTTGCCGCCGTGAATCACCGCGCCATCCGACGGCCAGATGATGTACTCCTCGGCCCCCGGCGGTGACGGCGTCTGCTCGGCGCGCGCAACGCCGCCGGTGCCGATACCGAGGCAGACCGCGACGAGCGTCGCGCACACCGCCGCGCGTAATCCGCCGCAACGCGCTTGCGCCGGATCACGACTGCCGAAAAGAAAGGAAACACGGGTTCTTCGCATAGCGCACTCTCCCGAACAGGAGTCATGGCTGGGGCCCGGCTATCGATGACCTTCCGGGTGTTCGAGCGGCCTGTCGCGGGTTGAAACCGGCAGGCAGCCACCTAGTTAAAACGGCCGTGCGACGTGACTTTGTGAATCAGCTTAGGACGTAACTTGCCAAAAAGATACGCCATGCTCGTTAACCGTATGACGCGTTAAGGACTCCCGGACAGTTGTGACGCAAAGCGCGTGCTATCGTTAATAAAGAGCGCGGGCAGCGCGAGCGTGGTGCACGAATGCCTGAACTCTGTCCGGTACAAACAGGATATAAAGATGTGGAGACGATTCCTGCTGGTGTGCATGGTTGGGGCAATCCAGGCGCAGTGGGACAGTGCCGGTGCCGCGACGCAACGTGAAAGCATCGAGCCGAGCCCGGCTTGGGTAGCGAGTCATCCGGCGTGGCCGGCGGACACCGCTTTGCTCCTTTCTCCCTTTGCGTCGTCACGCGACGACACGCATTCGCGGCGTGTCGCGCTCGTGATCGGAAACGGCGAGTACGGTGACGCCGCCAACCCGATCCGCACCAACGCGCCGCGCGACGCCGAATCGATCGGCGCTGCGCTCCGTGCGCGTGGCTTCGAAGTCATCACGCGCACGAATGCTACGCCGCCGCAAATGCGCGCGGCCATCGACGAATTTCAACGACGATTGCGAACAGGCGATATCGGACTGTTCTATTTCGCCGGACACGGCATGCAGGTAGGCGCACAAACGCTGCTTCTGCCGGCGGGACTCAATGCGCGAGGCGATATCCGCGCGCCGGTGTCGCTACTGAATAACGGCGTCGATCTGAATACCGTATTGCATGCGATGCAATCCGCTCGCGCGGGCCGGCTCAATCTCGTGATTCTCGATACGTGCCTCGACAATCCATTTGCGCCCGCCGCGGTTGCGATCGATAAACCGAAGATCGCTGCCAACACCGTGATTGCCTATGCAACCGCACCGGGCGGTTTCGCTGCGGACGGTCCGCGGCATGGCGTGTATACCGATGCCTTGCTGCAAGCACTCAACGACGCCGACGCCTCGTCGCGATCGCTCGCCGCGCTGTTCCGACACGTCGGCGCCGAGGTACGCGCCGCTACACGCGGAACGCAGCAACCGTGGCTCTCTGTCGCGCGTTCATCCATTCCCACAAGTGGCGAAAGCGCTATCGAGTCGTCCAATACCTCAGACCACCGCGCCATCACGCCGCGCAGTCGCGGCATCATGCCCAAGGAAAGCGGAGAACAATACGAAATCACGTTCTGGGATTCGATCAAGGACAGCAACTACCCAGCCGATTACGAGGCTTATCTGAAGGCCTATCCGAATGGCCGCTTCGCCACACTCGCGCATGCGCGTATCGATCGATTGCGCGCGGCGGCATCGACTCCCGCGGTGAGTGCCGCGCCGGCTGCACCGCCAGCCGCGCCCGCGACGCAGAGCGGTCACGTCGCGCCACCCACGCCGTCTGCACAGGTCACGCATCCCGCGACGCAAGCCAGCGCAGCCGCGCCGCCACCACCGCGCCCCGCTGCCGCGCCATCGCCGCCGCCGCCCACCACGGCCGCCGCGGCGCCACTCGCGCAAAAGACCGTCGCCCATCCGCCGACCGCGGATGAAATCCGCGACTGCGCGGCCTGTCCGATCATGCTCGCGGTACCCGCAGGCTCGTTCGCAATGGGCAGCAATACCGACGATCCGTCGGAGAAGCCCGTGCACCACGTGAGCATTGGCGCGCCCTTCGCGATCGGCAAATTCCCGGTGACGGTCGAGCAATGGAATGCGTGCGTCGCCGCCGGCGCCTGCCAGAAGCTGACGCCGGAGAGCAATAGCATCAAGACCGCACCCGCGCGCGATCTCAGTTGGGACGACGCGCAGCAGTACGTCAAATGGCTCGCCAAAACGACCGGCAAACCGTACCGTCTGCCGACCGAGGCCGAATGGGAATACGCGGACCGCGCCGGCACCACGACCGCATACTGGTGGGGCGAGCAGATGCGCAAGGGCAACGCCAATTGCAAGGACTGCGGCGACCCATGGCACAAGGAAGGCCCGGAAAACGTCGGCACGTTTGCCGCGAATCCGCTGGGTCTGTACGACATGAACGGCGGCGTCTGGGAGTGGACCGCCGACTGCTGGCACAACAACTATCAGGGCGCGCCCGTCGATGGTCACGCGTGGGACTCGCCCGGCTGCGAGATGCGCGCGATTCGCGGCGGCTCATGGCGCGAAGGCGGCGACTACATGCTCAGCGCGACGCGCTTCAAATACAGCGCGGGCGTGCGCCAATCGCAGAACGGTTTTCGCGTCGTCAAGGAACTGCACTAAAAGCCGTGTCGATTGGCTCCCTGACGGATCATCGCGTCGCGGGTCTGGTCGTGATCGGGGCGAAGTCCGCCAACAGGTGATCCTGCCCGTATTGACCGCCAATCTGCTTGAGCCGGGTCTCGAGCGCGCGCAGATAATCGGCGCGCGCTTCGCTTTCCGGCCGCAGCTTGTCGAACAACAGCACCGGCGTCACCATCAGCACCACCATCTCCGAGCCGAATGGCTTCGATACGGTCCAATCGCCCGCATTGCTGCCGATCGTGTATGGACCGCCGTTCGACTGCATCTGATTGTCCGGCCACAGACGACTGGGCACCATGTGCACGACGTGGCCGTCTAGCTGGTAGTAGTCGACGGTCGCAAAGGAATCGAACGGCGGCGCTTTCAGGTCGACCACCAGCGAGTCGTTCTCGGTCAGCAAACCGCTTGGCGGACGCATCTGCAGCGACGCCACGCGCCCCGCCTGCCAGTTGCGCACCAGAAACGGCGCGAGCGTTTTGACGAGGTCGCATTTATCGTCGGCGAGCGGCCGCACGTCTAGCGAAACCGTATCGACGCCAGGCAGCGCCGCCAACGTCTCCTTCAGATGCGCGGCACCGTACCGTTGCGACAGGAAACCGCGTACCGTCAGTGCGTGGTCCTGCACCGCGCCCGATAGAGCCGAACACGGCACCTGGGCAAGCGTGGGCGTGATCGCGGCGAGCGTCAACGCGGGCTTCGGCGCAGGCGCGACAGCGGACGCCCCAGCCGCCCGATCGACCTGATCGCCCTGCGATCTCGCCGCCTCGATTTGCGCGGCTTGCTGCCGGCTGGACCCCGAGCGAAAAGCGAACACGCCCACCGTGACCGCGCACACGATGGCGAGGCCAGCAAGCCCGATCCACGCGAGCGTCCCGGACTTCTCCGCTCGCGCTTCGTTGTCGAACTCTGCGATAAAGCGCACGACGCTCGGTATCCGCGTATTGCGATCGAACGACAACGCGGCACGCAACGCGCGCCACTGTCGCGCATCGAGATTCGCCGGACGCTGCGGCTTGAAATCGGAATTGCGCGCCTGCGTGGCCGACAGGCGATCGAACGGATGATGTCCCGTCAACAGCTCGTACGTGATGCAGCCAAGCGCGTAGATATCGTCGCGCGGGTCCGGCTCGCGATGCTCGATCATTTCCGGGCTCGCATAGGCCGGCGTCAACGCGCCCAGACTGCCGGGATCGAACACCGTCGCGTCGCTCTCCTCTTCAGGCCGCTGGAATACGCGCGCGATGCCGAAGTCGATCACCTTCACCTCGGCATTCGTGGTCAAAAACACGTTCGCGGGTTTGAAATCGCAATGGACGAAGCCGCGCTCGTGCGCGTACGCGAGCGCCGCGCACATGCCGCGCACGATCGGCAGCGCGGCCCGCACCGGCATGCCCTGAAAGCCCGGTGTGCGCAGCAGCTGGCTCAAGGGTTTGCCGCTCAGGTACTCCATCGTCAGATAGACGATCGGTCCGTCGCGGTCGAAGTCGTAGACGGTGATGATGTTGCGATGCGCGAGTACCTGCGCCTTGCGCGCCTCGCGCTGCAGCGCGACCAGCGAATTCGGATTGCCGCGAAACTGGACGTTCAGCACCTTGATCGCGAGGTAGGGCTTGCGATCCGACGCTTCGAGCTTGCGCAGATCGAGCGCCTTGTACACGGTGCCCATGCCGCCCACGCCGAGGCACTCCTCGAGCACGAAGCGGTTGTTCAGCGTATCGCCGATGCCTTTGATGGTCTCGTGCGCGGCGCTTCCGGCAGTACTCGCGGCGCCCGCACTGCCAGCGCTCGACGAACGCAGCGACGGTAGATCGACCGTGGTCTGGATGCCGGTTTCCTCGCCACCCGCCGCGACGTTCGACACGCGCAGCAGCTCGATGCGCCGCCGCACTTCCAGGTAGAGATCGTCGGGCAACGGCGACCGATGATGCGCAGCGTACAGCGTCTCCAGCAGCCGCGTCGGACCGAGTTGCTCGGTCGCCAACGCGCTGTCGAGCTGCGCGACGAACTCGTCACGCGATAGCTCGCCGCTCTGGAAGTCGAGAATCACACGCGCAAGGCTAGCCATTTGTGCGAAGCACCGCCGTTGCCGCTGGACCGTGTCGCATGCGACCGACGCCACGCGGGTCGATAGAAAACCTGTCGTATCCAGTTACATGTGCCGTTTCGATACTAGCTCCCGGTCCGCGCTTTCGCAAACCAGGCAAACCAGGCATGAGCCGCGCGCCGCGCCGCGTGCTGGCTCGCGCAATGTCGTGCGCCATCCAACAGGGTCCGCCGCGATGTCGGACGGCGGCCACCGCTCGGGGCGCGTGAGCGTGCTTCGAGCTGACCGGCACGGTGGTCCCTCCACGCGCAAAACCCTTATACGACAGGGCTTCGTCGATTTCCTCAGGATACTTGACTAAGACTGGCACAGCCTGTGCGTTAGTGATGTCCGAGCAAACGAATTGCTCGAAACCACTCGCAACACTGCGAACACTTCTTTCAGGAGACTCACCATGAAAACGCTGATGATCAAAGACCTGTCCGTCACCGAACAACTCGACAGCAAAGCCATGCAAGCCGTACGCGGCGGCTTCGGCCCGAGCAAGTACTATAGCTTCGCCCCGGTCTATGCGCCGACCAGCGTCAAGAACAGCACCACCACGCAAGTGATCAGTAACGAACTGAACTTCCAGAACGCCAACGGCAACGATGTTGCGTTCGCCACCGGCATCACGTCGGACTTCTCGCCGTATATCAATTCGAGCAACAGCAACCACTAATAGTGCGTGGTGCGGCGAGGCGCCCGCAGCCGCGGGCCGCTTCGTCGCAAGCCATTCATGTCCGCTTTCCGTACGTCTTTGGAGAAACGCCATGTCATCCCTCATGATTCGCGATCTGTCCGGCACGCGCGAACTCGACCGCCGGGCCATGTCCGGGATCGCCGGCGGCACCGGCAGCAACGTGCCCATGCCCTCGGGCCTTGGTGGTCTCGGCAGCCTTGCCGGCATCGCCAACGTCAACGTCAACGTCAACGTCATTCAGAATCTGGATCAGCAGCAAATCGTCAATGTCGCAGCGCTCAATAACATCGGTTCGATCGGCCCGGGCGTCGTGTTGCCGCTGAAGCTGAAAGTCGACCCTATCCTGTCGGGCGCCAATTACTCCGCCGTGTAAGCCGGGGCAGCAGCGGGGGACTGGGGGTTCCTTCACTGCCGCGGCAACACCACGGCCATGCGCGCCGCGAACGGATTTCCTATACTGATAGTGCGTTGAGACCTCAGTACAACGAATAACACGCCGAACACATTCCGGGCACGGCGGCCGGCACCCGAACGGGTCTGGCCGCCGGAGCGTTTTTCTGGAGCCATCATGGCCAAGCTGAGCATCAAGGATCTGACCGAAAGCGTCGAACTGGACCGCGAGGCGATGGCCGCGATCGTCGGCGGCGCCCGAGTCGGCGCGCGCTCGAGTCTCGCCGCGCCGCTGGTGCCGGCCGCGATGCGCGTCGTCGAGTACCCGCCGGGCTTTCCGGCCGCGCATCTGCGTATCGCGGAAGCAGCCTCGCCGCGTAGACGCCAGCGCCGCTAGCATTCCTCGCCGGGGCGTTTCACCATCACGGCACGCGCATATGGCGCGTGCCGTTTCTGTTTGCGCTTGCGATTGAGTGTGGGACGCCTGAGTTCGCCACGCGCGACGCTGCGCTGCGCCCCAACCATTCGCACGTGACGCGTGGGACGCGCGCAAACACTTCGACGCGCAATCGCGATCGTATTCAGTACGATTCAACGCGGCTATCGCGCGGATCCTTGCCAGGCTTCGCATCGCGGCCCCCGCTCCATGTTGCGGCGCACGTTCCCCCACATTGGCATAGGCCTTGCAGAAATCTACGCGGGCGCCGCACTGTGCTCGCCTTTCCACGTCAAGGAGATATGCCATGAAAGCCACTGTGATCATCAAAGACCTGCCGCCCGGCGCGGGCGAGCCATCCGACGAGAAAACGCTGACCGCCGAACAGATGAAGACACTGCGCGGCGGCCGCTCGGTAGTCGTCAAGGTGGACGGTGGCGGCACGGGTACCGTCGACGATTGGGACATCAACACCGCGATCTTCGAAGGCCGCATCGGCGGAACCTATCTATAGGACGCGCGACGTGTCCGCAATTGGAAAAACGGCACCCTGCTCAGGTTTTGAGCGCGACGGGTGCCGTTTCAATTGGCTCGAGAATCTCCGCACGCGCCGCGCGTCGCCCCGGTGATCTGATTAAAAGGATCGACCTTGGGCACAAGGTTTGCTGCCTAGGGATTACCCTGCGGCCTTGTGGCCAACGTAGATAAAGCAGGTCTCTCTCAACCAGGCGGAGGTCATAACATGCTAGGAACCATTCTTCTAATCGTGCTGATTCTGCTGCTGATCGGCGCATTTCCGGCGTGGCCACACAGCCGATCGTGGGGCTATGGTCCGACCGGCGGACTCGGCATCGTACTGATCGTGGTGATCGTTCTGCTGGTTGCCGGTGTGATATAGACCACGCGTAGTGGACTGGAACATGAGGCGGGCCGCCGTCTATCCGCGCGACGTCGCGTGCCGGTAGGTGGCGGCTTCGCTTTTTCGTCGTTGCCGGAGCACTCGATGGAAGAGTTACTGGCCAATCACGTCGCGCTGATTACCGGCGCGAATTCGGGAATCGGCGGGTCGGCGCCATGGAAGATATCGGCAAGGCGGCCGTATGTCTCCGGGCTTTTCGAACAATGGCTAAAGCCCGATACGCGGACCATCGGCGTTGCGGTCGATCGATTGCTCGAATAGATCGACATCTTCGAGCCAGGCACGCTGCCTGCTGAAACTCCCGCGTATTCGAACTTCAATACGAAAGGAGATGACATCATGCCTTATCTACTTGGCTGGCTGCTCGGCGTTCCAGTAATTGTACTGATCATCCTGTACCTCATTTTCCATTGATATCGCGCGGTACAGACGATAAGGATGACGTTGTTCCCGCGGCGGCGGTATGCGGATCGTTTCACGGTCAGCGTACCGCCGCCATCAGCGCGCCCATCCCTGCCAGCAATCTCCCCATCAGACGGTTCGGGATGCGCAGCCGCGTCGGCCGCTGTAGAACCGTACGCAGACGGTGCGAGAAGATTGCCGTGGATGCCGGCCCAGCGCAATACGATTAGCGCGCGCTCATCGATCAGCAACAACGAATTCAGACACAACGCCGTCAAGGCGAGTTGCAGCAATACCGCGCAGGTGCCTCCCCACACGCAGGGCAATGCCGCGCGCCATCCGGCGCGGAGCGCACGGCTCATCGTCGGAACATTGACCGGGCCGGGCGAATAAACGAGTACGGCGGAAGCCAGAAGAACGAAACGTACAAGTGGATCGGCATCGGCAAATCAGCGGGCAAAAGAGGGGAGTGATAGACATATGCGGCGACATGCGTCCATGCCCGGCGAGCGCGCCTTCTGGCGTGGGTAACGCCGGAATTCGCCCGCGTGCCGCCTTCCCGTGAAGGCGGCGAGACACCGAAAAAGCGGCTTGTGGCCACGGAGGATCGCCGGCGCAAGGCCGGCAGTCCGGGCGGTTGTCCCGGGCATGAATGCACGCTGAAAATATACCGGGAGCCCCACTGGATAGGCTTCTTAAACGCACCATCGTACGCAGCTAAATCGGAACGATCTTCACCTATAATCGACTTTTTCAAAATACCCTTCTCATAACTTCGATGAACACCCGAAACCGTCCGCTCGACGCCCTCGATCGCAAGATCATGCGCGAGCTTCAGAAGAACGCCCGGCTCAGCAATGCGGAGCTTGCCGAACTGGTCGGCATGTCGACCACCGCGTGCTGGAATCGCACGCGGCAGCTCGAAAACGAAGGGTATATCCGCGGCTACGTCGCATTGCTCGATCAGCAAAAGCTCGGCTTCGCGGACGTCGTGCTGCTCGAAGTCACGCTGGACCGCCACGACGAAAATGCGCTCGCACGCTTCGGCGCCGAACTCGCCACGCTCAGCGAAGTGCTCGAAGCGTACCTGGTGTCCGGCGACTACGACTACCTGGTCAAGGTCGCGGTAGACGGCACGGCCGGCTACGAGCGCTTCCTGCGCGAAAAGCTCTACAAGATCGCAGGCATTCGCCATAGCCGCTCGATGTTCGCGCTGCGCTGCATGAAGAGCATTCCGTCAATCGCAATCTGATTGACAAGACTGCCCGCGCTTCAATGCGCGGCCCGCGAGGCGGCGATGATCGCGTCGGCCACGGCCTGCGGCTGGCTCAGCATCGCGACATGGCTCGTGGCGACGCGCGTGATCTTGGCGTCGATGTGTTTCGCCATCTCCAGTTGCAAGGACGGATCGATCATGCGGTCGCGGCCCGACACCACAAAGTACGACGGCTTGCCATGCCACGCGGCGTTCGTCACCTTGTCGTCGATACAGCCAGCGACCCAAGGCTGCTGGGTCGCCGCGATCAGGCGCTTCTGCGGCAGCGGCAGATCCTGCGCGAAGTCGTCCAGCACCGCCTGGGTCGATAGCGTCAGATAACCCGCCGAGTCCTTGCGCAATTCGCTCGCCCAGACCGGCGCGGGTTGGTCCTTCGTGAGGTCCGCAATGGACTGACTGTTGTCCGGCGCAAATGCCGCGACGTACACGAGGCTCTTCACCTTGTCGTCGTTGCCGGCCTCGCTGACCACCACGCCGCCCCATGAATGGCCGACCAGAATCACAGGTCCGTTCTGCTGCGCGATCACGCGCCGGGTTGCCGCCACGTCGTCGGCGAGCGAGCTCAGCGGATTCTGCACGGCCACCACGTGCAGGCCGCGCGCTTCGAGCAATGGGATCACTTTGTCCCAGCTGGACCCGTCAGCGAAAGCGCCGTGTACGAGAACGACGTTCTTGCCCTTCAGGTCATCGGACGGCGCCGCCTGCGCGGACTCCGTGGCCTGCAACGCGAACAGTCCGCCCAGCAACAGAACGGAACCCAGAATTTTTTTCAGCCGCGAGGTCATCGTTATTGTCTCGACAGGTTGAGTTAAACAAGGAGTCCGCGCGTCGACGTGAGCCGATGCACGCGGACGGCCTGCTCATTTGCATCGATCACGAATGCGCGTAGATGGAACCGAGGCCGACGATGTTGGAGCCGTCGTACACGCGATCCGCCGCCGCCCGCTTCATCGGCACGTGCGAGCCCGAAGCGGAACTGCCGTTCGCGACGCCACCGTAGGCGGCCGAGTCATGGCCCGCGCTGATGCGCGCCTCGGCCGCTGCGATGTTCTGCGGGTATTGCGTGTTGTCGCTGGCCGGGTTGTAGCCGGCCTTTTCCAACTGGACCAGTTCCGCGCGGACTTCGGCACGTGTGAGTGCCTGTTGCGGTTGCGATTGTGCGAACGAAACGACGGGAACGGCAACGAGTGCGGCGACGATCAGCGATTGAACGAGTTTCATGAGTCTTCTCCGGGTATCAAAACATTCAGGGATCAACGAATCAGGAGTGCGCGTAGATCGCGCCGAGGCCGACGACGTTCGAGCCGTCGTTGGCGCCATTCGCCGCCGCATGCTTCATCGGCACACGCGAGCTGGAAGCCGAGCTGCCATTCGCGACACCGCCGTAGGCGGTAGCGTCGCTGCCGGCGCTCACGCGCGCTTCTGCCGCTTCGATGTTCCGCGGGTATTGCGCGTTGTCGCTGGCCGGGCTATAGCCGGCCTTCTGCAACTGGACCACCTCCGCGCGGACTTCGGCACGAGTGAGCCCCTGTTGCTGTTGCGATTGCGCGAACGAAACGACGGGAACGGCAACGAGTGCGGCGACGATCAGCGATTGAACGAGTTTCATGAGTCTTCTCCGGGTATCAAACCATCAGGGATAAGGATTGAGCGGGACGCGAAGCCATCGACGCGGATACACTGTGACGTCCCACCTGATTCACGCAACGTTGTGAATCAACCTTGCGTGAAGACATTAGAACGCTCCAACGTATCTGCAATGTTTTCGTCACCCCCCATTTCTGCAAGCGTGTTTGTCTGCGTATGCCGTTGATACATTGCGATACAAAAACCGACTTCCGAACATGCCGTGCAGGGCCGGCGTCGCATGCGTCGTGCGGGTTGCAGGTGTGTTGCAAATGGCCCGCTCATGAAAAAACCCCAGCAGCCGTGCGTTCGACTGCTGGGGTTCCGTTCAGAAGAAGCCGGCGCGCGCCGGCTCGATCAAAGGCGGGTGACGTCGAGAATCGCATCCGCAAAGGCTTTCGGCGCTTCCTGCGGCAGGTTATGGCCGATGCCGCCGCTGATATTGCGGTGCTGATACTTGCCGGTAAACTTCTTCGCGTATGCTGCGGGCTCGGGATGCGCGGCGCCGTTCGCATCGCCTTCGAGTGTGATGGTCGGCACCGCGATCGTCGGTCCGGTGGCGAGGCGCTTTTCGAGTTCGTCGTATTGCGGCTCGCCCTGCGCGAGTCCCAGACGCCAGCGATAGTTGTGAATGACCACGGCAACATGGTCCGGGTTATTGAACGATTCGGCGGAGCGCTCGAACGTGGCGTCGTCGAAATTCCATTTCGGCGAGGCGGTATGCCAGATCAGCTTGTTGAAGTCATGACGGTTCGCTTCATAGCCCGCGCGGCCGCGCTCCGTGGCGAAATAGAACTGATACCACCACGCGAGCTCGGCCTTCGGCGGCAACGGCGCGCGGTTCGCGTCCTGGCTGCCGATCAGATAGCCGCTCACCGACACCATCGCCTTCACGCGTTGCGGCCACAGCGCGGCGACGATGTTCACCGTGCGCGCGCCCCAGTCGAAGCCGCCGAGCACGGCCTTGTCGATTTTCAGCGCGTCCATCAGGTTGATGATGTCGACCGCGACCACCGCCTGTTGACCGTTGCGCGGCGTATCCGCCGACAGAAAACGCGTGCCGCCGTAGCCGCGCAGGTAAGGCACGATCACGCGATAACCGGCCGCCGTCAGCAACGGCGTCACTTCGGCGAAGCTGTAGATGTCGTAAGGCCAGCCATGCAGCAGAATGACCACCGGTCCGTTCTGCGGGCCCGCTTCCGCGTAGCTGACGTTCAGCGTGCCCGCATTGATCGAGCGAATGTTCTCGAACGACGCCACGCGCGCGCCCGCTTTGGCATTGCCGGCCGCGTCGGCCGATTGCGCATGCGCAAGCCCGCTCAGTCCCAATTCGAGCAGGCTGATACCGGCAACCGCCGTTCCGAGAAAGCGGCGGCGACTATTGATCTGATCCGACATGGTTGTTCTCCTTCACGCAAAGGCTTTGATACGGAATTGATCGGGTCCGCTGGCGCGCGATATCGCACAGCCGCATGCGAGCGCCGTGCAGGCAGAGCGGACTTCAATGGCAATCTGAGACGAATCGAACGAGACGGGTAGAGCGAATCTGAAACCGGAGATGCCTTGACGACTGAACCACTGGCTTGCCGCTGTCGCGACGCTTGAGATGGATAGTGACACCGCAACCCTTCATCAGCAAGAGCAACTAAGTTCACATATCGTTGCCTTGTAGGCAACACATTAATTGCAATCGACAAATCACATGCGCGAGATCAACCAGCAACGCCTTCGCTACTTCAACGAAGTGCTCACGCACGGCACTATCCGCGGCGCCGCCGAAAGCATCAATACGTCGCCCTCTGTGATCACACGGCAGATCAAGCTGCTCGAGGACGAACTCGGCACCGTGCTGTTCGAGCGGCAGGCGCGCGGAGTAAAGCCAACCGAAGCGGCCACGCATCTGCTCGAATTCTGGCGCGGCTACCGTTCGCAGCAGGAGAAGCTCGAAGATCAATTGCATGTGTTGAAAGGCCTGCAGCGAGGGCAGATCCGGATCGCGGTCAGCGAAGGCTTCGTCGATACGCTGGTCGACGATGTGCTCGCACCATTCTGTGTCCAATATCCAGAACTCGAAATCGGCCTCGATATGCTCGCGGTCGACGCGATCCAGGAAGAAGTCGCCGAAAGTCGTGCGCATATCGGGCTTGCGTACAATCCGCCGCCTCATGCGCGCCTCGAGCATCGCGCGAGTTCGCCGCAGCCGGTCGTGTTGTTGCTAAGAAGCGACCATCCGCTCGCGAAGCGCAAACGACCCGCGACGCTCGACGACCTGCGCGCGTGGCCGCTCGCGTTGATGCCACCCACCTTTGGGATCGGTCATGTCGTCAAGATGACGGAACTCGCCGAAAACGTGTCGATTCCCGCGACGCTGACCACCAACTCACTGAGCGCATTGAAGCGCTTCGTCACGGTCGACAACTTCATGACGCTGATCGGCGAATTCGCTGCCTACCGCGAAATCGCGAGCGGCGAATTGACGACGATACCAATCGCGCATCCGCTGTTTTCCGGCGCGCAGGCGCGTGTGCTCGTCAAGACCGGCCGTCCGCTCGCACCGGGACCTCTCGAATTGCTGCGCTGGATCGAGGAGCGTATGCCGATGTTCTCCACGTCCAGCGCAAATAGCGTCGCAGCCGCGACGGGAACCGCTGTGCGTAAGCGCAGGTCGCGCTGATCCAGCGTTCGGCTACCGCCGCCTCGCCCCCGCGCGCATCGGTTCCTCAACCGATTTGTGTCGCAATGTATCCGCGCCATACGCAGAAACACTACATTGCAAGCGCGCCTGATCCCGACATAAACCAGATACGTGCGGGCGTTCCAATACGGCCATCCCAGCCAACGGAACGCCCATCATGCACAGTACTCTCGAAACTCCGCTCGCCCTGCTCGCCGGGCTGCTGACGATTGCCTCTCCCTGCGTGCTGCCGGTGATGCCGATCCTGCTCGGCACTTCCGTCGAACGACCGAGCCGCACGCGGCCACTGTTCATCGTCGCCGGCTTCATTCTGACTTTCGCGTCTTTCGCGCTGCTATTGGGCGCGGTGTCGAGCACCGTGCACGTCGCGCAACAGGTACTGCGCAATACCGGCATTGCGTTGCTCGCACTGTCCGGGCTTCTGCGTATCTGGCCGCGACCTTACGACTGGCTCGTCGCGCAACTGCAAGGGCCGCTCGACCGCATCGGCGCGGCTATTGCGCCAGGTACGCAACCCGGCAGCGGCAACGCGGGCGGCTTCGTGCTCGGCATGTCGCTCGGCGCGGTATGGACGCCCTGCGCCGGCCCCGTGCTCGCGTCGATTCTGGTGCTCGTCGTGAAGGCTCAGGATCTCGGTTGGTCGGCTTTGCTGCTCACGCTGTATGCGATCGGCGCGGCGATTCCGATGCTGGCGATCATCTACGGCGGCCATTACGTGACGCGTCATGTCCGTGTGGTCTCACGTCACGCGGAGCGCCTGCAACAGGTATTCGGCGTACTGGTGATGCTGACCGCCCTCGCCATCTATTTGCAGTACGACGTGCTGCTGTACGCGCGGCTCGCCGGTCTTTTCCCCTCACTCAAAGGACTTTGACATGACTACCCGCTTGAAAACCTTCGCACTGTCCACCGCGGTTGCCGCCCTCGCGTTGATCGCGACGAGTACGGTCGCCATCGCCGCGCCGCAGGAAAGCGGCTCGCCCGCACCCGAGCTCACAGGCATCACGCAATGGCTCAATAGCGAGCCGCTCAAATTGCAGCAATTGCGCGGCAAAGTGGTACTCGTCGACTTCTGGACCTATAGCTGTATCAATTGCGCCAACACGCTGCCTTACGTGAAAAGCTGGAACCAGAAGTACAAGGATCAGGGGCTCACGGTGATCGGCGTGCATACGCCGGAATATCCGTTCGAACGCGACACCGGCAACGTGAAGACCGCGCTGAAACGGCTCGGTATCAGCTATCCGGTTGCGCAGGACAACCAGTACGCGACCTGGAATGCCTATAACAACCAGTACTGGCCCGCGTTCTATCTGATCGACAAGCAAGGTCATATCGTCTACACGCACTTTGGAGAAGGCGCCTATGCGCAGACCGAAGCCCGGATTCAGGCGCTGCTCGCGCAGAAGAATTGACGAAGTGCTTGCTGACTCGTAGAACGGGAAAGCCCGCTACACCCACGCGATCGGGTGCAGCGGGTCTTCGTTTTTGGCGGACGACTAAAAGAGGTAATTGGCGAAAAGGCCGTACGTAATCTGACTCGTCTTTTCGGTGATGGGGCTGTCGGTCGCGTCGCCGCGCAGCCAAGCGAACGACACGCTCGCGCCGACGTTCCAACGCGTCGCGATCCGGTAAACCCCGTTGACTGAGAAGCGCAACTGGTTCAAACCGGAGCTGGCCGAGTAGGTCGGCAATCCCGAGCGCGCGCTCTGCCCGGAATTGACGCCAAAATAGGTTTCGTTGTACTTGTCGCTTCCCCACGTCAGGCCCGGGCCTGCGCTGAGCGTCAGTTGCGGAATGGGTTGATAGCGTCCCAACAGATCGAAAGTCGCGACGGTGCCGCGATCGTTGCCGGCAATATCGGTCAAAACGCTCGCGCGCGCCGTGACGAACTCCCACGTATAAATACCGAAGAGCTCCGCGTGCGCGGTGCGTTTGACGTCGCCGAGTCCGTGCAGCCGCGAGTCGTCGGACTCGCTGCGCGGTTCGATGAAATCGTAGGTCACCGCCGCGCCGACGCGCCAGTTACTATCACGATACAGATATGCGCCCAGCGATAGCAGCGAGCCCGCGTCTGGATTCGCGCCGATAAAGAAGCGGTCGTAATTCACGCTCACCGACGGCACCACCTCCCATTTCGTGCCACTCGCGCCCGGAAATTTCGGCATGTTCACGACCCCTGCGCCAACCGCAAAGCGCCACGGGCTCGCGCTCGCGCCAGGCGCCTGCGTCACTTCCGGCGCGCCTATGGAGAACAGGCTTTCCGACAAACCGAGCGTATCGTCGGCCATCGCGGTGACGGCAAACAGCGACAAGGCAGCCCCCGCCAATACCTTGAGCATACGCGGCTTTGACACATCGATCATTTCTGTTTCTCCGTGAAAAAATTAAAAAAGACTGAATGCGATTTTTCCGAACCCGGCATTCATGGAGTGGCGGCGAAATTGTGAAATAGTTGAGTTTCTAATTGCAGCGGCGTTAAAAGAATGACCGGTCGCCTCGCTCGAAAATGGCGATGATAGAAGATACGTTTGTAATAGCCGATGCATCCGCTTTATTGGGACGTTTGTTTGGCACGTCTCTTCCTCCCAAGCAGGGTAGGGAATCGCGCCTTATTTCGGGGGATTCATTTACAGAATACGTGGCGTGAGCATAGCCCGTTCTTTTCGCCCGTCGCAAGCATATTTTTCTAATTACATGCTGCAACCGCATAATCGACTAATAGATGCAATCTCAATGCTTGTATCAAGCCGCGTGGAATTTGCCATCCTCGTTCGCAGGCGATAATCTGTGCGGGCTTGACTTTCGCGTCGCCAAGTGTGAAATGTAGTCAGATGGCGGCTTTCGATGCACGGTGATCTACGTTACGGGTGAGCTATGCCTTCAGGAAAGTACATCGGCGATAAAACAGTCAGTCCGTCGTTTTCATGTCTTTGTGACAAGTCTCAAGCGCAGTATGCCAACCGCCGTATCAGTGCCGATCTGTCGCGGCGCGGCTTCGTCACCGGTCTCGCCGCTTCGATGCTGAGCCTGGTTCTGCCCGGTCTTGGCAATGCTCAAACCACCCAACCGCCAGCACCGCCGGCCAAGCCGGTGCTGTTCACGAACTTCCGCTTGTTCGACGGCAAATCGTCGACGTTGCGTGACGGTCTCCATATGGTTGTCGAGGGTGACAGCATCAGCCAGTTGGGTCAGGGTCAACCGGCTTCGATCGACGGCAAAACGCTCGTCGATTGCGGTGGCAAGGTGATGATGCCCGGCATGATCGACATGCACTGGCACGCGCTGCTCGCGGCAGTGCCGATTCAGGTCATCCTTCAATCCGACATTGCATTCGTCCATCTTGCGGCAAGCGCTGAAGCCGAACGTACGCTACTGCGCGGCTTCACAACGATACGCGACGCGGGCGGCCCGTCATTCGCGCTGAAGCAGGCAATCGATAGCGGCATGATTTCCGGGCCGCGAATCTATCCGTCCGGCGCGATGATCACGACCACCGGCGGTCACGGCGATTTTCGTGCGCTGAGCGATCTGCCGCGCACCGGCAGCCAGGTCACCCAACTGGAACGGGACGGTGGCTTCGCGATTGCCGACAGCGAAGACGAAATCCGCTTGCGGGTGCGCGAGCAATTCATTCAGGGCGCGACGCAGATCAAGCTGGTCGGAGCCGGTGGGGTATCGACGCCGCGCAGCCCGCTCGACATGCTCACGTTTACCGAAAAGCAGTTGCGCGCGGCCGTCGAAACAGCGGCCGATTGGGGCACCTATATCCTCTCGCATGCGTACACGTCCGAAGCGGTTCAGCGCTCCGTTGCGGCAGGCGTGCAGTGCATCGAGCACGGTCATCTGATGGACGACAGGACTGCGGCGTTGATGGCGAAGAACGGCACGTGGTTGAGCACGCAGCCGTTCGTCAACGAAGACGACGCGGGTCCGCTCGCCCCACCGATCCGCGAAAAATTTCTTCAGGTGATCGCGGGCACCGACAGGGTTTTCAAACTCGCGCGCAAGCATGGCATCAAGGTCGCGTTCGGCACGGACCTGATCTTTTCGCAGGCCGTGGCCGCACGGCAAGGCACGATGCTCACGCATATGAAGGGGTGGTATAGCGCAGCCGAAGCATTGAGCATCGCAACGGGCACCAATGGCCAACTACTCGCGCTGTCGGGGCACCGCAATCCGTACCCGCGCAAGCTCGGTGTAGTGGAGAAAGGTGCGTACGCCGATCTGCTGCTCGTCGACGGCAATCCGCTCGAGAATCTCGACCTGATCGCGAACCCGGAGCAGAACCTGCGCATCGTGATGAAGGATGGAAAGTTCTACAAGAACACGCTGAAAGCGTAATCAGCAATACAGGCGGGCGCGCAACTTGGCGCGCCCGCATTCGCTACACCGTCACACTATTTAGCCGTGCCCCTGCAGACGAATATCGCGCGACGATGCGCCGACGTACACCGAGCTGCCCGGCACATAGAGCCAACGGTTGCTCGTCGTATCCCACACGCTCTGCATGCGCTGCGTCACGACAACGTGCACACGACGCGATTCGCCCGGGTTCAGACCCACCTTGTCCCAGCCGACGAGACGCCGCGGCGGTTCACCCTGATACGGCACGCCGAGGTACACCTGCGGCACTTCCGCACCGGCGACGCGACCATCGTTACGCACGTTGAACGACACGTCGATCAGGCCGCCCGGCAGATGCTGAACCGACAGACCCGAGTACGCGAAGTGCGTATACGACAGGCCATAGCCAAACTCGAACATCGGCGTGATGTTCTGCGAGTCGTACCAGCGATAGCCCATATCGAGCTTCTCGGCGTACACCGGGTTCGCCGCAAACGCGCCATTCGTGCCCCACGTCGGCGTATCCTGGTCGCGCACCGGGAACGTGACGGGCAGCTTGCCGGAAGGATTGACCTTGCCGAACAGCACGTTCGCAATCGCGTTGCCGCCGCCTTCGCCCGGATACCATGCTTCGATGATCGCCGACACGCTATCCTTCCACGGCATCAGCACCGGGTTGCCGCTTTCGACGACGACGATCGTGTGCGGATTGGCCGCCGCAACCGCTTCGACGAGTGCATCCTGGTTGGTCGGATTCGCGAGGCCCAGGCTCGGCAGATCGCCGATGTCCTCACCGGCCGGCTGCGCGACCACGACTATCGCGACGTCGGAGTTGGCCGCCAGCGTGGCCGCCTGGGTGATCTGCTGCTGCGTGTAGGCGGCAAACGGCGACTGCTGATCGCTGTTGCCGGCGAAGGTCACCGTGGCCTGCGGCGCGAGCGCCTTGATTGCCGACACGATCGGCGTATTCAGCTTCAGCCACGGGTTGGTCCACCAGCTGCAGCCCGTCTCCGTGCCGAACATCAAGCCGCCGCAACCGGCGAACGCGCCCGTCACCGGATCGCGCGTGTTGCCTGAACCGCCGCCCGTCAGCACCGCCGCGTCGGCATGGCCGCCGATCACCGCGATACGCGACAGCGAACCAGCGGCGAGCGGCAACTGATTGCTGGCGTTCTTCAGCAGTACCATCGACTGCTCTTCGACCGACTGCGTGAAGGCTCTCGCGGCCGAGAAGTCGATGGTCGCGCCACCCTTCGGCGGATCGTCCATCACGCCCGTGCGGATCATCACATACAGCTTGCGCTCGACCATGTCGTCGAGACGCGCGGTCGACACCGAGCCGTTCGCGATCGCCTGTTTGACCAGCGTGGGCGTCAGATAGACGGTCGAACCGACGTCTTCTTCCTCGTCGAGACCCGCATTGATCGCCGGTGCCGTGCTATGCGTCGCGCCCCAGTCCGACTGCACCTGACCTTCGAAGTGCCAGTCGTTCTTCAGCACGTCGTTGAGAATGTGCGGGTTCTCGCAGGCTTGGACGCCGTTGACCTCGTTGTAGCTGCACATCACGCTGCCGGGCTGCGCGCGGCGCGCGGCGATTTCGAACGGCAGCAGATAGAGCTCGCGCATCGTGCGCTCGTCGATCTGGCTGTTACCGCCGCCGCGGTTATGTTCCTGCTCGTTGCCCATGTAGTGCTTGATCGTCGCGATGACCTTCTGGCTTTGGGTGCCGTCGGTGCGCTCGGCGAGCATCTCGCCGGCAAGCACCGGATCTTCGCCGAGATACTCGAAGAGCCGGCCACCGCGTGGCTCACGCGCGAGGTTGGTGCCACCGCCGAGCCCCATGCCGAAGCCCTGCTGACGCAACTGGATCGCGATCTGCTTGCCGAAGTTCCACGACAGCGCGCGGTCCCAGCTCGCCGCTACCGCGAGCGTCGCCGGGAAGGTCGTCGATGGCCGGTTGGTGCTGCCCGAACCCGTGGCCGAGTCGACCATGTTCAGGTCGGGAATGCCGAGACGCGGCACGCCCTGAATGTAGCCCGCGCCGCCGCCCGGCACGGCGGACATTGCGTACTGCGAGTGAATGAACTGCAGCTTTTCGTCGATCGTCATTTTGTTGACGAGCGTTTCCGCGCGCCGATGCGCCGCGGCCGACGCGAACGCGTTCAGCACCGTCGACATGGGCGCGAAGTCGAGACCGGGAGTGGGAATGTCCGCGGGCGCAGCGGCGTGCGCAGCGGCGCTCACGGCCGCCGCTATCGCGACGGCCGGCCATAGTTTCTTCTGCATAGGTGTCTCTCCGAAATTGTGCTTTTCTGGGGCAACGGAGCGCGTCGGGGGATGGGAAACGGACGCGAAAACAGGCACGCAGCGATGACTGCAAACGTTTGCCTGTTGGAAGAAGAATCGGCGCAACTGGATGGGCTGTAGCGACTCTCCGTGGTGAGTAATGTAGGAATGTAGTCTGACTACAGCATCAGTATTTATACCAATACGTGTAATTTTATGCGTAATGGGGCGTAAGGCTTTTCCGACACAGGCTAATTGAAAGTTATCGAATCAAAGCGAATAAAGAGTCGGCATTTTGTGCGGGTTTTTATTCAAAGTGGTGAGTGCGCATTTGCGCATTGACAACAAAAAAGCCGCCGTCTAGTTTACTGGAAACCGCATCCCTTAAACTGGATTACATGGACATCAACGCTCTGATCGCGCGCCGGATCAAAGAACTGCGCGACGCTCAAAATTGGTCGCTCGATGCACTGGCCGAGCGCAGCAAGGTCAGCCGCTCGAATATCTCGCTGATCGAGCGCGGTCAGAGCAGCCCTACCGCGACCGTGCTCGACAAACTCGCGACCGCGTTGAACGTGCCGCTCGCGTCGCTATTCGAGCAGGATGGCGCGCCGGCTGCCGAGCCATCGCCGGTCAGTCGCGCGAGCGAGCAGGCGGTGTGGACCGATCCGAGCTCGGGGTATGTGCGACGTCATCTGTCGCCGACCGCGCGCTCGGCGATCCAGTTGGTCGAGGTCAACTTTCCCGCCGGTCAGCGCGTCAGTTACGAAACCGGCGCGCGCGACGCGGACATTCATCAACAGGTGTGGATGCTCGACGGGTCGATGGAAATCACGGTCGGCGACACCAGCTGGCGGCTCAAGACCGGCGACTGCCTGGCGATGCGGCTCGACAGCCCGATCGTGTTCCGTAATCCCACTCGCAAACGCGCGCGCTATCTCGTCGCGCTGACCACATCGCCAGTCAACGAACGGAGAAACGGATGAGCGATACCATGACCATACGGCGCGTCGGCGCGAACGAAGCTTCGGCCTGCGTCGAAGCGCTCGCCGACGTGCTGATCGACTGCGTGGAAGGCGGAGCATCGGTCAGCTTCATGCTGCCGATCTCGCGTAACACGGCGCTCGCGTTCTGGCGCAGCGTCGTGGAGAGCGTCGCGCGTGGCGAGCGCGTGTTGCTGATAGCCGAAGATCACAGCGGCGATATCGTGGGCACCGTGCAGCTGATTACCGCGCAACCCGAAAATCAGCCACATCGCGCCGACGTCGCGAAGATGCTCGTGCACAGAAAAGCCCGCCGGCGCGGCGTCGCGCACGCTCTGATGAGCGAACTCGATCGCATCGCGCGGGAAGAGAGAAAGTCGGTTCTCGTGCTCGACACCGTAACCGGTGGCGATGCCGAGCGACTCTATCAGCGCGCCGGCTGGCAACGCGTCGGCAGCGTACCGAATTACGCGCTGATGCCCGACGGTGCGTTTTGCGCCACGACGTTCTATTGCAAACAGCTTTGACTGCGCTGGCAGTGCGCTCCGCGCAAGTATTTGAAAATTTCAACTACTTGCCTATAATGCCGGCACCACGTATGACGACCGACAGCGGAGCAAATTCTTGTACTCGGACTTCCTGACTTTCAGGCTCGATCTGACCAGCGCATTGCTGATCAATCGCGCGAACATGGTCTATCGCGAGCGCTGGGATCTCGACGTGCGTGCGCTGCGCGTGCTGCGCCTCGTCTGCGCGGAGCCCGACATCACGCCCAAGGCCGTTTCGCAGCGCGCGCTGATCGAAAAGACGCTGCTTTCCAAAGTCCTCGCCGAGCTTCAAACCCGCGGCCTGATTACGCGCAACATGCATGCGTCGGATCGTCGTAGCATCGCGTTACGCGCCACCGCGCACGGCCTCGAGGTCGCGCAGGCGTCCGAAGCGGTGGGCACCGAGCTCGAGGTCGAGCTCGCCAAGGCGCTCAGCGCGAACGAACGCAAAACGCTCGAACGTCTGCTTTGTAAGCTTTCACACAGCCTGCTCGAAAGCGGGTCTGCGAGATCCTGACAGACGGTCCGCGTTCCGCCGCCTTCCGTGGTGTCCACGCCAACAAGGAGCCCTCCATGTCGAAGCTGATCGAAGCGATCTACAAAGACCTGTACGCACACGCCGAACTGTCGATGCAGGCGCCGCGCACCGCAGGCATCGTCGCCGACCAGGTTGAAACCATTCAGTGAATTCACACGCCGTCTATACCATTCTCGATCTGATCGGCACCTTCGTGTTCGCGATCAGCGGCGCGGTCGCCGCGCGTCAACGACGGCTCGACCTGTTCGGCATCGTCGTGATCGCCTTCATGGTCGCGTGCGGCGGCGGCATCGTGCGCGACGTGTGCATCGGCGCGATCCCACCGGCCGGGCTGTCGAACTGGCGCTATCTGGCCACCGCGCTCGCCGCGTCGGCGGTGACGATTCTCGCGTATCCGCAGGTGCGCCGGCTGCGTCAGCCGGTGCTGTTCTTCGACGCGATCGGGCTCGGTCTGTTCGCGGTGTCGGGCGCGCAGAAAGCGATCGCGTACGGCCACAATGCCGAACTCGCGATTCTGCTCGGCGTCGTCAGCGCGGTGGGCGGCGGAGTGATGCGCGACGTCGTGCTCTCGCGCGTACCCGCGATTCTCGAGCGCGAAATCTATGCGTCGGCCGCGCTGTTCGGCGCGGCGGTGCAGGTCGGTTTTTCGTACGCGGGCTGGACGGACTGGTGGACGCCGTGGTTCGCGACGTTGGCTTGCGTGTTGGTGCGGCTCGCGTCGCTGCGCTACGGCTGGCGGCTGCCGGTCTTCCAGGGCAGACGCACGGCCGAGACGCGCGACAATCCCTAACAGGTCCTGCGCGCTTCACCTCGCGGTTTGCGGAATCAGCACCGCTGCCGCGCCACGTTGTCTCGTGCGTTTCATGTCGATCCGCTCGCGACGAAATGCGTGGTCATGTGCCGCCCGCCATGCTCGGCAGCAGATCGCGATAGACATGATTCATCGCGGGCCCCATCAGCACGACGAGCAGCGCCGGAAAAATGCAGAACATCAACGGAAACAGCAATTTCAGCGCGATCTTCGCGGCCCGCTCCTCGGCGCGCATCCGGCGGCGCGTGCGCAGCGTATCGGACAGCTTGCGGGCGGGCCACCCGCGCTCGGCATCGCGCTAGTCGTGTGCGTGGTGCCGCCGCTCACGTTCGTCGCGCATCGGTGCTGGACGTATCGCTGAGTACGAAGCATGCATAAAGCGACTCACGTCGCGCGCAACGCCTTCTGACACGCCGCGAGTACCGCGCCGGCCGCCAGCAGCAGCGCCGAATACACGAGCCCGCGCGCGAGCCCGGCGCCATCCGACACCCAGCCGATCACGACCGGCCCGACGATCTGCCCGAACGCGAACACGATCGTGAAGGCGCTGATGCCCTTCGCCCAGTGGCTCGCGGGAAGATTGTGGCGCACGAACGCGGTCGTCGACGCGACCGCCGACAGGAACGTCGCGCCGAACAGCGCGCCCGAAACGAACGCGACCCACGGCTGCGTGAAGAGCGCGGGCAGCAGCGTCGCGATCGCCAGCAGCGCGTTGAGCAGGGCGAGCGCCCGGCCCCCGCGCATGCGATCGAGCAGCGTCGACCAGATCCGCGCCGACACCACGGTCGCCGCGCCGAGCAGTAGATAGAAACCGGTGACGACCGCCGCGCTCATGCCGGCGTTACGCAGCAGCGCGACGATGAACGTCATGTAGCCGATATAGCCGATGCCGAACAGTCCGTAGCCCGCGAGCGCGGCCGCGAAGTGCGGCCAGCCCGGGGCGGGATTGGCGCCGGTTGCATGCGCCGCAGCCGCCGCGCTCGTGTGCGCGCGCTCGATCCTGCGCGACGCGCCGATCGCGACCGCGGCGAACAGCGCGCAGGCCGCCGCGAGCGCGAACCACGCGAATTGCCAGCCGTGGGCGGCATCAAGGATCGTCACCGGCACCAGCACCGACGACGCGACGATCCCCCAGCCCGTACCGCCGTAATACAGACCGAGCACGAGCCCCGCGTCGCGCGGTCGCGCCGACGCGAGCCGCGCCGCAAGCACGCCGCCGCCGATGAAGATCGCCGCGCTGCTCGCACCGGTGATCACGCGCAGCCCCAGCAGCGCATGCGTGCTGGCGGTGAGGCCGCTGCCGGCCATCAGCAGCACGGTCAGCACGCAACCGGCCGCGAACAGCGCGCCGGCCGACCAGCGGCGCGCGAGGCGCGGAAACACGAGCGCGCCGAGCAGATAGCCGAGCGCGTTGGCGGTGTTCATCGCGCCGGCCTGCGCGAAGCTCCAGCCGAGGTCGAGTTTCATCGACGGCAACAGCAGCGCGTACGCGAAGCGCGCGAAGCCGAGCGCTGTCGCGCTGCCGAGCGATAGCGCGGCGGCCAGCAGCAGGGTCGGCACACGTTCGGCGGTGGTCATTGATGGGGCGTGTAATGCGGTGTCGGCGGAACGGGAGGACATGGGCGGACGGACGTGAACGGGAACGCTGCGAGCCGATTCTACCTGGAGCGACGACGCAAGTCGCGGAACGTGCGCGCCTTACCCGCCCGCCCCTTCTGGCTCATGCGGCACGAGCCGCGCCTTCGCGTGGCGCATCTTTTCCAGCGTCTCGGGCCCGGCCTTCAGCGCGACGCCGATCGCGAGCGCATCCATGATGCACAGATGCACGAGCCGCGAGACGCCCGGCGTGTTCGGATCGATCGGGCTCGCCACGCGCAGCAGCAGCGGAATATCGACGAGCCATGCGAGTCGCGAGCCGACGTTGGTCAGCGCGATCGTCGTCGCGCCGCGCTCCTTCGCGATCTGGATGCTTTCATTCACTTCGACGCTGCGCCCCGAATGCGAGATCGCAAACGCGACGTCGCCCGGCTCCATCAGACCCGCGTATAGACGCTGCAAATGACCATCGGTAAACGCGGCCGCCGCGATGTCGATGCGCAAAAAACGCAGCGCCGCGTCCTGCGCGACGAGCCCCGAGCCTGAGCCCACGCCGAAGAAAAACACGCGCCGGGCGCTCGAAAGCGCCGCGATCGCGCTTTCGACCACGGCAGGATCGAGCGCGCCGCGCGCATGCGTGATGCCGTCGATCGCCGCTTCGCCGACCTTGTCCATCAAGGTCTGCACGTCGTCGTCGCGCGCGACCGCGGTCGATGCATACGGCAGCCCCCCCGCGACGCTCTGCGCGAGCTGCATCTTGAAGTCGCGCAGACCGTGCGCACCGATCGCGCGGCAAAAACGCGTGACGGAAGGCTCGGACACTTCGGCGCGCTGCGCGAGTTCGGTGATGCTCGCGCGCATCGCGAAGTCGACGTCGGCGAGCACCATGTCGGCGACCTTGCGCTCGGCGGGCCGCAGACTCGCGAGTGCGTTGCGGATGTGGGGAATCAAGTTCGGTGCGGACACCCGGTGTTCCTTAGGGGCTGTTTCATATGGATCCGCGTCGCTCGCAGCTTCTTCGGCTTCAATCGGCCTGATCGAAGTTCAAGCCGCACGCGGTTCAGACCAGCCTGCGTCCACTCTCCGTATCGAACAGATGGATGTGTTCGGCCGGCAGACGCAGCGCGACACGCTGACCGGGCTCGATCTTCGAGCGCTCGCGCGTGGTCACGCACCACGAAGCGCCGCCAATTTTCCCGTACAAGTGCGTTTCGGCGCCAGTTGGCTCGATCACTTCGACGTCGAGCGCGGCATCCGGTATCTGCGTCGTGATCTCGACGTGCTCGGGCCGCACGCCGAGCGTGACCTTCGCACCGACCACGGCCGACGCAGGCGTGCGTTCGAGCGCGACCTCGCTGCCGTCCGCGAGCTTCAACGCGAGGCCCGCACCCTGCGTGCGATTGACGATCACGCCCTCGGCGAAATTCATCGACGGCGAGCCGAGGAAGCTCGCGACGAAGAGATTCGCGGGCCGGTCATAGAGTTCGAGCGGACGGCCGATCTGCTCGATACGTCCCGCGTTCATCACGACGATGCGATCGGCCATCGTCATCGCTTCGATCTGATCGTGGGTGACGTAGATCACCGTGTTCTTCAAGCGCTGATGCAGCGCCTTGATTTCGGTGCGCATCTGCACGCGCAGCTTTGCGTCGAGATTCGACAGCGGTTCGTCGAACAGGAACAGCGACGGCTCGCGCACCACCGCGCGGCCCATCGCCACGCGTTGCCGCTGACCGCCCGACAATGCGCGCGGCAAGCGGTCCAGATAGCCGCTGAGGTTCAGCATCTTCGCGGCCGCATCGATGCGCGGCTTGAATTTCTCCGAGGATTCTTTGCGGATTCTCGGACCGAACGCAATGTTTTCATACACCGACAGATGCGGATACAGCGCGTAGCTCTGGAACACCATCGAGATGTTGCGCTGCTGCGGCGCGAGCGTATTCGCGCGCGTGCCGCCGATCATCAGATCGCCGCCGCTGATTTCCTCGAGCCCGGCCACCATCCGCATCAGCGTGCTCTTGCCGCAGCCCGACGGACCAACCAGCACGACGAACTCGCCGTCGTCGATGTCGAGATCGATGCCGTGCACGACCTGGGTGTCGCCATAGCGTTTGAAGATGCCGCTCAGTTGCACTGCTGCCATGCTGTCCTCATTGTCTTGCTGTGTGTTGTATTGCCGATGTTGTATTGCCGGTGTCGTACTGCACGCGTCGCGCGCGGCTCAGAACGACTCGAGCGTCAGCTCCTGCGCCATCAAGCGGTTGCCCGCCATCAAGCCGCCGTCGACCGGCAACGCGACGCCGGTGATCACGCGCGCTTGCGGCGATGCGAGGAACAACACCGCATCGGCGATGTCGTCGGGCGTCGCGAAGTCGCGCAACGGGTACCACTTCTTCAGTTCCTCGAACACCTGCGGATTCTTGTCGACACGCGCCTGCCACGCCTGCGTCTTCACAGTGCCCGGACACACGATGTTCGCGCGAATGCCAAAGCGGCCCAGCTCGATCGCGAGCGCTTTCGTATAGCTGATCAGGCCGGCCTTCGCGGCGCTATATGCCGGATGACCGAGCGCGGCGAGACCGTTCACCGAGCCGATCAGCACGAGCGCGCCGCGCTGCCGTTCGATCATCGACGCGCGCACCGCCTCCACCGTGTGATACGTGCCGTTAAGATTCAGATGGATGTCGCGCTGCCAGCTCGCGGCGTCGGTGGTCGCGAGCGACGCGCCGAGCGCCGCGCCCGCGTTCGCGACCAGCACGTCGACCGGTCCACGCTGCGCGACCGCCGCGGCCACCGCGTGCTGCACCGCAGCGGCGTCGCCGAGATCGACCGCGACCGGCACGACCTGGTCCGCGCCCTGTTGCGCGCCCCGTTGTGCGCCGAGTCGCGCGCTCAACGACTGCAGCGCGGTCGCGTCGATGTCGAGCGCGAGCACGGTGTCACCCGCCTCGACGAAGCGCTCGCATAACACGCTGCCGATACCGCCGCATGCGCCCGTTACCAATACGACACGATCCATGTGTTCCTCGCTCGTTGGCCTGGCCGTTTCGGCCGTCTTGCCGGCGCCGTCCGCCACCCGGCTCGTGCTACGCGCAACGCTGTAAATTTCCTACATATGCAACCCGCGACGACTGCCGGCCATCCCGAAGAGTGGGTTTCGGATCCCGTCCCGCAGTGCAGAATACCCTATGCTTTACAGCATCTTATGCACAAAACAGCCAGAGAAAAAATATCGCAGACCCTACGTGACAAGCTATTTTGCGTCATGTAGGATTTTTTCAAACAATTTACCCAAGGCGGCCGGCGACGGCAGCAAACCACCCACAGGAGAGAGAAAAATGTCGTTGCATGCCCGTGCTTCCCTCGCGCTAGGCAAAGTCGCCGTGGCGCTCGCGTTTGCAGGTATCGCCGTCTCGGCCCATGCCGAGACGGTCCGCGTGACGGTCGCTCACTACAGCGACGCGACCGCGCCGTACTTCGAGAAAATGGCCCGCAACTTCGAGAAGGCCAATCCCGGCACGACCATCAAGATCGAAGACGTGAACTGGGACACGCTGCAACAGAAGCTGCAAACGGACATCTCCGGCGGCGCCAACGCGGACCTCGCGATCGTCGGCACGCGCTGGCTCCTCGACTTCGTGAAGGACGACGTCGCCGAGCCGCTCGACGGCTATATGGACGCGAACTTCAAGGCACGTTTCATCGGTCCGTTCCTCGCGCCTGGCCAGATCAACGGCAAGACCTACGGCCTGCCGATCGCCGCTTCCGCGCGCGCGCTCTACTACAACAAGGATCTGCTCGCGAAGGTCGGCTACCCCGACGGCCCGAAGACCTGGAATGAAGTGATCGATGCATCGAAGAAGCTGAAGGCGCAAGGCATCGCCGGCTTCGGCCTGCAAGGCAAGGAAATCGAAACCGACGTCTACTATTACTACGCGCTGTGGACGATGGGCGGCGACGTGGTCGGCAAGGACGGCAAGGCCGCGTTCAATTCGCCGGCGGGCGTGAAGGCCGCGACGATGTACAAGCAGATGATCGACCAGGGTCTCACGCAACCGGGCGTCACCGGCTATAGCCGCGAAGACGTGCAGAACCTGTTCAAGCAGGGCCGCGTCGCGATGGTGATCTCCGCGCCGTTCCTCGCCAAGCAGATCAAGAAGGAAGCGCCGAACCTGAAGTACGGTATCGATCCGGTGCCGATGGGCACGACGCACGCCACCTACGCGGTCACCGACTCGATCGTGATGTTCAAGAACTCGAAGGCGAAGAAGACCGCGTGGAAGTTCCTCGACTACCTGTTCACGAAGGAACCGCGCGTCGAGTTCACGACGACCGAAGGCTTCCTGCCGACCACGAAGGCAGAAGCGGCTGACCCGGCGTTCAACGATCCGGACGTCAAGGCATTCATCGCGCTGCTGCCCACGGCTCACTTCGCGCCGACCGTGACCGGCTGGGAAGACACCGCGAAGGCCGTGACCGACGGGATGCAGGCGATCTACCTGAACAAGGCGCAACCGGCGGAAGCGTTGAATGCGGCCGCTGCGCAGGCGAACAAGTCGCTCGGTCACTGATACGCGGCTTTTGACAGTAACGAGACGAACAGCGGACGCGCGGCGCCGTAGCTAAAGCGCCGCGCGTTGCGCCGCGCCACTCCCACATTCGAGCCTATGCAGCACGATGCACCCTCCGGCCCATTCCGTCGTGCCCGCCGCCAGAGAGCGGGCGCGTCTTACGATCGAGCACGCATGAGCCGTTCCGTTTCTTCGCGCGCGCAGGCGCCCTGGTTGCTGATTGCGCCGAGCCTCGTGCTCGCGCTGTTCATCATCAGCTATCCGATTTTCAACATCGTGTGGCAATCGCTGCATGAGGTATCGCGCTTCGGCGCGATCCGCGACTTCACCGGCGCGCAGAACTTCATCAACGTGTTTCAGGACCCGGTGTTTCTCGCTTCGGTACGCCGCACGATCATCTGGACCGTGTGCGTGGTGGGCGGCACGGTGCTGATCTCGGTACCTGTCGCACTGATTCTGAATCAGGACTTTCACGGTCGCGGCGTGGCGCGCACGATCGTGATGCTGCCGTGGTCCGTCTCTTTGACGATGACCGCCGTCGTCTGGCGCTGGGCCTTCAACGACGACTACGGCATGGTCAATGTCACGCTGCAGCGGCTCGGCCTGATCGGCGGGCCGATTCACTGGCTCGCGACGCCCGAGTTCGCGTTCCCCGTCGAAATCGCGGTCGGCATTCTGGTGTCGATTCCATTCACGGTGACGATTTTTCTTGGCGGCCTGTCTTCGGTCCCAAGCGATATCTACGAAGCCGCGCGTATCGACGGCGCGAGCGCCTGGCAGCAGTTCCGGCAATTGACGATGCCGCTGCTGCGCCCGTTCATCAACATGGCGATCCTGCTGAACGTGATCTACGTGTTCAACTCGTTTCCGATCATCTGGGTGATGACGCAAGGCGGCCCCGACAACAGCACGCACATCCTCGTCACTTACCTGTACGAACTCGGCTTCCGGCTCGGACGGCCCGGCGAAGCGGCCGCTGTTTCGCTGATCATGCTCGTGATGCTGTTCGTGTTCTCGATCGCTTATCTACGTCTGCAACGCGCGAAAGAAGGAGTGCCATCATGAGTCTGAGCGCAAAGACGAAACGCTCGCTGTGGTGCTGGATCGCCCTGACGCCGCTCGTGATCGTCATACTGTTTCCGTTCGCGGTGATGTTTTTCACCGCGGTCAAACCGGCCTCGGAGATCTTCGTCTATCCGGCGCGCTGGCTGCCGGTGCAGTGGCAGTGGCGCAATTTCATCGACATGTGGGACGCGGCCAACTTCGGCGTCGCGCTGCGCAACAGCACGATCATCAGTTTCCTGTCTACCGCGCTCGCACTCGCGGTGAGCCTGCCCGCCGCTTACGCGCTCGCGCGCTTCCCATTTCGCGGACGCGGCCTGTATCGGCAGTTCCTGCTCGTCACGCAGATGCTGTCGCCGATCCTGCTGGTGGTCGGCCTATTCCGGCTCGCGGCGATGATTCCGTGGGGCGACGGCAACCTGGTCGATTCGAGGATCGGCGTGATCGTGTCGTACGCGGCGTTCAATATCGCGTTCGCGGTGTGGATGCTGTCGTCGTACTTTCAGACCGTGCCGCAGGATCTCGAGGAATCCGCGTGGCTCGAAGGCTGCAGCCGCACGCGCGCGGTGTTCAAGGTGTTTCTGCCGCTCGCGGTGCCGGCGATCGTCGTGACCGCCATCTTCACGTTCATCAATGCGTGGAACGAGTTCGCGGTCGTCTATACGCTGATCCGCTCGCCGGAAAACAAGACGCTGACCGTGCAGGTGACCGATATGGTCGCGGGCAAGTACGTGGTCGAATGGCATCTGGTGATGGCCGCGACCTTGTGCGCGACGTTGCCGGTTTCGATCGTGTTTGCGTGGTTGCAGCGATATATGGTGAAGGGGCTCGCGCTCGGCGCGGTGAAGTGAGTAACTGCGCGGCACTTACTTGCCGCGCAGTGTTCGCTTGCGGGTCGTGCGTCAGTCGGTGCCGCGCACGATGCGCAGATCGCGTTCGACGCCATCGCCCAATGCGGCCAGCGCCTTCTTGTACTCCTCGCTTTCGTAAGCGGCGACGGCCGCCTCGTACGTCGGGAACTCGATCACGACCGTGCGCTCCTTGAGGCCCTGCTCGCGCGCCTCGTCCGCCACACCTCGCACGAGGAACTTGCCGCCCGCCGCCGCCACCGCGGCTGGGGCCAGTTGCGCGTACGCGGCCAGTTTCTGCGGATCGTTCGTCTTGCGGTACGACGACACCCAATAACCTTTGCTCATTCGAATCTCCTTGTGTGATGGACCAACGCGGGACTAAAGCGGACCTAAGCAGTCGCGGTCTTACATAGTAGCAAAGCGGGCTGGCTCGCGATGCCGAGCGGTACCGCGCCGCCGCGCGCCGCGACTTGGACAGCATCTGCCGCCACTGGCACGTGATCGCGCATGACGGCAACTATCTCTTTCAGCATCGCCAAAACGATTTAGCCATTAAACGTTTTGTGCACTAGGCTTGCCTTTGCACACTTCAAGCGATGGTCCAAAGGAGACAACGAATGAGCGAGCGTTACGAGTCGTTTTGCGCATGCTGCGGCGTTCCCGACCACCGGGCGATGAGCCGCCGGACTTTCATGAGCCTGCTTGCGGGTAGCGCCGCCGGACTGGCCATGCCGCCGGCGTTCGCCGCGGACACACCCGCCGTGCCCACGATTGCTTACGACTCGATTGCCAACCCTGTACGTTTGCCGAACGACAGGTACTTCGGGGAATGCTCGGGCGTCGCGCTCAATTCGCATGGCCATATCTTCGTGCTGTCGCGCGGCAACACCACCGGCCCCGCATATGGCGCGGCCGCCGCGCAACTGCTCGAGTTCGCGCCCGATGGACGCTTCGTGCGCGAGATCGGCCACAACCTGTACGCGTGGTCGTTCGCGCACACGGTGAAGGTGGACCGGCACGACAACATCTGGGTCACCGACAAGGGCTCGGACATGGTGATCAGGTTCACGCCGGAAGGACGCGTCGCGATGGTGTTCGGCCGCAAGCAGGAAGCATCGGACGAAGAGACCGCGCCGCTCAAGCATCCGAATCCGCCGCTGCCGTCCGAACCCGGACGCTTTCGCCAGGTGACCGACGTCGCGTGGGACAAGGCGGGCAACACCTATATCAGCGACGGATACATCAACTCGCGCGTCGCGAAGGTCGATCGCGACGGCAACTGGCTGAAGTCATGGGGCGATCGCGGCACGGGACCGGGGCAGTTCCATACGCCGCATAGCATCGCGGTCGATGCGCACGACCACGTTTATGTGGCCGATCGCAGCAACCGGCGCATCCAGGTGTTCGATACCGAGGGCACGTTCCTGCGCCAGTTCACGATCGACGTACCGGTGCCGCCGGACGCGCGCCCCGCGATCGGCAACATGCCGAGCGAAGCGGACCTCGCCGCGGGCACGTTCGCGCCGGGCTCGCCCTGGGCGATCTGCATCTCGCCGGGACCGAATCAGGTGCTCTATAGCGCCGACGCGTTTCCGGGACGCATCTACAAGATGACGCTCGACGGCAAAGTGCTCGGTGTGCTTGGCAAAGCGGGCAAACAGCCGAAACAGTTCGGCTGGATTCACGAGATGGCGTGTCCTTCGGAAAACGTATTATTCGTTGCCGAGTTGCTGAACTGGCGTATTCAGAAACTGGTTCTGCATGCGTGATGGACGAGGGCCGCCGCGTTCGTCTGTGATGCGGACGCGCACCGGCCCTGTCGATGTCAAGCCGTCTCAGTCGTAACGACGATGCTTGTGATGGTGCTTGCCCGATTGGTAGCCGCGCGAGTAGTCGTTGGCATATGAGTTCGAGCGCGAGACGTTGCCGCCGAGCGCCGAACCCGCGCCGCCGCCGAGCGCGGCGCCAACCAGGCCGCCGGTGCGGCCGCCCATCGCGTTGCCGGCCGCGGTGCCCGCCCCGCCACCGAGCGCGCCGCCGATGATCGCGCCGGTGCGTTCGCGGCGATTCGACGTGA
This sequence comes from Paraburkholderia lebeckiae, assembly GCF_014201005.1. NCBI lineage: Bacteria > Pseudomonadati > Pseudomonadota > Betaproteobacteria > Burkholderiales > Burkholderiaceae > Paraburkholderia > Paraburkholderia lebeckiae. The sequence continues at coordinate 501,735 of NZ_JACHDK010000003.1, read as the reverse complement.
CCGCGCCGCCCGCCCCGCCGCCCACTGCGCCGCCGATCACCGCGCCTGTGCTGCCGCCCACCGCGCCGCCGACTGCCGCGCCGGCCACGCCACCGAGCGCGCCGCCGAGCATGTTGTTCATATCACCGGCGAGTGCCGGCAACGACGCCGCGGCGCTCAATGCAGCCACGGCAACCATCTGGATGATCTTCTTGGACATATCGGGTCTTTGTTTTAGTGAGACGGCGCCGAGTATAGCGGGGCTTTCGAAAGGCCTTTGTAACCACCACAGTCCGTGGCGGTAAGACGTGTAACAAAATGAATGGGGGATTGTTTTTTGCGGTGACCGTGAAAAAACAAGGGCCGCTCGTGATGAGCGGCCCCTGGAAATCGAATGCCGATCAGTGAATCAAATCATCCTTCTACCCGCGCCGCTTCTTCTTCAATTCGATCGTCTCGAACAGATCGTATTCCGGTGTCGGCGTCTGATCCGCGCCCGGCGCATGGTAGTAGTTCATCGTGATCGTGGTGTCGCCGCCGGGCTGCCCCGGATCGTAATCGAACACCGCGATGCCGTAACCGGTGCCGGTGTCGCGTTGGGCGGACCAGATCGCGTCTTCGACCGCGTCGGCGCTCGCGCGCACGAACGTGCCCGCGGTCGTCGACGGCACCGGGCGATTCGGCTTCGTGAAGATGCGCGCCTGCGGCAGGCCTGTGCCGGTATCGACGCCATACACGTCGAGCGGCGCGCTCGTGCCGCCGCCGCCAAGAATCAGGTGGATCGTGCCGTGGCTCGTATCGAACGTCGATGCACCCGCCGATACCGCCGACATGATCGGCTTGGGCTGCAACGTATCGACCGGGCGCCCCGTCGCGATGTCGGTGCCCTTGTTGTGATTGCAACCGCGCACCGGATAGCTGCGCTCGTAGTCGTGATCGTGACCGCACAGCACGAGATCCACGCCATAGCGATCGAACAGCGGCAGCCACGCTTCGCGAATGCCCTTGTCGGAACCGTTGCCGGTCTTCGACGAGCTGAGTGCGTCCTGATGCATCTGCACGATGATCCAGTCCACGTCGTTATCGTGCGACGCATGCTGCAGCACTTTTTCGAGCCAGCGTGTCTGCTCGCCATTGCTATAGCCGCGCACATACAGCGACGTACCCGCCGGAATCGGCGGATTGCCGGTGCTCGCGACCGGCGTCAGCGGCGCGGGCCCGGCGACGAAAGCGGCGGCATCCTGATAGACGACGTCGTCCGCATCGAGCGAAACGAACAGCACCGAGCCGACGCGGAAGCTGTACCAGCGGCCCGGAAAACGCGTGTGATTATCGGGCAGCACGTAGCGCGACAGATACGACGCAAGGCCCTGCTCGCCGTTGTTGAATTCGAGTTCGTGATTGCCGGGACACGGCATCCACGGCCGATTCGACGCCGACGTCTGCGCGTTGTTACCGAAGTCGCGCCACACCTCGGGCTGCTGCGTCGGATTCAGATTCGCATAGCAGAGATCCCCGTTCAGCAGATGGAACAGCGGCTGAAAGCGCTCGACGGCCGCCACCGCGAAGCGGCTTTGCGGCGACGACAGCACCCAGTTAGTATTCGGCGTCGCGAGATCGCCGTAGCTCGTCCAGCGAAACCGCGCGCGGCCGCGCGGCGCGGTACGAAAACTCGCGGTGAAGGGTTGCGCTGCGTTGCCGTCGTTATCGGCCGTCACTTCGTACTGATAGCTCGTGTCGGCCTTCAACTCGCGCACGCGCGCGTGATAGTTGAATACGACCTCGCCGTTGACGCCGTCGGTGTAAGTGCTTTGCACCGCGTGCACCGTATGTTTCGCGTGGTCCCCGTTATTGGCGCCGCTTATGCGCACCTGCGGATTGACCGCGGGCGCGAGCGACGACCACGACACGGTGATCTCGCTCGTCGGGTCGCCGCCCCAGGTCAGATGGATCTGCTCGGGCGTGCCATCGGGTGTGCCGCTATTGGCGCCGCGCGCGGTCGATGCGAGCGCGCCCGCCGCCGTCGCGAGACTCGATGCGCCGGCGAACTTCAGAAAGCCGCGACGCGAGACGATCGATGCGCCGTGCTCATCGGCAGGCGTTGTCTTGACGATTATTCTGTTCGACATGTCCGGTATGGTTGTTCAGGTGGAAGAATGCCAGCGCAAAACAACGCCCCGCGGGGCGAGCGCGGACGGAAAGTGAAGGACGATCGTAGCCGGACGGCGATGACAGCCCGATGAAACATCGGGCGAATAGCGGAAGGAGGGTTCGATATCGAAAGGTCTATAAAAACAAATTGCCGGTGCAGCGCGTGATTCGATCGCGCGCATGCAACCGGCAATCCGCTTGACGTCCGTTCAGGTCTGGGAGCTTGTATCGTCCGCGGCTTGAGCGTGGTCGGCGTCGTCCTGCTTCTCTTCTTCTTTCTTTTCCACCAGCGCTTCCAGCTTTCCAGCGCCTTCGAAACCGGCGATAGCGGCCAAGCCTTTGGTCAGCAGACCCGCTTCGGGATCGACTTTCTCCGCGGCTTCAACGGCGGCAACCGCACCGGCAATCTTGCCCACTTCGTCCAGAAGTCCCATGTCGCGCTCCCACAAAAATAAGTGAAGCTGCATCGTCTCACGAACTTTATGGCATGTCGTCAAATGTTACATCGCTTAACGACGAAGCTTTCGAAGTGAAATTTAAACGGCTGCCTCACCCGCGGGCGGGCGGCTGCGGATTGTTCGCGGGATTCGTGTCGTACCTCGAAACGCGAACAATACCGTTCGCGTCGATCAGCTTCGACAGGCCGGCCTCGAGGCCATCGGCGACGTCCTTGTCATACACTTCGTCGCCATTCACATGGAGCGTGAACGACTGCAGGTACTTCGCTTTCTTCTCCGGGTTCTCGATGGTTTGCCGTGTCCAGTGATAGAGCGGATAGTTCTCGATGCCCATTCTCTCCGCTTCGCTCACGTAGTCCGCGAATGCATCGAACTGGCATTTGAGCGTTGCGTGATGCGTCTGCAAAATGGCACGAAGCGCTGGATGCGCGGCGCACGAAGGGTCCGCGCGCAGCGAGTTGGCGAGTTCCAGCGACGCGGTGATTCGCAGCTGAAATTGCAAGGGAGACGACATCACGACCTCGATCGCATCGGTAACGGATATCAAAAGTCCGCAGGCGCGGCCTTGTCGGCGACACGCGCGTCGAGCACCGCTTCGCACTGCTCGATTTCTTCGTTGCACATCGGCTTGCCGAGCAGATAACCCTGCGCATGGGTGCAACCGCATACGCGCACGAAATTGAGCTGCTCCTGGGTTTCGATGCCCTCGGCCGTGGTCGGCATGCCGATCTCGCGCGCCAGCGCGACGATGCCACGCACCACGGCCGCCGATTCGCGCCCATGCACGGACTCGCGGACGAACGAACTGTCGATCTTCAGCTTGTCGAACGAGAAGCGCACGAGCGTGGACATCGTCGAAAAGCCGGTGCCGAAGTCGTCGAGCGCCAGCCCGATACCCAATGCGCGCAACCGGGTGATATTGCGGCGAGTCACTTCGTCGTCGTTCAGCAGTGCCGTTTCCGTGACCTCGAGATTGAGCCGCGTCGGCGGCAGCCTCGTTTTCCGAAGTATTGCCGTCACCGTCGATGCGAACGATTCCTCGCGCAACTGCACCGGCGATACATTGACCGCGACGATCACCTTGTCGCGCCACGTCGAAGCCGCCATGCACGACTGCAGCAGCACCCATTCACCCAACGCGAGGATCAGGCCGGTGCGCTCGGCGGTCAGAATGAACGCGGACGGCGACAACTCGCCGCGCGTCGGATGGGCCCAGCGAATCAGCGCCTCGCGGCCCGCTACCGCGCCGGTATTCAGATCGATGATCGGCTGATACTCCATGCGCAAACCATTGAACGACTTCAGCGCGCCTTCGAGGTCGCTGCGCAGCAGGCTCAGGCTTTCGTCGGATACGTGCTTCTCGGCATCGAAAATCGCGAACGCGCTTTTGCCGCTGCGCTTGACGCCGTACAACGCGCGGTCCGCGCAGATCAGCAATTGCGGACCCGTTTGCGCATGTTCGGGATAGAGCGCGATGCCGACGCTCGCGCCGATATGCACGAGCGCTTCGCTCAACACGAACGGCCGCGCCAGCGTTCTGACGATGCGATCGGCCAGCACGCGCACGTCGCGAAGCTGCCCGGCGTCGTCCGAAATCGCGACGAACTCGTCGCCCGCCAGGCGGCCAACCTGGTCGCCGCTCGGCAGCAGATCGCGCAAACGGGAGGCCGCTTCCTGCAGAATCTGGTCGCCGGCGGCATGACCGAGACTGTCGTTGATCGCCTTGAAGCCGTCGAGGTCGATCAGCAGCACCGCGAACGCCTCGCCCTGCCGAGTCGAACTCTCGCCGGTGCGTTCGATCAGCAACTCGCTGATATGCGCGCGATTCGGCAAACCGGTCAGGCTATCCTGGCGCGCGAGGCGATGACTGTTTTCCCGCGCGAGCAGCAACGCAACGGTGTCGCGATTACTGCGCAGCGCGACCGTGAAGAAGCCGGCCGCGCAAAACGGAGCCTGAAATAGCAGCACGAGCTTGCCATTGCCCGGCGACATCGCCGCGCCGACACTCAGAAAGCTGAGAATAAAAACGATCTGCAATAACACAAGCCGCGGCGTGCCCGCATTGCGTCCGGCCAATCCGCCGATCACACCGACCGCGCAAACGTTCCCAAGCAGAAAAAGCGTGGGACTTCCGCTGATATTGCACAGGAATGTGCCAAACCCGAATAACGCGCTCCACAACAGACTCGCGAAAATAAACGCGGAAGTCGGCGTGGCCAGCCCTTGGGCGGCCCGCATGCGGCATAGCCAGATCAGCGTGAGCCGCGCGATCAGCAATGCGACGACCGCAATGCCCCACGCGGCATATAGAGGAATCGGATAAAGATAATACGCGGTTGCGCAAACGCCGATTTCGCAAATCGACGCGAAAACGATCGATGCGGTTCGCGTGAACAGGTTGGCAAGCAGAATCTGCCGGTTGTCCGGACTCAGGTTCTGGGCCGAGGACACGACCCACTTGAAAAATGGAGATCTTGGTTCGGTAAAAGCCATGACCTGCGCATTCGACGGTGGGTGGGTCCGAATCGGCATGCGAATGGACGGCTCGTGCAGCGATTACATAAACATAAGGTATCAGATTAATGCATGCAATGGCGTGAAATGACCAGCAGCCCTGCATCAAAAGCACTGCATGAGCGCGAATCCCGACTTGCTCGACGGACTACGAGCGTTGGGATTACATGTTGTTGCGGCGCAACGGGCCGCTCGGTATAGCGCGATTCCGAAGTTGCGGAACGGCAATAAAAAGAGGAAGAGCGTGGCTCTCCCTCTTCGATGATTGTCGCAGCTTCGGCTTCCCGAGTCGCGATCGTCGGCCTCGCTTAGTCGTACAGTACGGCTGCGATCTTCGGATCGTTCATGTTGGTCTTGTCGTACCAGTAGAAACCGGTGTCGATCTTCTTCGGCAGTTTCTCGCCGTGCAACGCCTTGACCGCCGAGTCGACCGTGCATTTGCCGATACCGACCGGATTCTGCGTAATCGCGCCGGCCATCAAGCCCGACATGATGTTCTCCTTCTGCTCCTTGCCGGAGTCGAAGCCGATCAGCACGAGTTTCTTGCCCGATTCCTTGACGCCGATCGCCGCGCCTTCCGCGGAACCTTCGTTTGCACCGAAGATACCTTTCAGGTTCGGATTCGCCTGGATCATGGCCTTGGCGATTTCCGCGGACTTCAGGTGATCGCCGGCGCCGTATTGCACGGACACGATCTTGATGTTCGGGTGCTTCGACTTGATCTGATTGACGAAACCGTCGCGGCGATCGACACCGGTGCGGCTCGTCTGGTCGTGCACGATCACGCCGACTTCGCCGGAATTGCCGATCAGCGCGGCCATCTTGTCGGCGGCGAGCGCGGCGGCGGCGACGTTGTCCGTCGAGCAGGTCGTCAATGGAATATCGCTGTCGACGCCCGAGTCGAATGCAATCACCGGAATCTTGTCGTTCTGGGCGCGCTTGAGCAAGGGGATGGCCGCCTTACTGTCGAGCGCCGCGATGCCGAGCGCCTGCGGTTTCTTCGCGAGCGCGGCCGACAGCATGTCGATCTGCTTATCGACCATCGCTTCCGTTTCCGGTCCCTCGAACGTGATCCTGACGTTGTTCGCTTTCGCGGACTGCTCGGCGCCCGATTTGACGGCTTGCCAGAACTGATGCTGGAAGCCTTTCGAAATAAGCGGAATATACGGCTCGTCCGCATATGCGAGACTACTTCCGCCGACGAGCGCACCGACACCGACCACGATACCGATCAGTCTTCTCTTCAACATGGGGCCTCCTCCAATGGTTGGGCTATCAAGCCGCTATCGAGCTTTCGAGGGAGCCTTCACGTGCCCTCTCTCTCCTGCTCCTGCATTCCCTGCTTATTTGCTGCTGCCTTGCTCCTGCGTCAACTTCTCCGGCTGCGCCGCAGGATATCCGCATACACCGCCAGAATGATGATCAAACCGGTCACGACGATCTGCCACTCCTGCGCGACCGACATGATGCGCAGTCCGTTGGTCAGCACGCTCATGATGAAAGCGCCGATGATGGTGCCGAGTATCGTTCCCGAACCGCCGCTCAACGACGTGCCGCCGATCACGACCGCCGCGATCGCATCGAGCTCGTAGCCTTGACCGAGCGCCGGCTGCGCCGAATTGAGCCGCGACGCGATCAGCAGACCCGCGATGCCGCAGATCGCGCCCCCCACGCCGTAAATTGCGATCTTCCAGCGATCGACATTGACGCCCGAGAGCCGCACCGCTTCCTCATTGCTGCCGAGTGCGAACGTATAGCGGCCGAGCGCGGTGCGATTGAGCGTAATAGAACTGACGATCGCGAGAAAGAACAGGATCAGTACCGCATTCGGAATCGGCACGCCCGGCAGGAAATAGCCGATCAGCGAATCCTGAGAAATACGGTAGAAGTTCTCGGTATCGGTGAAATAGATCGGCTTGTCCGCCGACACGACGAGCGAAAGACCTTTGAGCAGCATCATCATGCCGAGCGTCGCGATGAATGGCGGAATCTTCATTTTGGCGGTCAGCGTGCCCGATACCGTTCCGCATACCGCGCCCGTCGCGAGTGCCGCGAGCACGCCCGCCCACATCGGCAGATGCCAGTACGTGAGAAACACTCCGCAAATCACGGCGGTAAATGTCATCAACGTACCGACCGACAGATCGATGCCGCCTGTAATGATCACGAACGTGGCGGCGATCGCCAGCACGCCGTTCACAGCTGTCGCCTGAAAAATGCCGAGGATGTTGTCCATCTGCATGAAGGCCGGCGACGCGAAGCTGAAGAACACCAGCAACAGGATAAGGCTCGCGAACGCGAGCATCTTTTGCACGGCGGTCGGCGCGAAAATTCGCGCTTTCAGCCCGGAAGTGCGCCTTTCGTTGTCCAGCGCCGCGGTATCCGTTCGCAATGTCATGTCGTAGACCTCTTCAGGCTTGTACCGTTTTCAGGGTTTCGCGAAGCGTCGCGAGATGCATGATGCGCTCCTGCGTCGCTTCGCTGGCGGACAGCTCGCCGGTAATGCGGCCTTCGCACATCACGACGATGCGGTCGCTCATGCGCAGAACTTCCGGCAGCTCGGAGGAGATCATCACGATCGCCTTGCCTTGCGCCGCCAGCGAGCGCAGCAGCTTGTAGATTTCGCTTTTCGCGCCGACGTCGATGCCGCGCGTCGGTTCATCGAAGAACAGTACGTCGCAATCGCGCTCGAGCCATTTCGCGATCACAATCTTCTGTTGATTGCCGCCCGACAGGAGCCGCACCTGCTGCGTCGCCGAAGGCGTGCGAATCGCAAGCAGCTTGATGAAGTGCTGCGCTCTTTTGCGAATCTGCCCGCGACGCAGAAACATATTGATTGACAGGAACTTGCCGAGGTCAGCCATCACGATGTTCGATTCGACATCCATTCCCGTCGCGAGACCGAAGCGCTTGCGATCTTCGGACAGGTAGCCGATGCCGCGCTTGACCGCATCACTGGGCCTCCTGATCGACGCCTTCACGCCTTTCACGAGTATCTCGCCCGATTCGACCGGATCGGCGCCGAACACCGCGCGCGCGACCTCCGTGCGGCCCGCGCCCATCAAGCCTGCGAAACCGAGTATTTCGCCCTTGCGCAATTCGAAACTGACGTCGCGCACGAGCGGACCTGCGACGAGATTTCTGACTTCGAGCGCAAGTTCGCCTTTCACCGGCGCGCTCTCGACCGGCGTCACGTCGCCCAGCGTGCGTCCGACCATCATGCCGATGATCGTCTCGACGCCGGTGCCCTCGGTCGGCACGGTGGCCACGTACTCACCGTCGCGCATCACGGTCACGCGATCGGTGATCTGCTTCAACTCGTCCATCTTGTGCGAGATATAGACGACGCCGACGCCGCGCTCTCTCAATTGACGGATGATCCGGAACAGCTCGGCGATCTCGGCATCGTTGAGCGCGGACGTGGGTTCGTCCATGATCAGCACGCGCGAATCGAAAGACAGTGCTTTCGCTATCTCGACCATCTGCTGACTCGCGACGGTCAACGTGCCGACCATCGTGCGCGGATCGAGTTTCACGTGCATGCGGGCGAGGATCTCGCTTGCCTGTGCATTCAGTTTGTCTTCATCGAGGAACAGACCCAGACCCTTGCGCGGCTCACGGCCGATAAAGATGTTCTGCGCGATGCTCAGATGATTCATCAGTTGCAGTTCCTGATGAATGATGCCGATGCCGACAGCTTGCGCATCGCGCGGACCTTGAAAATCGACGGGCTTGCCGTCGAAGAGAATTTCGCCGGAATCGCGCGTATAGACGCCGGCGAGAATTTTCATCAGCGTCGACTTGCCCGCGCCGTTCTCGCCCATCAGCGCATGGACCTCGCCGGCCATGAGTTCGAACCGGACGTCATGAAGCGCTCTTACGCCCGGAAAGCTCTTGCAAAGATTGTTGACGGAAATGAGTGGGTTCATGTGCTGGTCTGTCGACGGCTGCCTATATCACCAACGTTTTTACGGTGGAGCTTTTTTACGGCTTGAACAACGGCTTTGATTCCAGCTTTCATTCAAGGCGCGAACAGGTCGGGCCGCTCTTTTGCGGACCGGTGCAATTCGGCGACGACCTGGTCGAGATGATCGTGCATCGCTTTCGCGGCCGCATCGCCGTCGCCGGCGCAAAGGGCCTTGAAGATGCTCTCGTGCTCTTCCAGCGTATGCGCGAGCCGTTCTGGACTGGCGAGCAATTGTCTCGCGCGATCCAGCGCATTGCGCGACACCGCGACGATCTCCTTCACGCGCGGCAGCTTCACCGCGTCGAGCAGGATTTCATGGAAAGCCAGATCGAGCGCGTAAAACGTCTGACGTTCGCCACTTCCAGCCAGACTGCGCTGCTGATCGAGATTGCTTGCCAATGCGTCGAGCGTCGCCGTGTCGTGCATCAGCGCGACCCCACGCACCGTCTCGACTTCCAGTGCGCTGCGGATGAACAGATGCTGGCGGATGTCGTCGAGCGCGATGGGTTTGACGCGCGTGCCGCGTTGCGGCAAAACCTCGACGAGACCCGCATGCGCAAGCCTCGCCAACGCGGACGACACAGGAAAGCGCGACACCCCCATCCGTTCGCATACGGCCATCTTGTCGATCATCATGCCGGGTTCCAACGCCAACGTAACAATCGCTTCTCGCAACGCCGCCTCGACCGCGTCGGTCAAACTGCCGCGCTCGCCGCCGCCGACTTTTTGCAGTGCGACATACGGGTCACCGGCGGCATTCCCAAGTTCGGTCGAGGAATTCACGAAGGCCTTGATTTCGAAAAGACATGCTAGCATGCTAGAAAGTGAATGCCGTGTTGTCAACGCGTATAAATGCCTGGGAATACCTAGGGATGCCTGGTATCTGGGAGTACGGACTTACCCCTACGCGTAGCAGGAACGCGCACACAGAGAACGTGCGCGCGAAACCGATCCGTCTGCGTCCGCAGACGACAAGCCGATAGCCATAGCCCGGAGGGTGCGCAGATGACAACGATCACAAGGCTGTCCGTTCGGGACATCCGGTTTCCCACCTCACGTTCGCTGGACGGCTCCGACGCGATGAATGCCGCGCCGGACTACTCCGCCACTTACGTCACGCTCGAAACCGACACGCCGAATCTCACCGGCCACGGCCTCACGTTCACGATTGGCCGCGGCAATGAAATCTGCGTGACTGCCGTGAATGCACTCACGCCGTTGATCGTCGGCAAGAAGCTCGAAGATATCGCCGCGAATATGGGCGCTTTCTGGCGCGCATTTACTTCGGATAGCCAACTGCGCTGGATCGGCCCGGACAAAGGTGCGATTCATCTTGCCACCGCGGCGGTCGTCAACGCGGTGTGGGACCTGTGGGCGAAATCCGTCGGCAAGCCGGTCTGGAAGCTGCTGGTCGACATGAGCCCGGAAGAACTCGTGCGCTGCCTCGACTTTCGCTACGTCCCTGATGCAATCACGCCGCACGAAGCAGTCGCGATGCTGCATCGTCATGCGAAGACCAAGGGCGAGCGTGAAAAGGAAATGCTCGCGCACGGCTATCCGGCCTATACGACATCGGCGGGCTGGCTCGGTTACGACGACGACAAGATTCGCCGTCTCGCGCGTGAAGGCGTCGCGCAGGGATGGACGCATTTCAAGCAGAAGGTCGGCGGCAATCTGGAGGAAGACGTACGGCGCGCGCGCATTCTGCGCGAAGAGATCGGCGAGAACCGGAAGCTGATGATGGACGCGAACCAGGTGTGGGACGTCGATGAGGCGATCGCGAACATGCGCCGTCTGGCCGAGTTCGACCCGTGGTGGATCGAGGAGCCCACGAGTCCCGACGATATCCTCGGTCATGCGGCGATTCGCCGGCGGCTCGGTTCGATTGGCGTCGCAACCGGCGAGCATTGCCACAATCGCGTGATGTTCAAGCAACTGCTGCAGGCGCAAGCCATCGACTTCTGCCAGATCGACAGTTGCCGGCTCGGCGGACTCAACGAAGTGATCGTCGTACTGCTGATGGCCGCGAAGTTCGGTGTGCCGGTGTGCCCGCATGCAGGTGGTGTCGGCTTGTGCGAGTACGTGCAGCATATTTCGCTGTTCGACTATATCTGCGTGTCGGCGTCGCTCGAGAATCGCGTGCTCGAATACGTCGATCATTTGCACGAGCATTTCGTGGATCCCGTGGTGATCCGCAACGGGCACTATATGCCGCCGCAAAGGGCCGGGTATAGCATCGAGATGCTGGAAGGGACACTGGACAGGTACTGGTATCCGGAAGGAGAAGCGTGGCAGGCATGATGCTGGAGGGTAAGGGTTGGTGTCGTCGCGCAGATCGGCGCAGCAACGGGCGACCGGCTCGAGCGCGTGGCACGCATCGTGCGCCTGAACGTGTTCATCGCGAGCACGCCGGCATTCCGTGCTCAAAGCACGGTTGCCAATGGCGCGTCGGATGTGATGGCGCAGATCTTCGCCGTCGAAGTCGAAGCGGTTGTCGCCTTGAAGAACGTCTGAATTCAACTCATACACTCGGAGCCACCAATGTCTTCTCCGCTGTCTCCCGCTGTCATCGACGCAATACGTGCCCGCACACCCGGTGTTCGCAGTACCACGCACTTCAATCATGCGGGCGCGTCGCTGCCGTCGGCCGCCACGCTCGAAGCGATTCACGCGCATCTGTTGCGCGAAGCCTCGATGGGACCCATGGAAGCGGGCGCGACCGCCCGCGAACAGACCGAACGGGCGCGCACGCTCGCCGCGCGACTGCTGAACGCTCAGCCCGCCGAGATCGCGTTGACGAAGGGCAACTCGCCGGGCTGGGGCGCTGCTTTCGCGGCATTGGGTTCGTGGCGCGAGGGGCAACGCATCCTCGTTGCGCGGCACGAATGGGGCGGCAACCTCGCGACGATGCGTCTTCTGGCGCAACGCGCGGGCGCATCGATAGAGACGATTCCTTCCGATGAGAGCGGCAGGGTCGATCCTCGCGCGCTCGAAGCGATGCTCGACGACCGGGTCCGACTGATTGCGCTGACGTGGCTGCCGGCCAATGGCGGACTGATCAATCCGGCCGCCGCGATTGGGCAGATAGCACGCCGTCACGGCATTCCGTATTTCATCGATGCGGCGCAGGCCGTCGGACAGCTTCCGATCGACGTCGACGAAGTCGGCTGCGATGTGCTGGCCGGCGCGGGCCGCAAGGCACTGCGCGGACCGCGCGGCACCGGGCTGCTATACGTCCGGCGGGATTTTCTGCCCCGCTTGACGCCAGCCTTCGTCGACACGTATTCCGCCCCGCTCGACGCCAATGGCGACCCTGTACTGCGCGACGATGCCGCGCGTTTCGAATCATCGGAAGCGTCGCTTGCACTGCATTGCGGATTGGCGAATGCATTGGACGAAGCGCTGGAAATCGGCATCGACAACATCCGCGCGCAGATCGATCGGACCGCGCAGACATTGCGCCAGCGGTTGGCCGCGATGGAGGGCGTGTGGGTGCTCGACCAGGGTGTCGAACGATCAGGTCTGGTGTCGTTCAACGTCGCCGGACTCGATGCCATGTCGGTGCGACGCGCGTTGGCGACACAGGGCATCACGATCGGCTCGAATGGCGTCGCGTACACGCCGTTCGATATGACTAGCAGAGGGCTGACACAGATCGCGCGCGCATCGGTCAGCTATCTGACCACCGACGCCGAAGTTGATAAATTACTGGCTGGGATACGGACGTTGACGCATTGAGCACTCGGTCAAAGAGAACTTTGCTTCAGTCAAATGAATAGAAACGTCTCTTTCAACTCAATCGCGCGCACACGACCATGAACTCCGCCTCATCGCACCGCCTCGATTTATCAAAGTTTCCGCGCCATGCGCTTCTCGAAGGCCCGACGCCAATTCAGCACCTTGCGCGTCTGAGCGCTCGCCTCGGCGGGGCGGACATTTACGTCAAAAGAGAAGATCTGACGGGACTAGGTGGCGGCGGCAACAAGTTGCGCAAGCTCGAATTCCTGATTGGCGAAGCGCTCGCGCGCGGCGCGGACACCATCGTTACCGTCGGCGCGCGGCAATCGAATCATGCGCGCCTCACGGCGGCCGCGGCGGCTCGCATCGGACTTCGATGCGAGCTGGTGCTGACGAGAACCGTGCCACGTTTCGACCACGACTACATGGAGAACGGCAACGTGCTGCTCGATGCGCTATTCGATGCGCGCGTGCATGATCTTCCCGGCACGGTGAACGCATTGCAATTCGCGGAGGAACGCGCGAACGAGTTGCGAGCGCAGGGCCGTAACGTCTATGTGTGTCCGCTGGGCGGTTCGAGCCCGGTCGGTTGTCTCGGCTACGCGGACTGCGCAGCTGAAATCGTCGCGCAATCGCAAGCGCAAAACGTGGCCTTCGATCGCGTCGTGGTGCCGAATGGAAGCGGCGGCATGCATGCGGGGCTGGTCGCGGGTTTCGTTGCGCTGGGCCTGGATCCGTCGCGTGTTGCCGCATTCACGGTGTATGGGAATGCTGGCCACGCGCGCACGGTTACTTTGGATAAGGCGAATCAGACGGTCCGACTGATCGACCCAGGCCTAAGCGTGAGTGATGACGCGATCTCGATCGACGAAGCGCAGCTCGGACCCGGCTATGGCATTCCAACCGATAACATGCGCGCGGCTGTTCGGCTGATGGCATCGACGGAAGGTCTGTTGCTCGATCCCGTGTATAGCGGCAAAGCATTTGCGGGTCTTGTGGAAAACGTGAGCAACGGGAAGTACCGTGCCGGACAGAAAATTCTATTCGTGATGAGCGGCGGGCTTCCGGGGCTATTTGCCTATCGGAACGAGTTCTGAGCGCAGAAGCGGAGACAACGCGATGGTCTGATACGGCCGCCGTTGTCTGAAGGAAGCGCGAAGCGCTTGAAGATTCGAATCGACGATTCGAAATGGTGCCCAGGGCGGGATTTGAACCCACACGCCTTTCGGCGCTACCCCCTCAAGATAGTGCGTCTACCAATTTCGCCACCTGGGCAGAGGGGCGCCATTGTATCAGCCTGATTATTTTTTTGAAGCCCCTCGCGCAATATTGTTCTGCAGTTGCAATACCGGTCGAAAAACCGACGAGGCGTTCACCCCGTATCGCTGCCCGGCGACCGATTCGAGCGCGGCCCGGCGCCTCGCAAGAGCTCGTAAGGTCTGACGCTTGTGGGCCGCTACTCGGGTGAATGCGACAAATGGTGGGCCGCTATGCTCGTACGCTGATGCGCTGAAAGAGCGCCCTTCACGGCGAACATATCATGTCACCACGACGCACATCTTCTTCGCGACTTCGGTATCGTCTTTTTCTCGCGTCGCTGCTGACGTCGATAACGCTGCTGCAGGGTTGCGCAACGACGGCGGAGAACCTTGCCCTAGGGTTTGGTCTCGGCGCGGTCGGCACCGTGTCGGCGTTAGGCTGCCTGCTCGCCTGCGAGATGGCCAATCCGCACTGGTGAAAGGCTGCACGGCGCGCGACGAGCAGCTAGTATTCGAAGCTCGACATCGATGACTAACGAAAACGGAGCCCCTGTGGCACACCCGCCCTTCCACCTCTACACCGACGCCCAATTCGCAAGCCCCCTACGCGATGTCCGTCTTCGTGACGCTTCGCGAGAAGCGCTTGCCGTTCGACCTTTCGACCGTCGATCTCGCGAACAAGGCGAATCACGCCACCGACTATGCGGCCCGCTCATTGACGCGGCGCGTGCCGACCCTGATACACGAAGACTTTGCGTTATCCGAGTCGTCGGCGATCACCGAGTACCTCGAAGAGACTTTCCCGGACACCCTGGTCTATCCTCAAGATCGGCGTCTGCGCGCGCGAGCGCGCCAGCTGCAGGCCTGGCTGCGCAGCGATCTGCTACCGGTTCGCCAGGAGCGTTCCACCGAAGTCATTTTCTACGGATCGCGCGGCGGCCCGCTTTCCGCCAGCGCACAAGAAGCGGCACAAAAACTCTTCGCCGCCGCCGATGCATTGCTTGCGGCCAACTCGCCAAATCTGTTCGGCGAATGGTGCATCGCGGATACGGACCTCGCATTGATGCTCAATCGCCTCGTGCTGAACGGCGATCCCGTTCCGCACAAGCTCAACGAGTACGCCACGCAACAATGGCAGCGCAGCAGCGTGCAGCAGTGGGTCCAACTGGAGCGTCCACCGCTATAAAATCGACCGGCGTGGCTGCCGCCACGCCGAAAAGCCGTCGATAGAAGTAACAAAGACCAGCAAGATAGCTGAATACGAAAGTCTTAAAAGATGCGCTAAAAGCGAATATTACATTCGCGTTTTATCAGAGCTTCGCTGCTCCGCCATGGCGCGATTCCGCGCCCGCTCCCTTTGCTGCCTCGCGCGTACGATGCTGACAACGATCAGCACGATCGCAAGCAATGTCAATTCGATCATTGCGGGAATTCGGATGGGATCATGAAACATGGCGGGCCTCCGTCACATGATTTCATCATAGTACGCCGGGCAGGTCAGCCTGAAGTATTGCGCCGCACCATTGCAATCTTACCGTCGCCATTAACCGGCTTTTATCCGGCCGGCAAAAGCCTCGAGTGACAAATTGAAAACATTCTGTCACGCAAAAACTTACGCGACTCAGATAGCCGTCCCTAAACAGTTTATTTGCGCTAGAGTACGTGAGCGATCAGTTGGATCGTGAGCCGTCCCGACAATTCGAAGGCGTTATCTGTCACGCGTTTGCTTGCGTGTACTGAAGAAGCACCTGGACTCGTTGAAGACATCGCCCATGCCATATTTTCCTGTCGCCTACTGTGGTCCCGCGGCTGTCCCTGAAAGCTTGTGGCTGCGCTGGAATACGGATCCGCCATTGCTCGTCGCGCTCGCATGGTTCGTGGCCAGCAACCGCTCGGCGAATGCACGGGCGGGATGGGGCGCCGTCGCATTGATGGCCCTCGTGTTCGTGTCGCCGCTCTGCGCGTTGTCCTCGGCATTGTTCTCCGCACGCGTCACTCATCACGTCATCCTGATCGCTGCAGTAGCTCCATTGCTCGCCCTCGCGTTTCCGCTGCCGCGCCTCGCGCATCCGCCGCTCGTGCCGGTGGTCGCCGCTCATGCGGTGATCATCTGGCTGTGGCATGCGCCGGGGCCTTATGCGTGGGGACTCGCGACGGTACCCGGCTACTGGCTGATGCAGATTACCTTGCTTGGCAGTGCATGGCTCATGTGGCGCAGCATCTTCTCGCCGTCGCTGCCGACCGGCCCCGCGCTGATGGCGCTCGTCGCGACGATCGGCCATATGGGTTTGCTCGGCGCGTTGATCGTGTTCGCGCCGGTGCCGCTCTACGTCGCGCACTTCGCGACCACCGCCGCGTGGGGGCTCACCCCGCTCGCCGACCAGCAACTCGCCGGACTGTTGATGTGGGTACTGGCGATGATCCCTTATCTCGCGGCAGGACTTTCGCTCGTCTGGTCAAGCCTGCGCGTCAGAGAGCCCGCGCTGTGACGACCCTGCTGAAGTTCATTCACCTGGCCGCGATCGCCGTCTGGTCGGGCGGATTGATCGTGCTGCCGTATCTGTTCTGGCAGCGCCGCGGGCTCGCGGCGGGCACCGAACTCGACCGGCTGCACCGCATCACGCGTCTCGTATTCGTGGAGTTGACCTCGCCCGCCGCTTTCGTCGCGATTGCGAGCGGCACCGTACTGATTTTTCTGCAGGCCACCTTCGTCGAATGGTTCACCGCGAAGATGGTGTTCGTCGGCATCATGGCGATGCTGCATGTGCTGGCCGGCCTCGTACTGCACGATCTGTATCTGCCCGACGGCAGGTTCAGCCGTGCCTCGGCGATCGCGCTGACCAGCGCTTATCTGATCGTGATCGTCGCGATCATCTGGATCGTGCTGGCCAAGCCTCACATCGACTCGAACCTGCTGGCCCCGCATCTGTTCGAGCCCGGTGGACTTGGCCGCTGGCTGCATCACTCCTTCGGCGAAACGAGAATTCCGACGCCATGATCGAACACGAGCTTGCCCCCATGCCAGCCGGCGAAGCCCGTCATCACCGAGCTGAGCGCCGACAGCACGAGCCCATGCGGCAGGATCTCATCGGGGTAGTAAAGGCGCACGCCCCAGTTCGCACCCGCGAGCGCGACGAGCGTCATCGCGGCGACCGCATGCGACCAGCTCGCTTCCTTCAGGCGGATACCGCGCACCAGCAGCAGCTCGGCGGTACCAACCACGCTCGCAGCCACGCCGCTCCAGAACGCGAAACCGGCGGCCCACAGGCCGGCGCGAATCCAGAACGGGTCGCCCGTCCACCAGTAGATTACGTCGACGCCCAACGTCGCGACGACGAACGCGATCGGAAAATGCACCATCATCACGTGAATCGGATGACCGACGAGCGCCACCACCGACCCCTTGTCGAGCCGCAACAGCTCGAGCATCACTTCGCTTCGCGTCTCGTTTCCAGCATTGCCTTTGTTTGCCATGGTGATGTGCCCTCGCATCGGATGCCTGGTGGTGCAAACCATCATAGCTGCTTGCGCCTGGCCGTCCAAGCAGGATCGCTCGCCGCGTTGTCCGGCTGCACCGGGCCGCTCTCGACGCTCGAGCCATCGGGTCCGGCCGCCGCATCGATCGCCGGGCTGTGGTGGGTGATGCTGGCGGGCGCCGCGGTCCTGTTCGCGATGGTCCTCGTACTATTTCTGATGACGGTCTTCCGGCCCGGCTGGGGCTCGCACGTTTCGCCCGGTCGCTGGATCGTGCTCGGTGGTCTCGTGCTGCCGGCAGTGATCCTGATCCCGTTGATCTGCTACGC
Source organism: Paraburkholderia lebeckiae (assembly GCF_014201005.1). Taxonomy (NCBI): domain Bacteria; kingdom Pseudomonadati; phylum Pseudomonadota; class Betaproteobacteria; order Burkholderiales; family Burkholderiaceae; genus Paraburkholderia; species Paraburkholderia lebeckiae. Next base: position 483,866 of record NZ_JACHDK010000003.1, on the reverse strand, counting down.
GCTGTACGCGGGTGAGTTGCTGCTGCCGCTGCGCGCGCATGCGCCCGCGCGCATCGAGGCGATCGCGCAGCAATGGCGCTGGACCTTCCGCTATCCGGAACTCGGCAACGTCGAAACCGGGAACGTGCTGCATCTGCCCGCGGGCGCGCCGGTCGACATCGCCGTGACCAGCATGGACGTCGTGCACGCATTCTGGATTCCGCGCTTCGCGGGCAAGATCGACGCGGTCCCTGGCCACCACAACCTGCTGCGTATCCAGGCCGATCAGCCCGGCCAGTACGCCGGACAATGCAACCAGTTTTGCGGCATCGGTCATGCGGGGATGCACTTCACCGTGATCGTCGATCGTCCGGAAGATTTTCCGGCTGCTGTCAAAAACGCCGCCGCCAACGGGGAGGTGAAGAAATGAGTGTGCCCGTCGAGCCGCCATCACAGGGCATCAACGCGCTGCGGCTGCATCGCCAGCTTGCCGCGATCTGGGCCACCGGGCCGGGCGTGCAGAGACTTACCTCGGTCAACCATACCGTCCTCGGCTTGCGCATCATGATCACGTCGTTCGTGTTCTTCGCGATCGCGGGGATTCTCGGCATGCTCACGCGCGTGCAGCTCGCGACGCCGCATGCGGCCTTCATGGATGTGGAGACCTATAACCAGGTCTTCACGATGCATGGATCGATGATGCTATTCCTGTTTGCGATCCCGATGGTGGAAAGCTTCGCGGTCTACCTGGTGCCGAAGTTTCTCGGCGCGCGCGACCTCGCGTTTCCACGGCTGACCGCTTACGGCTACTGGTGCTATCTGTTCGGCGGCACGATCCTGACCGTGTCGCTGATCCTGCACTCCGCGCCGGACGGCGGCTGGTTCATGTACACGCCGCTCAGCTCGAACGTCTACACGCCGGGTCTCAATGCCGATGTCTGGCTGCTTGGCATCACGTTCGTAGAGATTTCAGCGCTTTCGCTCGCGGTGGAACTCACCGTCTCGATCCTCAAGATACGCGCGCCCGGCATGTCGATCGATCGCATGCCGATCTTCGCGTGGTACATCCTCGTCACCGCGATGATGATGATCGTCGCGTTTCCGCCGCTGATTCTCGGCTCGATCCTGCTCGAGGTGGAGCGCGCGTTCAACCTGCCGTTCTTCGATCCGACGCGCGGCGGCGATCCGCTGCTGTGGCAGCATCTGTTCTGGCTGTTCGGCCACCCGGACGTGTACATCATCTTCCTGCCGATGGCCGGCGTGCTGTCGACGATGATCCCCGTGTTCGCGCGCCGCAAGCTCGTCGGCTATCGCACGATCGTCGTCGCGATCATCGCGCTCGCGTTCCTGAGCTTCGGCATCTGGGTGCACCACATGTTTACGGTGGGCATCCCACATCTGGCGCTCGCGTTCTTCTCGGCGGGCTCGGCGATCGTCGCGGTGCCCACCGCGATCCAGTTCTTCGCGTGGCTCGCCACGCTGTCGCACGGCCGCCCGCGCTGGGACGTGCCGATGCTGTACATCTTCGGCTTCTTCTTCGTGTTCACGTGCGGCGGGCTGACCGGCGTGATGCTCGCGATCGTGCCGTTCGACTGGCAGGCGCACGACACCTATTTCGTCGTCGCGCACATGCACTACGTGGTGGCCGGCGCGCTCGCGTTTCCGATGCTCGCGGCGTTCTATTACTGGTTGCCGCTGCTGACCGGGCGCACCGCCGTGCATAAACTTTCGGTGGCGGCGTTCTGGCTCGTGTTCATCGGCTTCAACATGACGTTCTTCCTGATGCACCTGACCGGCCTGCTAGGCATGCCGCGGCGCGTCTTCACCTATAGCGGCGACGAAGGCTGGAACTGGCTCAATCTGCTGTCGTCGGTGGGCAGCTTCGTGATGACGATCGGCTTCGCGCTCGTCGTGATCGACATCGTCGTGCAATTGCGTTACGGCCAACGCGTGCGACGTAACCCGTGGCAATCGACCACGCTCGAATGGGCGATGCCGATTCCGCCCGCGCCGTACGCATTCGCGTCGATCCCGCACATGGACGCCGAAACCGAAAAGGTGCCCCCGGGCCAGCTAGCGACCTCTCTGGCGCGCGGCGAGGGTTACCTCGGTTTCACGCGCAACGGCTGGCAGGAGACGCTAGGCGTGCATATGACATCGGGCGAGCCCGAACAGCTGATCGTGCTGCCGAACTCGACGTATCTGCCGCTCGTCACCGCGCTCATGACCGCCGCGGCGGTGCTCGCGATGCTGTTCAAGTTCTATCTGCTGTCGGTCGCGTTCGCGTTCGTCACGTTTGGCCTCTTCATCTTCGCGGGCCAGAGCGCGGGGCACGCGCGCGATTACGGCGCGCTGCCGGTCGGCCGCGGCGTCAGCGTGCCGCCGCATACCGAGGTCGCCGGTTCTCCGTCATGGCTTTCGATGATCTGCGCGCTAGTCGCGAACAGCACGCTGTTCACCTCGCTGATCTTCGGCACGTTCTATCTGTGGATTGCCGCGCCGAACTGGCCGGCAGCCGTGACGCCGCATCCGAACCGCGTGCTCGCGCTCGTCGCGGCCGTCGCGCTCGCGGTGGCCGCAGCCGCCACGCGTGGCTCGTTGCGCGCGGCCGCCGCCGAGCGCAAACCGCACGGCACGATCGGGCTGAGCGCGATCGCGCTGATCGTCGCGCTCATCGCCTGCGTGATGCTGATCAACGGCGTGACACCGAATCCGCGCGAGCATGCGCTCGGCGCGACGGCCGCGGCGCTGCTCACGTACATCGCAGCTCACGCGGGCGTCGGGTTGTTGTTCCTCATCAGCAACGTGCTGCGCGTCGGCGCGGGCTTCGTTTCCGCGCGACGCCTGACCGATCTGCGCCTCACCCGCCTGTGGGTCGATTACACGCTGGCGACGGGCATCATCGCGCTTGGACTCGTGCTCGCGCTGCCGAGCCTCGTCGCCGTGCTGGGAGCCAGACCATGAATGCGCGTCCGCTTTCGCCGCGGCGGCTGTGGTGGCTCGCCGTCGGCTTCACGATCTGGTGTCTCGCGTTCGTGATCCTGTATGCGCTGCACGCGATTGGCTGCGCGTTCGCGTGGCCCACCGGCCCGCTGCGCGCGAGTCTCGCGATCATTCTGCTGCTGCATCTGATCGCGATCGGCTGGCTATGGCGCTATCGCGCCGCGACCCGCGACCCTGGTCCCGAACGCATCAGCTCGTTCATGCATACCGTCGTCGTCTGGACCCTGATCGCGGCGCTGGTCGCGACCGTGATTACGTTCGGGCCCGCGCTGCTGCTCACCACCTGCGTCTGAACGCGGACTGAGCGCGAGCGGGACCGCCGCACCCGGCATGGAGAAGCACCGATGCAGTCTCGAGATCTCGTGCGCAAGGCCGTCTGGTCGGTCATCTATCTACTGTTCATTCTCGCGCCGCTGTTTGCGCTGCTGACCGGCACGCTCCCGCCCGCGCGCAACTTCGGCACCGAGTTCTCGGTGGCGCTCGGCTATTCCGGACTCGCGATGATGGGCCTGCAATTCGGCCTCACCGCGCGCTTTCGTCACGTGACCGAGCCGTGGGGCGAGGACGTTATCTATCATTTCCATCGACACGTGTCGCTGCTCGCGGTCAGCCTGGTCGTCGTGCATCCGCTGATCTTGTTCGCGATCCGCTCCGACAAGGTCGCGATGCCCGACTCGCTGCTCGAAGTCCCGTGGGGTGCGTGGTTCGCGTTCCTGTCGATCGGCTCGGTGATCGTGCTGGTGATCACCGCGCTATGGCGCAAGCAATTGAAGATTCGTTACGAGCTGTGGCATCTGTCGCATATCGGGCTCGCGCTCGTCGCGATCTTCGGCGGCGTGCTGCATATGATCGGCTGGGGGTTCTATCTGACCGATCCGTTCAAGCGCACGCTGTGGATCTGCATGACAGTATTCTGGGTAGCGCTGCTGCTGTACGTGCGTCTGTTCAAGCCGCTCTTCATGATCAGGCGTCCGTACCGGATCGCGGAAGTGCGCGCCGAACGCGGCGACACGACGACACTCGTTATGCAGCCCGACGGCCACGCTGGCTTTCGCTTCAAGCCCGGCCAGTTCGGCTGGCTCAACGTGTGGGGCAGCCCGTTCAGGATCACCGGACACCCCTTTTCGTTCTCGTCGAGCGCCGAGGCCGCGAACGGCCGCGTCGAAATGACGATCCGCAATCTCGGCGATTTCACGAGCCAGGTGAAGACGATCGAAACAGGTCGGCGTGTGTATCTGGACGGACCGTATGGCGCGTTCACGATCGGGCATCCGACCGACATGCACGTGCTGATCGCGGGCGGTATCGGCATTACGCCGATGATGAGCATGATCCGCTCGCTCGCCGATCGCGGCGACCAACGTCCGCTCGTGCTACTGTACAGCGGCAAGACTTGGGACTCACTGACTTTCCGCGAGGAGCTCGATGCGCTGAAAGCGCGGCTCGATCTGCGCATCGTCTATGTGCTGTCGGACCCGCCCGAAGGCTGGAGCGGGGAAGTCGGGCGCATCGACGCCGCGATGTTCCGGCGACATCTCCCGCCCGAGTTCGCCGATCACGAGTATTTCATCTGCGGCCCGGACTCCATGATGGATGCGATCGAAACGGCGCTCGGCGAAATGAAAGTGCCGCGCATCCGCTACCATTCCGAACGCTACAGTTTCGTCTAGGAGACTTGCGATGCGCCGACTGTTGGCCAACCGTCTCGTCATTGCCACCGGCGTGATCGTCGTGGCGTTGTCGCTTCTATTCGCGTATCTGCGGGTCGGTTCGCTGCATTAGGGGCCCGGTTACGCCAATGACGGGCTCGCGGCGCGCTTTTCCTCATGCTCGAAGGTTGAATCGATATGCCCTACTTTTTTGGAATTGGTCTTCACGTTTTCATCGCGATCTTTTTCGCCGTCCACGCGCTGCGCAATAACCAGGGCATCTACTGGCTATTCATTCTGTTTGCTTTTCCGCTGCTCGGCAGTGTCGTGTACTTCTTCGCGATCTATCTGCCGAGTCTGCGCCACTCGCGCGGCGCGCGGGTGGCCACGCAGGCGATCACGCAATTTGTCGATCCGAATCGCGCGCTGCGTGAAGCGCGCGCCGATTTCAACCGCGCGCCGACCGTGCAGCATCGGATGCGGCTCGGCGAGGCCTTGCTCGCGGCCGGCAATCCGCGCGAAGCGCTCGAACATTTCCAGGCCGCGGCGAACGGCCCATTCGCGAACGATCCCGCGCTGCTGCTCGGTCTCGCGCGCTCGCAGTTCGCGCTCGGCGACTACCCGGCCGCCGATGCGACGTTGGGGAATCTGTTCTCGGTCAATCCGCGGGCACGCAACCAGGGCGAGCCGGCGCTGCTGTACGCGCGCACGCTGGCCGCGCTGAATGCGCCGGGCGCACGCGCGGCATTCGAACAGGCGCTGACCTGCGCGAACGACGTCGCGCCGCGCTGCCTGTTTGCCGACTGGCTCGCCGCACAACCCGAAGATGCGGACCGCCGCCGCGCCGGCGCGCTGTATGCCGAAATCGTGCAGGATGCCAAACATTGGCCACGTCACGCGCGCGAGCATAATCGCGAGTGGCTGCAACGGGCGCAGGCTGCATTGTCGGCGGGTGCGGCTCGAACCTGAGCATGCCGAGGAGAGCATCGATGCGACGTGCGACCCGGTTTCCCGCTTCGGCGCTGTGCGCCGCGATTGCGGCGATTGCATTCGGTGCTGGTGGCGCTTCGACTTCCGCGCAGGCCGCTGGCATGGAGAAACCGTTCGAATGGCCCGCGTCGTTCGTCGTGCTCGGCGACGGCTATCCGCACTCGGGCGATGTCTGCCGGCGGCTCGGCGAGTCGGCCGCGACCGTGAACTATCTCGACCATACGGCAATGCTGGTCGGCTGTCCGGGCTCGCGCGACAGCGCCGCCGTGCGCGCGATCGTCGGGCATCAGCGGCATGCGCGCGTGGTTGGCGAAGCGGATGGCGTGACGCTGATTTCGATTTCGACTGAAAACGCTCAGGCCGGCTCGCAGAACGGCCACGGGCCCGTGAAGGAATCGCCGATCAGCGCGAGCGGCACGTTGCCGTGCGAGCGCGGCAACGGACAGACCAAAACGATGTGCAAGTTCGGCGTAGTGCATCACGGCGATCGATCGACTACGGTCGTGGTCTACTGGCCCGATGGCGCCACGCGGGCGATTTTCTTTGGCGTCGACGGTCGCGTATTGGGTACGGCCGCGTCCGCGAGCGATCGGCCGATGCCCGGCGACACGCTGACGCGCAAGCATGCCGGCATCAATCTGATCTCGGTTGGCAATGAGCGCTACGAAGTCGAGGACACGGTTCTGTCCGGCGGTTGAATTGCATTGAAGCACATCGGCGCAAGCCATCCGCGGTCGAACGCCTGATTCGACGCGCGTCACGTTCACTTCTATCCCCTTCGCTTCATACCCTCGCGCAGACCAGCATGCAGCATGTCGCATGTCGCGCCGGACAAAATATTAGTAATAATCCAACCAAGACGCTAGCTTATGCGGAATACGTAGCCGCACATAGCTCGGATTCTTTCATTTTCATCCAACTCGCATGGGGATTACCCCATGCCGTCAAATCAATATTATTGACTAATATTATTACCTGCCGGAAGTTCGGCGCCGGCCTGCCGGCTGTCTCGATTCTTTATCCAGATCAACTAAGTGTTTTTAACCGATCAGCGGTTCAACAGGAGGGGTCATGATGTCCAGAAGAATGGGATTAGTGGCGGTCTGGCTGGCGATGGCCGTCGGACTTGCCGCGTGCAATGGCGACAATAGCGGCCCGTCGACATCGCCGGTGGCGAACGCGGCCACCTCGAACGCGGCGCCGATCAGCAATGCATCGCAATCGAATTCGAATGCATCGGCGGACAACAAGGCGACGACGGCTATCCCACTGCCCTGCGACGCCGCCGCCGCGGCCAACACGCCCTGCTCCGCAGCGCACAGCGTGACCCGACTGCTGACGAAGAACTACACGGGCCCGCTGTTCCAGATTCAACGCGCGTCCGACAACACGACGCTCGACGTCTATCCGTACACCAACAGCACGCTGAAGGGCGGCGACCGCTCGCTGGTCGGCTCGGCGAATGTGCAGAGCACGCAATCCTTCTGTAACAACACGACCTGCTCGGTCACCTACATCTACGATCAGATCGATCTGGTCGCGCCGCTGAAAAACGGCGCGTTCGGCAATGTCCCCGCGACGCTGACGCTGAACCAGGACGGCACGGAATCGCTCACCGTACAGAACGGCAGCAATACGACCACCGTGCCGGTCCTCAACGGCTTCGCGACCATCACGCTGCCCGGCACCTCCGGCGCCTTGACCGTCCAGTTGGCGCAACCGCCGACCGCCTTGACCGCGCAGGCGCCGACGCAGCAACTGACGATCGGCAACGACTTGCCCGCGCTTCCCGGCACGCCGGCCAAGCTCGCGTTCGTCGCGACGAACGGCGTACAGATTCCGGCTCTCGGCACGCTGGCCGGCCAGGCCTATCGCAAACGCTTCGGCACCGTAAACCAGTCGATTGGCGATAGCGAAATCGCCGAGTACATGGTGGCCGGCGCGCACTACAGCCAGTCGTCGACCTGCTGCGGCACCTACGGCAACATGGAAAACAGCGCGAATCCGAGCACCTATTCTCACGGCGAAGTGGAAGGAGAAATGTTCGCACTCGCGTTTTCGAACGGCAACGCGGCCGTATTCGGCTATTGCGACGGCAACTCGATCCAGCCGTCGAACGTCAAGGACCCGGTGTGCAATGCGCTCGATACCAACTGGCCGGGCGTCGATGCCGAAGCCGGCGTCTATCTGTATGGTCCGCAGCAGCCGGCGAAGGAGAAGTTCGTGACGGTGCTGTCGAAGTACTCGCCGGTCACCGCGTCGAATCTGTTCGCGGTCAAAGGCGGCTCCGCTTCGCAAGGCGTGTTGACGTCGCTGTACGATCAGGCGCCACCTGAAGCGCTGATCTTCGGCAACGATGCCGGTCACGCATTCAATGGCCAATGGCAAGGCGGTCTGTCGCTCGGCGAAGGCGGCGACGGCAGCGCCGCGCCGATCCAGTTCTTCGAAGGCGCGATCATCACGAAGGCGACGTCCGACATGACCGACAACGCGATCCAGTCGAGCATCGCGAGCTTCTACGGGCCGCCGACCAACGCGGCCGCGTCGGCTTGCTATGCGAACAACCTGATCGACTCGCCGCTCAGTCTCGCGACGCCGGATGCGTGGTTCCAGTCGAACGGCGGCACCGCCGTGCCCGCCACCGACATCTCCGGCGTAAATCGCGGCGCCGCGACGGTCACGAGCACGAACGGTTCGGCCGTGTCGAACATTCACGAAGTGATCCGTGTGCAGGGCGGACAGTCGTACACGTTCACCGACTACGTGCTCGCCACCACCAACGCAACGGTGTTCCCGGGCGGCTCGATCCAGACCGACGACCCGAGCGGCACCGAGTTCGGCTGGGTGCTGAACACCAACACCGGCGCGATCGTGCGCGGCACGTGGGGCGCGGGGCAAGCGACGGCGCTGAGCGCGGTGAAATCCGGCAACTGGTGGAAAGTGACGATGACGCTGACGGCACCGGCGGGATCGGACAACGCGCAGGTATTCATCGATCCGCCGACGTCGAGCAGCGCAGGCGTGCGCTCGCAGCAGGCCGCGTATCTGAGCGCGACGCACTACTGCCCGAGCCTCGCGATCCTGAGCAGCGCGAAGTCGTAAGCACGGTCAGCGCGGCGCAGTTATCGATGATTCGTTGACGCGTCGCGCAATCGAAGGCACACTCGCTCACTATGCAAGCGCTCACGTACCGCCCGACTGCAAGGCATCATCATGCGCATGCCCGTGTGGGACTGCCTGTGGGGACTCGCATACGCATACGCCGCTAGACATCATTCACAGCAACATGCGCCAGAAAGCCCCGCCGGCAACGACGGGGCTTTTTGTTTTCCACGACCTTTTCCGCTCATCGAACGAAGGATCGCAGCCATGACACAGGAAGCACAGACGCCTGCCATATCGAAGACTTTTGCGACGCCCATCGATCTATACCGCGTCCTCGCACGCGTTTGGGCCGGCGATACGTCGAGCCCCACGCACGTGTGGTCGTCGACGAATCCCGCGCAGAATCATTGCAGCGTTACGTCTCTGATCATGCAGGACTATTTCGGTGGCGAGATTCTGACGACGCGTACCTCGGGGGGCACGCACTTCTACAACCTGATCGACGGCAGCAGATGGGATCTGACGGTCAGCCAGTTTGCCGAGCCGATTCCATTCGACGATACACGTTCGAGTCGCGAGGCGGCGTTCGCTGATACGTCGCGGGAGAAATACGAACTGCTGAAGTCGAGGCTCGCGCAAAGCCAGCTGAAATAAACGCTCAATCAAACGCGCGTGGCCGAACTGCATCGATACGCGGTTGGCCACGCCATGTCACTTCAACCGAGCACTTCCTGCTTCCCCGGAATGCCTTGCCCGCGCAACGAACACCCGCGCGTTTCAGGCACGTAGATCAACGCAATCGCCCCCACGACGCACGCGGCCATCATGTAATAAGCGGGCACCAGCGCATTGCCCGTATGCGCGACCAGCCATTCGTTCGCCATCGGAGCCGTGCCGCCGAAAATCGACGTCGACAGGTTATACGCAATCGCCATCCCCGCGTAACGGACCTGGGTCGGAAACATCGCGGGGAACATCGCCGAAATGCTGGCCAGCTGCGGCACGTACAACAGCCCGAGCACCGCAAAGCCGATGAACGCGCCCGCCACGCCGAGCTTCATCAGCAGGAACATCGGAATCGCCGCGACGAACAGGCCAATCAGCGAAAACCACCAGACGTTCTTGCGTCCCACGCGATCCGAGAACGTGCCCGCGAACGGCAGAAACACCATCATCGCGAGCATGCCGATCAGCGGCACGAGCAGGGACATGTTGTCGCTCATGCCGAGCTGCTTCTGCATGAACGTCGGCATATAGGCGAGCAGCACGTAGTTGACGACATTCAAAGCAACCACGAGTCCACCGAGTTGGATCAGCGGTTTCCAATAGTCGCGCAGCAATGCCTTCAGCGTGACGCAGCTATGCTGCTCCTTGTGCATCGTTTGTTCGAGCTCGCGAAAGACCGGCGTGTCTTCGAGCCTGGAGCGCAGATAGAAACCGATCATGCCGAGCGGCGCCGCAATCAGAAACGGCAGACGCCATCCCCACGCATGCATTGCCGTGTTGCCGAGCACGACTGAGCAACCGAGCATCAGAAACGCCCCGAGCGAGAAACCCGACAGCGTCGCGAATTCGAGGAAGCTGCCACAAAAGCCGCGCTTCTTGTCCGGCGCATATTCGGCCATGAAAGTCGCCGCGCCGCCATATTCGCCGCCCGTCGAAAAACCCTGGATCATCCGCAGAACGATGAGGATCGCCGGCGCCCACCAGCCGATGCTCGCGTAAGTCGGCACGAGTCCGACCAGCAGCGTTGCGACCGACATCAGGATGATCGTCAACGCGAGTACGTGCTTGCGGCCGAGGCGATCGCCGAGCGGCCCCCAGAACAGGCCGCCAAGCGGACGCACGAGAAACGAAATGGCGAACGTCGCGAGCGCGAACAACGTGGCCTGCGCGGTGCTGCCGGGAAACAACGCGGCCGAAATATAGCTCAGGCCGTAGGCGTAAATGCCGTAGTCGAACCACTCGGTCGCGTTTCCGAGTGCCGACGCTGCGATCGCGCGTCGTAGCAAGCTGCGCGCCTGCGGTTGCGCGCTCTGCGCGGTCCATGAATGTACGTAGTGCATGTCTTCTCCTGGGATGTTTCCATGCGACACAGGCAACGTCGCCCGAATCCACGATACCGGCGACCCGCGCCTGCAACGATGTTCTAGGACGATGCAGGCATCGGGGTTTTCCATAAAGCCTGCAACGGATGCGGTAATCCGTACGCGTGCGCCGGCGACGCGTCGCGCGCGTTCGGGAAAAACAACATGATCGGCGTCGCGCAGTGCTCTCAGCGCATCAGCAACGGCAGCGTCATCAAACGACCCTGCTGTGGCCTCGCCTCGTTCTCGCCGCAAAGGCGCAAACACATCCACGCGGTCGCGAGGTTGCTGCTCACTACCGGCTTGCCGATGGCGGCTTCGATTCGCGCGATGATCGGCGCGGCTCTCACCGCGGTGCACGAAATAAACAGCGCATCGGAGTCGGGCGCTGTCGCATCGCGCGCGAAGGCGACGATATCGTCGTGCGAAATCCGTGCCATCTCCCGGTCGTCGGTCAGACCCAGGCATGAGAAGCGGTCGATCGCAAAGCCTTGCGCGGCAAAGTACTCGAACATCGGCCGACTGGTTTCGGCGGTGTACGGCGTCAACACGCTGATACGCCGCGCGTCCAGCGTGCTCAGCGCAGTGACCGCGGCAGCGGTCGGGGTGACGACTTTGGCCGATGGCTTCGCCGCATGAATGGCGCGCTCGATCTGCGCATCGCCGATCATCACGGATGCCGACGTGCACGAATACATCACGACGTCGAGCGTTTCGTCGGGCAGGATCAGCGCCGCGCCCGCGCTCAGCGATGGCTGCATCGCGCGCAGATTGTCGGGCGTCACCGGGTTCGCATACGGCACGCGATTCACATAGATGCCGATACGCTCGTTTGCGACGAGTGCCGCGAAGTCCGGCTCGGTCGTGTGATCGGTTGCGAGGATCACGAGGCCGATACGTTTGTCGAAAGCGCGTTCGATCAGATGCGGCGCGCGCTCGAACTGTCGAATAGTTATTTGCATCGTTCAATGCCCCGGAGCCGGAAAACGCTTTTCAAGGAGTCGCACACCGGCCACCGCGATCAGGCTGATGATCAGGAACAGCACGCCGACGAGCGTCATCGGCTCCAGATAGCGGTAATCCGTATTCGCGATGATCTTGGCCTGATTCATCAATTCGAGGACCGTGATCGCCGACAGTAACGGCGTCTCCTTGAACATGGAGATCAGATAATTGGCGAGCGCGGGCACCATCGGCGGCACCGCTTCGGGCAGGATCACGTGCTGCCACGTTTGCGCGGGACTCAGGTTGCAGGCCTTAGCTGCTTCCCATTGCCCGCGCGGAATGTTTTCGATGCCGGCACGATAAACCTCGGCCGCATATGTCGCGTAATGCACTCCGATTGCGAGCACACCGGCCGCGAGCGCCGGCATCCGTATGCCGATGTCGGGCAGCACATAGAACACAAAGTACAGCTGCACGAGCAGCGGCGTGCCGCGAATAAAACTCGCGATCGCCGACGTGGCGCGCGACACCGCGCGATTCGGCGCCAGCCGCAAAATGGCAATCGCCATGCCGACCACGGCCGCCACCACCGCGCCGAGGAAAGTGGCGAGCACGGTGATCTCCAATCCTTGCAGCAGGGTCGGCAGAATCTCGCGCACGAAGCTCCAGTCCCATTCCATTCGTCTATCTCCTGATGCGGTCGAGACCGAAACTCATCCGGCTTTCCAGCTTGCGCATGCCGAACGAGATCAGACAGGCCATGGCGAAGTACAGCGCGAGAATCGTCGCGAACGGGATCAACGTATTGCCGGTTTGCGAGCGCACCACCTGCGCCTGGAACGTCATGTCGCCGAGCGAGATCAGCGACACGACGGCCGTGCCCTTCAGCAGCTCGATCGCGTTGTTGCCGAACGTGGGCAGCATCAGCGGCAAAGCCTGTGGCAAGATCACGTGCCGCATGCGCTGATAGCGGGAAAGATTCAACGCGATGCAGGCGCTGCGCTGCTCGTGGCCGATCGCGGCGACCGCGCCGCGCACCACTTCAGCGCCGTACGCGCCGACGTTCAAACCGAGCGCGAGGACGCCGGCCTGCAGCGGTGTCAATGTCAGGCCGGCCATCGGCAACACGAAATACGCCCAGAACAACTGCACGAATATCGAGGTGCCGCGAAAAAACTCGATATACGACGTGGCCAATGCGCGCACCACGAAGAACCGCGACAGGCGCCCGAGCCCCGCGACGAACGCCATCACGAGCGCGAGTACCGCGCCGATCAGCGTCAGTTCGACGGTTGTCTGCGCTCCCTGCAGAATCAGCTGCAAATAGCCGGACCAGTGGTTCATCGACGCACCTCGCGCACAATGTGTCATGGGCCATGCGCGCTATCGCGTTGCGCGTATGACGTCTTATCGCGGACTCAGTTCTTCGCCGCGCACAGTTTCTCGCGGCTCGTCGACATTGCCGCCTTCGCCGAGAAGCCATAGGGCTCGACGATCTTCGCGAACTCGCCGGACTCCTTCATCTTCTTCAGCTCGACGTCGAATGCATCGCGCAGCGCGGTGTCCTGCTTGCGGAACGCGACGCCGTCGCATTGAACCGGCGTGTTCTGCACCGGCGCGATCGATTCGAGGTTCGGGTCTTTCGCCTTTGATAGCAGATCGGTGATCGACAGCAGCGGCAACGCAAATACGTCGATGCGGCCGTCCTGCAGCATCTTCAGACCGCTTTGCCCGTCCGGCACGATGATCACGCGATCGGTCGGAACATTCGCGGCGGTCGCGAGCTTCTGCTCGGTCGTGCCGCCTTCCACACCGATCACCGCTTTCGGATCTTTCGCGATTTCCTCGTAGGTCTTGATGCTCTTCGTGTTGCCTTTCTTGACCGCGAACGCTTCGACCGCGCACAGCACCGGCTGCGAATAAGCGACGGCCGCGCAACGCTGCGGGGTCATGAACAGCCCCGCAGCAATCGCGTCATGCCGTCCGGCCGCCAGGCCCGGAATCATCGCGCCGTACTCGGAGACCGACGCGACGACGTCGTTGACGCCGAGCTTCTTGAACACCGCACGCGCGACGTCCGGCGCCGCGCCCGTCACCTTGCCGTCGGCGCCGACCGCGGTGAACGGCGGCTCGTTCGCAATCGCGATGCGCGCGAAACCTTGCTGACGCAGTTGCGTAAGCTTGTCGTCGGCGGCATAAGCGAGGCTCGCGAGCGTCATCAGCGACAGCCCTCCCGCAATCAGAATCCCCTTTAGCTTCATGATTTTTGGCTCCTAAGGCGTAGTGGTATGGCGTAGTAGTGAGTGATGTGCAGCGTGGAAAAAACAATATGTTCCGACTCAGCTCAGATTCGATGCCCCGCGGCGAGAATCTTGCGCAGGAAGCTCTGGGTCCGCTCGTGCGTCGGATGCGTGAAGATGTCTTCGGGCTTACCTTCCTCGACGATCCTGCCGCGGTCGAAGAACAGCACGCGGTCGGCGAAGTCGTGCGCGAAGCCCATTTCGTGCGTGACGAGCAGCATCGTCATATCGGTCTCACGCGCGAGCCGCTGCATCACGTTCAGGACTTCCTCGACGAGTTCAGGGTCGAGCGCGGACGTCACTTCGTCGAACAGCATGATCCGCGGTGCGAGCGCGAGCGCCCGCGCGATCGCCACGCGCTGCTTCTGACCGCCCGACAACTGCGCGGGACGGCTCTTCGCCTTATCGGCCATGCCGACCATGTCGAGCAGTTCGAGCGCGCGCCGCTCCGCCGACTCACGGCTCTCGCCCTTCGTCAGCATTGGCGCGAGCGTCACGTTGTCGAGCACGCTCTTGTGCGGAAACAGATTGAAGTGCTGAAACACCATGCCAATCTTCTCGCGCATCTTCTGCAGATGCCGTTCGTTCGCGGGCACCATCTGGCCGCCGCGCGGCATATGGAACAACTGTTCGCCATCCACTTCGATATGGCCGCCGTCGATCGTCTCCAGCGTCATCAGGATGCGCAGGATCGTGGTTTTGCCTGATCCCGACGGACCGATCAGCGCGAGCTTCTCGCCGGGCATCACGTCGAGCGACAGTTCGTCGAGCACGGTCAGCGCGCCATATCGTTTCGTGATCCGGTCGAGCCGGATCAATGGCTTGCACGCCGGGCTTTCGTCTCGGCGCGCCGGTGTGCTTGCGGAGGCGACCGCGCGCTCCTCGGAGGAAAGACTTGCCGGGGCGATGCCTGAAGCGCTCAACAGATCGGTAACTCGCGCAGTGTTCATATCGATTCGTTCCCGTTCGCCGTACGTGTAGTGCGAACCAGAATACGCAGCCATATTTGCGATCCAGATTGCTCTAGAACAATTCTTTTCTACGTGCGGGCAAGGGCGGCGCAGCGTGCACTGCAACAAACACGCAGCGTCCGTCGATAACGTCACGAACATTGAACTAGCACATTCGGAGGCGTTTTTCCGCGGCATTAGACTGCGGCGAGAAATACCCGTGGCGCCGCATTCTCGTGCACCGCGCGCCACTTCCCGCAACGACGTCATGCTCAGAGAGAGGGGAAGATGTCAAATACGACGCTACACGAATCGCGAATTGAGGCGCCCGTCGTGCGCCTGCCGTTCGAACGCGACGAATACGCCGCGCGTCTCGCGAAAACGCGCAAGGCCATGCAGGCGGCCGGCATCGAACTATTGATCGTGTCGGACCCGACCAATATGGCCTGGCTCACCGGCTACGACGGCTGGTCGTTTTACGTGCATCAGTGCGTGTTGCTCGCGCTGGATGGCGAGCCGGTCTGGTTCGGTCGCGGTCAGGACGCGAACGGTGCCAAGCGCACCGTCTTCATGCAGCACGATCAGATCGTCGGCTATCCGGATCACTACGTGCAATCCACCGCGCGTCATCCGATGGACTACCTCGCGCGCGACGTGATCGCGGCGCGCGGCTGGGCCAACGCGAAGATCGGCGTCGAAATGGACAACTACTATTTCAGCGCCGCCGCTTATCGCTCGCTCGTCGCGCATTTGCCCGATGCGAAGTGGCAGGACGCAACCGGCCTCGTCAACTGGCAACGCGCGGTCAAATCGCCGCGCGAGATCGAGTACATGCGCGTGGCCGCGCGCATCGTCGAGAAGATGCACGCGCATATCGTCGAGCGAATCGAGCCGGGCATGCGCAAGAATGACCTCGTCGCGGAGATCTACTCGGCAGGCATTACCGGCATCGACGGTTATGGCGGCGACTATCCGGCGATCGTGCCGCTGCTGCCGACCGGCGCCGACGCGGCCGCGCCGCATTTGACCTGGGACGACACGCCGTTCGCGAAGGACGCCGGCACGTTCTTCGAAATCGCCGGCTGTTTCAAGCGTTATCACTGCCCGCAGTCGCGCACCGTCTACCTCGGCAAGCCGCCGAAGCATTTCATCGAAGGCGAACGCGCGGTGGTCGAAGGGATCGAGGCCGGGCTCGCCGCGGCGAAACCCGGCAATACCTGCGAGGACATCGCCAATGCGTTTTTCGCGGTGCTGCATAAATACGGCATCGAGAAGAACAGCCGCTGCGGCTATCCGATCGGCGCGAGCTATCCGCCGGACTGGGGCGAGCGCACGATGAGCCTGCGCCCTGGCGACAAGACGGTCCTCGAACCCGGCATGACGTTTCACTTCATGCCGGGCCTGTGGCTCGACGACTGGGGCCTCGAAATCACCGAGAGCATTCTGATTACGCGGACCGGCGTCGAGACCTTTTGCAGGACGCCACGCAAGCTGTTCGTCAAACCGTGATTGCGCGGGCGTCGTGCCCGCGTGAACTCGCGAAGCACGACGCCCGTTTCAACGAAAGGGAAACATGCTTCCGAAAACGATGAAGGCCGTCGTGCTGACCGCGCACGGTGGCCTCGACAAACTGGTCTATCGCGACGACGTGCCGGTGCCCTCGTGCGCGGCTGGCGAGGTACTGATCGACGTCACCGCATGCGGTCTCAACAATACCGACGTGTGGGTCCGCCAGGGCGCCTATGGCACCGACGACGATCCGCAAGCGGTGTCGACGTGGCGACGCGGCCGCTCGACGCTGACGTTTCCGCGCATTCAGGGCGCGGATATCGTCGGACGCGTGGTCGCGGTGGGTCGCGGCGTAAGCGACGCGCGTATCGGCGAGCGCGTGATCGTCGACGCGTCGATCTACAACCGCGACGACGACAGCCTCGCCGACATCGACTACATCGGCCACGGCCGCGACGGCGGCTACGCCGAATACACGGCCGTGCCCGCGGAAAACGCGCATCGGGTCGACTGCACCTATTCCGACGCCGAACTCGCCACGTTCTGGTGCGCTTATCACACCGGCGAGCAGATGATCGAACGCGCGGCCGTCAAGCACGGCGAAACGGTGCTGATTACCGGCGCGTCCGGCGGTGTCGGCTCGGCCATCATCCAGCTATGCCGCGCGCGCGGCGCGATTCCGTATGCGGTGGTCAGCAAGGGCAAGGAAGAGGCCGTGCTAGCGCTCGGTGCGCAAGGGGTGATGCTGCGCGATAGCGGCGATTTCGTCGGGAACGTCGAACGGATGACCGAGGGGCGGGCCGTCGATGTAGTCGCCGATCTTGTCGGCGGGGCGCTGTTCGGCAAGCTGTTGAACGTGTTGCGGCCTGAGGGACGATATACGACCGCGGGCGCGATCGCCGGGCCGGTCGTGCAGCTCGATCTGCGCACGATGTATCTGAAGCAGTTGCAGTTGAATGGATCGTCGCAGGGCACGCGCGGTGCGTTCAAACGCGTGCTCGACTACATTCAGAATGGGACGATCCGGCCGGTTCTGGCGGCGACTTATCCGTTGTCGAAGTTTCATGATGCGCAGACGCGGTTTATGGAGAAGCGCTTTGTGGGGAATATCGTTGTGATTCCGGATCGGCATTATGGCGACTCGGTCGCACGCTAACGCTCGATGCAATAAAGCCGCCGGCCGCTGCAATCAATCCTGGACGGCGAACCAGGCACACTGCAAGCCCGCCCTTCAAGGCGGGCTTTTTTTCGCGCATAGCAATCGTTAATTGTTGTCAATTTACATTCTTCTTTGCCTTGAATCACTGTCCGGTCCTCCATCATTGGGGGCAGCGTAGCGAAGGCGCCGCTCAGACAAGGTGCGCCTTTCCCGAAAATTAAAGCTGCTTTCAATCAAAGGAGGATTTACTCAGCATGGGCATTCCCGCACATATGTGGCTAAAGGATGACGGCGGTGCAGATATCAAGGGTTCGTCAACCGTTCAGGATCGGGAAGGAAGTATTGAACTCATCAGTTTCGGTCACGGCGTTAACCTGCCGGTTGATAACGCCAACGGGAGAATTACCGGCGCACGCATACGTGGCGATCATGAAGCTATGGCGGCACTATCGACGAACAAGGCGCACAGTGAGAGATAACGAATGACAGTCATCGAGGTCATCACGTATGGCAACTCTTGTCCGTAGAATATTCAAGGTCGCGCTGTTCATCGGGGGTTTTTATATCAGCTCGTTATATCCCACTATCCAATGAGTGGACAGAAGGCGAAGCGCATGCATGGTGGCGTGTTTCGGATTGGCTCGGTATTCTCGATCCCGAGGACTTGTATTTCGTGGTGTGGATGACTATTGAATTGATCGTGGCAGCGCTTGCCTACGTGACGATCGTGAAGCTATGGCGGTACTACCGCACGAAGCAAATAAAAACCCCGACCGCATGACATGACAGCAGCCGGGGTTCTCTTTCACCTCACTTGATCAAAGCGAAGCGGCCGGCGTAAACACCTGCGACGCCACCTCATCCACCGCCTCGCGCGTCAGCTTCACGATCTCATCCGCATCGCCGCGCGACGTCACCAGCGGCGGCGCAAAGCCGAGAATGTCGCCGTGCGGCATCGCCCGCGCGATCAGTCCGCGCTGCATCGCGGCAGCCGACACACGCGGCCCGACCTTCAGCGCCGCATCGAACGGCGTGCGGACATCCTTGTCGGCCATGAACTCCAGCGCGGCCAGCATGCCCACGCCGCGCACTTCGCCGACGAGCGGATGCGAGTCGAACGCCGCATGCAATTGCTCCAGCAGATAAGCGCCGGTTTGCGCCGCATTCTGCATCAGGTTCTCGCGTTCGAGAATCTCGAGGTTGGCGAGCGCCGCCGCCGCGCAGATCGGATGGCCCGAATAGGTCCAGCCATGCCCCAACGCCCCCGATTCCTGCGATGCCTTATCGATCACGTCCCATACGCCTTCGCTGACGATCACGCCGGACAGCGGTGCGTAAGCACTCGTCAAACCCTTCGCGACAGTGATCAGATCGGGTTGAATGCCGTAGTGCTGCGCACCCATCTTCGAGCCGAGCCGGCCGAAACCGCACACCACTTCGTCGCAGATCAACAGGATGTCGTGCTTCTTCAGCACCTGCTGGATCGCGGGCCAGTAACCGGCCGGCGGCGGTACGATGCCGCCCGTGCCCATCACCGGTTCGCCGATGAAGGCCGCGATCGTATCGGCGCCTTCGCGCGCGATCAGTTTTTCGAGTTCGTCGACGCAGTACGCGACGAACTGCGTTTCATTCATACCGGCCGGCGCGCGACGATACCAGTGCGGACACACGGTATGCTTGACGCGCTCGATCGGCAGATCGAAGAACTGGTGGAAGCTCGGCAATCCCGTGAGACTGCCGGTGACGATGCCCGAGCCGTGATAGCCGCGCTCGCGCGAGATGATCTTCTTCTTGTTCGGGCGGCCCTTCACATTGTTGTAGTACCAGACGAGCTTGATCTGCGTTTCGTTCGCGTCCGAACCGGACATGCCGTAGTACACCTTCTTCATGCCCTGCGGCGACCAGTCGATGATGCGCGACGACAGCTCGATGATCGTATCGGTGGAGTGGCCGACATACGTGTGGTAATACGCGAGCTTCTTCGCCTGCTCGTAAATCGCCTCGGCCACTTCGGTGCGGCCGTAGCCGATGTTCACGCAGTAAAGACCGGCAAACGCATCGATAAAAGACTTGCCTTGATGGTCTTCGATACGGATGCCTTTCGCGCCGGTCACGATCCGGCCCGGCAGCGCGCCGCTCGCGTGATCGTGCGCGTGCGTCGACGGATGCATGAAGTGCGCGCGATCGGCGCTCAGCAGTTGATCGAATTGAGTCATGGGTCGCTCCTTCGTGTGATGTCTGGATGAATGAATCGGTAGGTTCAGGCCGTTGCGTCCGTCGCCATCGCAGGTGCAGCGGCACGAGCGGGGGCGCTGTCGCTGACCGGCAAGCCAAGCTGGCCAAGGCAGAAATAACGTGTCTCGACGAACGGCTCGAAGCCTTCGACGCCGCCTTCACGTCCAAGCCCCGACGACTTGATGCCGCCGAACGGAATCGGCGCGCCGGTGAACTTCGCGCCGTTGATGGACACCATCGCGAAGTCGAGTCGGCGGATCAGTTGAAACACGGTGTTCAGATCTTTCGCGCACACGTAGGCGGCGAGTCCATACTCGGTGTCGTTCGCGCGTTCGACCACTTCGTCAAGCGAATCGAACGGCGTGACCGCCGAGATCGGCGCGAAATTTTCTTCGTCGTAAATGCGCATGCCGGGCGCCGCATCGGCGACCACGGTCGGCTCGAAGAACCAGCCGCCGCGCTCGTGCGCCGCGCCGCCTACCGTGACGCGCGCACCCTTCTCACGCGCGTCGGCGACGCGCTGCACGGTCGTGTCGAACGCGGCCTGGTGCATCAGCGGGCCGACGTCCACGTTCGGGTCGAATGCGCCGCCCACTTTCAACGCCTTCACGGCATCGCTATATCGCGCGACGAACGCTTCATACAACGAACGCGCGACGAAGATCCGGTTTGCCGCGCAGCAGTCCTGGCCCGAGGTCTGGAACTTCGCCGCGACCGCGACGCGCACGGCCTGTTCGAGGTCCACATCTTCGGTCACGATGAAAGGCGCGTTGCCGCCCAGTTCGAGCGCGGTCTTCTTGATGCCTGCCCGTGCGGCCGTTTGCATCACCAGCGCGCCGACACGCGTCGAGCCGGTGAAGCTGACCGAGCGCACGCGGCTATCTGAAACCAGCGTTTCCATCGCCATTTGCGGCTCGCCGAGCACGACGTTGAACACGCCGGCCGGAAAGCCCGCTTCTTCGGCGAGTTGCGCGAGCGCGAGCGCGGAGAACGGCGTCTCGTGCGCGGGCTTCGCGACCACCGTGCAACCGGCGGCGAGCGCGGCGGCGGCCTTGCGGGTGAGCATTGCGCACGGGAAATTCCACGGCGTGATCAGCGCGGCCACGCCGACCGGCTCGATGATCGTGCCCAGATGAGCGCCATCGATATGCGTCGGAATCGTGCGCCCATTCAGGCGCCGCACCTCATGCGCGAACCATTCGACGAAGCTCGCGCCATACGCAATTTCGCCGCGTGCTTCAGCAAGCGGCTTGCCCTGTTCGAGCGACAGAATCGCGGCGAGATCCTGCTGATGACGCAGAATCAGTTCATGCCAGCGCAACAGCAGCGCCGAACGTTTGGCGACCGGCACCCCGCGCCACGTGTCGAACGCGCGCTGCGCGGCATCGACCGCGGCGGTGATCTGCGCCGCGTCGAGCATCGGCACATGGCCGAGCACTTCCTGATTCGCGGGGTTCTGCACCGCGACGCTCGCGGCGCTCGCGCTATGAACCCAACGTCCATCCACATAGCACAGCGATTTGAATAGGACCGGATGACCCAGCAACATGACGACCTCCTGTGTGCGATGTCTGCTATCACTGTAGGTCCGGCGGCACTGCGGTTTTTTTTGTTGTCGCTTGTCGAGGGCTACGTTTTTTCTGCAATTCGCCGCATGGTTATCGTTTTTTCGGGTGCGGCTTTTCGCCGTACTTCGACCGCATGTAGCGCGCCACTCAGCCGTTCTCGCCAATCGATTGTTCCGCCCATTCTGGCAAGCCTTCGGCCCCGCTTTTCACCACCTTCGTGACGATATACGTGAAGTACTTTTCGATGCCCAATTCGTCGGTCAGCAACGTATCGATGAAGCGCTGATAGTGGTCGATATCGCGCGACAGCACGTGCATCACATAGTCGACACCGCCACCCGTCGCGAGGCATTGCGCGACTTCGGGCGCGGCCGCGATGCGCTCCTCGAAGCGCCGCATGTCCGGTGCGGTATGGCGCGCGAGCGTGACCTCGACCACCACGCGGCTGCCTTTGAACGCGCGCACCCAATCGATATCCGCGCGATACCCGCGAATCACGCCCTCTTCTTCGAGGCGCTTCACGCGCTCCCATGCCGGCGAAATCGACAGATTGATTTCTTCGGCGAGGCGCGACTTCGTGATGCGTCCATCGCGCGCGAGAATGCGCAAAATCGCGAGATCGTAGCGGTCGAATTTCATCGCGCGTTCAGACCGTTACCGGTATGCCCCGTTCGAGCACGTCGGCCACCACCGCAACCGTGTCGCCGATCCGCACGAGCCCCGGAAAATGCCGCGCGGCCAGCATGCCGCCGCGTCGCGCGCGATATTCGATCGGCGCGGCGCCGGTGCGCTTCGCGTCGTAGATCCGCGCGATCACCTCGCCGCCGTCGACCATGTCGCCGAGGTCCTTGCACAGTTCGAGCAGGCCATCGTGCTCGCTCGTCGTGTAGCAGGTGCCGTCGGGCATATCGAGCAGCGTCGTCGTGCGCGGCGCGCTCGCGCTCGAGCGACCCATTGCTTCGTCTTGCCTGATGATTCCCGCATATTGCAGAAAGCCGCGCACACCGCGCTCCGTAATCGCGACGCTGTGCACGGTTGCCGTGCCACCACCGCCAAGCTCGGTCGACACGAACACTTTGCCCGCTTCCTCGACGGCCGTGTCGTAGAGGCCGACGCTATCGAGTTCTAGCATCCGCATCGAGTACGGCGCGCCGAATGCGCGCATCGCTGCCTCGCAGCGCGCCTGCTGGGTCGCGTCGGGCAGCACGTGAATCGCGGCGAACGGCACGAAGTCGAGCGTGCGGCCACCCGCATGCAGATCGAGCACATAGTCGGCGAGCGGCAGCAGATAGCGCTGAAAATAATCGGCGATCTTCTCGGTCACGGTGCCGTCCGGCTTGCCCGGAAAGCTGCGATTCAGATTGCCGTGATCGATCGGCGACGTGCGCGTGCCCGCGCGAAACGCCGGAAAGTTCATGAACGGCACGATGATCACGCGCCCGCGTACGTCACTCGCCTTCAACGTGGCGGCGAGCTTCGACAGCGCAATCGGCCCCTCGTATTCGTCACCGTGATTGCCGCCCGTTAGCAGCGCGGTCGGTCCCTCGCCGTTGCGGATCACGGTGATGGGGATCATCTCCGCGCCCCATGCCGAGACGTCGTGCGAATGAGGCAGCTTCAGGAAACCATGCTGTTCGCCGTCGGCATTGAAATCGACCGTCGGTTGAATCGGGGATGCCCGCATCTGTACTACTCCTTCGTGAGCCGCTTGCGCGGCGTATTGCCGTTCATCGCGCGTCATTTAAGCGGCGCGTCGTTGCCAAATGTCGTTCCCGCCTTCGCGGCACGCGCGCGCTGCAACGCGAGCGCAGCGATAGCGGTGTCCTGCGCGCCGGTTCCGGTCAGATCGCAGATCGTCACGTCGGCGTCGCTCGTGCGGCCCGCGGCCTGTTTCGCGATCACCTGGCCCAATTCGACGATCGCCGCATCGTCACGCATCGTGCCCGCGGCGAGCGCGTGATGCAGTTCGCCGAGCACGCGCGTTTGCTGCGCGCGGTCGCATACGTAGCGCGCCGCCGCCAGCGCGGCCGGCGCGATTTCGTTCTTGTGCTCGGCGTCCGAACCCATCGCGGTGATGTGCAGGCCCGGATGCAGATCGGCGGCTTCGATCAACGGCGTGCGGCTCGGCGTGGTGGTAATCGCGACGTCCGCTTCGGCGAGCGCGTCATGAACGCTGGCCGCGACATCGCATCGCACGCCGAGCGTGTCGTTCACTTCCGCGGAGAAACGCAGCGCGCTCGCCGCGTCGCGCGCCCAGACGCGCACGTGTTCGACGCGGCGCACCAGCATCAAGGCCCGCAGTTGCAGACGCGCCTGCTCGCCCGCGCCGATCACCGCGACCTGCGGCGCGCGCGCTTTCGCGAGCCAGCGCGCCGCGACCGCGCCGGCGGCCGCCGTGCGTATCGCGGTCAGATAGCCGTTGTCGAGCAGCACCGCTTCGGTCAGCCCGGTCTTCGCCGACAACACCAGCATCAGACCATTCAGGCTCGGCAGACCGAGCGACGGGTTGTCGAAGAAGCCTGGACTGACCTTGATCGCGAAGCTGTCGAGGCGCGGCAGCCACGCGGTCTTCACGTCGACTTCGCCGTTATGCGCGGGCAGATCGAGCCGCAGGATCGGCGGCATCGCGACCGCCTCGGTCGCGAGCGCGACAAAGGCGGCTTCGATCTGATCGATGGCCGCGAGATCGAGCGGCACGAGTTTGCGAAGCTCGGCTTCGCCAAGGAGCGTGATCAAGGTCATGATGGGGTGTGTGAGTTCGGTGACGGCGCGGCTTGCGAGGATTCGTTGCCGATGATCCGCCGATGCAGATTCATATCGATGTTCGCGCCCGTCACGACCAGCACGAGTGGCCCGCGCGCGATGCGCTCGGCGGGCAGCGCGCGATCGAGCACCGCGGCAATCCCCACCGCCGCCGCGCCTTCGACGACGAGCCGTTCCTGCCGATACGCATGCGCGATGCCGCGCGCGATCGACGCCTCGTCGAGCAGCACGGTCTCGTCGATCAGATCGCGCGTCAGCGCATATGTATAGCGGTTTTCGAGTCCGATGCCACCGCCGAGCGAATCGGCGAGCGTGTCGACTTCCTCGACCAGCACCGGCCGTCCGACCGCGAGACTCGCATGCATCGCGGCGCCGCGCGCCATCGTGGCGCCGGTCAAGCCGATCGTGGGATTGGTGCTTTTCGCCGCGAGCGCGATGCCGGCAAACAGCCCGCCGCCCGACAACGGCACGACGATGTTCGCGACATCCGGCAAGGCCTCGACGATTTCGAGCCCGATCGTCCCCTGTCCGGCGATCACGCGCGGATCGTCGAATGGCGGCACGTACGCATAGGCTTCTTCGCGCGCGAGCCGCAATGCTTCGTGCTCGGCCTCGTCCTGACTTTGGCCGGTAATGCGCACGTGCGCGCCGAGCGCCCGCACCGCGTCGACCTTGTTGGCGGGCACGAGGCGCGACAGACACACGGTCGCGTCCATACCGAGCGCGCGTGCCGCATGCGCGAGCGCGCGGCCATGATTACCGGTCGATGCGGTCACCACGCGAGTACAGCCCTGCTCGGCCAACTGCGCCAGCGCATTAGTCGCGCCGCGCAGCTTGAAGCTGCCGGTCGGCTGCACGGTTTCGAGCTTCAGATAAACCGGCGTGCCCGCGTGCGCCGACAGGCTCGGCGATTCGACGAGCGGCGTACGGCATACGCGAGCGTCGATACGGCTGCGCGCGCGGTAAATGTCGGCTAACGAAAGATCGGTTGACGATGGAACGGACATGCACCAGGCCCTGCATCAAAGAGGTCGATTCGCTATTCGATGCGGGCACGGTTATCGCAGATAAACGCAGTGACTCGCGACCGCATCGCTTTTCCATGCAGCCCAGTCTAGTGTTCTAAAAAAGGATTTTTATTGTCCTAGTTCATTTCGGTCAGCGTTACGCAATTCGCGCACCGGCGCGATCAGGTGAAATCGTGCACCTGCGGGTACTGCTCGAACACGTCGCGCATCGTTTCGAGCGCGGCTTTATAGGCGTCTTCGCTGACCTCGGCGCCGACGCAAACCCGCACCGCGTTGGGCCGGTCGGCGTCGCGCACGAGAAACGGATCGGGCGACGTGACTGCGATGTTGCGGTTGCGCAGTTCGCGCACCAGCCGATCGGTGCGCCAGTGATCGGGCACCCGCAGCCACGCCGATAGCGCCTGCGGATGCGCGCCCAGGACATATTTACCGAGCGTCTGCTGCAATTGCGACTGACGCCGCCCGAGCCGCTCGCGCTGAATTTCGACGAGCCGCGCGGCCGTGCCGTCGACAACCCAGCGCGTGGCGACCTCGGCCATCGGCGGCGTCGCCATCCAACTGCTCACGCGCAGCACGCTCTCGGCGCGCAGCGCGAGCCGGCGCGGCGTCGTCATATAACCGATGCGCAAGCCGGCCATCACCGACTTCGTAAAACTCGTGCAGTAGAACGAAAGGTCCGGAATCAGGCTCGAAATGGGCGTGGAATGTTTGGCCGGCAACGGCCCGTACACGTCGTCCTCGATCACGTATACGCCATAGCGTTCGGCGATTTTCGCAATCGCGCGACGCCGCGAATCGGGCATCAACGCGACGGTCGGATTGTTCAGCGTCGGTGTGCAGACGAGCGCCGAGATGCGCTCGCTGTCGCACATCTCCTCGAAATGCTCGGGGTGAATGCCGTACTCGTCGATCTCGAGGCCCTTCAGCGTGAAGCCGAGCACGTTGGCCGAACCTATCACGCCGTGATCCGTCAGGCTTTCGCACAGCACGGTGTCGCCCGGCCCCACCAGCGAAGCGAGCGCGAGAAAAATGCCGTGGGCGGCGCCGTTCGTGACGAGCAGCGTATCGGCCGAAGCCGGCATGCCGAGCGACGCGAGCCATGCAATACCCGCCTGGCGATGATGCTCGAAGCCCGCGATCGGCCGGAACGCGCGAATCCACGGCTGATCGTCGAGCGTCGACAGCGTCGCGCAGACCTTGCGCCACATCGCATCGTGCTCGGAGGTGTGAATGATGCGCGCGATCGAAAAGTCGACCACCGAACGCTCGGCCGTATCGAGCATGTAGCTCGACATCGTTTCGGTGACGCGCGCCGCGACGAAGCTGCCGCGCCCGACCTCGCAGCGGATCAGGCCTTGTCGCTCCAGTTCCTTGTACGCGTTGGTCACGGTTTGCACGCTGATCGCGAGTTCGGCGGCGACGTCGCGCTGCGGCGGCAGGCGCGCGCCCGGCGGCAGCGACGTGTTCTCGATGTCGCCGGCAATCGCCTTGACCAGCCTTTTGTATTTCGATTCCACGCCGTGCACCGCGCGCACGGCCTCGCGCCACTGCTCGATCACCGCTGCTCCTCCGTTTATGGTGACGCCGGCTCCGTTTGAAGTCGTGTCGTCTTGCTTGATCTCCCATAGTGAGGCAAAAACGGGGCGGAAAATTATTGTCCTAGAGCAATTGGGGCGAAAAAATGTGGGGTGGGATGCGGGAGGTTAGACTCGGCGCGCGCCTCGGCCGCGCAGCACGTCAAGCGGACGAAGCGCTATTGGGCCGTGACGAAGCTCCAGAGCGCCGCGCATTCCGTATCGCTTAAGGTGTATTGCGGCATGGCTTTTTTCAGAACGATTCCTGTCGGATCGACGCCGACATTCAAAACCCGGCAGAACGAGCTTAGGTCGTAACGACTCGGTGGGCCGCCGCGACGGCGTGTATCGCTGAGCAGGTACCGGCTCGTCAACGGAGGAGCAAAAGACGTGGCGTTGTCCGCATGGCCATGGCAATTGATACACCGCACAGCAATGTCCGGCAGCGTGCGGCTGTCATCGCGTAAGTGCGCTACCAGCGCGCGCTGCCCGCTAAAAATCTGATATCCCAGGTCTGGGGATTGATCTGAATCCGCGCCGTTTGCCGCGGCATTGACGGCCACCAAAAATATGGCCGTCATCACGGGTATCGTGAAGACGGCCCGGTTTGAGGCGCGCGTCATTAGTGGATTCGAATGATGCTTGAGACGCTCGGTACTCCGTTCGCGTCGAGAGCGAAAAGCATGTAATAGCCGGGCACGGCGACTCCGGAATCACCCGGAATATTCAACACATACTGGCCAGCGCTGCTCGCGCGAAAGTTGAGTGGAACGCGCCGCTGCTCGTTGTTGAGCGAATGGGTTACCGACGATAGGCGCATCAGCGCGAAGGCACTAACCGCCCTGTCGGTGCTCACGGAGATCGACGAGCCGAGTTTCGCATTCGTGGGAGCCGACACGATCGTGGGACGTGCCGCTGGCGAACCGTCCGCATTGAGAAGATACGGCGGCGTCAGTATTTCGACGTTAGCGTGGTTGGTCGAGCATCCCCCGCACAACCCCCCGCCACCGCTTAAGACGCGCCCGTCCGGCAAAAGCAGCGCGATACTGTGATAAGTGCGTGGGACAGCCTGGGCCGCAATTGGCGTAAACGTTTCAGTCGCGGGGCTCCAGATCTCTGGCGTCAGAACCGCATTGTCGTCAGAGAAAGGTTCGGCAAAGGTTTGACCGCCAACCACGACGACTTCACCGTCCGGTAACGCAACGCTGTTGGCAAACGCGCGCTGATAGTTCATTGGAGCTAATGTGCGCGTGTTCGCCGCTCCGCTGCTGATATCTATCAATGTCGCGTTCGACGTCGCGTAGGCATTATCGTAGTTAGGGGAACCACCGACCGCGAGGATTTTGCGGACGTCGTACATGACTGCGTTGCCGGTCATCGCGTCGTTGTCAGCCCCTCGATTTACCGGCGTTGATATGCTGCCGGTGCCCGCGGTGTCAATCCATTGCATGGCGCGACTCGGTCCAGCGTGGAAAACCAGGCCGTTGGAATCCGCGAACAACCACATATGGTTGTCCGCACGATATATTCCGACGGCATCGTTCGTTACATCAGGGTCGCCCCAGTTGGCGGTTACCGCAGTATTCTCGTGCCAGCCCGAATTGCTCCACGTTTCTCCGCTCTTGCCTCCTAGCCCGCCGTTCCATGAGCCGCCCAGTACAAACACGTCACCGTTGCTCAGCGTCACGCTACCGTGATAGGCGCGGGGGATGTTCATCTGCTTCTGGGATGTCCACTGTCCTGAGTTGGGGTTAAAAGCACTAACCTTTGCGCTGGTCGATCCACCCGTCACCAAAATTTCACCGTCCGGCAGATTTACGATTCCCGGACAGAACATGTCATGGCCGATCTTGGTGACGAACACCTGCGTGCTCGTTCCCGCCACCGGATCAAAGATCGCGGTATAGGTGCCCCCATTGTTCTGATGCCTGTTCAAATTCACTTCGCCGCCAGTAAAATCCAGCGGACTATCAGCCGACCAGACCAGCACCTTTCCATTTGGTAGATTAGCCGCCGCTACCGGCACCAGTGACAAGGAAATCGGTGCAGACCACTGCGACGGCCGCACGGTTTGCGCGGGTACATCCCCGCATGTGACAATTAACATCGATCCGAGCACTATCAGGGCCAAGGCTTTTGCGCCCGTTTCGGATGACTTGAAATTGCTTGTCGGAAATCGATCTTGTTTCATCGGGACGCCCCCTTTCCTTGGGTTACGTGATCTGAATGGTGCTCCTGGTCAGGCAAATCAATTCGAACGCATTCACACTCCTAATACGCCAAGAACATCACAAACTTCTTCGACTCGGGGAAGATCAGCGCTGCGCCAGCGCAACATCGCGTCGTGATCGAAGCAATAGACTTGTGTGGAATGATCGGCGATGTTGCCCGGCAGCGATGCGCGCCCCGCCAGTTCCGCTCGTATCCGGTCGACGTCACCTGGAGCCAGTGTGACCGCGTGCCATGCGGGACCGGCATTGAAACGCGCGAGCCATTCACGCAACGCTGACGGTACATCGCCGAATGGGTCGATTCCAATCGACAGCAAACGGATTGGAAAGCGAGTATGGGCTTGCAGCATCCGGTCCTGAACGGCGCCGAATAGCACCCCCTGCAGCGGGCAAACCGAACTGCAACCCGTGTAAATCGTCTGCACCGCAGTGACGCCGTCACGCAACAACTCTCCGAGCCGCCGGGTCGTGCCAGTCTGGTCGAGTACCGAAACATCGGTAAGGCGCACCGGCGGCCTGACCGGCCCCATGTTTGCATGCTGGGCATACACTTTCACCGATACCGCCGCCGTCACGGCTAAAGCCGTTGCGCGCAATATGTCCCGTCGCGTCCAAGCGGTCATGCTTGCACCCTCGAAATGCTGTATCGCACCCTGCACTAGCTTCGTAAATCGTTTCGATGTTTCGGTAAGCCCGGCATTGCAGCTGACCTATGCGCGACCTCATACGGAACAAATTGCCGACGCACGCACTTGAGCAGGAATTGCGGTTGCTCATGTAGGAGTGCGATGCGCCCTTGCACCGCGCTCATTAAACGATAGCGATGCTTTCTTTCATATACGCTTCAAAGACGACGCCCCCCGAATAATCCCCAATGACGAATTCGCGAGATGTAAGTAGGTGTGTGGCGAAGGCTGTCCCGACGGAGAGCCATGGCTCCGTGCGCTACAGCAACCCCGCAAAATGCGCCAGCACAAACACAACCGCGCCGCCCGCGATCAGCACCAATGCATTGATACGCGTCGTCATCACGAGCACGGTCGCGATGGCCGCGGTGAGCCATGCAATCCACCCGCCTTCGAGCTCCTTGATCAGCACATAGACGGCCGCGAGAATCAACCCGGCAGCCACCGGCCGCAACCCGGCCTGCAACGCATTCAGCCAGCGCGCGCCTTCGTGCCGGTTCCACACGTGCACGACGCCATACATCAGAAACGCAGTCGGCCCGAATAGCGCGACGGTCGCGACGAGCGCGCCACCGAGTCCGCCGACCTGATAGCCAATCAGCGTCGCGAGCAGCGAGCCAGGACCGGGCGCGAGCCGCGCGATCGCGAAGTCGCTGAGAAATTGCGCATGGGTCATCCAGTGATGCACGTCGACGACCTGCCGCTGCACTTCGGGGATGATCCCCTGCCCGCCACCGACGGTGACGATCGACAGCGGCGCGAACACCGAAAACAGGGCGATAAGAGTTCTGAACACGGCAGAAGCTTTTGTGGAGTTTGACTAGCGGCGATAAAAGCCGATCAGGGCTGGCGCGCCTCGCGCACGTATTCATAGCCGACGCTCAACGCCCCGGCGATCAGCACGGTCCAAACCAGCGACACGCGAAACACCGCCGCAGCCGCGAACGTCGCGAGCAGCACCAGATACGGAAACACGCGACGCGGCAGCCGGCGTGCGGCGGTGATCGCCATCGACAGCGACAGCCCGATCGCGCCGGCCGCGGCGCCAGCGAGCGCGATATGCGTGAGCGGAAACGATGCGATCGCCGAGAAGAACGCGCCGAGCAGAATGATCACGACGGCCGCCGGAAAAATGATGCCGGAAAATCCCGCTACAGCGCCGCGCCAGCCGAGCAGCCGGTAGCCGATCCAGATCGCCAGATTCTTCACGTTGACACCGGGCAGCGCCTGCGACAACGCGAGGCCGTTGAGAAATTCGTCTTCGCTCATCCAGTGGCGGTCGTGCACGAATTCGCGCATGAACCAGCCGCTCAGTCCGCCGCCGAAACTCGTCAGACCGATGCGGGCGAAGATCAGAAAGAGGCCGAGCGAGGTCACTTCGCGCGGCGGTGGTGCGCGGTGTGGCGCGTCGTCTTCGGATCTCGATACCGGGTCGCTGACGTCTTGCCCGTGGATGCCTTTGGCCAATGCTCGTCCTTAGTCGTTTTGATCGTGCTGCGCTTGCCGCGCGCCCGGCATGATAGCCGCAGACGTCGCCGATGACGTAGCCGATGAAGCAGACGCAGCCGAAGGCGAGGAAGCCGAAGAAGGCGCCGAGGCAGCCGAAGAAGCCGCCGCCGGATGCCGCGGATCATGCAGCTCATCGGTCGACCACCCGCCGCCCAGATCGCCAAACAACGACGCCGCGTGCAGCAAGCGCGATTCCTGCACGTTCAGCGCGGTCTGCCGCGTCGTCAATTGCGTCGCTTGCGCAATCGCGACCGTCGTGTAATCGACGGTGCCCGCCTGGTATTCGTTGAACGCGATCTCCGCGCCACGATCCGCGTCGCGCACCGCCGTTTCGAGCACGAGCGCCTGCTCGGCGAGAATGCGCAGGCCGGACAGATCGTCCTCGACGTTCTGGAACGCGCCCAGCACCGTGCCGCGATAGTTGGCAACGGCCGCGTCGTAGGCCGCCTTTGCCGCGTCGACATCCGCGCTGCGCAGGCCGCCGTCGAACAGCGTCTCGGTCGCGCTGCCGCCGAGCGACCACACGTAGTTCGCGGCCTTCAGCAGACCGGACAGCGGCGACTGCGTGAATCCGGCCGCGCCCGACAGCGAGATGTCCGGGTAATACGCGGCCACCTCGACGCCGATCGCCGCATTCTGCGCGGCCATCTTGCGCTCGGCTGCGGCGATGTCGGGGCGGCGTTCGAGCAGCGTCGACGGCACGCCGACCGGCACCGAGGGCAGCGCCGGCATCGCGGTGCTATGCGTGATCGACAGTTCCTCCGGGTTCTTGCCGACCAGCACCGCGATCGCATGCGCGTTCTGCGCGCGCGCGACGCCGAGCGCGATCAGATCGGACTTCGCGGTATTCAACTGGCTGCGCGCGGTGATCACGTCGCTTGGCGGAATCGTGCCCGCGTGATCCTGCTCGGTGACGACGTCGAGATAGTGCTGATACGCGACGACCGTTTGCTGCAGCAGGTCGATGTTCGCGTCGCTGGTGCGCAGCTCGATGATCGCGGTCGCGAGCGCGACCTGCTCGGAGAGCGTCGCATTCGCGAGCGTCGCTTCGCTCGACTGCGCGCTCGCGGCGTTTTCCTCGACGGTGCGGCGCACCTGGCCCCACAGGTCCGGCGCCCAGCTCACGTTGCCTTCCAGCGAACCCGAATTGACGATGCGCGCCGCCGTACCATTGACGAAGCTTCCCGATGCACTGACCGAACCGCCGCTCGCGCGTTCGCGCGTCGCCGAACCGGTGGCGTCGATGGTCGGAAACAGGGCCGCGTGCGCGGCGCGCACTTCGGCGAGCGCTTGCTGGTAGTTCGCGTAGTCCACGCGCACGGTCTGGTTCGACACCGCGACGAGCGGTTCGAGTTCGTCGATCAACGGATCGTTGAACGCGCTCCACCATGTGCCCTTCGGGCCGGTCGCGTTCGGCTCGGCCTGGGTCCAGCCCGGCAACTCGGAGTAAGTGGCGGCCACGCTCACCTGCGGCCGGTGATAATCCGGGCCGACCATGCAGCCGGCGTTGAAGAGCGCCAGCAGCGCGACGGCGAGCGTCGCGATGCTCGGCAGCCCGGCGCGGGACCCTCTCATTCGTTCAGTCGCAATCTTCATCGTCATGCCTTCGTATCCGCTTGTCCCGGCTTCGCGTCGCGGTTCCAGCGCAGCCCCGCGGACCATCTGACCAGCCGTGCACGCAGACGGTCGAGATACAGATAAATCACCGGCGTCGTATAGAGCGTAAACATCTGGCTCAGGATCAGCCCGCCCATCACCGTGATACCGAGCGGCTGGCGCAGCGAGCCGCCCTGGCCGATGCCGATCGCGAGCGGCACCGCGCCGAGCACGGCCGCGAACGTCGTCATCATGATCGGCCGCAGACGGATCAGCGCGGCCGCGTGGATTGCGTCGCGCGCGGGCATCTGTTGCTGGCGCTGCAACTGGATCGCGACGTCGACCATCATGATGCCGTTCTTCTTGACGATACCGATCAGCAGGATGATGCCGATCATCGCGATCACCGAGAACGGCGTGCCGAAGATCAGCAGCGCGAGCGTCGCGCCGATGCCCGCGGATGGCAGCGTCGACAGAATCGTCAGCGGGTGGATCGAGCTCTCGTACAGCACGCCGAGCACGATGTAGACGACGCCGAGCGCCGCGAGAATCAGCAGCGGCACCACGCCCATCGACTGCGAATAGGCCGCCGCCGCGCCTGCGAACGAGCCGTGGATGCTCGCGGGCATGCCAATCTCGCGGATCGCTTCGTTGATCGCCGCGCCCGCCTGACTCAGCGACCCGCCGGCCGGCAGGTTGAACGAGATCGTCGCGGCGACGAGCCCGCTCTGGTGGTTCACCTGCGTCGACGTATGGCTGTTCCTATACGTCGTCAGCACCGAAAGCGGCACCATCGTTTCGGCAGCCGTGCTGTCCGCGCTACCGGTCGAACTGCCGCCCTTGCTGTTGGCGATGCTGTTGTTGGTCGCGTTCGACTGCGCGTCCGAGTTGCGCGAGTTCGTGTTCGACGACGTGCCGGTCGTGGTCGCGGTAGTCGTCGCCGATACCGTGCCGTGCGGCATCTGTGTCGCGGCCGTGCCGGTCGGATTGCCGGCGGACGTGCTCAGATAGATCCGGTTCAGCGTCTCTGGATACTGCCAGTACTCTGGCGCGACCTCCATCACGACGAAGTACTGGTTCAGCGGGTTGTAGATCGTCGACACGGTGCGCTGGCCGAACGCGTCGTACAGCACGTTGTCGATCTGATTCGGCGCAAAACCGTAGCGCGCGGCGGTCGCGCGATTGATCGTCAGGTAGGTCTGCAGGCCGTTCTGCTGCAAGTCGGAGTTCACGTCGAGCAGCCGCCCGCGCTCTTTCGACAACGCGGAGACGAGCTTCGGCGTCCACGCAAACAGCGCGGCGGAATCGTCGCTCGTCAGCGTGTACTGGTACTCGGCCGCCGATTGCCGCCCGCCGATGCGCAAATCCTGCTGCGCCTGCAGAAAGAGCCGCGCGCCCGACACTTCGTCGAGCTTCGGCCGCAGCCGGTTGACGACCTGGGTGGCCGTTGCGTGCCGCTGCGACAGCGGCTTCAGCTCGATGAACACGTTGGCGGTATTGAGCGCGCGCCCGCCGGTAAAGCCCGCGACGGACTGCACCGCCGGATCCCTTTGCACGATCGACTGCAACTGCGCGAGCTTCTTCTGCATCGCCGTGAACGAAATGCTCTGGTCGGCGATGATCTGCCCGATCACGATGCCGGTGTCCTGCTCGGGGAAGAAGGTGGCAGGCACGAGTTTGAGCATGAACACGTTGCCGACCAGCAGCGCGAACAGCAGCAGGATCACCAGCAGCGAATGATCGAGCACGGCCGTCAACGAGCGTGCGTAGACGTCCTTGAAGCGATCGAACTGCCGCTCGATCCACCGCGCCCAGCGCGCTTTCGAATGACCTGCGTTGTCGCGGCTCAGCACGTACGCGCACATCGCGGGCGTGACCGTCAACGAGATCACCAGCGAAATCAGGATCGCGATCGACAGCGTGATCGCGAACTCATGGAACATCAGTCCGACGATGCCCGGAAACAGGATGATCGGCAGAAACACCGCTATCAGCGACAGGCTCATCGAGATCACCGTGAAGCCGACCTCGCCCGCGCCCTTCAGCGCGGCCTCTTTCGGACTCAACCCCTGCTCCATGTACCGCACGACGTTTTCGAGCACGACGACCGCGTCGTCGACGACGAAGCCGGTGCCGATGGTCAGCGCCATCAGCGACAGATTGTCGATGCTATAGCCGAGCAGATACATCGGCCCAAAGGTACCGACGATCGACAGCGGCAACGCGACCGCCGGCACCAGCGTCGCGCGCGGCGACTGCAGGAAGATGAATACGACCCCGACCACCAGCAGCACCGCGATGAACAGCGTGCGCTCGGTATCGCTGACCGACGAGGTGACCGACTGCGAGCGATCGATCGCGACATCGACGTGCACGCTGCTCGGCAACGTCGCTTCGATCGCCGGCAGCACGTTGCGTATCTGCCGCACGGTGCTGACCACGTTGCTGCCCGGCATCGGATAGACGATCACGAGAATCGCCGACTTGCCGTTGAAGAGCCCCGCGTTGCGGATGTTTTCGTTCGAGTCGCGCACCTGGGCGACGTCGCGCAACTGCACCGGCGCGCCGTCTCGATACGCGACCACCAGATCGCGATACGGCGCTGCATGCGTAATCTGATCGTTCGACGTGACCACGTAGCGCTGATCGCCGACGTCGATATGCCCCTTCGCGCTGTCGGCATTGGCCGCACTGATCGCCGCGCGCACGTCTTCCATGCCGATCCCATAGCTATTGAGCTTGCCCGGCTGCAACTCGACGCGCACGCTCGGCAACGCGCCGCCGCCGAGCGTGATCTGGCCGACGCCCTGCACCTGCGACAGCTGCTGCTGGATCACCGAATCGGCGGAGTCGTAGAGCTGCGCTTTGGTCAGCGTGTCCGACGTCAGCGACAGCACCATGATCGGCGCGTCGGCCGGGTTGTACTGACGGTAGCTCGGATTGCTGCGCAAGGTGGTGGGCAGATCGGCGCGCGCGGCCTGGATCGCCGCCTCGACGTCGCGCGCGGCGCCATTGATGTCGCGCTTCAGGCCGAACTCGACGATGATCATCGACGAGCCCGCGTAGCTGATCGAGGTCAGCTCCTCGACGTCGGCGATCGTCGCGAGCCGCCGCTCGAGCGGCTCGGCCACCGTCGACGCCATGATGTTCGGGCTCGCGCCGGCCATGTTGGCCTGCACGACGATCACCGGAAACGCGATGTTCGGCAGCGGCGCGACCGGCATGCGGAAATACGCGAGCGTGCCGGAGATCAGGATCGCGATTGCGAGCAGCGTCGTCGCGACCGGCCGTCGGATGAAGATCGCCGGGATGTTCACCGCGAGCCCTCCGCGCCGCCTTCCGGCGGGCGCCCGCCCGGCTCGTCGCCGCCGTTGCGCTTAGCGCGCTCGGCGCGCCAACGGTTCACGCGCGTGGCCATACGGTCGAAGAACAGATAGATCACCGGCGTCGTGAACAGCGTCAGCACCTGGCTCAGCGTCAGGCCGCCGATGATCGCGAGACCGAGCGGCCGGCGCAGTTCCGAACCGGTGCCGGTGCCGAGCAGCATCGGCAGTGCGCCGAGCATCGCGGCGAGCGTCGTCATCAGGATCGGCCGGAAACGCAGCAGCGACGCCTCGAAAATCGCATCGCGCGGCGCCTTGCCATGATTGCGTTCGGCATCGAGCGCGAAGTCGACCATCATGATCGCGTTCTTCTTGACGATGCCGATCAGGAGCACGATGCCGATGATGCCGATCACGTCGAGATCCATACCCGCGAGCATCAGCGAGAGCAGCGCGCCGATACCGGCCGACGGCAGCGTCGACAGGATCGTGACCGGATGGATGAAGCTCTCGTACAGCACGCCGAGCACGATATACACGGCAACGAGCGCCGCGATCAGCAGATAGACCTCGCTGGAGAGCGAATCCTCGAACGCCGCGGTCGCGCCTTGCAGCGACGACGTGATCGACGGCGGCAGGTCGATCGACTGCTCGGCCTGGTGAATCTCCTTGACCGCGGTGCTCAGCGATGCGCCCTTCGCGAGATTGAACGACACCGTCACCGACGGAAACTGCGCGAGATGGCTGATCAC
This sequence comes from Paraburkholderia lebeckiae, assembly GCF_014201005.1. Lineage (NCBI taxonomy): Bacteria > Pseudomonadati > Pseudomonadota > Betaproteobacteria > Burkholderiales > Burkholderiaceae > Paraburkholderia > Paraburkholderia lebeckiae. Next base: position 446,925 of record NZ_JACHDK010000003.1, on the reverse strand, counting down.
GAGCGGCGCCTTCGCGATCTGGATCTTCGCGATGCCGGAAAGCGGCACCTGACCGGTGCTGCTGGTCTGGCTCGGCAGATACAGATTGCCGATCGACTGCACGGTCGGCATCGTTTCCGGCTTCGCGACCAGAATTACGCGGTACTGGGCCGACTGCTCGAAGATCGTCGATACGATGCGCTGGCCGAGCGCGTCGTACAGCGCATTGTCGATCGTCGCGGGCGTGATGCCGAAGCGCGCGGCCAGTTGCCGGTTCACTTCGACGTTCACGCTGAGGCCGTCGCTATTGAGATCGCTCTGCACGTCCGACAGCGACGGAATCTGCTTCAGGCGCGCGACGAGTTCCGGCACGTACTTCTGGAAAGCCTGCTGGCTCGGCCCTCGCAGCACGAAGCTGTACTGGTTCGGCGACACGGTCGTGTCGAGCGTCAGATCCTGCTCGGGCTGCATGAACAGCTTCACGCCGGGCACGTGCGCGACTTCCTGCGCGAGCCGGCGCGCGATTTCCTGGGCATTGTCCGAGCGCTGGTCGCGCTCGCGCAGATTGATCAGGAAGCGACCGTTGTTCAGTGTCGCATTCGTGCCGTCGATCCCGACGTACGACGTCAGCGAGACCACGTCCGGGTCTTTCAGGATCGCATCGGCGAGCGCGCTCTGGCGCTGCACCATCGCCGCGTACGACACCGAGTTGTCGGCGACGCTGATGCCCTGGATCACGCCGACGTCCTGCACCGGAAACAGTCCCTTCGGAATCACCACATACAGGATGCCGGTCAGCACCACGGTGGCGATCGCGACCATCAGCGTCAGCGTCTGATGATCGAGCACCCAGCGCAGGCCGCGCTCGTAGGCGGCGAGCGTCTTGTCGAACAGGCCCTCGCTGATGCGCTCGAAGCGGCTCGGATGGCGCTCGGCCTGCGCGCGCAGCATTCGCGCGCACAGCATCGGCACCACCGTCAGCGACACGACCGCCGAAATCACGATCGTGACCGCGAGCGTCACCGCGAACTCGCTGAACAGCCGCCCGATCACGCCGCCCATGAACAACAGCGGAATCAGCACCGCGATCAGCGAAACAGTCAGCGACAGGATCGTGAAGCCGATCTGCCCCGCGCCTTCGAGAGCGGCTTCGAGCGGTGACATGCCCTCTTCCAGATAGCGCACGATGTTCTCGATCATCACGATCGAGTCGTCGACCACGAAGCCGGTCGCGATGATCAACGCCATCAGCGACAGGTTGTCGATCGAGTAGTTGAGCTGGTACATCACCGCGAGCGTGCCGATCAGCGAGACCGGCACCGAGATGCTCGGAATCAGCGTGGCGGGCACGTTGCGCAGGAACACGAAGATCACCGCGACGACCAGCACGATCGCGAGAATCAGTTCGAACGCGGCGTCCCCGACCGACGCGCGGATCACGCCGGTACTGTCCGACACCACGGTCACTTTCATGCCGGCCGGCAGCGTCGATTCGAGCTGCGGCAGCTCCTTCATGATCTGGTTGACCGTCTGGATCACGTTCGCGCCCGGCTGGCGCTGCACGTTCAGCACGATTGCGGGCGAGCCGTTGTACCAGGCGCCGCGCTCGACGTCCTGGGCGGCCTGGCTCACGCGCGCGACGTCGCGCATGAATACGGGCGAGCCGTTCTGGTAGGCGATTACGGTGTCGAGGTAGTCCTTCGGATCGGTGATCTGATCATTGCCGTTGATCGTGTAGTCGAGATCGGGGCCGTCGAAATTGCCCTTCGGCTGGCTCACGTTCACATAGCTCAGCAGCGTGCGCAGATCGTCGATGTTCAGACCGTAGGCGGCGAGCTTGTGCGGGTCGGCTTCGACCCGGATCGCGGGCACGTTGCCGCCGCTCGTCGTCACGACGCCGACGCCCGCCACTTCCGAGATCTTCGTGCCGAGGCGGTTGTTCGCGTCGTCCTCCAGTTGCGTCAGCGACATCGACTTCGAGGTGACCGCGAGCGTCAGAATGGGCTGGTCGGCGGGATTGACCTTTGCGTAGGTCGGCGGTGCCGGCAAGCCCGACGGCAGAAAGCTGTTCGCCGCGTTGATCGCCTGCTGCACGTTCTGCTCGGCGATGTCGAGGTTCAGCGACAGATCGAACTGCAGCGTGATCACCGACGCCCCGTCCGAACTGTACGAGGTCATCTGCTGCAGGCCCGGAATCTCGCCGAGCTGCACCTCGAGCGGCGCGGTCACGGTGGTCGCCATCACGGTCGGGCTCGCGCCCGGATAAAAGGTCTGCACCTGAATCGTCGGATAGTCGACGTTCGGCAGCGACGACACCGGCAGCACGCGCATCGCGATCAGACCGACGAGCACGAGCGCGATCATCAACAGCAGCGTCGCGACCGGGCGAAGAATGAACAGGCGGGAAATGTTCATCGGCGCGGGGGTCCGTTACGACGAGGCGGCTTCGGACGCGGCCGGCGCAGGCGATACCGCCGCGCTCGACGCCGGCGCGGCTTCGGACGCGGCAGCGGGCGCCTTCGGGCCGGCGGCGGACGTGCCGGTGGCGGACGTGCCGCTCGCCGCGGCGGCGGACTTCGGATGCGCCGGCTGGATCTTCGCGCCGTCGTTCAGACGATCCGTGCCGTCCGTCACGACCTGGTTGCCGGCCGCGAGTCCCGACACGATCACCGTATTCTTGCCGTCGCTCGGCCCGAGCTTGACCTTGTGCACGGACACCGTGCTGTCCGGATTGACCAGATAGACGAAGTCGCCCGGCGCGCCGGACTGTACCGCGGCGGTCGGCACGAGAACCGCGTTCTGCATCGTGTCGACGAGCAGCTTCACGTTGACGAACTCGTTCGGGAACAGCGTTTCGTCGTCGTTCGCGAAGGTCGCGCGCAAGGTGACGGTGCCGGTCGCGGTCGCCATCTGGTTGCTGACCGCGTACAGCGTGCCGGTCGCGATCTCGCGCGAGTTATCGCTCGAATACGCGGTGACCGGCAGCTTCGCGCCGGTGGCGAGACGCTGCACGATCGACGCGAGCGAATCCTGCGGCACCGTGAACTGCACCGTGGTCGGCTTCACGGTCGTGATGACGACGATGCCCGTCGACGACGACGCGGTCACGTAGTTGCCCGGATCGACGAGCCGCAAGCCGACCTTGCCCGCGATCGGCGCGGTGATGCGGCAATAGGCGAGGTCGAGATCGAATTGGGCGATGTTGGCGAGGTCGACCTTCACCGCCGCTTCGTCCTGCTGCACGAGGAATTGCTGATCCGCGAAGGTTTGCTGCGCGATCGACTTGCGTTCGTTCAACTGCGTATAGCGCTCGAGATCGGCGCGCGCCTGCGCGAGCGACGCGCGGTCTTTCGCGAGCGTCGCTTCCGCCTGCTGCTTGCTGATCTGATACTGGCGCGGATCGATCTGCGCGAGGAACTGGCCTTTTTGCACCTCCTGGCCTTCGTGATAGCCGACTTCGGTCAGATAGCCGCTCAGCTGCGGCAGCACGGTCACGGTTGCGGTCGGCGTGACGGTGCCGAGCTCGCTCAGCGTGACCGGCATCGAACCGAGCGTCGCCTGCGCGACGGTGACGACGATCGCCGCGTTCTCGCGCACCGGCTTCTTGCGCGTCAGCAGATGAACCGCGACGAGCCCGACCAGCACGAGCACGACAACCGCGAAGATGATGAGCCCGCGTCGGGAGCGCTTTGGCGGCGGGGACACGGTTTCGCTCATGTTGATCTCCGGGAACGGATTTTGGTGCTGATACTCGGTTGGAAGCTCGTCCGCCGACGGGACTGCGCAAAATTGCCATGGTTCCCGCGCGTTGTCATCAGTCGAAGGCCTCCGGACGTTTTGTTATGAAGATGTAAGGAAGTGGGCAAGGGCTTGAATACGGGCATGCGTGAATGTAACCGGCTTGCGCCGGCCTTGAGTTACAGGGGTGCAACATGTTGGCCGGTGAAAGAGTCAGGGGCATCGATCGGGCGGCACGTGGGGGCGGACACCCGCATGGGCCGAGTTATGGGCGCGGTGGGACATCGCAATATGCGGTAACAGACGACAGCCAACTGACAACCGGGCCGTGCGTCCAGAGTCGTCACAATCGTCCGCTATCATCGCGAGCCAGCGTCGCGCGCGCCGCGACTGTCACGACCCCACAACCTCACCCCGATGTCCATCACCGTCAATTTCCCAGCCGAAGTCCGCGACTGGATCGCCGCCAACCTTTCGCGCGGCGTCGCGCCCCAAGCGATCGTCAACGAACTGGTGAGCCGCGACAACGCGGCCGAGCTCGCGTCGGCAATGGTCGATGCGGTCGCATCGGCGTTCCTGTACGGTATGGCGCTGCCCGGCGACAAGCTCGAAGTCGGCAGCGCACCGCTCAGCTACCAGCCCGAGCCGCTGCGCGTGCCCGACGGTCCGCTGATCCAACTCGGCGAGCGCAAGGTGCGCGTGCTGTCGCGGCTGCAACGACCGGCCGCCGTGCACATCGCCAATTTCCTGAGTGCCGATGAATGCGAGCAGCTGATCGCGCTCGCACAGCCGCGGCTCGACCGGTCGGCCGTCGTCGATCCAGTGACCGGCCGCGATGTGATCGCCGGTCATCGCAGCAGTCACGGGATGTTTTTCCGTTTGGGCGAGACGCCGTTGATCGCGCGCATCGAGGCGCGCATCGCGGAACTCACGGCAACCCCGGTCGAGAACGGCGAAGGCCTGCAAATGCTGCACTATGAGGAAGGCGCGGAGTCGACGCCGCACGTCGACTATCTGATGACGAACAACGAAGCGAATCGCGAGTCGATCGCGCGCAGCGGCCAGCGCATGGGCACGCTGCTGATGTATCTGAAAGATGCGGAAGGCGGCGGTGAGACGGTGTTTCCGCAGATTGGCTGGTCGGTCGCGCCGCAGCGCGGGCATGCGCTCTATTTCGAATATGGGAACCGCTTTGGGCTGTGCGATCCGAGTTCGTTGCATGCGAGCACGCCGCTACGTTCGGGAGACAAGTGGGTGGCTACCAAGTGGATTCGGACGCGGAGGTTTGTGCCGCGCGATCAGGCTTGAGAAGTCAGGCCTGAAAGGCAACGCTTGTCGAGATGAAGAGGGCGTGCTGATTGTCCGAGAACGGGGAAAAACATTCGAACGGCTCGCGCGAGCCGTAGTCAGCGTCGCGCTGCTAGCCGCGGGGGGCTGCAGCGCGAAGCCGGTAGCAGGAAGGACGCGTCAGACGCCGCGCCCTCGAAGCAAGCTCATCAGAACTGCTCGATCCACGTGGCGAGGCGATCGGCGGCGAACTCGCTACCGCGCTGCGCCGGCCGGAACGCGATCGCATCGCCTTCACTAGCCGGCTGCAGTGCAACGTCATTGCCGTCGAGCCACAGAAGGCTCGCCAGCCATACCGCGTGCCCGCTCGACACCGCGTTGTTGCCCGGCTCCGCGAGAAACTCCGCGAGGGTGGCCGGCTGGTCGCACATGAGACCATCGCCTTCGCGGCGCACATTGATGCCTGCCTCGGAAAATACCCCGGCCAGCGTCGTCAGTGCGTCGCTCGCAGTCGCGCTCGCGCTGCCGTGACGGTTACGCAGCGTGGCGAGGTGCGCGGCCACCGTATGACCGAACGCGCCGCTGCGGGCACTCTCGGCCGCGATCAGATCGGAGTAGTCCTGCAGCAGCCAGTCCGGCTCGGAGTTCGGCACGTCGGCGAGTACCGCTGCGGCGAGATACGTCTCGACCGGCTGAAAGCGCTCGGGCCCGATCAGCGTGGCCGAGAGCGAACGCAACAGACCGATGCGAGTGGCGACCACCTGCTTTTGCAGCACGCCCAGCTTCTCGCGCACCAGCGTGTCGCGCTCCTTGCGCAGCTCGGCAAGCTCGAGCGCCTGCTTCAGCTCCATGCGCAGCGCCGTGATGTCCCAAGGCTTCTTGATGTAGCGATGGATGTGACCGAGGTTGACGGCCGCGACGGTCTGATCGATTTCCGAATACGCGGTGGTCAGAATCCGCACGACATGCGGAAAGCGCTCGCTCGCATAGCGCAGCAGCTCGTTGCCGAACTCGCCCGGCATACGCTGGTCGGAGACCAGCACCCCCACCCTGTCGCCGTGCTCGTCGAGCAGCGCCTTGCCCTCTTCCACCGAGCCGCCGGTCAGGACCGGCGCCAGGCTTCCGATGGCGCGCTGGAAGTACTTTACCGCGGTAGCTTCGTCATCGACGAAGATGATCGCCGGCGCCAACTCCTCTGTGGCTTTTGCTTCGTTCATCAACAACTCCTGTGCGTTTGACCTTTGATATGGGGGAAATCCAGCACTACGGTGGTGCCTCCCCACGACGTGGACTCGATCCTGAGTCCGCCGCCACAGGACTGCATGACACGGTTGCATAGAATCAGGCCCAAGCCGTTCCCCCCGGATTTCGCGTGCGTTGTAATTGGGTCCGTCAACAGGCGGTCTTTGATCTCGGGCGGAATTCCCGGCCCGTTGTCGCAGATGCCGATGCTCGGGTGGGGTTCCGTTGTCACGGTAAAGCGTACCGACGGCGACGACACATCCGCGAGCGCGCGCAACGCGTTGGACAACAGCGACGACAGCACGAGCGCCACGCAATTCGGTTGCGTGAGCACGGCAAAGTCGCTGTCGACGTCGACCTGCACCCACGAGCGCTGCGCGGTCGTAAACGGATACGTATCGAGCAACGCCGAGATCAGCCCATGCGCGGTACTCTCGATGCGCGCCTCGTCGCCCTCCAGTTGCCGGCGCCGCCCGTTGTGGACCGAGCGCCAGAAGGACGACACCACCGCCATGCAGTACTGCGCGCTCTCGCGCATCGATTTCGCGGCGCCGAGAATTTCGCCTTCCGCATCGCGCTCCGCGTCGATGCGGTCTTCGATGCTGTGCGCGTTCAACGCGATCGCCGCGAGCGGCGTGTTCAGTTCGTGCGCGATGAACGCCAGGGTTTCGTCGATGGCGATCAGGCGCTGATTCTGCATCGCGCGTTCGTGGTAACGATCGAACGCAAGTTGTAGCGTATCGCGCACTGCCGCCGGCTTCAGCGGCTTTTCGAGGATGCGGAACACCTCGCCGGTGTTGACCGTCCGCAATAACATCTCGACGTCTGCATAAGCAGTGACCAGAATCCGCACGATGTGCGGATATTCCAGCGCCACCTGGCGCAGCAGTTCGCCACCGTCACGCCCCGGCATGCGGAAGTCCGTGACCAGCACCGCGATGCGGGCGTTGTCCTGCTCGAGGATAGCGATCGCCTCATCGCTGCTCGTCGCGAGCAGGACCTCGTAATCGGCACCTACGGTGCGCGCGAAATATTTGCAGGCCAACTCTTCGTCATCGACGTAGAGAAGAGTGGGCTGTGTCTGTCGGATGTCATTCATGGTGTTTCTCAGGGTGCGGGCGACAGATCGAAACTGAACGACGCCCAACTTCCCTGCTCGCTCTCAGCAAACAGCAGGCCGCCATGACGCTCGATCACCGCATAGCTGATCGACAGCCCGAGGCCCAGGCCTTGTCCCACTTCGCGGGTGGTAAAAAATGGCTCGAACACGCGCGCGAGATGCTCCGGCGCGATGCCCGGCCCGTTGTCTTTTACCGTCACATGCAGGCGGTCTTCGGTCCATCTGACGTCGACGTGAATCGCCGGCGCGGGCGTGGCCGCCTTGCGCATCGCCAGCACCGCATTCGACAGCAGGTTGATCAGCACGCCGATGATGGCCGCCTCGTCGCCCTGCACCAGCGTATCCGCGGGCAGTTCGCGCGTGACGGTGACGCCGCGCAATTCATGCCCGACGAGCCGGATCGCCGAATCGAGCGCCTTTTCGAACAGGAACGGCGTGCCCAGCTCCGCCTCGGCGCCGGGCTTGCGATACGCGAACGTCTTCAGGTCCGACACGATGTGCTGGATCCGCTGCATGCCCTGCCGCGCATCGACCAGACATTCCTGCAGCGTCGGCTCCTTCTTCGAGATCGGCTCTTCCAGCGCAACCTCGATTGCCATCAGACAAAAGTTCACCGGGTTGTTCACTTCATGCAGCAGGCCGGCCGCGAGCGTACCGATCGCCGCCATTTTTTCCTGCTGCAGCAGTTGGCCCTTGATGTCGAGCAACTGCCGATTGATCACTTCGAGTTCGGCGTTCTTCGCGGAGACCTCCGCGTTTTTCTCGGACACTTCGGCCTTCAGGCGAAACAGCATGAAGCGCACGCGTTCGTTGAAAAACGTGTAGACGGCACTTGCCGCAGCGGCGAACAGAAGGAGCAGAACATTGACGGTCATCGTGCCGAGCGGCACGCCGTCATGCGGAGGCAACAGGCAGGCCAGCAGATACAGAAAGCAGGACAGCACGCCGAACACGAGGTTTTGCCAAAGACCGAACGGCAACGCAATGCCGGACGCGAAGATGGCCAGATTCAGGCCCATGTAGTAGGGCGACAGAACACCATCGGTGCGCCAGATCATCCATGAAATCATCGCCTGCGGCAGCAGCAGCCAGGACAGCGTCAGCCATGGAGTAAGCCGCCGCCCCATGCTGGTGTCGAGCAAGGCGATGACACCGCCGATCATCAACGACACGAGCAGGCGCGCGAGCGCGAACGACGTCTGATACTGCGGATACTGCGCGTAATCCAGCCCCACGCCGAGCAGCACGAGCGCAATCGCCGTGCACGCGCCGCCCCGGCTGAACGTGACGCGAAAGTCGGCCAGCTCGGTTTGATAGCCGCTTTGCAAGGGACTGGTTGTCATGGACAGGGATGTCGACACGGTTTCAGAGGATCGTGGCTTCCGCGAACACATTCACCCCGGTCACGTCGACGTAGAGCTTCTGGTCAGTGGAGTTGGCGGGAAGCAGCGAGCTCATGCCGCTCTCGTTCCGATAGATCAGATACCACTCGAGCAGATGCTCCATCCCGTACTTCTCCGGATTCGCCGAATGGACGTTGGTGACCAGCAACTGGCCACCAACTCGCGTGCGAGCGGCGAAGTAACTCAAGAGGCGCGCGCAGACCTTGTCCGACAGATAGTCGAACAGACCCGCGCAGTACACCGCGTCGAATTCGCGCGCGGAGGGGTCCGTTGAAATTTTACGCTTGAGCAGATCGTGCACCGACTGATGCACCATTTGCACCGAGGCTTTATGGCCCGCGGCATTCGCCGAGCTTTCGATCGCGTCCTTCGTAAACGCCAGCGTTTCCTCGCTGAAGTCGACCAGCTCGAACGACAGCAGCTCCGGATGCGGATATTCGCGCACGAAGCGCTGGATCTCGAAAGCGGGCCCGCAACCGACGTTGAGGATGCGGAACGGCCTGCCGGCAGCGCGCGCCGCTTCGGCCTGACGCGTCAGAAAGTCGATCAGCAGCGTGATGCGGTTGCGGTGCGCGGTCGCGACCGCCGCTTGCAGGAACGCGGTGTTGACGATCTGGAAGTATGTGGTCGGACCTTGCTGCGGATCGCTGAGGATCTGGTTGACCATCTCGTAGTCGCCGGCATAGCCGAGCGGCTTGGTGAACGTGCGGTAGACGAATGGCGCGCGCAGCAGCAACGGATGCAGTGCCGCTTGCGCATACGTGCGATGCACGGGCGCGGTCTCGGCTTCGACGCGCTCGGCCTCTTCCTCCAGGCGGTCGAGGAAGAACTTGATCTTGAGCATGATCGGCGTGGCGAGCTCGTAGAACAGGTCCTCGCGCAGCCTGCCTTCTTCGGTCTTCGGCAAGCTCTCGGTCAGGTCGACCTGCTCGACCCAGCGCGACACTTCCGACAGGAACGCGCGCATCTCGTTCACGACGATCTGATAGTCGCGCCGGATATTGAAGCGCGCGTCCCAGTCGCTAATAAAGAGTTCTGCTTCCCGGCCGACCGACTTCGCTTCATTGGGCAGAACGCTAAGCTCGCGCCATTCGTCGATGAGTGCCAGCGAAACCACCGCGGTCAGACCGGTGTTCACCAGACTCACCACCACCGCCTTGCCGAGATAGGCATTCTTGGTGCCCATGCGCACGCTCAGCTCGCTTAACACCTCGCTGACCTGCACGATGGAATAGGGGTTATAGACCTCCATGACCAAAGACTTTCTCTGGAGGTTAATGATCGTCCCACGCACGTGCTCGCGCTGCGAGTTGCGGAAGCTGATCACCGGGTCGATTTGCGTTTGAGAGTACACGGTATTAGTACCTGAGGAATCCGGGAACGCAGCAGGGTGTTGGAGAAGTCCAGTGAATGGCTGCCGCATGCACGACACCAGCGACAAGTCGTGGACGCGTTTCAAACCACAGTTGAGCTGGAAACACCAAAGCCCCTTGCCAGAATGGCTCCAGCGGCTTGCAGTGTAACATCAACACATTCAATTCTGACTGAGGTCAAATTCAGGATGAAAAGTATACGCAAGGTTTTCTTGCGAGCATGTACGTGCTGTAGAAAGCCGTTTTTGCAAAGAACCATTTGAAACGAGTTGGCGAGCGCGCCGGTGCAATCGCAGACAATTCGTTTCTCGACAAAGACTTGCAATCGCATTGCCACGATGGCGGCACGATCCGCTATTGAGGGGGTACGTTACTTGTGCCTTTCTGATCTATGCCCTTTGGATATGCCCCGTGCATTCGCCGAATAAGCCTTTTTTGTTTTAGCGCAATTCGCGTCCGGCGCGGCAAACGTTTTTCTTTTAGAGCTTCGGCGCGAGTACCGTCGACAATCGGGCGGCTCGCGCACTCGTTGACTCATTCGTGCAAGGCCAAACCTTTCACGGCCTTATCGACGGCTTTCTTCGGTCCGTGCAGTGCGAGACCGACGAGGTCGAGATTCGCCGCGTCCTCGGCGCGAAAGACTGCGCGATTCGCCGCGTCATGCCCCGTCGAAAACATCGCGTGCACATACGGCACGATTCGGAGCTCGCGCGACAGCGCCTGCCGATGCGCGCCCTGCAGACCGAACCGGTCGGCGGCGAACACCATCATCGGCTGGCCGAGCATGCGGCCGTAGCGGTGCCCGGCGGCATCCTCGTAGGGTTCGCCCAGCGCATCGGGCGCCGCGGCCGCGACACCGGTCGCGAGAAACGCGATCACATTGAGCTTCTGCCAGACCGCGAGATCGCTGCGCACGATCAGCGCCACTTTGGTATCGAACATGACGACTCCTCGTTGAGCCGCTCATGATCGACGATGCCGCGCGATCAGTCTGGAACGTTTGTGCACATCTGCCGGTACGCCGCCGGCGTCATGCGGTACGCCCGACGAAACCAGCGGCCGAGATGGCTCTGATCCGCGAAGCCGACTTCGGCGGCGACCTGCGCGGGCGTGCGGCCGGTCGCGAGCAGGCGCCGCGCGGCGCGCAGGCGCAAGCGCACCAGATACGCGTGCGGCGAGGTGCCGAACGCGCGCTGAAACAGACGCGTCAACCTGAACCGGTCGATGCCGGCAACTTCGGCGAGTTCGTCGAGCCCGAGATTGCCGTCCATGTGTTCGTGCAACAGATCGCGCACCCGCGTGATCGCAGGTGACGCAGCGAGGTCGCCGCTCAGCGGCGCATCGCGCAGCTGGGCGCCGAGTTGCAGCAGCAGACGATCGAGCGTCTGGTCGCGCGCGAGCCGGCCCTCGTTGCCGTAGATCGCGGCGAAGGCCCGGCCGATCGCATCGACGAGCGCACGGTCGTCGACCAGTGTACGGCCGAACGCCGCCTCGACGCCGGCCAGTCCCGGCAGATCGAGCCGCCGCGCCGCGCGTTCGACCCAGGCTTGCGGCAGATACAGCATCGCGTAGGTGAAGCCGGCCGCCTCTGGCGCGTGACCGTCGTGCAGCGCGCCGGGCTCGATCAGGATCGCGCGACCCGGCACGCTCGTGTGCAACGACCGATGACACTGGAAGCGTTGCACGCCCTGCTCGGTATAGCCGATCAACATGTCGTCGTGATCGTGCGGATCGTAGGCGTGGCCGCCGAAATGCGCGCGCAGGCTCTCGATGCCGGTTTCGGCATCGCGGCGGGCGATTAGCCAGTTGGCGGGACTGAGTGGAGTGGGCATGGGTTGGAGCTGGCGGGCAGGGGGCGATGCGGCCAGCGGATAGTGTACGGCAGCGGGAAAATCGGGTTGGGCCAACGCCCCGTCGGCGAAACGTCCTCACGATGTCAGTGCAACTCACCCCGCTCGTCGCCGACCAGAACGACGATGCCAACGACCGTTCCTGTCGACGAAGGCAACCAGCGTCACGGCTTCTTCGAACGCGGCGGCCGCGCGTTGACGAACGGGTTATAGCCGCGCGAACTCGCCGGCCGATCCTGTTCGGTCGCGCGGCGGCGCTTGCTGGATCGTCCGTCGCCCGACAATTGCGCAAGCAGTTCTTGCGATTCGGACTGCGACTCCGCGTCCGTTTCATCCACGGGCGGCGCGGTTTTTTTGCGTCGCGCGGTTTTTGGCTGCGCTGCTTTCTCGTCCGTATCCGACGCGACGCTCGTGATGTGTTCGATCACGGTCATGAACGATGCCGATGCCGATCGGACAGGTTGTCCCGGCAGCATCGTCAGCGCGACGATTTCGTGCAGTGAACGACCGTCGACGGAGCGGCCCTCCACCGTGTCATGCCAGTCGACATCCGCTTGCGCGAAGGCGCCGATCACACGTTCGAGCACGGCCGGCGACAGGACGCCGCCGTCGTATAAGCGGATGACGACGCTTTCGAACATCTGGAGCGTGGCGATGCCCGTTGTTTTCGACGTCACGATTTGTCGTCCGGTTGGTTTCTCTTCCAGTATCAGCCAGCAAATCACATGCCGATGTGGAGAGTCACTCATCGTGATCGCCGAATACGGCATGCACCGACGGTTACGCGGTCACGCCGGGCGGCCCGAAAGCGCTGGTGCGATAGCGGGGTTTATTCGTCGCGAAACCAACGGAACGCCGGGGAAAGAAGTAATCGAGTTGGCGATATCGGTCTATGCGAGCAGCAGTAGCGCATCCGCCAGTGACAGCACCGTTGTGCGTGAATCGAATGCGGTAGAAAACAGATGCTCGTGGACCACCTGGTCCGGGTCGTAACAGCAATCCTTCACCGTATACAGGCGGAAGTCCGCGTCGCTGGCGTACGCGACCGAGGAGAGCACGACTCCGGTCGACGCGATGCCGACCATGATCAGCGAATCGATACCTTGCCCGGAAAGCTTCGCCTCCAGATCGGTGCCGAAGAACACGCTCGCACGATGCGCGATGACGAGCGGTTCGTTGGCCTGCTGGCCCAACTCTGGCGCGGTACGGTCTGCGAGGAAGAGGCCAAGACTTTTGATTCCCTGCCCATTCCTGTTCAACGGGCTGACTTCCGGATAGCCCGGACTGAATCTGAGGTTGGCGAAATAGACGCTGACGCCTTTGGTCCGGGCCGCGTCGCATAACCTGCGCGTATTGGCGAGCAACGCGGGCGCGACCGACGGAAAGAGTCCGAGAATGTCGGTCTGGTAGTGCATGACGACGAGCGCGGTTCGCGATGGCGCGATGGCCGGAATCCGTGCACTCGTGCGAGTGCCGCCGAGCCCGTCGTTCGCAATGCCGTCGGAACCTGCATTGGTTGTCATTACGCCACCTTCATCCGGGTTCCACGTCCTGTTGTCGGAGCGGCCGCTTCGATGCCGTGGAAATCATACTTCATCGCATCGCGCGGGCGATCATCATTCCGCCCGGACGCATACCCTACTTCAACGGCCCTGCCCGCTTGCTACACTATGTACAAAGGTCGCCGGCGCTCCCGCAAGGGTCATGAACCACCTGCGACGCAACTTCGCTAAAAAAATAGAGGATGAGCATCCAAATGACGCTTTCGACGAGAAAATTTGGTCGTACCGGCTGGAATGTGTCGGAAATCGGTTTTGGGGCATGGGCGATCGGCGGCTCGTGGGGCAGTGTTGCGGAAGATGACGCCAAGGCCGCGCTAAATGCCGCGCTCGATAACGGTGTCACGTTCATCGACACGGCCGATGTCTACGGCGATGGTCGCTCCGAACGGATCATCCGCGACGTGCTGCGGCAACGAGGCGGCGAACGTCCGATTGTCGCCACCAAGCTCGGGCGCCGACTCGACCCGCATGTGACCAGCGGCTATCTGAACAAGCGCGAGCTCGAAGCTTTCATCGACCGGAGTCGCTCGAATCTCGGCGTCGAAACGCTCGACCTGGTCCAGCTGCATTGCCCGCCGACGGAGGTTTACTACCGTCCCGAGGTGTTCGACGCAATGGACGACTTCGTCGCCGCCGGCAAGATCCGCTACTACGGCGTGTCGGTCGAAAAGGTGGAAGAAGCGCTCAAGGCGATCGAATATCCGAACGTGGTTTCGGTGCAGATCATCTACAACATGTTCCGTCAGCGTCCATCCGATCTGTTCTTCAGGCAAGCGCAAAAGAAAGACGTTGCGGTCATCGCGCGAGTGCCTCTGGCCAGCGGCATGCTCACGGGCAAGATGTCCGCGGATTCGACTTTTGCATCAGACGACCATCGTGCATTCAATCGGCATGGCGAGGCGTTCGACGTCGGTGAAACGTTCTCCGGCGTGCCCTACGACGTCGCGTTGCAAGCGGTCGACGAACTGCGCGGCCTCGTACCCGTGAACGCCTCCATGGCGCAGCTGGCTCTGCGCTGGATCCTGATGGAGGATGCCGTCTCCGTCATCATCCCGGGCAGTAAAAACGCGGCCCAGGCGGCGTCGAACGTCTCGGCCGCGAGCCTCGCGCCGCTGTCCGACGAGGTAATGCAACGGGTCCGGGATGTCTATCAGCACCATATCGCGCCGCACGTCCATCAGCGCTGGTAAAGGCAACGCGGTGGCGGCTTCGCGGTGGGCGCATTCGACATGCAGGGAGCACCCGGAATAAATTGTGTTTGCACCTGGACTCTGGAGAACCCCATGACAGACATCGCACTTGCACGCAAAGATGCTTGCCTCGCAGTGGTTCATGCGGTACTGACGGACTTGAGCGACGACAGCAATCTGATCGGCGCGGCTCTACGTGTTGCGGACTACCTCGTAGATGATCTCGAAGGCAAGATCACCGAGACCGACGCCATACTGCTTGCTGTCACCGCGCTAACCAAGGTCAATCGCGCGATTCGCGAGTGGAACGACGTGGACGGCAACGCGATGGACGCGATGAGGGTCGCGGATTTCGTCATCGATGAACAAATGAACGGGTACGACAGCGCGCCACATCAACCGACTTCGTCGGCGGCAAGAATCGAGGCGCGAGCGGCCGCGGTGATCCGGCCGACGGGGAGCCCGGTGCGGCCTGTTCACCACTGAGCTTCGTATCTCACTCCGGGCGCGCCACCGCCGGCCGTTTCAGCGGCTGGATGGTGGCCATCGCAAGCCCCGCTCCGGCGAACGCACACGCGGCGCAGACGAGCGCGACGGCCCGCAGCGCGTCGGTCATCGCATCGGCTTGCGCGCGCGCCACGGATGTCTCGCGCGGCGTATGCGAGGCGCCCGCCGCCCCTCCCGCCTGCTCGACCGGCGCCAGCAATTGCCCGATCTGGCGCGTATCTTGCGGTACATGCAGTTCGTCGAGGCGCGCCGATAGCGCCGCGTGGTGCGACCACACGAATACGATCCCGAGCACCGCAATCGCCAGCAGGCCCGCCACGCGCGCAACGGCGTTATTGATGCCGGACGCCACGCCTGTGCGGTCGCTCGGCACCGCGCCCATCACGGTCGTGGTAAGCGGCGCGACGGTGATCGTCATGCCGAGCCCGAGCACGACGAGCGCAGGGAAGAATTCAGTCCAATAGCTGCCGCGCACCAACGGCAGCGCCAGCAACGTGAACCCGACTCCGGCGACGCCCGGGCCAACGGTCAGCAGCGTGCGCGAACCCAAGCGGCTAGTCAGACCGCCAGTGAAGCGCGACAGCAAACCGATGATGAAAGGCACCGGCAACAGCGCCGCCCCCGCTTCGGTCGCGGTGTAGCCATGCGCGCGGATCAGCGTGAACGGCAGGAAGAAGAACATGCCGCCAAGGCCGAAGTAAAGCAGCAGTGTGACGAGGTTGGCGCCGGTGAAGTCGCGCGAGCGGAACAGATCGAGCGGCACCATCGGGTTGGGGCTACGCGCCTCAATGGTCACGAATGCGGCGAGCATCAGCACGCCGGCGCCAATCGCACAGAATACGAGCGGATGCGCGAAGCCACGCGCCGACGCTTCGGTCAGGCCGAACGTCAGCGCGCCGAGGCCCGTGGCCGCGCTCAGCGCGCCGGGCCAGTCGAGCTGTCCAGGCGCATCGGCCCCGTGGCTGTTGGGCACCGCCGATATGGCGAGCGCGATCGTCAGCGCCGCGAGCGGGACGTTCAGGAAGAAGATCGCGCGCCACGACCACGCGTCGACGAGCCAGCCCCCCGCCACCGGCCCCACGGCCGACGTGATCGCGCCGACGCCCGCCCAGGTGCCGATTGCCCGTCCGCGCGCTGCGTCGTCGAACACCGCGCCGATGATCGCGAGACTGCTGGGTACGAGCAGTGACGCGCCAATGCCTTGAACCGCGCGCGCGGCGACCAGCGCAAATGCATTCGGCGCAAACCCGCAAGCGGCCGACGCCAGCGTGAAAAGCGCGACGCCCGCGATGAACACCGTGCGCCGGCCGAGCTTGTCGCCCATCGATCCGCCGACCAGCACGAGGGAGCCGAGAAACAGCAGATACGCGTTGACGACCCACTGCATCGCCGCGACGCTCGCGCCGAGTTCGCTCTGAATGGCCGGCAGCGCGACGTTGACGACGGAGCCATCGATGAACGCCATGCTCGAACCACCGATCGTCGCGGCCAGCGCGAGGCGCTTGCGCTGGCACGGGCGGCCGGTCGTGATGGGCTGCGTTCGGATGATGAGCTCGTCGCACGGGCTCGCCTGCGCGGCGACGATGTGCGCCGTCCTCGGCTTGCTGCCAGAATGATCAGGGTCGGCCACGTTCGCTCCCGTGCTGGTCGATGAAGACTTAGAGCCTGTTCGTGCCACCGAGGCTAGTCAACCCCGCAGCGCAACATCGCGGAGCGGGTTTTGCCCGTTCGTGGTGTCCCGCGCCGCCGGACGGGACGCCAAGGACTTCGCCGGCGAGCGGTTACAGGCGATAATCGGTTGGAAGCAATCGATCTATAAAAGCGGAGAAGGAATGGACAAGCAAGGTTTCACCACTGGCATCGTTCACGGCGACAGAATTGCGGGCACCGAGCACGGTGCCTTGCGTCAGCCAGTTCATACGTCCGTGCAATATGGTTTCGAGCGCGTCGAGGACCTGATCGGCGTGTTCCAGGGCACGAAGAAAGGCGGCTTCAATTACGCGCGGCAGGGCACCCCCACAACCGCCGCGCTCGAGCGCAAGATCACCAGCCTCGAAGAAGGCGTCGGCACCATCTGCTTCAGCACCGGCATGGCCGGCATCACCGCGACGTTCCTCACGCTGCTGCGCGCGGGCGATCATCTCGTGTCGAGCCGCTACGTGTTCGGCAACACCAACAGTCTGTTCGGCACGTTGCGGGCGCTCGGCATCGAAGTCACGACCGTCGATGCCGGCAACGTCGACGACGTGAAGAACGCAATCCGGCCGAATACGCGCATGGTGTTCGTCGAAACCATCGCGAATCCGGGCACGCAGATTCCCGACCTGCAAGGTATCGGTGACGTGTGCCGTGAGCGCGGCATCGTGTACTTCGTCGATAACACGATTACCTCGCCTGCATTGTTCAAGCCAAAGGCGGTCGGCGCGAGCCTCGTCATCAACTCGCTGACGAAGACTATCGCGGGTCATGGCGCCGCGCTCGGCGGCGCGGTGACGGATACGGGCCTGTTCGACTGGAGCGCGTATCCGAACATCGCCGCCGACTATCGGCGCTCGGCGGCGAAGGATCAGGGGCTGCTGCAGATCCGCAAGAAAGGCCTGCGAGACATGGGGGCGGCATTGTCGTCCGAGCAGGCGCACTCGATCGCGATGGGCGCGGAAACGCTCGCCTTGCGCGTGAAGCAAAGTAGCGACAATGCGCTCGCGCTCGCGCAGTTTCTCGAAGGGCACGAAGCGATCGGCAACGTGTTCTACCCCGGCCTGAAGAGCCATCCGCAATACGAGATCGCACAGACGCTGTTCAAGGGCGCGTCGTGGCTGTTGTCGTTCGAATTACTCAACGTGGATCGCATGGTCGAAGTCGTCAACGCGCTCAAGCTGCCGGTCAAGGCGACCGGTCTCGGCGACACGCGCACGCTGATCATTCCCGTCGCGCCGACGATCTTTTTCGAAGCCGGGCCGGAAACGCGCAAGGCGATGGGCATTTCCGACGGCATGCTGCGGCTCTCCGCGGGCATCGAGGATATCGACGATCTGATTGCGGATTTCGCACAGGCGCTCAAGTTCGCGGCGTAGTTTTTCGGGCCTTCGAAATTTTGAGCGAGGCTGGTGCGCCGGCCTCGCTTATTTAGTTCCTGGCAGTGCAATCGGACGTCGGGTATCAGTTGAAAGTCTGGGCTACTTCCTGCGCCGCTGATACATGAGCTTCACGATATCGGTCGTCGGCCCGCTGGTCATGAGGCGACGGATGTCGTCCATGTGAACCCAGCGACACCTGGATATTTCGTTACTCGGGCGAGCTTTGGCCCGATTCGGGATTTCGCAGGAAAACACGTGATGGTGCTTCTGCTTGCCACGGAAGTCGAAGAGATGCTTGGCCGACTTGCCGGATAGCTGAGTTTCTTCCTTGAGTTCCCGAAGTGCGGCGTCCGTGCGATGTTCTCCACGCTTGAGGATCCCGCCCGGCAAAGCCCACTTTGACTGACTACGTGCGACCAGAAGGATTCGCTTACCTCTGCGACAGATCACGGTGGCGCGTTTCTTCAAACCGAACTCCCACTTATGCCCCAGATGCTCTCAAGACGCGCCCCGCACGGCGGCGTATCGGGCTTTGCCAGACATAGTTGAGCATCCTAATACAGAACAGCGGAAGCCAGAAATGTTTCGAAGCGAGGACAGCGGACGCGCGGCAGCTTAAAGTATGTCATCAACGCGTCACAATCTCGGCGCACGAGGGTCGCTATGGTAAGGTCTGGGCAAATGATTTTCTATCCGACTCGAGGTTGCAATGAATATGGATGGTGACTGGTCCTTGCCACGGCCAAACACTCTCTTCAAAGTCAACCGCCGGACGGCCGGTTCATCACTGTCAAAAACGAGTTCCATTGCCAGTACCTTCTCGTCCCTGGCGGCGCCAGTGGTGGCCGAAGCCGTGCAAAGGGCAAGAGAGCTATCCACGCAGAGCGATGCCGAAGGGTTTCATCAGCTTCGCGTCGCTTTCAGAAAGCTTCGGGCTTTGTACTGGGCGTACTCTCCATACCTCGGAGAGGAATCGACCGCGCAAGCCACCGAAGAATTCAAGCGTCTTGCGGCCGTGGCAGGCGGAACCCGTGACTGGGACATAGCAGGCGATCTGCTGAGAGCCGCCCAGGAGTCCGGCGCCTCGATCGAGCTGCTGGTGGCCGCGGCGCGCGAGAAGCGCGCGCAGGCGGTGGTGCATTGCCAGACGATGATCAAAAGCGACGATGTCGAGGCGTTCCTGAACGATGTCCTGCTTCGCGCGCAAACCTCACTGCAGTCGCATTGCGACGATCTACCCATTCAGGCGTTCGCCGAGAAGCGTGTCCGTCTGGCACAGCGCGCACTTCAAAAGCGAAGCAGACGCGCTGCACGCAGCAGCGAGGACACCCACGAGGAGGATCTTCACGATGTTCGAAAGGCAGGCAAAAAACTGAGGTACCTGCTGGAGTTTTTTCAACCCGTTATCAAAGGCGGACACGGTCGCACCATCAAGGAATTGACATCCGTGCAGAACAAGCTGGGGCAGTTCAACGACATTGCCGCAAGCGAGGCGCTGATTCGCAGTGCGTCATTCAATGAGGTTCCGGCCGAGGTCGTGCAGGAATCGCTGCAATGGTTGGAAAAACAGAAGTCCCAACGGATGCGGGCGGCATCGCGGCGGGTCCGAGGCATCTCTAACTGAGGCGGGCGCGATCTCACTGAATGGATGCCGAAGTATCGGGGGGTTGTTGCGCGGTTGGTGAACGGCTG
Source organism: Paraburkholderia lebeckiae (assembly GCF_014201005.1). Taxonomy (NCBI): domain Bacteria; kingdom Pseudomonadati; phylum Pseudomonadota; class Betaproteobacteria; order Burkholderiales; family Burkholderiaceae; genus Paraburkholderia; species Paraburkholderia lebeckiae. The sequence goes on along the minus strand of NZ_JACHDK010000003.1, from coordinate 426,905 downwards.
AGCTCGGCCGAGGCCGTGTGAAAACGCAAAATTACTCGGTTTTTGGGTGTCGCTTTACCCTTCCCGAGTTGCCACTAGGCCGACACAGAGCGATCTGGAGGGTCAATTTTTTCGAGCACCGCATTGCGCATGCGTTTTCACACGGCCTCGACCATGAACGGTCGCTCGACACGGAATCCTAAACTAGTCATCCGAAACATAACGTCTACGCACAAGGATCATTTTGTGTGTCAATATTGACAACATGGAACTTCGTAACGCCCCGAGCAAGGCTCACCACCATCACGGTCGCTATCCATTGCGCCGTGGTCCGTTACGTCCATAGCAAGGAATCGAGGGTTTCATTCCCCTTTCCATGCACAAACGACCAAGGCGCCTTAGGCGCCTTTTTTATTTTCTAAACCGAAGAGGATTTCTCATGACCATGATTCGCGGAACCCGTTTCATCGTTGGTAAGGAAGCCGCGCAAATACGCGCTCTGGAAAGTCAGTTCCGGAGATATCTTCATTGACGTTGGAGCAGAAGAGGCTATCGTTCCAGCCTTGTGGTCACAAGATACGTTCATTCAAAAGGCCGGCGGCAGTGAAATCATCGGCCAAATGTGGGCGTTCCCCGATAAAAAGGGACGCGACTGCTGCCTGATCCCGGAGGCGACGGCTCTTTTCCAGGAGCGGTGTATGGAGCTGCTGGGGCGCCGACAGGAGCGAATGTTGTTTTATATCGCTCGATGCTATCGCTATGAACGACCGCAAGCTGGTCGCTATCGTGAATTCTCGCAACTGGGATTCGAGTATCTATGCCCCGATCCGGAATTGGCGGTCAAGCGTAGCCAGGAGATAGCGATTGGTTTTTTTGATTCACTTGGACTTAGCTATGAAATCGACGGCTCAGCTCGGAGGGGCCTCAGCTACTATCTGAGCGGCCGAGGCTTCGAGATGCGCTGCGCCGAACTCGGAGCGCAACAGCAGGTGGTAGGCGGCGGGGCATATCGGGAAGGTGCGGGCTTCGGTATCGGCGCGGAACGGCTGCTCCTGGCGATGACAGCGCAAGGGCTCGCATAGCTAGCACACCCGACGCGGAACAGGCTTGTGATTGTGATCAATCGCAAGCCTCATATCGCGATTGATACGCTGTCGGGTCAGGACGCGAACGTCCGCTTCCCGCTACCTCGACCGTCCCTTGTGGGTCGTGCGCTGCCGATCGCAACCTCCCGAGGTTGATGTTGTGTATTCAAATTGCATGGGTCGGCACACGGCCGAGGCCGTGTGAAAACGCAAAAGTACTCGGTTTTTGGGTGTCGCTTTACCCTTCCCGAGTTGCCACCAGGCCAACACAGAGCGATCTGGAGGGTCAATTTTTTCGAGCACCGCATTCCGCATGCGTTTTCACACGGCCTCGGCCATGAGCATACCTTCGGCCCCAAAGTGCAAATTGGTGACAATCGATTCGGCGCGATAGTATTCGCACAAGAAGTAAGCCTCGCGAATCCTTTGACCGGAAGCCGTTCCCAATGAACATCGCCTTTTCCGATACAACCGAGTCCGACGCCGACACACTGGTCGCCATTCGTATCGCCGCGATGCGCGAGAGTCTGGAGCGCATCGGTCGTTTCGACCCGCAGCGTGCACGCGAGCGCTTCCTCGCGTCATTCGACCCTGCGCGGTGTCGATTCATAGAGGTCGATGGCGTTCGGTCGGGCTTTATCCTCATCCGCCCACAGGCAGACGAATGGCTACTGGACCACCTTTACATTCTGCCGGCGCACCAAGGGAAAGGAATTGGCGCAGCCGTCTTGCGGGACGTCTTCGCGAACGCCGACGCGCAACGCATGCCAATCCGCCTCGGTGCTCTACGCGGCAGTGATTCAAACCGCTTCTACCAGCGGTACGGATTTGTACAGACTGACGAAGGAGAATGGGATATCTACTATGTGCGTCAGCCAATCGAAACACAGGAAGAAAGCTAGGCTGTATTGGTATTCATGGGGCGGGGCCCATCGCTGGAGTCGGCGACAGAAATTCGAGCGCCCAGACGCCTAACCATGTACTGCCGAGTTCGGCCATTTTGGGACATTCGACAGAGTGGTTTGGATCGCCGACAATCGGGCAGGCACAAACTCATCGGGGGTGAAGGTGTCGCTGTACGTTGATAACGAAAGCTACATCAGTCGGCTGAGGAAAAAGGTTGGAAGTGATTTGATTTTGAGTCCCTCCGTTGCAGGCGTGATTCACGATCATGAAGGCAAGCTGCTACTTCAGGAGAAATCGTCCGGAGAGGCGTGGAGTTTGCCCGCTGGTGGAATTGAACTGGGAGAAAGCCCACAAGAGGCCATCTTCCGCGAGGTAATGGAGGAAACTGGATATGCAATCCGCATTCACGGCATTCTCGGCGTGTTTGGCGGACGGCCGTTCCGATACACGTATCCAAGCGGCGACCACGTCGAATACGTGGTGACGCTGTTCCAATGCAAAATCATTGGCGGCTCCGGGATACCCAGCGATTCCGAAACCCGGTCAACTCAATATTTCGGAAGGCACGAGATGCCGGAACTGGCACTCCCGTATCCGAAAGGCGATTTGTTTCGCCCTTTCTAAGATCACAGCCGGACGCCGTTGCTGTTTGACGTGCCTCCAAATTCGGCCACAAACTGCCAATGGACAACTCAGTTTAATGTTGTGACAATCGGTCATTGCGTATCAACAATGAGCGATGACATCACAACTTGAGGCGTTTATTCAGTCCGGTCCTGTAAGACTCGCGGTGCAGGATCACGGCGGAATCGGGCCTGTAATGCTTTTGCTACACGGAGCGGGGCGATCGGCCGCTGATTGGATTCCAATGGCGCATTTGTTGACATCAATTCGACACGTCATCGCGTTGGACTTGCGCGGCCATGGACTATCGGAGTCGGGAGATTGGAGCGTCGATCTTGTCTTGAAAGACATAAGGGCCGTGCTTCAGAGCTATTCCACCACCAATATTTCGATCGCTGGCCATTCGCTCGGAGGAGTCTTGGCATTCCTTTACGCGTCGAGGTATGGCGGTGTTAGCCACTTAATCGATTTGGACGGGTTTGCGCTACTTGCCAACGAGTATGTCGGCCTTTCTCCCGAAGAAGCGGCGGCCTCTCAAGAAAGAGTGCGAGCTGAATGGGTGCGGCCGCAGCCGAACTTGACTGACAAGGCAGTAGCTAAGCTCGAAGAAAACTTAGTCGAGACCTACGGCCTTTCGCCGGCCGATAGTTCAAAGATTATTAGGCGAGCGCTGCAACCACTTGGCAACCAAAGTCACTCGCTGCATAAGGACATGCGGGCGATTCAGGGAATTCGCGCTTTGTATGGAGCATTTCTCCATGACGATAGCTTTTTCGACCTGGTCCGCTCGATAAACGTCCCAAAGTTGATCCTTCGCGCAAATCGGCTCAGCCTGCCGGCACAACTCCCCGAGTGGCATAAAGAAATGCTTAAAGCATACTTCCTTGGAGTTCAGCACCAAACTGACGCTTTGCAGTATTCCAGCCAGTTTTCGCTGTCTGTACGTGAAAGCAGCCATATGATGATGTTGGAAGAGCCGGGGGCACTGGCTGCTGAGATAAACCGATTCCTCACCGCAGGCTAAGCGGCGCTTAAGGCTGCGTACGCCCGCGGCGCTCACCACTCGAATGTCCGTTTCTGGTAACGGTGAGAGACCGCCGTCGCGTGCTGCCGATCGCTGCCGTCTGGACTGGCCGGGCGCGTATGCGATTTGCATACGGCTGCGCTCGCCCAGTTTCCGCCGCTCGTTGCCATGCGCACGATGGCGTTCCAGCGGCCACTTCGCACTAACACGCGACGGATGTCGCGTTCAAGAGACTCGCGCAACCGCTCGTGCCGGTGAGCTGTTCCATACGGGCGAGTGCCGGCTTGCTACCGCCTGCAAGCGAAGGTCGCCGCGCAGCTTCCTGCTGAGCGGCCCAGTCGACGGTCGTGGCGGAGGCCATGAAGTTGTCCTGACAACTGATGCGCCTTTTTCAGAAAAAGGGGCTCGTCGAACCTTGACCGCAATGTGATGCGTGGGCGAGCGCTTCAACCAAGTCCGAATGTTTTCCTCAAGCTTGAATCGACGGGACCAGCGGGCATAAAGCGGCGTAACTTGCTCAGCAACGATGCCTGTCCGGCAGGCGTGCGACGCATCCGCCAGGCGCCAAGCGCCGCTTCGACAATAGTGTTTGCCACGCCCTCGGGCTCGGGGGCACCTTTGACACTGCTCACGACTGCGCTCGTTGCAAGGGCACGCTCGCGATCATAGTCGGCGATTTTCGAACCCGCCTGGGGCGCATTGATGTCGAGATTAGTCCTGGTAAAAGTTGGTTCGACCAGCGTTGCGCGTATGCCGAACTGGCGCACCTCATGATCCAGGGTTTCGGTCAGCCCTTCCACAGCGTGCTTGGACGCCGAATAGAGTCCCATGTAGGGCGCCGGAAGAAACCCGAGCACCGAACTGACATTGACGATCCTTCCACCGCGTTGTGCCCGCATGTGGGGGAGTACAGCCTGGGCCGCGCGCAGAATGCTGAATACATTGGTATCGAACAGAGACGAGGCCTCGGCAGTCGACGTTTCCTCGACCGCGCCAATCATGCTCGTTCCTGCATTGTTGACGAGCACGTCGATTCGCCTGGCGCGATCGATGACGGACTGGATTCCAGCCAGGACCGAAGCATCGTTGCGAATATCCATCTCGACAAGCTCGACTCCCGAGATAGGCGCCGCTTTTGCGATGCTGCGCACGGTGCCAAATACGCGGCACCCCCGCCTGGCAAACTTCTCGGCGGCGGCGCGTCCGATACCCGATGACACGCCGGTAACAACGACAACAGTGGAATTCGACATGAACAGCTCTCTTCAGGTGAATTGATGGTGTTTTTTTAACTGCCCGCGTCGAGCGCGTCCTGCAGCGTTTGCTCGGAAGGCTGCACCTGCTCATGCCGATCTTTGCGCGAGCCAGCGATACTCCCGGGTCGAATCTTGAACCAGATCGAATACATGGCCGGCAGGAAGACCAGAGTCAGAATCGTCCCGGCGAACGTACCGCCGATCAGCGTGTACGCGAGGGTTCCCCAGAACACCGAATGGGTCAGCGGGATGAAAGCGAGGATCGCCGCCATGGCCGTCAGGATCACCGGCCTGGCACGCTGCACGGTGGCTTCGACGACCGCATGGAACGGATCCAGCCCCGCCTGCTCGTTCTGGTGAATCTGTCCGATCAGGATCAGCGTGTTGCGCATCAGGATGCCCGATAGCGCGATGAGACCGACCAGCGCATTGATGCCGAACGGCTGCCTGAACAGGATCAACGTCGGCACCACCCCGATCAAGCCCAGCGGGCTGGTCAGGAACACCATCACCATTGCGGAGATCGAGCGCACCTGGAAGATGATGATGATGAGCGTAACCGCCAGCATGATCGGGAAGAGCGGCAACATGGCTTTCGTCGCTTTAGCCGATTCCTCGATGGAGCCCGCCTCTTCGATACGGTAGCCGGTCGGAAGCCTGGCGATGATGGGTTGAAGCTGCCTGGTGATCGCCGTCGATACGTCCGGCGGCTGAAGGTCGTCGGCAATGTCGCCCCGTACCGTGATCGTCGGCACGCGGTCCCGCCAGCGCATGACTGGTTCCTCCATGCGCACGTCGACCTTGCCCACCTGCGACAGCGGAATGCGTTGCCCGTTCGCGCCAGCCAGCGTGAAGTCGCCGAGCCGCGCCGGGTCGAGACGAACATCACCGGCCGAACGCGCCATGACCTGCACGGTTCGAATATCCTCACGCACGGCGGTGACAGCCACGCCGGTTAGCAGGAATTGCAGTTGTTGCGCCACGGCGCTGGATGTCAGCCCCACCGCCTGCAGACGGTCCTGCTGCAACGTGAAGTGCAGCGTGGGCGTGCGCGTACCCCAATCAGCGTTGACCGTACGCATCATCGGACTGCCCTCCATCCCCTGCTCAACTTCTCCCGCAATACCGCGTAGCTTGTCCGGGTCCGGGCCAGAGATACGATAGGCGACCGGGTACGGCGAATATGGACCGAATACGAGTTGTGTAACCCGCACGCGCGCCTCGGGGGCGAGACCGTTGGAGACTGCCTGACGCAGTCGCTGCTTCAATGCGTCGCGCTCATCTTGGCTGTCCGTGCGCACCACGATCTTGGCAAACGACGGATCGGGCAGTTCCGGCCCCATCGCCAGGTAAAAGCGTGGCGCGCCTTGCCCGACGTACGCGGTGACGATCCTGGCTTCCTTCTGCTTCGCGAGCCACGCTTCGACCTTCGTCGTGGTAGCGCTGGTTTGCGAGATCGACGTGCCATAGGGCATCTGCACCTCGACCAGCACTTCGGGACGGTCGGAGATCGGGAAGAACTGTTTTTTGACCACGTCCATGCCGAGGATGGCCAGCACGAAGAGGCCCACGACCGAACCGGCGACCAGCCATTTGCGCGCGATGACGCGCGTGAGCAGCTGACGGAAGCGGTTGTAGCGCGGCGTGTCGTAGATCGCGTCGTGACCGCCTTCGACCTTTTTGAAGTCGGGCAGCATCTTCACACCCAGGTAGGGCGTGAAGACCACGGCGACGACCCACGATGCGATCAGTGCGATGCCGACGATCCAGAACATGTTGCTGGTGTATTCGCCGGCCGTGGAGCGCGCGAAGCCATTGGGCATGAAGCCGACGGCGGTCACCAGCGTGCCCGCCAGCATCGGCGCGGCCGTATGACTCCACGCGTAGGCGGAGGCGGCGATGCGGCTGTAGCCTTCCTCCATCTTTACCACCATCATTTCGATCGCGATGATCGCGTCGTCCACGAGCAGGCCGAGCGCGAGGATCAGCGATCCGAGCGTGATGCGATCGAAGTTCTTGCCGGTCGCGGCCATCACGACGAACACCACCGCGAGTGTCAGCGGTACGGCCGCGGCAACGACGAGGCCCACCCGCCAGCCCATGCTGACGAAACTCACCAGCATGACCACCAGCAGCGCGACGAAAAACTTGAGCATGAACTCGTCGACCGCCGAATGAATGTTGACGGCCTGATCGGTGACTTTGATGAGGCTCATGCCCAGCGGCAGGCCGGCGTTGATTGCGCCGACCTCGCTGTCCAGCGCCCTGCCGAGGTCGAGCCCGTTCCAGCCGTCGCGCATGACGATGCCCAGCAGCAGTGCCGGTTCGCCGTTGTTGCGGATCATGAACGTCGCCGGATCTTCATAACCACGCGTAACGGTGGCAATGTCCGACAGCTTCAGCGTGCGGCCCTGCGCTACGACCGGCGTATCGCGGATCTTCTGCAGGTTGTCGAAGGCACCGTCCAGGCGAATGAACAGCTCCGGACCTTTGGTCTCCACGGAGCCGGCCGGCGTCAGGGCGTTCTGACCGTTGAGCGCGGCGAACACGTCCTGGGGGCTCACGCCCAGCGTTGCCAGCCGGTCATGTGAGAGCTCGACATAGATTCTCTCCGACTGCTCGCCGATGATGTCGACCTTCTTCACGCCCGGCACGTGCAGCAACCGTTGGCGCAGCGTCTCCGCATCGCGCACCAGCAGGCGCTGCGGTTCGCCCCTGGCCTTCAGTGCGAAGAGGGCAAACGTGACGTCCGCATATTCGTCATTGACCATCGGCCCGATCACGCCAGCCGGAAGGTTATTTGCCTCGTCGCTGATTTTTTTCCGGGCCTGGTAGAACTGCTCCTGCACTTCCGACGGCGGCGTGCTGTCGAGCAAGGTCAAGGTCGTGAAGGCCAGCCCAGGCCGTGAGTAAGTCTCGGTCCGGTCGTACCAGCGCAGCTCCTGCATGCGCTTTTCGAGCTTCTCGGCGACCTGATCGTGCATTTCCTGCGCCGTGGCTCCCGGCCAGGCGGTGATGATGGTCATCACCTTGACCGTGAACGCGGGGTCTTCCGCCCGGCCCAGCTTGAAGAATGAAACGAGCCCGGCCAGTGAAATCAGGCAGATCAGGAACAGGGTGATGGAGCGCTCGCGCACGGCGAGCGCCGACAGGTTGAAACGGCCTTCGCTCACGGACGGGCTCCCTCGGCCGTCATGGCGACGGCTTGACTTGTCACCCGGACCTGCTCGCCTTCGCGCAGCAACTGCGCGCCGAGCGCGACGATCCGGTCGCCTTGCCTGATCTCACCGGCGACGCGAGCACTATCGTCGTCCAGACGTTCGACGGTAACCGGCCGCCAGGCAACCTTCGCCGGCTCGCCGTTGATGACCCACACCCCCGGTCCCTTGCCCGCGTCAAACAGCGCGCCGATCGGCACCTGCAAACCGCCTTGCACCGCGGAACGCGCGTCGGGAATCTGGACCGTCACCGTGGCGCCCAGTGGGGCGTCGGCCAGTTCTCCCTGCAGCACGTACCGCGCTTCGAACGTACGGGTACGAGGATCCGCCGTATCCGAAAGCTGGCGCAGCGTCGCCGGCACGCTGACACCGCCGTTGCCGAACAGCGTGGCTTGGGCGACCGAACCGATGGCGGGGCGCAGGGTTTCGGGTAGCTGGATGACAGCCTCGCGGCGCCCAGCGTGGGCGAGGCGCACCACGGGCTGTCCGGCGCTGACGACCTGGCCCGGTTCGGCCAGCGTTTCCATCACGACGCCATCGCCATCCGCCAACAGTTCGGCATAACCCGTCGCGTTGCGCGCAACGTCGGCGTCAGCCTCGGCCGCACTGAGCTGCGCTTTGGCGGCATCGGCCGCCGCCTTGATCTGGTCATAGGCCGATGCCGATATCGCGCCGGTTCCGCGCAGGTCGCGATAGCGCTCTTCATCCTGCGCGGTCTGCTGCGCGCGTGCTCGCGCGGCGGTGACCGCATCCTGCCGGGCATGCGCGGCAAGCCTCAGATCGATGGGGTCGAGGCGCATCAGCAGCTGGCCGCGTTTGACGGTTTGTCCGGCATCCACAAGCCGCTCGAGCACCTTGCCGGAGACGCGAAATCCCAGGTCGCTCTGCACGCGCGCGGCGACGGTTCCGGTAAACGAACGGGAGGCGGGGATCGCCGCCTGAGCGATGGCGGTGCGCACCAGGGGCGCTTCGGTGCGTGGATCGGACGGTGCTTTTGCGCCGCAGGCGGCTAGCGCAAGTGGCAGTGCACAGACGACTGTAGAGGTAGCAAGGCGACGCCGGAGCATGAAAGACCCATTGACGGAGTGATCGGGGCTTTCATTATGGTTCTAGTGACCAACGTAGTCAATAGTCACAATCGAAATTTCCATCAAGGCGACAGACTGCGGAGCACGAGACTGGACAGTTGTGCAGGCGCGACCTTGGTGTAATCGAAGCTGTACTGCAGGAGCATTGGGTTGAGGTAGGGGCGCATCACCAGATAGATCGCCATCGCAGTCTCATCGAGGGGTGTTTTGCGCTCGAAGTCTCCGCTTTGCCGTCCCTCCTGGAGGACGTCCCGAAGCAGCTTCTGGACGCGCTCTTCATACGCAAGCACCGCTTGCCAGTTCTCCGTGGCCGCCGATGCGGCAATCTCGTAGAGCTTGCGGTCCTGGAAAAACAGACGGAGGCTCGCTTCCGTGAAGACGTTGAACATCCGCCGCAGCTTCTCCGGTGGCAGATCGGTCTGTGCGACGGCCGCCCTCACCTCGGTTTCGATCTCGTGCAGGCAGTTCGCGCAAATCATCTCGCCAATGGCCTGCTTGGATTCGAAGAACTTGTAGATGTAGGCCTTGGAAAACCCGATCGCCTTGGCGAGGTCCGAGACCGTCGTTTTCTCGTAGCCATACCGGCTGAAGTGCTCGGTGGCCGCGACGACGATCTGATCCCGTACCTCGTGGTCAGCGGGGCCGCGCGCCGGGATGGAGGAAGTGGTGGCTTTTTTCATGGGTATAGCATACAGGAATGGACAACCAGTGACTATTTGGTATTATAGTCACCACTGGAATCTTGCGAAGACGCTCATGCTACCCAAACCCATCCTTGCCGCGGTCATTGTCGCCAGCCTTTCGGCTGGCTGCGCTGTAGGCCCCGATTATGTCCGGCCCAATGTAGCCATGCCCGAGCAGTTCCAGGCCCAGGCCGCGGCGGATCACCGGCACGCGGCGGCCAGTGCCGACCTTGTCACGTGGTGGACGGGTTTCGATGATCCGCAACTGACACGATTCGTCACGCTCGCACTGGATCAGAACCTGGACCTCGCGCAGGCCGCCGCTCGCGTCTCGCAGGCGCGCGCGGGACTTGGCGCGGCGAATGCCGCTCTGCTGCCGTCCGGCACTGTCAGCGGGCAGGCGGCGCGAGTCTACCAGTCGGTTGAAACCCCCTTGGGGCGAGTTCTGAATTCGACGCCCGGTTTCGATCGCTACGGCAATGATTACGAGGCTAATTTCAACGCGAGTTGGGAACTGGATGTGTTTGGTGGCCTGCGTCGCGGGCGGGAAGCCGCACTTGCCGAATACCAGGCTTCGGAGGCCGGTGCGGTGGCCACGCGCCTGGCAGTGGCGGCGCAGACTGGCGATATTTACATCACGATTCGTGGATTGCAGGCCCGTCTGAAGGTTGCCCGGCGGCAGGTGCAGACGCAGCAGGATCTGCTTTCGACCATCAACCTCCTGTATGGCAAAGGATTGGCGGCCGACCTTCAGGTGAGCCAGGCAGAAGGTGCGCTGTCCCAGATTCAGGCATCCGTCCCGGTCCTCGAGGCGGGTCTGGATGCGGCGATGAACGCGCTGGACGTGATGCTGGGTTCGCAGCCCGGCACGCATCGGGCGGAACTGGTCGAAACGGGCGACATCCCGGTTGCCCCGCAGATCTCGGCTACAGGATCGCCGGGAGAGTTGCTCCGGCGCCGGCCCGACCTGATCGTGGCCGAGCGACGCCTCGCCGCATCGAACGCGCGCATCGGCGTAGCGATCGCAGAGTATTACCCCAAGGTGTCGCTCAGTGGACTGCTCGGCAGCGCCACCTCGGTGGCCAGCGGCAACCTGTTCAGTACCGGTGCCAATCAGGCCGCTGGCGTGCTGGGGCTGCGCTGGCGTCTGTTCGATTTCGGCCGCATCAATGCGCAGATCGAGCAGGCCAAGGGGCAGCAGGCGGAAATGCTGGCCGCGTATCGGCTCGCCGCGCTTCATGCAACCGAAGACGTCGAGAACTCATTCTCGGCACTCGTGAAGCGCGAGCAAGAGGCCGCGGTGCTCGCCCAGGGAGTGGATTCGCTCGGTCGCGCTCGAGCGGCCTCGTTCGCAGCCTATCAAAAAGGCGTCGTCAGCCTCATCGAAGTCTTGCAGGCCGACGACAACCTGCTACGCGCCTCCGATGAGCGGGTGCAGGCGCAAACGGAATCCGCGCGCGCAGCCGTTGCTGCCTTCAAGGCGCTCGGTGGCGGGTGGCAACCTCGCGAATCCGAAGCGGTCGCCATCAAATAGCAACCCTACGCACCCAACGATTTGCCAGGAGCGTGGATTTTGGCCATCGTTCTTTGCCAGATGAGCGCTTTGCCGCATGCCACACAAACGAATGACGCGAGCAGAAAGCCGCGAGCGAACCCGGCAGCGCTTGCTCGACGCAGCAGCGTCGAGCATCGCCGAAAAAGGGTTTGCTGCGACTAGCGTGGAGGATATCGCAGCCGAGGCCGGCTATACCCGCGGCGCGTTTTACTCGAACTTCAGCAGCAAGAGCGATCTATTCGTCGAACTGCTCCGTCTCGATCATCAGAACATGCGAGAAAACTTGCAGAAGCTGCGAGACGCCGCACCGTCCAGCGAAAACCTGCAAGTGCAGCTCACCTTGTTGTACGCGCAGTGCTATCGCGACGACAACAACTACATCATCTGGGCTGAGGCACGTTTGCATGCCATGCGTGACGCGAAATTCCGACAACATGTGAATGCCTTATGCCTGCAAAAGCGCGACATGATCGCGTACTTCATTGAGCAGTTATGCCTGCGCCTCAACGTACGGTTGCCGGGCCCTATCGCCGACCACGCGCTCGCCGTTATCGCATTGATCGACGGCATCCTCTGCTTCAACATGACGATACCCAATGATCTGTCGAACGCTTCGGCCGAAGCGATTTTGAGCAACGTTTTGACAAAGATGTTCTGCAATGCGCCAGGCCTGACTGAAACATAGATTGATCTTGCGCCTCCTCCACAGGTATCCGGTCAAGCGATTCAATCCATCAGTTGGTGTCAGCCAGGTCTCCTGGTTGTCCGTTCGAATTGGCGGATTCAACCGGTCGATGCAACACAACGAACGTCGCATGAGCGGCGGGAGTGTGGCGCTGCCTGTCGCTCCGATTTGCCGCCGCAATCTCATCCGGCATCGCATCACAGATGCCCGCGCGCGAGGAGCGGGCGCTCCGGCGCCTTCAGTGCGGCGCCGGAGCGTCGAGATAGACACCTGCCGACAACCCGGCCTTCACCTGCCGCGTGAACTCGTCGGTGGACACTTCCTCCGCCCCTGCCTCGATCGCGTCGTATGCCTGACGCACGACGTCGGCCGGCGTCGCCTTCGGCACCTCCAGCCCGCGCGTCAGATCCGTATCGATAAAACCGGCATGCAGCCCGACCACCTGCGTGTGCTGCTCGCGCAGCGAGTGACGCAGGCCGTTGGTCACCGCCCACGCGGCCGACTTCGACACGCCATAAGCCGCGAGGATCGGCCGGTTTATCCAGCTCGCAACAGACAGTACGTTCAGGATCGCGCCGCCGCCGTTGCCGGCAAGGTTGCCCGCGAACGCCTGCGACATCGACAGCATCCCGAACACGTTGGTGTCGAAGTGATCGCGTAACGCGTCGAGCGCGCCGTCGTCCGTCAGACTGCCTAGCCGCGCGATGCCCGCGTTGTTGATCAGAAGCGTGACGTCGCCTGCCGCGTCGGCGGCAGCGGCCACTGCCGCCGGATCGGTCACGTCAAGCTTCACGGGCACGACGCCCGGCAGCGTTACGCTGGCCGGATCGCGCGCCCCCGCATAGACCTTGCGCGCTCCTCTTTCGAGCGCCTGCTTCGCGAACTCAAGGCCAAGCCCGCGGTTCGCACCCGTCACGAAAACAACAGCACCTTCGATCTTCATATCTCATCCTTTCGCATGATGAATCGCATGTGCGCCGGTTCGCAGCGCGCGTGAAATTCGGAGAAAACAAACCTGCCCTTGCATATCGAACCGTTGCGCCGCCGAACGGCGCCAACGTCCGCCGCCCGCCGGCATCAAAGAACCGCGATGGACCTGGACTGCCATCCGTGCCACGCCGGCGTTGCTTCGCGTTGTGCGCGAAAGTCGGCTACACTCATGTCAATGTCGATCACCATCGTCTTACGGCGCATTGTGTCAACGTAATTAGGGCATGTCAATGGTGACCGACATTGTGTTTTTCAATCGATGCGATCGCTTGTATAAGGGAGAGATTGATGGGGGTGTCACGACAGCAGGCCGCCGAGAACCGCAGCGCGATCGTCGCGGCCGCCGAGCGGCTTTTCCGGGTACGCGGAGTCGATGCCGTGGGGCTGACGGAGTTGATGAAGGAAGCCGGTTTTACCCAGGGCGGCTTCTACAACCACTTCAAGTCGAAGGACGCGCTGGTCACCGCGGTCATGGAAAAGGCGATGCAAGCCTACGCGGATTCGCCAAACGGCGACAGCCTGGGGAAGCAGGCGGAACGCTACCTGTCGGCCTCGCACCGCGACAACGTCGAAGCAGGGTGCCCGCTGTCCGGCTTCGCTGGCGACGCTCCGCGGATGACCGACGCGGCGCGTGCGTCCTACACGCGCGGCCTCGCCGCGTATCTCGACCGGCTTGCAGCCATGATCGCCACGGAAGGCGCGACGACGGAACAAACCCGTCGCGATGCGATTGCCGCGTTCAGTCAGATGGTCGGGGCGCTCGTGCTGTCGCGTGCGATCGCTGGCGTCGATTCGGCCTTCGCCGACGAAATCCTCGACGCGGGGCGGCGCACGCTCGTCGACGCGCTCGACGACCCCGTCACGCCGGACAGCGGGCGCAGCAGCAGGTCGGACGGCTGATACGCCGCCTGCGGCCCCGGGGGCTCTGCATGGGAATGCGTAGGTCGGCGGGGGCAACACGATTTGCGCGCAGAGACTCAGCGCTTTAGCGCGCCGGCGAGCGGCGGCTCCGTGCCGTCGTCGCCCGCCTGTCCTGGCATAGGCAGGTACTTGCCGAAGTTCATTTCGAAGTCGCTTGAACGCCGTAGGCCAGGCTACGGAGCTTGGCGCGGCGGGCCTGCCCACTTGGCGAGGCCAGGGCCGGGAAGAACAGGTCAATGCTCGACTGGAGTTCGGCAGGCGTCGGCATTTCGAAACGATTGATCTGGGCTTTCGCGGCGCCGAGCGTTTCACGGTCGAATGTGGCCAGACGCCGGACAAGCGCATCGACAAGCCGTGAATGAAAATGACGGGCGGGTCGTTCTTCATATCGGTCGTCCTCTCTTTGGATTGCAAAAGTGCCCCCTCGAACGCCGGAACGCTTCAACGGCATCTTCCAGGGCTTGACCGAGATAGTTCCGTTCGACGGCGAGCGCCGTGCCATCTACCGAACCGATTATTGGAAGATGTTCCGTTCGAACCGCCCTGATTCTCTCTGCGAATACACCATCAAGATCGCGCAAATGGCACGCATGCTCCACGAGCGCGAAGTGCGTCAATGACCTCACTAAAGGACAACTTGTTGGGATATGGACTGAATACGAATGACCTGTCAAGACGCCTGTCTGTCCACAGGTGCAGCGCAGGCTATTCCGCCATCGCCCACGGATGGTCACCAAGACATTGCATCGCCGAACCTTCCAGATTGAATGGCACATGAACCGGATTCTGGACGGCGTCCACTCTTCGTCAGCCTATGACACGACGACTGTGAATTCGACCCCTGATTCAAAGTCCAACGTCGTGGTCGAAAAGCGGGGGTCGTCGTCGAGGTAGTGCTTGTACGGCCGAACGGCGTCCTCGGCTGTGTACATATTGTCGGCGAGAATGATAGATCCGGGACGCAGCAGGCGCTCGACCTGTTTGAACAGCTCCAGATAGGCGTCGGCCCATACGTCGATAAACACCATGTCGAAAGTGCCGTCCAGTCCGGCAACGGTCTGGAAGACATCGCCCTCCCGCAGTTCAACATAAGCGTCTACGCCCGCCGTTCTGACGTGGGCTCGAAGTTGTGCGCACTTAACAGCATCGAGTTCAGTCGCTACAACCATGCCACCGCCTAACGTGCGAAGGGCCTCGGCGAAATACAGCGTGGACACGCCGCAGGAACTGCCGAGTTCGAGGATTCGAGCCGGCTTGTGCGAAAGCACCATGTTGCGTAAGAACCGTCCCGTTTCCGCCGACACGGCTAACGATAGAGGAGTGCCTTGTGAGGATTCGAAATCTTCGCTCGATAGCCCGAGCGTTTCGAGAAACCGCCCACGCAGTCGAGGTGCGAGCGTTTCGTATTCCTCCGCGAGAGTCAGAAACTCCTCGCTCGATCCCTGAAATTGCGCCCGTGCGCGGGCTATCACTTCTGTCTGGCTCTGTTCGTGAAGCTGTCGCAGAAGATCCGTGGTTGATGAAGCCATGAGCGCTCCTTGAGGAGATCGATAATACTAACGGCGTAGACAACGACCGACCACTGCGCCATGCGGGCTGCGCTTTGCTTAAAACGCGTGACGCTATGCCGTTCTGGCGAGCTTGATCGCGCGTTCAGGGCATGCCGTCACGCAAAGACCGCACGAGCGGCAGGCGTGCGCGTTCGGTGTGTAGGCGACTTTCATTCCATGCACGCGTAGCTTGAGGCGGTGCATCAAATCGAGGCTGAGATAATCGACCTGATCGATGCGCCGGATCTCAAACACATTCTCGGGGCAGACCCGCAGGCAATCGCCCTTGCCTTCGCAACGTTTCAGGTCGACGACTGGCGCGATCACGCCCGGCTTCTGTTTGCAGTCGTCCGTTGATTTCTCGCGCATGTTCAGTCTCCCACGTGCCGGTCGTGGCCCGATCGCCATGCCGTCCGGAAATGCTCGCGTTCTTCAGGCGTCATCGCTTCCCATTTGCGCCAGTGACGCCGTCCGCGCCAGCCGCCGTGTCCGCGGAATCCGCCAAACAGGATACGGCTCAAAACCAGCAAGCCCAACGCATGCGCGAAGTCGATCGCACGGGCGCCAACGAATAGCGCCGGAATCACCCAATTCCATAGCGTCATGACCACCCACCCGAGCCCGGCTATGGCAACCACCACGAGCAGCGCTTTACCCACGCATCTGATTCGAAACTTCATCCCTCGACTCCTCTATATATCCAATTCGTCATAAATGGTCTGCAGTCGGGCGCGCAGATGCAAGACCGCGTAGCGTTTGCGCGCGAGCAGCGTATTGAGCGCGACGCCACTTTCCGCCACCATGTCTTTGAAGGACCGCCCCTCCAACTCGTGCGCGATAAATACTTCACGTTGATTCAGCGGCAACTCATCGAGCGCATCCTGCAAGGCCTTGAGCAATACAGCGCGAGCGTAGAGGGCTTCGGGTCCTGCATCGTGCGCCGGTAACGCGAGGTCGAGGCGATACTCACCGCTGGCGTCGTCCTCGGCCTCAGACACCTCGGTCAGCGGCTGCTCCTTCTTCTTGCGAAAACGATCGATGATGCGGTTGCGCGCGGCACGGAAAAGCCACGCGCTCGCCTGTTCGATCGGCGCGGGAAGCCGGTAAGCCTGCACGAATTCGTGGAACACATCCTGCAGGATGTCCTCGGCATCATCCGGATCGCGTATTCGACGCCGGATAAAATTGACGAGCCTCGTGCGCTCACGCACCACGGTCGCGGTGATGTCGCTGTCTCGGTCGGTCATCGGGTGCGAGGTGGGTGGCGGTTCCATGCGCCTGTAGACGTTTCAGGAGCGCGAATATTGTGGCGAGCGCGAAAAATCTTTCCTTGCGCGACTGCCAGTTCGCTTGAGGCGGTGCGGAACAGAATTGTGGCCATTAAGTAACAGCAAGAAGTGGGTGCGTTTCCGTAGCGATGCCGCGCAATTCAACGAACGTCCATAAGACCGACACCCGATCCAGCATAACCGCGTTCGTTTCAGATAGAGCCGCCGCAACGACAACCGCGCATGTAAGTAGAATCGTCAACATTCGGCCCTGCATTTGATGGCCGCTCCCAATTGGCGAGACACAGCGATGAAGGTAACGATTGCGTACATCGAAGAACCCCCGTTCGGTTGGACGCAAGCAGATGGTACCGCCACGGGCGCTGACATCGATCTGGCCGACGCGGTTCTTCGGGCGATCGGCGTAACCCGGATCGAGCATCATCGGACGTCGTTTAGTGAACTCCTGCCCGGCGTTGAGGCGGGCAGGTGGGAGATGAACGTTCCGCTGTTCGTCACACGCGAACGCGCCAATATGGTCGCGTTCAGCGTCCCGGTATGGGGAATCGCAGACGGTTTTCTGGTTCGGACTGGAAACCCGAAAGCGCTTGACAGCTACGTGTCGCTTGCCAAACGCGCTGATGCGCGTCTTGGCATCATAGCCGGACAGGTGCAGCACGACTCAGCGAAAGCGTCTGGCGTAAGCGAGGACCAAATAGTCGTCTTCGAGCATCAGGCCGACGCTGTCGAAGCGGTTCTCTCTGGCGCCATCGATGCGTATGCGAGCACGGCCTTAGGGAATCGGATAGTTGCCAACCGGATCGGAGGCTCAATGCTCGAGGCCGTCGAGCACGAACCGGGAACGAAGGGCAAGCAGCAGAAGCCTCCGCTCGGGGCATTCTCGTTCAATAGAAGTAACAGCGATCTGATCCAGGCGGTAAACAAAGCCCTTCGTTCCTATCTGGGCTCGCCAGACCATCGTGCTCGCATGGCGGAATTCGGCCTGACACACACCGAGATCGATCCCGCTCTCGCGGGTCGAGTATAAGACGGGCGTCGGTCAGGTGCTGCATCGAACCGCAAAATGCTACGATTGCCCGCGGCAGAATGTGCAAACCGTGCGAGGCGCATTTGCAGTTCAGCAGATATTGCGGGCATGCCGGCGTCAGAATCAGATGTGAGTCAGGACAGTCAGGACCTGACATCGCTGGTGCTCGACCACGCGTGGATCTGATGATCGTCACACACACTGCTCAAGCACACATCGTCTCGCATAAGCAATACCGCCGTTCTCGCTTCGAGAGCGGCGCTTCTCAATTGCGCGCTTAGCGCTACATTCCAATGCTCATGCCGCCGCCCGCGCTTGTGCCGGTGTTCGTACCCGTGTTCGTGCCTGAGCTCGACGTCGGATTCAGATCGATTCTTCCGTAGACGCCATCGGCTTCGTCATTCGGCCCCGCCGCGAAGAAGAGCGTGCTGGAAGGCTGATTGCTGAGATCGTTGCCGAACGCGATGCCCCACACGCCGTGCTCGACGATCGGACTGCCGTTCGGTCCACTGATCTGTCCCATTGACTGACCGCTCGACGCGTTGAACGCATTGATCATGCCGTCGCCGAAATTGCCGATCAGTATTGCGCCGCTCATCGAGCCGAAGTTCCCGGGCGCTTGCGCAATGCCCCACGGCGCGTTCAACGAACCGCCTGTCGCGAAGCGTTGCTTCAGGTTGCCCGCGGTGTCGTACACATCGACCATGCCGAGCCCCGCGCCCGGGACATCGTCGTGTTTGGTTGCGTCTTGCATCGCGTAGGTGACGAACAGATTCGAGCCGATCGCCTGAATGCCGAACGGCGCGAAGCCGGCTGGAATCGCCGGGTCCGTGAAGGCACCGGGCATCGCGACCTTCGTGAACGAGGTATCGAAGACGTCGATCTTGTTGTTATGGAAGTCCGTCGCATAGAGGAAGTTGCCGTTGTTCATCGCGGCGAGCGCGAGACCCTTGTAGACGGCGCCGCCCGTACCGTCGTCGTACATGACGAACGCATTGGTCGGCCCTACGGCGGGCGCCCAGGCGGTGATGGTGCCGCCTTCGCCCGTGAAGATGAATGCAGCGACTCCAGACTTGCCGTTTTCCGTGACGCGGAAGCTTTGTGTTCCATTGAAAACGATGCCCGTGGGCGATGCGGAGCCGTTCTTGCCGTCGGGTATCGTGACGACCAGCGATTGCGGCACGCCATTGCCGTCATAGAGCGTCGCGACGTCGGTGCCGTTGTCCGCGACCCAGACGAAACCTTTGGGATTGAAGGCCACGCCCCAAGGGTTTTTCAGATTTGCGTCGGTGTGTGCAGCGGGCACCCCGCCGTCGGATACGAGGGCCGTCGCTGCGAATGACGACTGGACGGTGGGGCTTGCGCTGCTCGAACTCGATCCACCGCTGCCACCGCCGCCGCATGACATCAGAGTCGCGACGGCCGCGCCGCATGCAACGACGCCGAATATAGCGAGTAGAGACTTCATGACCGCACTCCTTGTTCTGCCCAAAGGACCTAACGGTCAATGAACGAGAACAGCGCGGGGTTTATTCCGGCGGAGAGCGGGTTATTTCGCGGCAGATCTCGTGAGATCCAATGGCTGGATTCGCCCCACGACCGCCACTCCGTGCGCCGCCGATCGCTTCGCTACCTACAAAAGCACGCGGCACGCTGTTTGCGACATTCCTGTAGCGCAGGCGGCAACTGTCTGCGTCTATCTTCCAGTCCAATTACGGAGGGGCGGATCATGAGCAAGGCAACCATCACACTAGTCGCGGCCGTCGCCGCACTCTCGCTGTCGGGCGGCGCTTATGCGCAGGCGGCCGGAGGCCAGAGCGGCAGCGGTTCGACCGGCACAGCCGGCAGCACGGCTAGTCCGTCGAACCAGATGAACGGCGCAACCACGGGCGGCTACGGCATGCCTGGCACCACCAACACGGGCAGCGGCATGGGCGCCAAGGCGCCGAACTCGGGCCTGCCGAGCAACGATAGTAGCTCGACGTCTGACACCACCGCCGCTCCCAAGAGCAACAACACGCTGGCGACCCCGAGCGTGGTGTCGCCAGCCGCTACCGGCCATTAACAGCTGGTAAAAATGACGGTGAGCCGCGAATCAGCGCAAGCACGGAGCGCTCCAATCGCAGCGACGTCGACGTAGATGTAACTGCGACCGACGCGCAGTTTCCCGGATATCAGGCACTAGCTAATGCGACCGATCTACGCGGTTTCATACGGTCGCTATTCGACACTTCTCCACCGGGAATTACGCGCCGGGTTCCCAGGCAACGCGTGAACTCCAGGATTTACGGCTCGCATCAGAAGCCGCAGAGCAGGTAGGTCGCGCGTTGCCGGTCACTCGCATGCGGCCCACCGCCTCCCTATTGAAGCCTCATGGAGAGGCTCAAAGCCACGTGCCCCCTTGCCGCGCGCTCGGCTCTTGCGCGAGCGCATCGAAATCGTGAATCCAGTCGAGGTGATGCAGCATGCTGTCGTGCGCCCCTAGCCGCGCGTTGCGTTCCTGCGCGGCGGGGCCGTCCGGCAGATGCAACACGTCCGCGGTGCTGATCGACGCGTACTGCACCTTGCGCGTGCGGCCCCGGCGCAGACGCTCGTAGGCTTCCTGCGCTTCGCGCCACTTACCCGGGCCCGCCTTGGCGAGTTGCGCGGCCAGCACCACGGCATCCTCGATCGACTGGTTGGCGCCCTGGCCGTGATGCGGCACGAGCGCATGCGCGGCATCGCCAATCAGCGTCACGCGGCCCTTGCTCCAGCGGCCAAGCGGCGGACGGTGAAACAGGCCCCAGCGCTGACTGATCGGCACGGCCGTGATCATCTGCACGACGGCCGGATGCCAGTCCTTGAACAGGCGCAGCTGCTCGCCTTCGGTCGACGGCATGACCCAGTCGCGCGACGGCCACGGCGACGGATGACGCTCGACCAGCAGGAAGTTCTGATCGCCCTTGTCGCCGATCGGATAATGCAGCAGATGGCCGCCGGGCCCGACCCAGAACTGGATCGTCTCCGGATCGGGCAACAGGTCCATGCGCTCGGCCGGCACGATGCCACGAAAGCCCGAGCAACCGGAATACAACACGTCGTCGTAGCCGAGCATCCAGCGTCGCGTAATCGAGCGTGCGCCGTCGGCGCCGATCACGAGATCGGCATCGATGCGCCGACCGTTGTCGAACGCGAGACTCACGCGATCGGGATGCTGCACGAGATCGACCAGCCGATGGCTGAGCTCGATGTGCTCGAGACCAACCGCCTTCGACAGCACCGCCTGCAGATCGGCGCGATGAACGCCCCAGTACGAGCCGCCGAACTGCTCGCGATAGCTGGGCATGCCGCGATGATGTCCAATGACGCTGCCGCTGCGGCCATCACGATAAATGAGCCCGGGTACTTCGGCGCATACGTTTTCGAACGCGGAGCGTAGCCCCATGCGCTCGTAAAAGCGCGTCGCGTTGGCCGACAGTGCGACGGCCGCGCCCACTTCGCGCAACTCATCGGTCTGCTCGTAGAGTTGCGCATCGATGCCATGTTCGCGTAGTGCGAGCGCCAGCGTAAGGCCGCCGATGCCGGCGCCGACGATCGCGATGCTCAGATCCATCCGGTTCATGATTGTGTCTCCGATATGCGGGTTTATCGATTCGGGCCACTCTGGAACGCGCGCTCGGCGCGTCGCATGCGGATACCGTGTTGGTATTTTCAGCACTAGACGATCATTGCTCAATAAGATGAAATGAATCTTCTTCATCACTGGAATGAATGACCTTAGGTCATGCCGAAGCCATGGAACTGAGCGATCTCGATCTCAACCTGCTGCTGCTGTTCCAGCGGCTGATGCAGGAGCGGCGCGTGGCGAGCGTCGCCGAGCAAATGAACATGAGCCAGCCGGGCGTCAGCAATGCGCTCGCGAAGCTGCGCCGCCTGCTGGGTGATCCGCTGTTCGTGCGGGCGCCGGGCGGCGTGGTGCCTACCCCGTTCGCGCTGCGTCTCGCGGAACCGGTCTCGCAGGCGCTCGCCACCTTGCACGCCGCGCTCAATCCGGTGACGGGCTTCGATCCGCTGCGCGAGATGCGAACGATGACGATCGGCATGACCGACATCGGCGAAGTCGTTTTTTTGCCCGCATTGCTGGAACGATTGTCGCGCGTCGCGCCAGGCATCGCGATGAATACGGTGCGCAATGCGAGCGTCAATCTGAGCAACGAAATGGCCGACGGCCGGGTCGACCTGGCGATCGGTCTGTTGCCGCAGTTGAAGGGGGGGTTCTATCAGCGGCGTCTGTTCGATCAGCGCTACGTCTGTCTGTTCAGACGCGCTCACCCACTCGAGGACGCGCCGCTCACGCTTTCCGCGTGGCGCGAAGCCGAGCATCTGGTGGTGGTGTCGGCCGGCACCGGCCACGGTCAAGTGGACGAGTGGCTAAAACGGCGCGGCGTGCGGCGTCAGGTGCGACTGACGGTGCCGCACTTCATGAGCGTCGGCTACATCCTGCAACGTACCGACCTGATCGCCACGGTGCCCGAGCGCCTCGCTCTGGAGTTGGCCACGCCGTTCTCGCTCAGCCTGCGCGCGCTGCCGATGACGCTGCCCGCCGCGCCGATCCATTTGTTGTGGCACGAGCGCGTCCATCAGGATGAAGGTAATCGCTGGCTGCGCGAGGTCGTGATCGACCTGTTCGCCGATACCGTGGCGGGTGGCAGGCGAGCGCGGGACGTGAGGAAGAAATAGGCCTCCGTTTGTAAGCGTCGATCGGAAGCTTCGCGCTTACTCGAACGTTCCGGTTCGGACTTCGCCGTTGCGGGTGTAGCGCGTGATCAGCACGCCGCCGGGGGTGCTCGTCGCGTGTGCCAGCCTGAAGGCGGACGCTTGCGCGTCGTTGCCGAACAGGCGTTTGCCTTGCCCGAGCATGACGGGATAAATCAGGAGTTGGAGTTCATCCACGAGGCCCGCCGCCAGCAGTTGGCGCACCATGTCGCCGCTGCCGAACGTCATTAGATCGGCACCGTCCTGAAGTTTCAGCGCGCGTATCGCGTCGGCAAGGTCGCCCTTCAGTGCATGACTGTTGTGCCAATCGAGCGTATCTGATCGATGCGTGGCCACGTGCTTGCGGACCTGATTGAACTGGTCGGCCATGTCGCGGTTGCGTGAATCGGCCGGTACATATGGCCAATAAGACGCGAATATGTCGTACGTGCAACGCCCTAGCAGCAACTCGAACGGCTGCGCGAGCAGATGATGCACACTTGCGCCGACCGCTTCGTCGGCGTAAGGGACGATCCAGCCACCCAAACGAAAATCACCACTGGCATCTTCCTCGGGCGCGCCGGGGGATTGAGCGACGCCATCCAGACTGAGGAACATGGAAACGACGTGCTTGCGCATGATGTGCTCCTGGTCGATGAACCTGATCGGTTCAATCTATACGACGAACGAGTCGCGTGCGGATCGACAATCGACGTCCGCACCGGGTGAAGCCGCGTGAGCGAGCATCGCGCGATCGGCGCACAATGATTGGACCCACGGGTGCCTGCGCCGCAGGTGTGAAGGTGCGCACCACTCGCCAGCGCATGGTCGGAAGATCGCCCGACACAGTGATGCGGACATAGCAGCCGGGGTAACGTCCGGTCGCCCGTGGCATTTCGTTCGATGACCGATGGACAACATCACCAGAAACATGTCCGTACCTTCAGCAACAACCGGATCGCGCGATTCCGCGCGGTTATTCACCCAACCGAAAGTGCTCGTCATTGCGGCGACCGTATGCTGCCTGCTGTGGGGCAGTTCGTACCCGGGAATTAAAATTGGCTATGCGTTGCTCGGAATCACGCAAAACGATATTCCTTCAAAGCTGATCTTCGCAGGCTACCGGTTCGTGCTCGCGGGACTGTTGTTGTTGATTCTTGCCACCCTGTCGAAGAAGCCTGTTTTCGATTTGAATCGGCGCCATAGCGGACAGTTGATGCTATTGGGTTTCACGCAAACGGTCATTCAATATGCTCGGCGCTTGTGGAGTCTTCTGCTGAAATATAACCAGGTTGGCAAAGTCACCGTTTTCAATTTCCTGGTGCCCGTGCTCGGTACCGTGCTATCCGCGATATGTCTGGACGAGAACATCATGGAATTGAAGAATCTCGTCGCGCTGGTGGTCGTATGCGGGGGGATCTGGCTGGTCACGCGGCCGGCGCAGCGGAGCGCTGACTATTCGAAGGCTGGCGCGGCTTTGGGGCAAGGTCGAGGCTGTCGCCAAGGCCAAGGCTGAGCTTGTGGGGGTTCCGAAGCGCCGAAACCCCCCTCAAACACTATCCGACGCAACCGGCAACCCCTCCGTCCTCCACCGCAGCATCCCACCGGCAAGATTCGCCACCTTGCCGAACCCCGCCTTCGTCAGCAACACGCTTGCCTGCGCCGAGCGCACGCCGGACCGGCACACCGCGACCACCGGCCGCTCGCGCTCCAGTTCATCGAGCCGCCCTGTCAATTGCGACAGCGGCACCAGCTTCGCGCCCGGCAGATGACCCAAACGATCGATGAACTCGGGCGCCTCGCGCACATCGACGATCTGAAACGCCGCGCCATGCTCGAGCAGCGCCATCGGCTCGATTTCCCACACGCCGCTAAAGCGCAGCGTCAACGGTGCCCAATTCGGCGTTTCGGTCGCAACTTCGGCGCCGCCTTCCGGCTGCCCGCAACGCATGTTTGCGGGCACCGCGACCGCCATCTGCTTCGGATGCGGCAAATTCAGGTTGTTCATGTACCCGGCGAAATCGCCGACGTCGACGTCGCCGCCCAGACGCGGATTGAAGCGCCGCTCCTCAGTCACGCTCGTCACCGTGATGCCGCGATAATCGTGCGCGGGATAGAGGAGGCAGTCGTCCGGCAGTGACAGGATCTGCTCGCGCACGGACGCGAACAATTGCTGCGGGCTGCCCTGCTGGAAATCGGTGCGGCCACAGCCGCGAATCAGCAGGGAGTCGCCGGTAAAGGCCATGCTCAGATCGTCGAGCACGTAGGTCAGGCAGCCGTTCGTATGGCCAGGCGTTGCACGCACAGTCAGGTGACGCGTGCCGAAGTCTATCCGATCGCCATGCGCGAGCGGTCGCGTGACGCCTTTCGCCTCGACGACCCCGGCAAGCCCGATCTCGCTGCCGCAACGCAAACGCATGCGCCATGCGCCGGTTACGTGATCAGCGTGCACGTGGGTATCGAGCGTCGTGAGCAACCATAGGCCCAGCTCCCGAAGCAGCGCCTGATCGCGTGGCACCTGCTCGTAGACGGGGTCGATGAGCACCGCCTCGCCGCTGTCGCCGAGTAAGTACGTGTAGGTCGACGAAGCAGGATCGAACAGCTGACGAAAAATCATCTGTATCCCTTAGGAAGGTCGGCGAGGCGGCCGCAAGCGGCCGCCGTGCCACATCTGTCAGCCCGGTTGCTTGGTGGTGCGCAGATACGGTTTGATGGTCTTGAAACCAGGGAAAATTTGCTGCGCCTCTTCGTTGCTGACCGCGGACGTGATGATCACGTCTTCGCCCTGCTTCCAGTTGACCGGCGTCGCGACCCTGTGTTTGGCGGTCAGTTGGATCGAATCGAGCACACGCAGGATTTCGTCGAAGTTGCGGCCGGTGCTCATCGGGTAGGTCAGCGTCAGCTTGATCTTCTTGTCGGGACCGATGATGAAAACCGAGCGCACTGTCGCGTTGGTCGCGGCGGTGCGGCCCTCGCTGGTATCGCCCGCGTCGGCCGGCAGCATGTTGTACAGCTTGGCGATCGCGAGGTCGGTGTCGCCGATCATCGGGTATTTGACGGCGGCGCCCTGCGTTTCCTCGATGTCCGCGGCCCATTTTTCGTGGTCTTCGACCGGATCGACCGACAACCCGATCAGCTTCGCGTTGCGCTTGGTGAACTCCGGCTCGATCTTCGCCATGTAGCCCAGTTCAGTCGTGCAAACCGGCGTGAAGTCTTTCGGATGAGAGAACAGGACCGCCCATTGGTCGCCGATCCAGTCGTGGAAATCGATGGTGCCCTGCGTGGTCCGCGCGGTGAAGTTGGGCGCGGTGTCATTGATACGAAGTGACATATTGCCGTCCTGTGAAGTCGTGGTTAAGCGGAAGACCCGAGCCAGGCCTGTCTGCAACGGTCCAACACGAGCCCGGTTAATCTCAGGGATCGAAAATCACTAACGCTCACAACGATAGATGAAGCTTTCGCGGCAAGTAGAGCATCGCCGTGCAGAAGAAGCTCGAGATCGCCGCCTGTCGGGCGAATACGAGCGTTGCCGCATCGCGCAGTGAGAGTTCAAATATAGCGCGTTACGCACAAGCCATGCTGACACCCATCGAAATCAGTCCGGGTTGGCCACTCCGGAACGGCTTGGGGGACGAGGTTTACCGGTAAATCATGGACGTTCGATGCGCCGGCGTGTGTTCGACAGCGCACAGATTTACCGGCCCTGGCGTGACCGAGTCCGAGCGCGGTTTGATGCTTTGCACGAGCTCGGCGAGGCGCGTCGGAGCGTGCGGTACTGAAGCGCTTGCAACAAACGCAGCTTCCGTCCGCTCGAAAAACATCTGCTGAATGCTCGCCATGATGGCCCGGTTTGGCGGCGGGGTGCGGATATTCGCGATTGTGTGGCGGTCAGCCCGCAGTGCCTGGCGAGTCAGGCGAAGCCGGTTCGTCAAAGACGACTGCCAGATCGCCTTCTTATCGATAAACGGTCGGAACATGGTTGGCGAACGCCGCGCATTTTTCGGAGACGGGATAAGCGGCTTTTAAGGTTGCAGGGCGTACCTTCATATCCACGCACTGAATACCGGGCACCCGTCGCTCGCTATCTGTTCGCGGTCCACCGCAGCGTGAAGATCGACTCGCTTTCAATGCAGTTAGCGTGGTCCATTCGATCCATCGAAATTTGCCTATTCACCAAGGAGCCATCTCATGAAAGTACTTATCGCTCATGCAATCCTTGCAACCACAATCGCCATTCCAGCGCTGTCGTCGGCGCAGCCCCTCACTCGCTCGGAGGTGGAAGCGAACGTCATCCAGGCGGAACAGAACGGCACGCTCCATCAGTCGAAAGTGCACTATCCGGACGAGAGCAGCCCGCGGCAGGCACACGCAAATAACGACTACGGTTCAGGGCAGGTGGTGAATTCGCAATCCGGACATCGCCTTTCCTTCGCAACGCCCTCGGATAACGCGCTTTTCTCGCATCATTGAAGTGCTGGTGAGCGCTCGACATTCCATACAAGCGCGTTTCGATACTTCCACACGCCTAATTTCCGGTTCTCATACGGACGTCGCTAGTCCGATCCAATGTCGATATGAAAAAGCTAGTGCGCTCGATTGACTTCATTCTATTGACCGCCGCGTCGGTGGGCCTCGTCTTGTTTGTCGTCTGGCGAGTGGCGACGGTAAAGGGGTGGTTTTAGGCTCACGCGAAACGATTGTCCGTTAAAGGATCGCCCTGTGGTTGGCGTTCCGAATCGACATTGCATCAGTACCTCGCGGAATGAAACCTTTCGCATGCTTCGCGAATGTGGATGAGCCGCAATCAAATACTAAGGAGTTCTGCGTTCACACGTCTGCGACGCATGTGCAGCTTCCACCACCAGCTCTTCCGCGATACCTGCGAATCGCGCCACGATATCCGATACCGCGTAATCAGTCGCAACAATGCGGTCATAATTCACCCGCACAATCCGACGCGACCAACAACCACAAGAAAGTCTCGTGATGCCTCATTTTCGCGTCCCTCTCCCGCTGCGCCTCACGGTGTTCGCAAGCGTGGTGGCACTAGCCGCGTGCGGTGGTAGCAATGATTCTTCTACGCCGACCGCCTCGAACACTTCGACGACGGCGACGGCCTCGATCCCGGCGCCCCCTGCCGACCCCGGTTTTGTCGACAACGCCGCAATCCCCGACGTGCCCGCGTTCGTCGACACGATTGCGACTAACCAGCGCGGCGATGCGCGATATGCGACGCTCGCCACGAATGCGGGCGTGCGTGTCGTCTCGCGATTCCTCGACATCTGGCAACCGTTGACCGAGATCGTCGATGCGGGCGTCTCCGCGCCCGCCAATGGTTCCTTTCCGGCTGTCGTGCAGTCCACGTGGACAGGACTACCCAATGACGGTACGCCGGGTGGGGCTGTCGTGAACAGTGCCGTCCATGCCGCAAACATTCAATTCGTGGTCACCGAGACGACCAACCGAACTCAGACACAGGCCGACGCAGCCTACTACGACGACCGGTGCGGCAAAGGTTATAGCGTGACCGATGGCATGGGACCGCTCACCAATGCGTGGCGCGCGGCGGCGCAGCAGGTAACGACCATCACGTCGATTCCGGCGGACGCGACGACGGTTCTGTACAACGACAACGGCAACAACATCGGCGTCGGCAGCAGTGGCGGCAACACCAGTTTCGGCCAGGTTGTCGACCTGCTCAACATCATGGGCAACAACGCGTCCACCGAGCCGGCCAAGCGCTTCTACAAATATGCGCGGCCATACCGCTGGAGCACGAGTGTCGTGGTAGATCCGACTCTGGTGCCTGCCGAGAGCACCACGCCTTCGACCGATGGCGGATTTATCAGCGGTCACGAGGCGGAGGCCATGCGCGACGCGATGACGATGGCCTACGTGCTGCCGGAGCGGTTCCAGGAGATGGCGAGCCGCGGCCTCGAACTTGGCGAAAACCGCATTTTCGCCGGTATGCATTCGCCGCTCGACGTCATTGCTGGTCGAATGTTTGCACTTGCGGCGACTGCCGCGAATCTTTCCGATCCGAGCAACGCCACCTTGAAGAGCGCCGCATTTAGCCAGGCGCACGCGGCCCTGATGCAGTCGACGAATACCAATTCGACGAGCTTCGCTGCTTTCGCCCACTCCGGCACGGCAGCGACGGACCGCTTCGCCGACTACGCGACGAACAAAGCGGACTTCACTCGCCGTATGACGTTCGGCTTTGCTCCGATCGAATCGACCAATGCGCCTCCCGTTGTGCCGAAGGGTGCGGAGGTGTTACTGGAGACGCGCTTTCCGTATCTGAGCGCTGAGCAGCGCCGCGTGGTGCTCAAAACGACCGAGCTTCCTTCCGGCTATCCGGTCATGGACGATGCGGAAGGGTGGGGCCGCCTCAACATGTTTGCAGCCGGGGACGGATATGGTGCGTTCCATGGCAGCGTCATCGTTTCGATGGATGCGTCTCAGGGCGGATTCAACGCGTCGGATCTGTGGCGCAACGACATTGCCGGCGCAGGGAAGTTGACGCTGCAGGGTAGCGGAACATTGAAGCTCGGCGGCAACAACACCTGGTCGGGTGGCTCCCAGATAAGTGGCGGCGTGCTCGAGGCCGATTCTCCGAATGCGTTCGGCACGGGCGACGTGTATGTGGGTGCGGGTGGCATCACCATCGCGGCGGCGTCGCCCGTGTCTATCGTCGGCAAGTACACGCAGCTCGCCGGCACGACACTCGAACTCGACATCGACGGTCAAGGCGCCGGCCAACTGCACGTTGGTAATCAGTTGACCATCGCCGGCGGCACGCTACACGTGAAGTTCGTGAGCGGCTATGCGCCCAAGGTCGGCGACACCATCGAACTGATCGATGGCAACGGGGCGACGAAGCAGTTCACGACGATCACGGTCGACGGCCACAAGGCGACGCCGGTCTATTCGTCGACCGGCGTGTCGGTGCACATCGATTCGTAATCCGGCCGTATTGGCGTGGCTATGCGACGCCCGGACAACTCGCTGTCTGTAATGCGGAGCGTCTGGCTATGCCCGTCTGTCGTTGATCGTCTAAAGCGGAGATTCTTTCGTCAAAAACCGCCTGATGGCAATGGAGACAATTTCTGGAAACTCTTCGTGAATCGCGAGCTTGCCCTTCATGACCCATTCAACCTGAACATTTGGCAACTGTCCTAACGCCTCCATTTCGACACGCGATTTCGGCGGCGTCTGATCGCCGTAGATCACGAGGATCGGAATGTTGGCTCGGCGCGCAAGATCAAGGAACGCCGCACGGTTGGCGACCCGGTCTAGCGCACCGGTCACAAAGCGTACCGAACTGTGCCGGGCTCCGGGTGCACGGGTGACGGCGAGTTTGGCCGCGAGACGATCGCCGCCAAGCCAGTCAGGATCGCTGTAAACGTGTTCTCTCGCCATCATGGTGATGACATGGCGGCTGACGTTGAGCCGGTAGAGAAGCGGGCCAGCGAGGGGGTGATCAATGGCAGAGCGCACACGGGAGAACCAGGCCCGCTGGCCACCCATCATCGTCGGCAACGGGCCGCGCCACGTCGGTGCGACGAGAACCAGGCGATCAACCGTACCTGACCGCAAGACGGCCTGGTAAAGCGCATAGGTGGCTGCATGTCCGGCCGCCACAATGGCGTGCGGTGGTGCCACGAAGTCGCTTAAAAACCAGTTAAGAAACTCCGAGAGAAGCTCCGGCGACCATTCTTCCTTTGGCCGCGCCTGATCGCCGAATCCCGGCCAATCAACCGTCGTCACGTGAAACTGAGGCGCGAGCAAGTCGAGCAGCGGGCGCATCTCCAGGCGCGTGGAAATCGTACTCAGGGCCGGCAGGAGGACGACCGAAGCGCCGCTGCCGGCCTCATCCACGCCCAGCGCGATCTCTCCACTGTCCCACTGGCAGCGTATCGTCTTCGTCATTGCCCTTCCGATTTGACCTTCATACGAATCACGCGGTAGATATTGATGACCAGTTTTATTAGAGGTCGGTCTCCGGCCATGTATGGATGCGTTTTTCGTACTGGTTGCGGCGCTTGCTAACGGACTGGCCAGTTTCTTTGGATCCGGTCGCCATCCGTGCGATGGTGACGCGCATCTCCAACCAATCTCGGCGACGACTGGTCGTTCAAAACGTCATCGGCCATCGTCTCATAGCAGACCGAGAGCCGTCGTTCGGGAAACTTATCGCAGTGGCAGAAACGCCGATCGCTTTACGCGCGAGCGTGCAAACGCGCGCGCGGGGCGTGTAACGCACAAACCAGGAACTGGTTCTGCGCAACATCATTCACTCCATGGGCGCCTTGACGGGCGCGTCGCGTCGCGGAAAGACAGCCCCCCTAAGTTGCCGGAGCGCAGGCCGTATCGCGACGTGTTTCGCCTGATCTTTGCTTGACAGGTTCTTTGCACCAGCCGGTCCGGACCAAATCCAGGCGCCCATGAACCGGCCCGTTTGGGCATTGGCGCAATGCAGGGATGTCCTCAGGAGCTGCGGCGAGCCTTTGCCGGTTGCCGCCACTGTTCAAGGAAAAACTGCAAGCCGCCCAGTTGCTGTGCGATGTAGCCGCCCGTGGCCATCGATTCCGGTGCGCGCCGGTCGCCTGTAGGCGGGTACTCGGCGGAGAAGTCTGCTGTGCCAAACACGATGTCCCAGATCGGGAACACGGCGCCGTAGTTGCAGGAATTCCTACCGGCCGCGCGCAGGCCGTGATGCAGCCGGTGAAAGCGTGGCGAGACGATCAGCCGGTCCCCGAGCCAGCCGAACGAAAGCTTGATATTGGCGTGGCTCAGGCTTTCGATGAAGCGCATGAACAGGAACAGCAGCGGAAACTGCAGCGGCGGAATACCGATCGCGAGGCCGACGATGCCGAACCAGATTGCGGCGACCAGGTCGTCAAGCAGATGGTTGCGGTCGTCCGACCAGAAACTCATCTGTCGCTGCGCGTGATGCAACGCATGCAGTGCGTACCAGCTACGGTATGAGTGCGACAGGCGGTGACGCCAGTAATCGGCACAGTCCAGAATCAGCGCGTACGCGATGAAGGTAATGACCGGATGTCCGAGAAGCGGCGGTATCAACGTCTCAAGCGTTGGCGGTATGTAGCCGTGATCGACCACGAAGCCGTTCACCCACACCTGCACCTGGTAGAACAGCAGGAAACTGACGACAGGCAACACCCCGACGCGGTTGAGGATCGTATAGAACGCGTCGGTTACGACGGCTTTGCGGTCATCCCAGCGTTCGATCGGAAAGAGCGCTTCGAGCGGCCAGCAAACCGCATACGTGACGATAACCGCGAAGAGGCCATAGACGCAGATCAGCGCCCAGTCGAAGGAAAGCTCTTCCCATTGCATCCAGCCGAAGTGATAAAGCAACGGCAGAACGAGATACTGGTCGATTTCACCGGCCAGCATATTGAAGAACCTGTCGAGAAATATCAGCATGATGGGCGTTAGAGCGTTTCGGCGGTAACGAGACCTGGGCGGCTCATTTCGGTGGTGAGGAAGATGCCGTGCGGCGAGCGTCCGACATCGATGGTCTCGTAGTTGCCGCTGGCTGGATCGAGTACGGCGACCTGCTCCCGGAAACGCAGCGTCACCCATAGCTTGCCGTCGGGGCCAACAGCAATATCATCTGGCCCCGCGGCGTGGAACGGATAGGTACGACGAAGCTCGAGGGTGGTTGGATCGAGCGCCACCAGCGAGCCGCCGATCCGGTTGCTCACGTAGAGCGTCGCGCCGTCGGGCGTAAGAAAGACATTGTGCGGGCCGACGCCGGTTTTCACGCGCCGCAGCACGTTACCCGTCACTGGATCGACCTCCGCCACATGGTCGCTGCCCATCACGCAGACCAGTACCTTGCCGTTGTGCCAGAGCACGCCGGCGGGGGTCGATCCGACGTTCGACTTCCAGCGGATCGTCAGGTTCGTCAGGTCGAATGAAACGAGCGTGCCGGACTGCTGCATCGAATTGAAGCTCCAGCGCGAGTCCGGCGAGAAGTCGAGGTGGCTCGGCATGCCGCCGGGCGAGAAGCGCTTGACGAGCGTCAGGTCGTCGGGGCGGTAGATGTCGACATAGTTGAGCCGCAGTGCATTGACGACGAGGTAGCGGAAATCCGGCGTGAAGCCAAGCTGGTACGGATCGGCGATCACCTTATGGCCAAGCGCCAAACCGGTGTGCGGGTCGACAATGAACAGTGCATTGCCGCTGGCGTCGGCAATATAGAGCTTGCTTCTGTCGCGCGAAAGCGCCCAGTGACTGGGTTCGCGCAACGTCGGCAATGTCCGGACGATCTTGTGCGACGCCATGTCGATGACCGAAACGCTGGCTTCGCCGGAATTCATTACGATAGCGAGAGAGAGAGGCGCCGCGCTGGCGATACCTGAACGAAGGGCGAGGAAAGGCGACAGGCCGAGACTCAGGGGAATGGCCAGACTACGGCCCAGTACTTCGCGACGTGAAAGCTTCATGGAGGGCATGCATGAGAGAATTAGCCATTCATTCTGCTGGATGGATTCACCGTCACGCAAGGACGAATTGCGAATGGCGCTGATATGGAGCGATGCTACGGCCGCTTCCTGTCAGTGGCCTAACAAATGTCGGGCGAAGCTGACGATCCGCACACGATTTCGCTGTATTTGACCGAGCTTCCAGGGGGACCCGGGCGCGCTTTGCGCAGCACCCGCCCCGATCATCCGCGGAGTTTGGCCGCCCCTGTATATTGCCATCACGCGCTAAAGAATCTGGAGTAATAGCATTGCCACGTTCGTCCAGAGAAATCGGGAAGTGTCCATGAACAGCACTACCGGCAAAAATACGCTCACAGAACGCACGACTGTTGCGATTCGCGATGTGCTGGCCGGCAAACGGCGCGGCTTGCGCTCTGCGCTGCTGTTCGCCGGACCCGCAGTGATTGCCTCGATCGCCTACATGGACCCAGGCAATTTCGCGACCAACATCCAGGCCGGTTCCCAGTTTGGGTACACGTTGCTGTCGGTGGTACTGATGGCCAACCTGATCGCCATGCTGTTCCAGGCGCTCTCTGCCAAACTCGGCATCGTGACGGGCCGTAATCTGGCGGAAATGTGTCGCGAGCGACTGCCGCGCAAGGCCGTCTTCGTCATGTGGTGTGTCAGCGAAGTGGCGGCGATGGCAACCGACCTGGCCGAATTCCTCGGTGGCGCAATCGGCCTCGCGTTGCTGCTCAAAATGCCGTTGATGGCCGGCATGGCCGTGACCGCCGTGGTGACGTACGGCATCCTGGTGTTTGAAAAAAGCGGTTTCCGGCCGATGGAAATCATCATCGGCGCGCTCGTCGCCGTGATCGGCCTGTGTTACCTGATCGAATTGTTCATCGCGCCCGTTGCATGGGGGCAGGCCGGATTGCACTCGATCTTGCCCTCAATACCGAACGGGGAAGCGCTGACCGTCTCGGTCGGTATCGTGGGCGCCACCGTGATGCCACATGCGATCTATCTCCATTCCGGGCTGACTCAGAGCCGGACCCCGGCGAGCAACGCGGGCGAGCACCGCGCACTGCTGCGCTTCTCGAATCGGGAAGTCATCGTTGCGCTTTCCTTCGCAGGTCTCGTCAACATGGCCATGGTCATCATGGCCAGCGCGGCATTCCATGCCGGCCACCGCGACGTCGCGGAAATCGAAACTGCTTACCATACGCTCACGCCGTTGCTCGGTGCGGGCGCGGCGGCGGTTTTCCTGATTTCGCTCATCAGCTCGGGTATCTCCAGCTCCGTTGTCGGCACCATGGCTGGCCAGATGATCATGCAGGGCTTCGTCGGTTTCCGGATTCCCATCTGGGTGCGACGTCTGGTGACCATGGTGCCGGCGTTCGTGGTGGTCGGCCTCGGCGTGAATGCCACCCAGGCGCTGGTGGTCAGTCAGGTTGTGCTTTCTTTTGCGTTGCCGATCCCGATGGTGGCGCTGGTGCTCTTCACTCGCCGCAAAGACCTCATGGGCGAGTTCGCCAATGGCCGGATCACGGATATTGCGGCGATCGCCGCGACGGTCATCATCCTCGCGCTGAATGCGGTGCTACTGCTTCAGACGTTCGGCGTCAGCATTCCGGGCATGCCTGCACGCTGATGCAGCCCACCCGGACTCGTTCGGGATGGGCCTCTGCGCCCGGCTCGCTTCTGCTTCGGCCGCGCTGCCGGAGCGATGGACGAGAAGTTTGTTCGCTAGCCATCGACTGACGAAGCTTAGTGCGACAGTCAAAGGTGCTGTTGCATGCGAAGTTCATTCGGCCGTTTGTCCTGACGAACAAGACCGACGCGGCGGATGCGCGGGCGATCTGGACGGCGGTGCAGCAGCCGGGATGCGAACGGTAGCGGCAAAGACGGAAGACCAGCAGGCGATGCCTGGCCTTCACCGGATGCGCTCGCTGCTGATCAAGTTCCCCACCATGCAGGTGAACCAGTTACGAGGCCGCCTCTACGGGTTCGGCGCTTCATTTCGGGCATTCTCTCCAAGACGAACTTTATTACTTTGGATCACGTCGCAGAACACGACTCGATACCCGCCCTCGAATTTTACTTGACATCTAAACTATCAAAACCTAAATTAATCCCACCGCGGAGTTCATTTTGGGGAACCAGCATGCGCATAGTCTGTATCGGCGGCGGTCCGGCCGGTTTGTACTTCGGTCTGTTGATGAAACAACGCAACCCCGGCCATGAAGTCATGGTGATCGAGCGCAACCGCCCCTACGACACCTTCGGCTGGGGCGTCGTGTTCTCCGACCAGACGCTCGGCAATCTGCGCGCCGCCGACGCCCCGAGCGCCGAGGCGATTCTCGACGCGTTCAATCACTGGGACGACATCGAGATTCACTTTCGCGGCCGCAGCGTGCGCTCATCGGGCCACGGTTTTTGCGGCATCGGTCGCAAACGTCTGCTGAATATCCTGCAAGCGCGCTGCGAAAAACTCGGCGTGAAGCTCGTGTTCGAAACCCAGGTCGTGGACGACAGCGCGTACGACGCGGACCTGATCATCGCGAGCGACGGCTTGAACAGCCTCGTGCGCCAGAAATACGCGGACACCTACCAGCCGGACATCGACGTGCGCGACTGCCGCTTCGTGTGGCTCGGTACGAAGAAGCTGTTCGAGGCGTTCACGTTCGCGTTCGAGCAAACCGAATTCGGCTGGTTCCAGGCGCACGCCTACCGCTTCGACGATCAAACCTCGACGTTCATCGTCGAAACACCGGAACGCGTGTGGCGCGCCGCCGGTCTGGACGAAATGAGCAAGGAAGACAGCATCGCGTTCTGCGAGAAGCTGTTCGCGAAGTACCTCGACGGCAACGCGCTGATGTCGAACGCGGTGCATCTGCGCGGCTCGTCGCAATGGATCCGTTTTCCGCGCGTCGTCAACAAGGAATGGGTGCATTGGCGCTGCGACGCAAACGGCACACGAACGCCGATCGTGCTGATGGGCGACGCCGCGCACACCGCGCACTTCTCGATCGGCTCGGGCACCAAGCTCGCGCTCGAAGACGCGATCGAACTCGCCAACAGCATCAGCGCGCACCCGGGTTCGCGCCTGGACGATCTGGCCGCCGCATTGAAGCACTACACCGAAGTACGCAGCGTCGACGTGCTGCGCATCCAGAACGCCGCGCGCAATTCGACCGAATGGTTCGAGCACGTCGATCGTTATACGTCGTTCGAGCCGGAACAGTTCGCGTATTCGTTGCTCACGCGCTCGCAGCGCATCTCGCACGAGAACCTGCGCGAGCGCGATGCGCAGTATCTGTCCGGTTTCGAGGACTGGCTCGCGAAGCGCGCGGGTGTCGAGCGCGCAGCGGACAGGCATTCGATTCCGCCGATGTTCACCCCCTTGAAGGTGCGCGGCGTCAAGCTGAAAAATCGCGTGATGGTGTCGCCGATGGCGCAGTACTCGGCGGTAAACGGCGTGGCCGGCGACTATCACCTGATGCATCTCGGCGCGCGCGCGATGGGCGGCGCCGCGCTCGTGATGACCGAGATGACCTGCGTGTCGCCCGAAGCGCGTATCACGCCCGGATGCCCGGGCATGTACGCGCCCGAGCATCTGGTCGCGTGGAAACGCATCGTCGATCTGGTCCATCTGCAATCGGATGCGAAGATCGGCATCCAGCTCGGCCACTCGGGCGCGAAAGGTTCGACGCGCGTCGCGTGGGAAGGCATCGATCAGCCGCTCGACGAAGGCAACTGGCCACTCGTTTCGGCGTCGCCGCAGCAGTATCTGCGCGGCATCAGCCAGCATTCGCGCGAAGCCACGCATGACGAGCTGCGCGCCATCGAGCAGCAGTTCGTCGAGGCGACGCGCATGTCGATCGAAGCGGGTTTCGACTGGCTCGAACTGCACTGCGCGCACGGCTATTTCCTGTCGAGCTTCCTGTCGCCGCTCACGAATCACCGTACCGACAAATACGGCGGTCCGCTCGAAAACCGTCTGCGTTATCCGCTGCAGGTATTCAGTGCGATCCGCGCGGTGTGGCCGCAAGACAAGCCGATCTCGGTGCGGATTTCGGCGCACGACTGGGTCGATGGCGGCAACACGCCCGACGACGCCGTGAAGATCGCGCAAGCGTTCAAGGCGGCCGGCGCGGACATGATCGACGTGTCGTCGGGTCAGGTCAGCAAGGAAGAAAAGCCCGTGTTTGGCCGCATGTTCCAGACGCCGTTCGCCGATCGCGTGCGCAACGAAGCCGGCATCGCGACGATCGCGGTCGGCGCGATTTCGGAAGCGGACCACGTGAACAGCATCATCGCGGCGGGTCGCGCCGATCTGTGCGCGATCGCGCGTCCGCATCTCGCGAATCCGTCATGGACATTGAACGAAGCGGCAAAGATCGGCTATCTCGACGTCGCGTGGCCGAAACCCTACACCGCCGCGAAAATGCAGCTCGAACGCAACCTCGAACGCGAGCGCGCGCAGGCCATCGCCAACGCCGGCCTCACGGCACAACAACGCGCGCAACGCGCCGAAGGAACCGTGTGAACACCTCAGACATTCCTCTCGCCGGGCAACACGCGATCGTCACCGGCGGCGGCAGCGGTATCGGCGCGGCCATCGCGCAGGCGCTGCTGCGCGCCGGCGCGCGCGTCACGCTGATGGGCCGCAACGCGCAACGCCTCGACGCGCAGCGAGAGCAATTCGCGGCGCTCGGCGACGTCGCGTGTATCAGCGTGGACGTCACGCAAGAAGATTCGGTGGCGCGCGCATTCGAGCAGGCGGGCACCGTCGATATCCTCGTGAACAACGCGGGCCAGGCGCAGGCCGCGCCCTTCACGCACACCGATATCGCGCTGTGGCAACGCATGCTCGACGTGAATCTGACCGGCGTGTTTCTCGGCACGCGCGCCGTCCTGCCCGGCATGCT
This sequence comes from Paraburkholderia lebeckiae, assembly GCF_014201005.1. Taxonomy (NCBI): domain Bacteria; kingdom Pseudomonadati; phylum Pseudomonadota; class Betaproteobacteria; order Burkholderiales; family Burkholderiaceae; genus Paraburkholderia; species Paraburkholderia lebeckiae. Next base: position 388,900 of record NZ_JACHDK010000003.1, on the reverse strand, counting down.
CGAGCGCGGCTATGGCCGCATCGTCAATGTCGCGAGCACCGCGGGGCAGATCGGCTATGCGTACGTCGCCGCGTATTGCGCCGCGAAGCACGGCGTGATCGGCCTCACGCGCTCGCTCGCGCTCGAAACCGCGACGCGCGGCATCACGGTCAATGCAGTGTGCCCCGGCTACACCGAAACCGAGCTGCTGCATGCCTCGCTCGAACAGATCACGAGCAAGACCTCGCGCACCGAAGCACAGGCGCGCGAAACGCTGCTGCGCTCGAATCCGCAGCGCCGCTTCGTGAATCCGGAGCAGGTCGCGAACGCGGTGTTGTGGCTGTGCCGCCCCGGCTCGGATGCGATCACGGGGCAATCCATTTCCATTTCGGGTGGAGAAGTGATGTGAGCAAATCAACGCAAGCAAAAAAGTCGGCGGCGGCATCGGATGCGAAGCTGTCGCGCAAAGGCGTGGCTCAACCCGCGGAGAACGTCGTGGACCTCGAAATGAGCACCGGTGCGGACAGCCACATGGGCCTGCGTTTGTGGCTGCGCATGCTGACCACCACCAACCTCGTACAGGCTGAATTGCGCAGACGTCTGCGCACCGAATTCGACACCACGCTGCCGCGATTCGATCTGATGGCGCAACTCGAACGACATCCCGATGGCCTGAAGATGACCGAGCTGTCGCGCCGTTTGATGGTGACGGGCGGCAACGTCACTGGCATCACCGATCAGCTCGAAAAAGAAGGGCTCGTCACGCGCGACATCGATCCGAACGACCGCCGCTCGATCAGCGTGTGCCTGACGCCCGCTGGCCGCAAGGCGTTCGACAAAATGGCCGTCGCGCACGAGCAATGGGTCGTCGAACTGTTCGGCGGCCTGAGCCTCGACGAAAAGATGAAGACGCATCAGGACCTCGGCAAGCTCAAGCAGCATCTGCTCGACAGCCTGAGAGGCTGACTTCGCACTGGAGGAATACATGACACGATCCAACGCCGATGCACTGTTGTCCGGCAACCGCCTGACCCTGGCAGGCCACGAGGCGAAGCATTTCGGCTGGTCGGTGAGCGACAAGGTCGCGACGATCACGCTGAACCGTCCCGAGCGCAAGAACCCGCTGACCTTCGAATCGTATGCGGAGCTGCGCAACCTGTTTCGCGATCTCGCGTACGCGACCGACGTGAAAGCCGTCGTGCTGCACGGCGCGGGCGAAAACTTCTGCTCGGGCGGCGACGTGCACGACATCATCGCGCCGCTGATCGATCTGCCGATGCCCGAGTTGTTGCTGTTCACGCGCATGACCGGCGACCTCGTCAAGGCAATGCGCCATTGCCCGCAGCCGATCATCGCAGCCGTCGACGGCGTCTGCGCGGGCGCCGGCGCGATCCTCGCGATGGCTTCCGATCTGCGCCTCGGCACCGCGCGCAGCAAGCTCGCGTTCCTGTTTACGCGCGTCGGCCTCGCCGGCTGCGACATGGGCGCGTGCGCGATGCTGCCGCGCATCATCGGCCAGGGACGCGCCGCCGAACTGCTGTTCACCGGCCGCTCGGCAACGGGCGACGAAGCTCACGCCTGGGGCTTCTACAACCGCCTGTGCGACCCGGCCGCGCTCATCGAAGAGACACAGAAGCTCGCCGCCGATCTCGCGGCCGGCCCGAGCTTCGCGCACGGCATGACGAAGAAGATGCTGCACCAGGAATGGAGTATGAGCATCGACGAAGCGATCGAATCCGAAGCGCAGGCGCAGGCGATCTGCATGGGCACGCGCGATTTCGAGCGCGCGTACAACGCGTTCGCGGCGAAGACGCGTCCGGTGTTCGAAGGAGACTGAGTTGAGCGCCGACCATCAGAACACCCCGATCGATTTGCACAGCCCGCTCGCGTGGCCGTTTTTCGAGCCGCGTCATCGTGAACTCGCGGCAGCCATCGACGCATGGTGCCGCGCGCATCTCACGCATGACGAGCATGGCGACACCGATGCGACCTGCCGTCTGCTGGTGCGCGAACTCGGCCACGCGGGCTGGCTGAACTACGGCGTCGGCGGCATCGCCTATGGCGGCCACGGCGACACGATCGACACGCGCGCCGTATGCCTGCTGCGCGAAACGCTCGCGCGCTATTCGGGCCTCGCCGATTTCGCACTGGCGATGCAAGGCCTCGGCTCGGGCGCGATCTCGCTCGCGGGCACGCATGAGCAGAAATCGCGTTATCTGCCGCGCGTCGCGAGCGGCACGGCGATCGCCGCGTTCGCGCTGTCGGAGCCGCAAGCGGGCTCGGACGTCGCCGCGATGGCGCTCGCGGCTCGCGAAGAGCGTGAGCACTACGTGCTCGACGGCGAAAAGACGTGGATTTCGAACGGCGGCATCGCGGACTTCTACGTGGTGTTCGCGCGCACCGGCGAAGCGCCGGGCGCGCGCGGCATCAGCGCGTTCATCGTGGATGCGCAGACGCCGGGCCTCGACATCGCCGAGCGCATCGACGTAATCGCGCCGCATCCGCTCGCGCGCCTGCGCTTCACGAACGCGCGCGTGCTGAAGAGCCAGATGCTAGGTGCGCCCGGCGAAGGTTTCAAGATCGCCATGCGCACGCTCGATATTTTCCGCACCTCGGTGGCGGCCGCATCGCTTGGCTTTGCCCGTCATGCGATGGCCGAGGGCCTCGCGCGCGCGGCGTCGCGCAAGATGTTCGGCCAGACGCTCGGCGACTTCCAGTTGACGCAGGCGAAGCTCGCGCAGATGGCGTTGACGATCGACAGCAGCGCGCTGCTCGTCTATCGCGCCGCGTGGCTGCGCGACCAGGGCGAAAGCGTCACGCGCGAAGCCGCGATGGCGAAGTGGCACGCGAGCGAAGGCGCGCAGCAGGTGATCGACGCGGCAGTGCAGCTTTACGGCGGCATGGGTGTGCAAAGCGGCAGCGCGGTCGAGATGCTGTACCGCGAGATCCGCGCGCTGCGCATCTACGAAGGCGCGACCGAGGTGCAGCAGCTGATCGTCGGCCGCGATCTGTTGAAGGCGCATGCCGCCGCGAACGGGAATGCGCAATGAGCACTTCGTTCGAGCGGCCCATACGCATCCGCTTTTCGCACTGCGATCCCGCGGGCATCGTGTTCTTTCCGCAGTACCTCGTGATGACCAACGTGCTCGTCGAAGACTGGTTCAACGAGGGCTTGCGCATCGACTACGCGCACATGATCGCGCGGCGCCGCGTCGGCCTGCCGATCGTCAAGCTCGACTGCGAGTTCTCGCGGCCGAGCCAGATGGGCGAAACGATCCTGCTCACGCTCAAGGTCCGAACCATCGGCCGCAGTTCGATCGGCATCGAGATTCACGGTCATTGCAACGGCGAGACGCGTTTCCGATCTAAACAGGTGCTCGTGTTCATATCGTTCGACAGCGGCAAGTCCATCGATATTCCCGGCGACGTCGCGAGCGCGCTCGCCGCGTATGCTCCATTGCCCCCCTCCATCGAGGCGCATCGCTCATGAAACAGGCTCTCCTTCCCGCCGGCTGGGTCAAGCCGCGCGGCTATGCGAACGGCGTCGCCGCGAGCGGCACGCAGGTGTTCATCGCCGGCCAGATCGGCTGGGACGAACAGGCGCAGTTCCAGTCCGATGACTTCGCGCAGCAGTCCGAACAGGCGCTGAAGAATCTGCTCGCCGTGCTGCGCGAAGCGGGCGGCAAGCCCGAACACCTCGTGCGCCTCACCTGGTACGTGACCGACAAGCGCGAGTATCTCGCATCGCTGAAGGACATCGGCCGCGCGTTTCGCGAGCTGATCGGCGACTACGACATCGCGATGAGCGCGGTGCAGGTCGTCGCGCTCATGGAAGACCGCGCGAAGGTCGAGATCGAAGCCACCGCGGTGATTCCGCACTGAACGTCGTACAGGTACCGAACGCACAGGCAAGCCCTTCACACCGAACGAAGCGCATTTTCCGGCTCAACGCCTCGGGAGACCACGATGGAACCGTCAGCACACGTCGATACTTTCGCGCGCGACAATCTTCCGCCGCAGGATCAATGGCCCGTCTTTCTGCTCGACAATCCGGACGTCGCCTATCCGCCGAGGCTGAACTGCGCGACCGAACTGCTGGAGCGGACCATCGAGGCGGGGCATCGCGACCGGCCGGCGATCTGGTCCGACGTGGACGGCAAGCCGCAAGCCACCACGTACGGCGAACTGCTCGCGCTGGTCAACCGCAGCGCGCATGTGCTCGTCGATGAAATGGGCTTGCGCCCCGGCAACCGCGTGCTGCTGCGCGGACCGAACACATTGCAGATGGCCGTCGCCACACTCGCGGCGCTGAAGGCCGGGCTCGTCGTCGTGCCGACCATGCCGCTGCTGCGCGCGAAGGAGCTCAAGCAGATCATCGAGAAGGCGCAGGTCAGCGCCGCGCTTTGCGACGCGCGCCTGAGCGCGGAACTCGAGCGCTGCACGAATCCGCGGGACGAGTTCTACTGCGCCGTGCTGAAACAGACCCGCCGCTTTCACGACGACTCCGCCGATTCGCTCGACACGCTCGCCGTCTACAAGCCCGAGCACTTCACCGCCAGCGACACGGCCGCCGACGACATCTGCCTGATCGCGTTCACGAGCGGCACGACCGGTGCGCCGAAAGGCTGCATGCACTTCCATCGCGACATGATCGCGATGTGCGACCTGTTCCCGCGTCATGTGCTGAAGCCTTCCGCGAGCGACATCTTCTGCGGCACACCGCCGCTCGCGTTCACGTTCGGGCTCGGCGGGCTGCTGTGCTTTCCGCTGCGCGTCGGTGCCTCGACGGTGTTGGTCGAAAAGCTGACGCCGCAGACCTTGCTCGAGGTGGTCGAACGATTTCATACGACCGTGATGTTCACCGCGCCGACGTTCTATCGGCAGATGGCGCCGCTCGTCGCGCAACATGACCTTTCGTCGTTGCGGAAGACCGTGTCGGCCGGCGAGGCGCTGCCCGATTCGACGCGGCGCCTGTGGCGCGAGTCGACCGGCATCGACATGATCGATGGTATCGGCGGCACCGAGCTGATCCACATCTTCGTTTCGTCGCAAGGCGCGGAGATCCGGCCGAACGCAATCGGCCGCGCGGTGCCGGGCTACGTCGTGCAAGCCGTCGACGACGACATGCAACCCGTGCCGCCCGGCACGATCGGCAAACTCGCGGTGCGCGGCCCCACGGGCTGCCGCTATCTGGCCGACGAACGGCAGTTACGCTTCGTGCGCGACGGCTGGAACCTGCCGGGCGATTCGGTCTATCTCGACGCGGACGGCTACGTGTTCTACCAGGCGCGCGCCGACGACATGATCGTGTCGGCTGGCTACAACATCTCCGGTCCTGAGGTGGAAAGCGTGCTGATGCAGCACGAGGCGGTGGCCGAATGCGGCGTGATCGGCGTGCCCGACGAAACGCGTGGGCAAATCGTGCGAGCCTTCGTCGTGGTGAACCCGGGCTACACCGCCGACGATAAACTGGTCGCGCAGCTGCAGGAATTCGTTAAGAATAATGTCGCGCCGTATAAATATCCCCGCGTCATCACGTTCGTCGGCGCGCTGCCGCGCACCGAAACCGGCAAGCTCAAACGTTTCGAGTTGCGCAGGATGACGTAACCCCTATCTTTCGTGAGACTGGAGGCAGACTGCATGGTCGGCTCTTTCATCGAAGTCGTCGCCCACGATGGCGGCCGTTTCAACGCATACGTCGCGCGGCCCGCGCAGGGCTCGGGCCCAGGGCTCGTGCTGCTGCAGGAAATCTTCGGCGTCAACGACACGATGAAAGCGAGCGCCGATCGCTACGCCCAAGAAGGCTACGTCGTGCTCGTGCCCGATCTGTTCTGGCGCATCAAGCCGAGCATTTCGCTTGGCTACGGCGACGCCGACATGAAACAGGCGCTCGGCTATCTGGCGCAGTTCGACGCCGATGTCGCGGTCAAGGACATCGCCGCCACCGTCGCCGCGTTGCGCGAACTGCCCGAGCAGGCCGGCAAGGTGGGCGTGCTCGGCTACTGCCTCGGCGGCAAGCTCGCGTTTCTGAGCGCGGCGCGCACCGACGTCGATTGCGCGGTCAGCTATTACGGCGTGGGCCTCGAAGCGCATCTCGACGAAGTATCGGCAATCAACTGCCCGATGGTGTTCCACTTCCCTGAAAACGACGCGCACTGCCCGCCCGAAACGCGCGAACGCATCAGCGCCGCGCTGCGCACGCGACCGCAAATCGAGCAATACGTGTACCCCGGCTGCGATCACGCTTTCGCCGCGCCGCAGCGCAAACAGTACGACAAGCCCGCCGCGATGATGGCGTACTCGCGCACGCTCGCGCTGCTGCGCAAGGTGCTCGGTCCGGTCTACGATCTGAACGCGCTGTGGGAAGCGCATTGCTATCACGAGTTCGCGACACGCGACGTCGACGCAGTGATGCCGACGATGGTCGCCGAGCCCTACGTCAATCACGTGCCGACGATGACGGGCGGCGTCGGGCATGACAATCTGAAGCGCTTTTACACGCATCACTTCGTCAACTCGAATCCGCCCGACACGAAGCTGATTCCGATTTCGCGCACGATCGGCTCGGATCGCGTCGTCGATGAATTCATTTTCAGCTGCACGCATAGCTGCGAAATCGACTGGTTGCTGCCGGGCGTCGCGCCGACCGGCAAGTACTTCGAGGTGCCGATGCTCGCCGTCGTGTGCTTCCGCGGTGACAGGCTTTATAACGAGCATATCTATTGGGATCAGGCTTCGGTGCTCGTGCAGGTGGGGCTGCTCGATCCGGAGGGCTTGCCGGTGGCGGGGATTGAAAGTGCGAGGAAGTTGCTCGATGAGACGTTGCCGTCGAATGGGTTGATGGGGGGTAAGTCGAAGGTTTAAGGAAGTGGTGCTGCCGTCGCTGTGCATCATCCATAAGCCGGGTCGTTGCCGCCTCTGCATTGGAGCAGGCATCGCTCTGCAGCGTTGCGGCCGTTTTTTGACGTGCTTTTGATGCATTCGCTCGCATTCCTGTGATCGGTGTGCGTCGCGACGGGAAGCACGGCAAACGCGACTGCGAGCACTACAGCGCCCCATCCGATCGATCGCGCCGCTTCGCGCAACGCCGCCGCCCAGGATTTCGTAGTTGGACGCTAAATGCACGGGTGCTAGACTCGAAAACCCATCGTCGGTGATCGACCGAATCCGCGTAAAGGGGCGTCCGCATGACCCATTCCCTCCACGGCAAGCAACGCTGGCTCGCGCTAATCGTGCTCTGCCTCGGCGTACTGATGATCGTGCTCGACACGACCATCGTGAACGTCGCGCTGCCGTCCATCGCAGCCGACCTCGGCTTTAGCGAAACTTCGCTCGTGTGGGTCGTCAACGCCTACATGCTGACGTTCGGCGGCTGCCTGCTGCTCGGCGGACGGCTTGGCGATCTGTACGGACACCGCAAGCTGTTTCTCAGCGGCATTACGCTCTTCACGCTTGCTTCGCTCGCCTGCGGCCTCGCGAATTCGCAGGTGCTGCTGGTCGCCGCGCGCGCCGTGCAGGGCCTGGGCGGTGCGATCGTCTCGGCGGTATCGTTGTCGCTGATCATGAATCTGTTCACCGAAGCCGGCGAACGCGCGAAAGCGATGGGCGTGTATGGCTTCGTCTGCGCGGGCGGCGGCAGCATCGGCGTGCTGCTCGGCGGACTGCTCACCAACCTGCTGAGCTGGCACTGGATCTTCCTGGTCAATCTGCCGATCGGCATTGCGGTGTACGCGCTGTGCCTCGCGCTATTGCCCGCTGCGCGCGGCCACGCGCATGGCGAACGGCTCGACGTGGCCGGGGCGCTCAGCGTGACCGCATCGCTGATGCTGGCGGTCTATGCGATCGTCAACGGCAACGAAGCGGGCTGGACTTCGGCGCAAACGCTCGGCCTGCTGTTCGTCGGGGTCGCGCTGCTTGCCGTGTTCCTCGCAATCGAGGCGAGAATCGAACACCCGTTGATGCCGCTCGCTCTGCTGCGTTCGCGCAATGTCGCGACTGCGAACCTGGTCGGCGTGTTGTGGGCGGCGGCGATGTTCGCGTGGTTCTTTATTTCGGCGCTGTATCTGCAGCGCGTGCTCGGCTATCGGCCATTGCAGGTGGGGCTCGCGTTTCTGCCCGCGAACCTGATCATGGGACTCTTTTCGCTGGGATTGTCGGCGCGCGTGGTGATGCGATTTGGGCTGCGTCGTCCGCTCGCGGCCGGCCTGCTGATCGCGGCATGCGGGCTTGCGCTGTTCGCGCGTGCGCCCGTCGACGGCAGCTTCGTACCCGACGTGTTGCCCGGCATGTTGCTGCTCGGCTTTGGTGCGGGCATCGCGTTCAATCCGCTGCTGCTCGCCGCGATGAGCGACGTCGATCCCGCCGATTCGGGCCTCGCGTCGGGCATCGTCAATACATCGTTCATGATGGGCGGGGCGCTCGGGCTTGCGGTGCTCGCGAGTCTTGCCGCGGCGCGTAGCGAGGCGATGCAGGCGTCGTCGAGTGTGGCGGCTGCGCTGAACAGCGGGTATCACGTCGCGTTTCTGTTTGGGGCGGTTTTTGCGGCGGCGGCCGGCGTGCTGGGTGGGCTGTTGCTGAGGCCGGGGCAAGCGGGTAGCGCCGCGGGCGTGCATGGTGACGTGGCGGAATCGTCTCAGCCCTCCGCCGCGACTGCAAAACCGCAAGCGCGATCAAATGCGTGAGTTCGCCGCTGACTATGCTGGCTTCATGCTGACATGAGAGCCGAGATGAACCCGGTTGGAAAAGCGCTCTGGTATATCGAAAGCCACTTCGCCGGCGAGTTGACGCTTGACGACATCGCCCGCTGTGGCTGCGTATCGCGTTTTCACCTCGCGCGCGCGTTCGAAGCGGCCACCGGAATGCCGGTGATGCGCTACGTTCGCGCACGCCGTTTGAGCGAGGCCGCACGACGTCTCGCCGATGGCGCGCCCGACATCCTCGCGGTCGCTCTCGACGCCGGCTACGGCTCTCACGAAGCATTCACGCGCGCGTTTCGCGAACAGTTCGGGCTCACGCCCGACGCGCTGCGCGCGCGGGGTCATTTCGACAACCTGACCATCGTGGAGCCGATCAAAATGGACGAAACCCTTCTCATCCATCTGGACCCGCCGCGCTTCGAAGACGCGCGAGCGTTTCTCGTCGCTGGACTGAGCGAGCGCTATACGTGCGACAGCAGTAAGGCGATCCCATCCCAATGGCAGCGCTTTGGCGCCTGGTACGGCAGGGTGCCGGGACAGGTCGGCAAGGTGGCTTATGGCGTTGGCTATAACGCCGATGAACTGGGTAACTTCGACTACATGTGCGGCGTCGAAGTCAGCGATTTTTCCGCATTGCCGCCAGAGTTGAGTCGTGTGCGCATCGCCACGCAACGGTATGCGGTGTTCACTCATCGCGAGCACATCTCAGGCATTCGTCGCACGATGAATACGATCTGGAATCAGTGGTTGCCCGCATCAGGGCACGTGCCTGCCGATGCACCGCATTTCGAACGGTATGGCGAGCAGTTCGACCCGGCGACGGGGATGGGTGGAGTCGAAGTCTGGTTGCCGCTGAAAAGTTGATGGTCGATTCGGCGGATGGCCGTTGTGGCCGGCCATCCGCCTGATCGTTCACGGAGTGGCATGTCTGCTGTCATGCAATGCATGCACGTCGTCGTATTCCCGCGAAATGTCCTTATTCGTGTAATCGCCCAACCGCATGGCGGCGGCCACGCTAATCACCGAGCACGCGAAGACATACCACGCCACCGCAAATCCCGAATGGAAGTAAGCATAAAGCGCCGTCGCAATCAACGGTGCCGGACCGCCAGCGATGACGGAAGCCAACTGATAGCCCATCGACGCACCGCTATAGCGCAAGCGCCCCGTGAACGATTCGGCGATCAACGCGGCTTGGGGACCATACATCATCGCATGCGGCACCAGCGAAAGAACGATGGCCGCGAAGATCCATATCGGGTTATGGGTTCCGACCATGAAAAAGTACAGGAAGCCGAATAGGCCGACAGCAGCGGCACCGATCACATACATGCGTCGACGTCCAATCAGATCAGACACGTGACCAAACAGCGGAATCGTGAAGAATTCCAGCACCGAAGCGGCCAGCACTGCCGTGAGCAACAGATCGCGTGTGACGCCCAGACTCATCACACCATAGGTGAATATAAAGGCCGTGAAAATATAGAACGGCGCCTGTTCCGCCATACGCGCGAGAGCCGATAGAAGAATGTCTTTCGGCTGCCGGCGCAATACTTCACGCATCGGCGCCTTTTCGATCCTGCGCTCAGCGAGCAGCTTCGCGAAGATAGGCGTCTCGAGGATACTCAAGCGGATATAAAGGCCGATCGCGACCAGCACGATACTGAGGAAAAACGGCACCCGCCAGCCCCAGGTGAGAAATGCGCTGCCGGAGATCTGACTGATGGCAAGCACCACCAGATTCGCGACGAATAATCCCGCCGGTACGCCGAACTGCGGCCAGGACGCGATGAAACCGCGATGCTTGTTGGTACGTGCCCACTCCATCGACATCAGCACCGAACCGCCCCACTCGCCTCCAACGCCCACACCTTGAATGAAGCGCAGCGCCGTGAGCAGGATTGCCCCCCAGATACCGATCGTCGCATAGGTTGGAACAAAGCCCACGGCAAACGTCGCGATTCCCATCAGCAACAGCGTCACGATTAACGTGGCTTTACGTCCGATGCGATCGCCATAGTGGCCGAAAATCGCCGCGCCCACCGGGCGCGCGATAAAGCCGACAGCGTAAATCAGAAAAGCCTGCAGTGTGCCGACGAGCGGGTCCGACTGAGGAAAAAACAGTTTCGCGAATACAAGACCCGTGACAATGCTGTACAGGAAGAAGTCATACCATTCGATTGTGGTCCCAATCGTGCTGGCGATGACAGCACGGCGCAACTGGCGCCGAGCCTCCTCATCCGAGAGGGGCACCGCCCCTGATTGCGTGGCAGCCATTTGATATCTCCCCAAAATGGACGGGTGACATCTTTTTTTGACATTTGAGGTATTGCGTGGTTCCAGTGAGGACGCGAGGTACGTGCAGCGAAAACAGAGACATTTCGAAATTGCATTTTTTGCCGAATCAGCAATCCGGCAACGCTCGCTCAATGCAATTGATACCGATGCCGAAATCGAATTGGAATTCGGACGAACTGCGGCATCGGACACGAGCTTTCGCGAAGAACGGGAGCGACTTGCTTCGCACTAGCAGGCATCTCACATGCTCGTCACCCCTCCCGCAATCACACCAACGGAATGTAGATATCCGTCTGCCACTGATCCAGCGGCGTCTCAGGATAGACGCTCAGGTAGTGGAAAAACAGCGGATGGTCCCGCAACTCTTCCCCACTCGAAGGCAGCCAGTCGCGATAGACCGGGTAGATCGTCTCGCCGATGTGGTCGGTCGATCCCGTGTGCCGAATCACCGCGCACCGTCCACCCGGCATCACGAGCTCGCGCACGCCATGGAGATTCGGCGCGACCGGCTCGTCGATCTCTCCGCAGATATCGAAACGGAATTCGTCAGCTGGCACCGTGTCTGGATTGCCGCGCGGGACGCCGAAGGTCCGGCTCGACGCCACCGGTGATTGTCCGCTTTGAATACGCCAATCGATGAACTTGCGCGCACTCTCGTTGACGAGTCCGGGCGAACCACAATGTTCGAGCGCGGCAACGCGGGTTTCCGCAAAATCGACGATTTTCACTTGCATGGTCAGTTTCCTCGAAAGATAGGGAACAACAAAACTCGCACTCCAGAATTGCCATGCTGGATGTCGTCGAAACGCGCTCGGCGTCATGCCGAACGCACGCTTGAACGCACGGCTGAAGGCTTCGGGACTATCGAAGCCGGCGTCGAGCGCGGCATCGAGAACCGGGCACGACGCCTGCGACGCGAGGCGGCGGGCCGCACGACGCAAGCGCATCAACTGCACGTAGCGTGCGACGGGCACGCCGACATACGCGACAAACTGTCGATGAAAATGGAACATCGAGAAGTTTGCGATGCGGCTTAGCGCGTCGACCGACAGATCGCCCTCGAGGTTTGCATCGATATAGGCGAGAACGGCTTCGAAGCGCTTCGTGTAGGCAGCGGTGGCGTCTGTGTGAGCTAACATGGTCTGGATCGTGCGAGTTTCGATATGGTCGCCGAGGTTGGACACATCTTACCTAGCCGGACTTGCTCGATCTTCAATCGGCTCGCTGCCGAGCCTGGAGAATTTGCGTAAACTTATCTTCGTTCACCCGCGCTTCTTGAGATTGTCCGCCGATGCCTTCTTCGATCAGCAATTCGCTCCTGTGGATCTTCGACGCGTTCGAACGCGATCCGACGTATATGCGTCGGCGGATGTTTGGTAGCGACGCTGCGTATATCGATGGGCTGTTGTGCCTGGTCGCCGCCGATCGCGATAAGCCGTGGAATGGGCTGCTCGTCTGTACGTCGCGGGAACGCCACGCTACTCTGATTGCCGATATGCCTGCGTTGCGGCCTCACCCGGTGCTTGGGAAATGGCTTTACGTGCCGCAGGAGGATCCTGCGTTTGAAGACACTGCCGAGCAGTTGACGGCACTCGTACTGGAGCGGGACCCACGCGTGGGTGTCGAGCCTAAGCCGAAAAAGCGGCGCGGTAAGTCGGTGTTGCCGGAGAGTTGAAGCGCGGCAGTGCCGTTTCGGTCTCTCTTCCGGTCCGAACGCGCGCTCATGCCCGGCAGATCATCCAATCAGCCGCGAATCGCACGACCCCGTCATACTCTCGCCGACGAACCCGGCAGGGATGTAGAAGGGCATTCGATTGAAGTGGAGTTGCCGCGCTTTCATTGGTGACTACGCGAATTGCGGTCGGGCTTAAAGACCGGAAATAAGACTCGGCCTTGGCACACGCAAGTCGATTCAACCACTTATTCAATGGTCACGCAGTCTGCCGTCATCGCGAACGGTACGGCTTTCGTAGGAACCACATCGAACGAAGAATTGATGGCCGCCTATGTCCCTCCGCCTGCCTGGCAGTGGAGTTTCGGCGGCAGCGTCGTCGCACTCGATGTCGCGACCGGCGCAATCAAATGGCAACACGTGGAATGTCGGCTGCGGCCTCAACGTACCAGGCGTCTTCACCCTTCCGCCGGACGCCAACTGTCCCAATCCGAAAGGTCCGGACTCACAGGCGGTCTTCAGTGGGGATCGGCCAACGATGGCCAGTTCATTTATGTTGCGGTATCGAATAGCGGAATGACCGGAGCGGGAACGACGCCAGGCGTATGGCAATTGGCGAACGGCGGTGGCACCACCACGTCCGGCGGTTGGGCGTCGCTCAACGCGAATTCCGGCGCAGTGACGTGGACCACGCCGGACCCGCTCGGAAGCCGCGCGGAGGCAGCCGTCAGTGTCGCCAATGGCGTGGTCTTCGGATGCAATCTCGACTACACGAATGGCACGATGTACGCGCTCGATTCTTCCAACGGAAAAGTCCTGTGGTCATTCAATAGCGGGGGTGCATGCAATGCCGGGCCGGCCATTGCGGACGGCGTGGTGTTCTGGGGCTCTGGCTCGACGAGTGGTCCGGGGCCGCTGAAATTGTTCGCCTTCGGTCTGTAGGAAACGCCCGAGGCCCCGTCCGTTCGCGGCGGGGCCTTTGGCTCTTTGCTACGATGTGAGTCTGTTCCGAAGCCGGCGCATTTGGCGCGTACCGCCCGCCGGCCAGGAGTCATCACCGAACTCACCGAGCACTAGACCTTGACGATCCACATCCGCCCCGCCATCGCTTCCGACGCCCCCCTGATCCTGCGCTTCATCACCGAACTCGCGGTCTACGAAAAAGCCGGGCACGAAGTCGTCGCCGGCGTCGAAGACATCGAGAAGAGCCTGTTTTCCGAGGGCGCGCCCGCGAAAGCGCTGATCTGCGAAATGAACGGCGAGCCAGTCGGTTTTTGCGTGTACTTCTTTTCGTATTCGACGTGGCTCGGCAAGCAGGGGCTTTATCTGGAAGACCTGTACGTATCGCCCGCATCGCGTGGCAGCGGCGCGGGCAAACAGATGCTGCGCCATCTCGCGCAAATCGCCTGCGAAACGGGCTGCGCCCGGTTCGAATGGAGCGTGCTCGACTGGAACGAGCCGGCCATCGGCTTCTACAAGTCGATCGGCGCTAATCCGCAAAGCGAATGGGTACGTTATCGTCTCGCCGGCGACGCGCTCAAAGCATTCGCCGAAGGCGAAACCGAACGGAGCACCTAAGCCCGCTCACTGCGCGGAGGCCGCGACGGGCGCCACCTCGAATGCATCGCCCGTCGCGAAGAAGGTACCGCCGGCCACGTAATGGCATGTGCGCAGGTCGGGATCGTCGCCGAAATGCCAGCGGTTGCGCGAATACACGCGGCTATCCGCATACGCGGCGACCACCTCGCCGATGATCAGATCGTGCCGTTGGCTGTCGTCCGGAATCACCTTGCATTCCATCCAGGTGATGCAGCCGGCCAGCATCGGCACGTCGATTTTTTGCGCGCGGAAGGTCTCGAGATCGAACGCGGAGAACTTGTCGAGCTCGACGCCCGCGTGCGTGCCGACCGCGAGCGTTTGCGCGGCGAAACCGCGGCTCGGCAACTGCAGCCCGAACTCGCCGCTCGCTTCGATCAAGCGACGCGTCAGCGTGCGGCTATCGACGACCACCACCACCTTCGGCGGATTGAAGTCGAGCGGCATCGCCCATGACGCGGCCATCACGTTCGATCGACCATCGTGTGCGCTCGTGATCAGCGTGACGGGTCCGTGATTGAGCAGTTGAGTCGCGCGCGACAATTCCACGGTTTCTCGGGTGGCGTTCATAGCATCGTGATGGCGTCGAAAGGATGACGCTGATTGTAGCGGGGCGGGAGAAATGCGGTGCGGCGTAGGGCCGAGCGATACGAGAGCGATTCGAACCACGCGCGGATGGCGGCCGACTCGAACTGCCGGGCGGCGGCCCACAAGCCGCCGCCCGACCGGACTTCAAACGAATTTCAATGGAGCCTCAATGTGGCGCCTTGCCGTTCGGCACCGCATTGAGCGGCTTGTGCTGCTCTTCGCCGAGTCCCGGGAAGAACGCGTTCCAGGCGGCGCGCACGCCTTGCGCCGCGGTGGCTTCGGCGCCGACCGACTCGGCCGCGCCGTCCGCGGCTTTCGACGGATCGGCGGACAGGCCGCGCCAGTGCGTGAATACGAGCAACGGCTTTTCGGTCCACACGCCGTCGCCAAATTTCGCAAACGCCGTGTCCCCGCTGGCTAACTGCACTTCGTACCAGCCTTCGCGTACGGGCGTATGGATGGCAAGGTCAAACCACGGGGTCGGTTCGATTTCCTTCATGTCGTCTCCGGTCGGATAGATCGTCATCGATAACCACACTGAACGCATTGTTCGTGCCCATCGCCGGCGCCCCACCCGCCGCGCGACGGGACGGGCAACCGCGGCACACGCGGGCAAACCAGCACATCGGACCTGCGAAGTCGCCGCGCATACGACACGATAGCGCGACACGGGCCAGGCGGACAAACGTAAAACTTACATGCCCGGAGTGGCGGGCGTACGGCGTGGCGGGGTGGGTTTTTTGCGGGACCGGACGACGGTTTTTCCGCTCCGTTTTGCCGCGCGCTTCGCAGCCGGTCGCGCCTCGCCCTCCATCTCCCGCACCACCTCCGCCAGCGCTTTCACCGCGGGCCCCAAGCGCTCCGCCTCCGTATTGCCATACCCGATCACGAGCCCGTTCGTCTGCTCCGACGCCCCGATCGAAAACCCCGACAGCGCGCGCGGACTCGACCCCAACGCCTGCGCCCGCGCCGTGAGCGCGCGATCGTCGAGCGACGCCGGCAGCCGCAGCGTCAGATGCATGCCGCAATCGCCGCCAAGAATCGTCGCCGCCGGAAAATGCTCGGCCAGCGCGTCGCGCAGCGCCTGCTGCCGCTCGCGGTACAGCCGCCGCATCCGCCCGAGATGCCGCCCGAATTCGCCGCTCTCGATGAAATGCGCGAGCGCCAGCTGCTCCAGCCGATGCCCGCCGCGCAGCATCTCTTGCAGCGCAACAGCGGCGTGCGCGGCGATCGCGCGAGGCAGCACGACGAAGCCGATGCGTAGCGCCGGAAACATCGTCTTGCTGAACGAGCCGACGTACAGCACGGGCGCCGCGTCGACGAGGCCCTGCATGCTCGCGATCGGCTCGCCAGTGTGACGCACCTCGCCGTCGTAATCGTCCTCGATCAGCCACGCGCCGCGGCGCCGCGCCTCGGCAATCAGCGCAAGCCGCCGCGCCACCGACAGCACCGCGCCGGTCGGATACTGATGCGCGGGAGACGTGTAGATCAGTTTCGGCGGATGCGTGTGCCACGCGTCGGCCGGCACGGCCATGCCTTCGGCGTCGACGGGAATCGGCAGCGTGCACAAGTCGCCCGCGTTGAAAGCGGCCCTCGCGCCGCGATAGCCGGGGTCCTCGATCCATGCGATATCGCCGGGATTGGTCAGCAGTCGCACGCACAGATTCAGCGCCTCCTGCGCGCCCTCGGTGATCACGATCTGCGAACCATCGCAGCGCACGCCGCGCGCCATCCGCAGATGCGCGGCGATCGCGTCGCGCAGCGCGGGCTCGCCGGCCGGCGTGCCGTAGCCGAGCGCGCTCGGTAATGCGCGCTCCATCGCACGTTCGAGCGCGCGCCGCCACGCGGCAAGCGGGAAACGGTCCAGCGCGGGCGTGCCGGGGGTCAGCGCGTACGCGTTGTCGGCGTGCTTGTGCGACGCCGCGAACTGCTCGACGCGCGCCGCGTATACGACCTCCGGCGCGGCCGACGCCGCCGCCCGCTCGCCGCGCGCGGCGGGGCTCGACAGCGGGCTCACTCGCGTGCCCTGGCGATCGGCGATTACATAGCCGACCGCGGCGAGATGCTCGTAAGCGATCACGACCGTGTTGCGCGACACGCCCATTTCGGCGGCGAGCAGCCGCGACGACGGCAACAGCGACCCGGCCGGCAGACGACCGGCGAGAATCGCCTGCTGCAGACGTTCGATCAGCTGCTTTTGCAGCGGCGCGGGCCGCTTGGCCCCGCTGGCGCCGCTCGCGGCGAACGCGTCGTCCGCATGGACGAGCGGTCCGATGATTTCGATCATGATGGCTGGACCTATCGAATTAGCGTGTCGTGGATCTTTTTAACATACCACGTTTGCCGTATCGTTCCTGCATCGACACGCATCGGCATCCTCCGGCATCGCCCATTCATCGACAGGAGAACAGACATGGAACCCATACGTAACGCCTACGGGCAGCCAATCGGCGCGCCCCTGCCCGGCTGGCACGGCGCGCAGCCGCCGGGCCGCGAGCCGCTGAGCGGCCGCTATTGCCGGCTCGAAGCAGTCGACGTCGAGCGCCACGCGGCCGACCTCTTCGACGCGTACGGCTCGGCTACCGACGGCCGCGACTGGACCTATCTGGCGGTCGGCCCGTTCGACAGCCTCGCGGCCTATCGCGAGCGTCTGACGCAGATGGCGGCATCGAAAGATCCGCTGCACTACGCGGTCATCGACCTGGCGACGGGCAAGCCGGTCGGCACGCTCTCGCTGATGCGGATCGATCCGGCCAACGGCGTGATCGAAGTCGGCCACGTCACGTATTCGCCGCGGCTCAAGCGCACGCGCATCGCGACCGATGCGATGTGCCTGCTGCTAGGCGAAGTGTTCGACAAGCTCGGTTATCGGCGCTTCGAATGGAAATGCGATTCGCTGAACGAGCCGTCGCGCAAGGCCGCATTGCGCTATGGATTTACGTTCGAGGGGATCTTCCGGCAGGCGATCGTCTATCGCGAGCGCAATCGCGACACGGCGTGGTTTTCGATCATCGACAGCGAGTGGCCGGCATTGCGCTCGTGCTATGAGCGGTGGCTCGACGCGGGCAATTTCGATGCGCAAGGGCAGCAGGTCGAGCGGCTCGCCGATCTGATCGCGCAGCGCCGAGCGGCGGACGAGGCCCGGTAAAAGCGGACGATCGATAACCAGGCAACAGCTCGACCAGTTCGCCACGCGCGATATATTCGCCAAACATAAAGCTCCGCCCATACGCGACACCCGCCAGCGCGGCGCCGACGGAGGGAAATGAGCGAGCATGGGTGGGCTCCGGAAACTGGATCACGATGGGTATCCCCAACCGGGCCAACCGCGTGCCCGAATCCGTGAAATTTTCTTGAATGCCGCTCCGGGCGTGGCAGACAGCGGGTAGCACCGGCTGCCATCACCGCCCTCCTACGTGATCTCGTATCCACCTTCGTCCGCCAGCGAACGCGAGGTCAAGCGCGGTTCGCGCCGTGCATGGTAAATTCCAGCGTCGGCAAGACAACTCCAAGAACGTTCGGGTGCCCTGAACATCTTCGTCCGGTCCACCCGCCATTGGCGATACAAGGTAGATCGATGATCGACGTGAGTCAGCGTATTGTCTGGCGGCGCCCCTACGTTGCGCTGTGCAGCTGCGTCGCGCTGGCCGGCTGCATGGTCGGCCCCGACTACCACGCGCCGCCCGCGCCGGCCACCGACACCTTCACCACCACGCCGCTGCCCGACCAGACCGCCTCCGCGCCCGGCCCCGCAGGCCTGCCGCAGCGTTTCGCGCCGGCCCAGGGCATTCCCGCCGCGTGGTGGACGCTGTTTCATTGCGAGCCGCTCGACGCGCTGATCCGCGAGGCGATCGCCAACAGTCCGAACATGGCCGCCGCGCAGGCGGCGTTGCGACAGGCTCGCGAGAATTACACCGCGCAAGCCGGCGGCACCTTGCTGCCGAGCGTCGACGCGCAACTGAGCGCCACGCGCGAAAAGATCAACGGCATCGCGTTCGGTGAGCCCGGCCTCGTCGAGGAATTCAATCTCTACAACGCGTCGGTCAACGTCTCGTACAAGCTGGACGTGTTCGGCGGCGCGCGGCGCGAACTCGAAGCGCTGCATGCGCAGATCGACTATCAGCGCTTCCAGCTGCAGGCCGCCTACCTCACGATATCGGCCAACATCGTGACCGCGGCGGTCAAGGAAGCGTCGGTGCGCGCGCAGATCGACGCGACCGAGCGGATCGCTACCGAGGAAGAGCAGCAGCTGAACGTGCTCGACCAGCAACTCTCACTCGGCGGCGTGAGCCGCACGGCCGTGCTCGCGCAGGAAACGCTGCTCGCGCAGACCCGCGCGACGCTGCCGCCGCTGCAACAGCAGCTCGATCAGGCGCGCCATCAGCTTGCGGTACTCGCCGGCAAGCTGCCGAGCGATACCTCGGTGCCCGACTTCACGCTCGACATGTTCTCGCTGCCCGACACGCTGCCCGTGAGCCTGCCGTCGTCGCTGGTGCACCAGCGCCCCGACATCCTTGCCGCCGACGCCACGCTGCATCAGGCGAGCGCGCAGGTCGGCGTCGCGACCGCGGCGATGTATCCGCAGATCACGCTGTCCGCGAGCTACGGCGCCGAGGCGTTGACGCCCGCGCAGGTGCTCAGGGCCGGCAGCACGATCTGGAGCATCGGCGCGGGCTTGCTGCAACCGGTCTTTCACGGCGGCCAGCTGAGCGCGCAGAAGCGCGCGGCCGAGGCCGCCTACGAGCAGGCCGGCGCGCAATACCACGAGACGGTGCTGCTCGCGTTCCAGAACGTTGCGGACACGCTGCGCGCGCTCGAACACGACGCAACCGGCCTCAAGGCGCAGACCGACGCGTCGCGCGCCGCGAGCGATTCGCTCGAACTGACGCGCGGACAGTATCGGGTCGGCGGCGTCAGCTACCTCGCGCTGCTCGACGCGCAACGCCAGTATCAGCAAACGGTCGTGAGTCTCGCGCAGGCGCAGGCCGCGCGTTACGCCGACACGGCGGCGCTGTTCCAGGCGCTCGGCGGCGGCTGGTGGAATGCCGCCGCGCCCGAGTCCGCGGCCGCGCCGGCCGCCGCGTCGGCGAGCGCCTCGAACACGTCGTCGCCATCAGCAACGACGGCAACCGC
The DNA here is from genome assembly GCF_014201005.1 of Paraburkholderia lebeckiae. Taxonomy (NCBI): domain Bacteria; kingdom Pseudomonadati; phylum Pseudomonadota; class Betaproteobacteria; order Burkholderiales; family Burkholderiaceae; genus Paraburkholderia; species Paraburkholderia lebeckiae. The sequence continues at coordinate 368,938 of NZ_JACHDK010000003.1, read as the reverse complement.
CGCAACGCCACATTGACCGTGCCCTGACGCAACCCCAGCCCTCGCCTCAAGACGAGCAAGGACATCACGATGGCCGAAAGAAAACCGATGACAAAGCGGATGGTGATCATGTTGATCTGCGTCGGCCTGTTGCTCGCCGCGCTGGTCGGCTTCAACCTGTTCCGCGCGCACATGTTCGCGAAGTTCATGGCGGCCAACACCGCGCCGCCCGCCACGGTCTCGGCGGTGGTGGTCCACTATCAGTCGTGGCAGCCGCAGCTCGCAGCGGTCGGCAGCCTGCGCGCGGTGCGCGGCGTAGACGTGACGACCGAAGTCGCCGGCCTCGTGCGCGAGGTCGCGTTCGCGTCGGGGCAGGAAGCGAAAGCCGGACAGGTCCTCGTGCGACTCAACGCCGACAGCGACGTCGCGCTGCTGCAATCGTTGCAGGCCGCGGCCCAACTCGCGCAGACGGTCTACGAGCGCGACCGCGCGCAGTACGACATCAAGGCGATCGCGAAGGCGCAGCTCGACGCCGATGCTGCCGACCTCAAGGGCAAGAAGGCGCAGGTCGCGCAACAGCAGGCGCTCGTCGACAAGAAGACGATTCGCGCGCCGTTCGCGGGGCGCCTCGGCATCACGACGATCAATCCGGGGCAATATCTGAATCCCGGCGACGCGATCGTCACACTGCAAGCCATCGATCCGATCTACGCCGACTTCTCGGTACCGCAACAACAGCTCGGCCAGCTCGCGATCGGCGCGACCGTCAGCGTCGATACCAACGCGTACAGCGGGAAAACCTTCACCGGCAAGATCCAGTCGATGAGCCCGAAAATCGACAGCGCGACGCGCAACGTACAGATCGAAGCGAGCGTCGACAATCGCGAGCGCAAGCTGCTGCCCGGCATGTACGCGAACGTGAAGATCGACTCGGGCGCCGAACAGCGCTACCTGACCCTGCCGCAAACGGCGATCACCTACAACCCGTATGGCGCAACCGTGTTCGTCGTGAAGCCCGGCACGCAGCCCAACGCGCAGGGCAAGACGCTGCCCGTCGCGCAGCAGGTGTTCGTAACGCCGGGGCCGACGCGCGGCGACCAGGTGGCGATTCTGAAGGGCATCGACGACGGCACGCGGGTCGTGACGAGCGGCCAGATCAAGCTCAAGAACGGCACGCCGCTAATCATCGACAACCGCGTGCAGCCGTCGGACAGTCCGAATCCGACGCCGCAGGAACAATAAGCGAGGCCGCCCGATCATGTTCACGGACATCTTCATCCGCCGGCCGGTACTCGCTTCGGTCGTGAGCCTGCTGATCCTCGTGCTCGGGCTGCGCGCGCTCGCGGTGCTCAAGGTCAGCCAGTATCCGCAGACCGAAAACGCGGTCGTCACGATCATGACGGCCTACTACGGCGCGAACTCGGACACCATCGCCGGCTTCATCACGCAGCCGCTCGAAGCGGCGATCGCGCAGGCGCAGGGCATCGACTACATGTCGTCGACGAGCATAACGGGCGTGTCGACGATCATCGCGACGCTGCGTCTGAACTACGATGCGAACCGCGCGCTGACCGAGATCAACACGCAGATCGGCTCGGTGCGCAACCAGTTGCCGCCGCAGGCGCAGCAGCCGGTGCTGACGGTGCAGACCGGGCAGACCACCGACGCGATGTACATGGGCTTCTACAGCAGCGTGCTGCCGAGCAACAACGTCACCGATTACCTGCTGCGCGTGGTCAAGCCGAAGCTCGATTCGATCCAGGGCGTGCAGACCGCCGAAGTGCTCGGCGGCCGGCAGTTCGCCATGCGCGCGTGGCTCGATTCGGCGCGGCTCGCCGCGCACGGCGTGAGCGCGAGCGACGTGTACACCGCGCTCGGCAACAACAACTATCTCGCCACGCTCGGCACGACGAAGGGGCAAATGGTCAGCGTCGACCTGGAAGCGGGCACGGACCTGCACACCGTCGACGACTTCAAGCAGCTCGTCGTCAAGCAGAAGAACGGCTCGATCGTGCGCCTCGAGGATGTCGCGAACGTCGTGCTCGGCGCCGACAGCTACGACTTCAACGTCGCGTTCAGCGGCAAGCGTTCGGTGTTCATCGGCATCAAGGTCGCGCCGGACGCGAACATTCTCGACGTAGCCAAGCGCGTGAAAACCGTGTTTCCCGATCTGCAGAAGCAGTTTCCGACCGGCATGACGGGCGACATCGTTTATGACGCGACCGACTTCGTCAACACCGCGATCAGGGAAGTGATCAAAACGCTCGTCGAAGCGCTCGTGATCGTGACCGTCGTGATCTTCCTGTTTCTCGGCAGCTTCCGCGCGGTGATCGTGCCGTTGATCGCGATGCCGCTGTCGCTGATCGGCACGTTCTTCGTGATGCAGGTGCTCGGCTATTCGATCAATCTGCTCACGCTGCTCGCACTCGTGCTCGCGATCGGGCTCGTCGTGGACGACGCGATCATCGTCGTCGAGAACGTCGATCGGCACATGAAGCACGAAGGCAGAACACCGTTCGACGCTGCACTGATCGCCGCTCGCGAACTGGGCGGCCCGATCGTCGCGATGACCGTCGTGCTGATCGCCGTGTACGCGCCGATCGGCTTCCAGGGCGGGCTGACGGGCGCGCTCTTCACCGAATTCGCGTTCACGCTCGCGGGCGCGGTGACGGTGTCGGGCGTGATCGCACTCACGTTGTCGCCGATGATGTGCTCGCGCTTCTTCCGCACCGGGCAGGAGTCGGGGCGCTTCGCGCGTTTCGTCGACCGCCAGTTCGAGCGCGTGCATCGCGGCTACGGCCGGCTGTTGCATGCGACGCTCGACACCTGGCCCGTGTTCGTGATCATGGGCGCGCTGCTGCTGTGCGGCACCGTGTACCTGTTCATGACCTCGAAGTCGGAACTCGCGCCGCAGGAAGACCAGGGTGTCGTGCTTTCGCAGATCGTCGGACCGCCGAACGCGACGATCCAGCAAATGCAGACCTATGCGGACCAGGTGTTCGATGCGTCGAAGACGCTGCCCGAATACTCGCAGATGTTCCAGCTCACGGGCTCGCCGACCATCAATCATGGTATCGGCGGCGTGCTGTTCAAGACCTGGGATCAGCGCGGCAAGAACGCGACCGTGCTGCAGCAGGAGTTGCAGCAGAAGTGGAATCAGATCGCGGGCGCGCGCGTCGCCGCGTTCCAGTTTCCGCCGCTGCCGGGCGCGCAGGGCTTGCCGGTGCAGTTCGTGATCAGCACGACCGAGCCGTTCGAAAACCTCAACGAGGTGTCGCAAGCAGTGCTGGAAAAAGCGCGAGAGAGCGGCATGTTCTTCTTCGTCGATAGCGACCTGAAAATCGACAAGCCGGAAGTGACGCTCGTCGTCGATCGCGACAAGGTGGCCTCGCTCGGGCTGTCGCAAAGCGACGTCGGACAGGCGCTCGGTTCGGCGCTGGGTGGCGGCTACGTCAACTACTTCTCGATCGCTGGACGCTCGTACAAGGTGATTCCGCAGGTGCTGCAAACCGACCGGCTCAATCCGTCGCAAGTGCTCGACTACTATCTGCGCACGCCGGACGGCAGCGTGATTCCGGCGTCGACGGTCGTGCATCTGCGGCACAGCGTCGTGCCCGAATCGATCAACCACTTCCAGCAGTTGAACTCGGCGACGATCTCCGGCGTCATCGTGCCGGGCGTCTCGCAAGGCCAGGTGCTCGATTTTCTGCGCCAGGCGACCGCGCAGGTCGCGCCCGCCGGCTATTCGGTCGATTACTCGGGAGAGTCTCGCCAGTTCGTGCAGGAGTCGGGCGGCTTCGTCATCACGCTGCTGCTCGCGACGATCATCGTGTTCCTCGCGCTCGCCGCGCAATTCGAGAGCTTCCGCGATCCGATCGTGATCCTGATTTCGGTGCCGATGGCGCTGTTCGGCGCGCTGATCTTCATCAACATCGGCCTGACGACGCTGAACATCTACACGCAGGTCGGCCTCGTCACGCTGATGGGGCTCGTCAGCAAGCACGGCATTCTGATCGTGCAGTTCGCCAACGAATTGCAGCGCGCGGGCCGCGCGAAGCGCGAAGCGGTCGAGGAAGCGGCGGGCGTGCGGCTGCGCCCGATCCTGATGACGACCGCTGCGATGGTGCTCGGCGTGGTGCCGCTCGTGATCGCGTCGGGCGCGGGCGCGGCGGGCCGCAACGCAATGGGGCTCGTGATCTTCACCGGGATGTCGATCGGCACGCTGTTCACGTTGTTCGTCGTGCCGGCGATGTACATGTTTCTGGCCGCCGAACACCAGCGGCATGCTCAGGCGCCGAAGGCCGACGAGGCGGGTCGGGCGGGTTAGACCCTGGGTGATCGCGTACCCGGCGCGCGGGTTGTCCGAAATCTGAAAGCCGTTGTCCTGATGACTTTACTCGCGTCACTTAGACTACGGTGCATTCGCTGCGCAACGCGGCGCAACACCAACCGGAGCCACGCACGATGAAAGCGATTCAGTTCAAATCTTTTGGCAACCCCGAAGTGCTCGAATACGTCGATCTGCCGACGCCGCAGGCCGACGCGGAGCATGCGGTCGTGCGGGTCATGGCGGCCTCGGTCAATCCGAGCGACGTGAAGAACGTGTCCGGCCATTTCGAACATACGGTGCTGCCGCGCACGCCGGGGCGCGACTTCAGCGGCGTGGTGGTGGACGGCCCGGCCGCGTGGCTCGACGCCGAGGTGTGGGGGACCGGCGGCGACATCGGCTTCACGCGCGACGGCACGCACGCCGAGTACCTCGGCATTCCGGTCGCGGCGCTGTCGCGCAAGCCCGTGGCGTTGAGCCACGTCGAGGCGGCGGCGATCGGCGTGAACTTCGTGGTCGCGTGGCTCGGCACCGTCGAATACGCAAAGTTGCAGGCCGGCGAGACCATTGCCGTGCTTGGCGCGGGCGGCGGTGTCGGTGGCGCGGTCGTGCAGATCGCGAAAGCGCGAGGCGCGCGCGTGATCGCCGTCGACCGCCGGCCGCTCGATCCCGCCACGCCCGCGGGCCGCCTGATCGACGCCTACGTGGCGTTCGACGAACACGCGGCCGCACGCGTGCGCGAGCTGACCGGCGGCGCGGGCGCGGAAGTCGTGTACGACACGGTAGGCGGTGTCGCGTTCGAGACCGCGCTGGGTCTCGCGAAGCGGCGCGGCCGCGTGCTCGAAATCAGCGGGACCGGCAAGCGCCGCGTCGAGTTCGATCTGATCGACTTCTATCACAACGAGACGCAATTGCTCGGCGTCGACAGCGCGAAGCTCGGCGTCGCGGAATCGGCGCCGCTGATGACGGCGCTCGTCGAGGGCTTCGACAACGGCAAGCTGAGCGGCCCGGCGATCGCACAGGAATTCCCGCTCGCCCGCGCGCGCGAAGCCTACGAGGCGGTCGCCGCCGGCACGCGCGGGCGCGTCGTGATTCGCATGCAATAACCGTCCCTCTGGCACAGTGCATTGAAGCTGCGGCCTCCGGGCGTCCGCGACACGCTAAGATTGAGGCCGCCGGGCGCCCGCGCCGTCCGGCGAGAACGGCAAAAGCATTGCCTCGGAGAATCTGATGTCTGAAGAATATGAAGTACACGGTCCGCACGACCATGCCGTCGAACACGCCGGCCACGCCGCGCATCACGACGCCGATCCGTTCGCGAGCCGCATGGCCGTGATGACCGCGATCCTCGCGACGATCGGCGCGCTGTGCGCGTACCAGAGCGGCAACGCCGAAAACCTCGCGCTGTTCTTCAAGAACGAAGCCGCGATCAAGAAGACCGAAGCGTCGAACCAGTGGAGCTACTACCAGGCGAAGGGCGAAAAGGAAAACCTCGCGGAACTCGGCGCGGCGCTGTCGGCGCCCAATAGCGACGCGCACGCGAAGTTCGTCGCCGACGTCGAGAAATACAAGCAGCAGAAGGAGCCGATCCGCGCGAACGCAGAAGCGATCGAAAAACAGGTCGTCGCCGCCGATACGCGCAGCGAAACGCTGTTGCACGGCCATCATCGCTGGGCTCAGGCGACGCTGCTGATTCAGGTCGCGATTGCGCTGTGCGCGATCACGCTGCTCACGCGCAAGAACTGGCTGCGCAATCTGTCGTACCTCGTCGCGGGAGTGGGCGTCTTGACCGCGAGCGCAGCGTTTTTCGGGCTATGAGCGGGATGCTTGCGTTACTTTTCACCCAGAGCTTTGCAATCGGGAGAGTGTCGTGATCGATGGGTCCGCCGTGGTCGGCGTGTTTTCCGTGTATATCGCGGGCGTGGTGAGTCCGGGCCCGAACTTCGTCGCGGTCGCGCACAAGGCCGCTTCGGCGACGCGCATCGAAGCGCTCGCGATGGTCGCCGGCATCGTGCTCGTCAATCTGTTCTGGGCCAGCTGCGCGATTCTTGGCGTCGGCATCGTGTTCGCCGCGTTCCCGTGGCTCGCGCTCGTGGTCAGGATCGTGGGCGCGTGTTACCTGCTGTGGTTCGGCGGACGGCTGATCTTCAATGCCTCGGCGGCGCGCCAAGCGGTGCTCGTCAAGGCACCGGCGGGCGGCTTCAGGCAGGCGTTCGCGCAGGGCTTCGCGACCAACATCGCGAATCCGAAGTCGATGGCGTTTTTTGCCGCGGTGTTTTCGTCGGCGGCGCCAGCGCATGTGAGTACCGGCACGTTCGCCGCGATGCTCGGCATGGTGTTCGTCGTCGCGAGCGGCTGGTATGGGTTCGTCGCGCTGGCGCTGTCGCATCAGCGCATTGCGTCGGCTTATCGGCGCGGCAAGATGTGGGTGGATCGCGTGTGCGGCGGCTTGATCGTTGCGTTGGGGGTGCGGCAGCTGATTCGTTGAGGCGGCACTGACGTGTGCGTGAGCACCAATGTACCAGCACCAATGTGCCAGCCTCAATCCGCGAGCCCGCGCGCACGCTCCAGCAACAACTCGCGCTCGCGCGTATTGCGCGTCATCGCCGCGGCGCGCTCGAACTCCGCGCGGGCTTCGTCGACGCGTCCAAGCTTGACCAGCAGATCGCCGCGCACGCTCGGCAGCCAGTGATAATTCGCGAGCGCCGAACCGGCGGCGAGCGCATCGACGATCTCGAGTCCGGCCGCCGGCCCGAACGCCATCCCCACCGCGACCGCGCGATTCAACTCCACTACCGGCGACGGCGCGACCTGCGCCAACGCATCGTAGAGCGCGACGATCTGCGCCCAGTCGGTGTCCTCGGCGCGGCGCGCCCGCGCATGGCATGCGGCGAGCGCCGCCTGCAACGCATACGGCCCGCTCGCGCCGCCGAGCGCATGCGCGTTGTCCAGCGCCGCGAGGCCGCGGCGAATCAGCAGCGGGTCCCAGCGGCTGCGATCCTGATCGAGCAGCAGTACCGGACGCCCCTGGGCGTCGGTGCGCGCGTGCGTGCGCGACGCCTGAATCTCCATCAGTGCAACGAGACCGTGGACTTCGCTCTCGTCGGCTACGAGTCCGCTCAACACGCGCCCCAGCCGCAACGCCTCCTCGCATAGCGTCGGGCGCATCCAGTCGTCGCCGGCCGTGGCCGAATAACCTTCGTTGAAAATCAGGTAGATCACCTGCAGCACCGACGCGAGCCGCGCCGCGCGCGCGTCCGCCTGCGGCACCTCGAACTGCACGCGCGCCGCCGACAGCGTGCGTTTCGCGCGCACGATCCGCTGCGCGATGGTCGGCTCCGGCACGAGAAACGCGCGCGCGATTTCGTCGGTGGTGAGGCCGCCGAGCAGGCGCAGCGTCAGCGCGACGCGCGCATCGGTCGATAGCACCGGATGGCTCGCGGTGAAGATGAGCCGCAGCAGATCGTCGCCGATGTCGTCGGCGCGCGCGGCGTCGAGCGAATCGACGAAATCGGGCACCACGTGCGCTTCGATCGCGTCGAGATCGTGGCCGAGTTCCTCGCGCTTGCGCGCATGCAGCGCCTCCTGGCGCAGGCGATCGAGCGCGCGGTTCTTCGCGGCCGTCATCAGCCACGCTCCGGGGTTGTCGGGCACGCCCGCGTCCGGCCAATGCTCGAGCGCGGCAACCAGCGCGTCCTGCGCGAGTTCCTCGGCGAGCCCCACGTCGCGCACGATCCGCGCGACGTGAGCGATGACCTTCGCGGATTCGATCCGCCAGACAGCGTCGATCGCACGATGGGTGGCCTGTATCGTCACGGTGTCAGCCTTCACCTGCTGCCGGCGGTTGCGCGTTCAGGACCATGTACGCGGGCTCCCAGACGTAGTCCATCAAATCAGCGGCGATCTTCTTCGAGCTTGTGAAAGCGCTCGACTTCCGGCCCCGGCTCGAAGTCGTCGAGTTCGAACAGCTGCCGCACTTCGATTTCGCCATCGGCGTGCTCGCCGAACGGCGCCGGAAAACGCCGCGCCCATTCCATCGCCTCGTCGCGCGAGCGCACCTGGATCAACGTGTAGCCCGCGATCAGCTCCTTGGTCTCCACGAACGGCCCGTCCACGATGCTCCGTTTGCCGCCGCTATAGCGCACGCGCCAGCCTTTCGAGCTCGGCTGCAGGCCCGTCGCGTCGAGCAGCACGCCGGCCTTCGCGAGTTCTTCGTGGTAGGCGCCCATGGCGGCGATCAGCGACGGTTCGGGCATCTCGCCGGCTTCGCTCGCGGCCGTGGCTTTTACGATGATCATGAATCGCATGTCGTTGCTCCTTGTTGTTAGTGGTTGGTCGTGAGTGGATTCTTGTGAATCGCCTGGCGGGGCCACGCCGGCTCGCCCCTTACTCACACGACGCGCGATGCACGGTCCGATCGACACGCGCGGCGGTCCCCACATCCCAGGGAAAACACCGAAGCTGGTGAAGTGGGAGTCACGCGTGCCTAGATGAAGCACGGTCCGAGCTTGCGCACCTCGACCGTGCACCACGACGCCGCCGGGCAGGTTTGCGCGATCGCCACGGCCTCTTCACGGCTGTCGCAGTTCAACAGAAAGAAGCCGCCGATCATCTCCTTCGCCTCGGCGAACGGCCCGTCGACGAGCTTCGATTGGCCATGGCGGACCTGCACGCGCACGGCGTCCTTCTGCGAAGTCAGTGACTCGACCGCGAGCAGCTTGCCGCGCGCTTTCAGGTCCCCGGAGAAACGCACCATCTGGTCGTAGAGGTCGCGGCCCGCAACTTCGCCGCGCTCCTCGCGTTGGTCCGTGGGTTCGACGATCAGCAGCATGTAGGACATGATGTCTCCGATAGGGCTCGGTTGTATGCGCGGGTCGGCATCGCAACGACGCCAGCGACGCCTGGTCTCGGCGGTATGCAGGGGCACGCAGCAGGTAGGCGGCAAGCGGCCGCAGCCAGTCTAGCAAGCGGGAATCGCAGCGGCAAACGCGCCCGGCGAGACTTCTACGGACACTCGTAACAAGCCGCGCCACGCGCATCGGCCGGCCTCGCCCGGGCTCGCCGATAGCGCATTGAGCGCATCGCCGGTGACCCGCGACGCTTTCGAAATGCGCGCCGCCAGATGCGTGCCGCTCAAACCGCCGCTTCCGCCAGCGCCCGCAGTCGCGCGGAACGCATCAAACCTTCGATCATTTTCGCTTCCGCGCTCGCCAGCTCGCTTAGCGACGCCGCCGACAACTGTCCGTCGAAAATCGCTAGCGCCGCGCACAGACGTGCGTAGTCGTCGTCTTCGAGCGACCAGCGGCCAGTCTGGCGCTCGCGCACATCGAGTCGCACCATCGCCGCATGCGCGCTTTCGATGTCGGCGCGCGCGTCGGCGCCCAGTCCGGCATGCACAAGTTCCTGCGACACCAGCAAATGCCGGCTCAGCGTCGCGTGCAGAATGCGCGCGCCGTGGCCGCGGCGGAATGCATCGAGCGCGGCGTAGGCCTGCAACAGCATGGTCTGCGTGACCGGCGCATGCGCGGTGCGGCTCTGGGTCAGAGAACGCAACAATGGGGACATGGCCGTGCGGCCGGGCTTGCGAACTCGCGACTTGCTGGACATCGATTCAACCTCCTTGTTTCGGCAGCGCACCCGGACTTCGGCACGCGACGGCGGCAAACGCCGCGCTCAAACGTCCGACGTCTATCGCGCCCGACAGTTCACGCCATGCGACGTGCGTTCTTCGAACGTATCGAAGAACGCAGTGTCCGCATATCGGTTCGAAGCCGCCAGAAACAAGAAGCCCGCTTCGTTGAGACGAAAAAAAGCCCTGTTCCGCGAGGAACAGGGCTGACAGGATGGAACGGCCGAGCAGGCGCGTGGATGCCTGCCAACCTATAACCACCTAACCTGCAAAGCTATTGCTTACGTGTACTGCACCGGCAATTTCTACCGCTCGACAGCAAGCTTCAGGCTGCCGATTCAAACTACCACTTCAATTGCGACTGCATGTGGGCCGGTCCTCGCTATCTGCTGCTTCTGGCCGCTACCCCTGTTGCTTCGCGCTCGTGCTCGATGCATTGCGCGCTTGTATTGCGTCAACTGCGGACTGCCAACTGCCAGATACGCACTGCGAACTGCAGACTACTTATCAACGGTACGGTTCAAATCCGACACGAGGGGAAGATCGCATCGATGGAGGGCGGTGATTCCTCGCTCCATGGAAAAGAGTGTATGCGCGCACGCGCGAAAGCAATTGAACGAAACGAAGCGCTTTGGCGGGTTAATTTGGCGAATCGATGTAACAGCGGGCCCACGGAGCGCTCGATGTGAAATCAGCGATTGCACCGAAACGGTGCTGCGAAAGCCTGAGAGAAAACGCGAAGTGCGAAGCCGGCCGCGTTCAGGCCGAGCGGAGCCGGTGCCGTCGCGCCCGCGTCATCGCATGTGCAGCTTCGAGCGATGACACGCGCCACGCCACGCACGTCAACCGCGTGTGGAGAAATCGTCGATCGTCAGCAAGACCTTCTCACCGGGACGCGCGAGCATTTTTCGTTCGGCGATCGCCGTAATACGTTTGCGCCCATCCGCAAACGTCTTCAGAACGCGCGCCTCACCCGCACCGCGTTGCAGCCAGAAGTGTTGCTCGAGCGCCTCGCGCGTGACCGCGCATTCAAGGTCTCGTCCCCGCGACGAAAGCTGGAAAATCACCGCGCGTCCATCTGCCGAGACGCTGGGTACCGCCTCGATCATCGTCATAGCCCACCTCGCAACGTTGATTACGACGTTCGCCGCATAATGCGAACGTCCCCGGATAATCATCTGGACGCTCGCCGCAGCGGGTGACGCGGGAAGCGGACGTTCGCGCGCCAATCGTCGGAGGCCTCGTCTTGTCTGTTCATACGGTGGTGCGGATAGCGCGGCCGCGATGGGTCGACGACCGTGCCCGCGAAAAAGCGAATCAACCTTGAGCAAAGCGCATGCCACCCAACGCAGCAAGCGGCGCAGCGCACGTCGGTACGAGCCGGCATGCAGCCGCGCGCACCGACTCGCCGCATCGAGCGTTCGCCCTGCATCGCAAGGCGAGAAGACTGCAACATAGCCGCGTGGTAAAAAAGCGCAGCCGGCGCGACAATCGACGACAATTCTTACTCGCGCTTCGCACGATCATCGCGCGCCACCAACTTGCCGACATGTCCGCCCAACCGCCCGACCAACGATCCGGGTTGACCTTGCGCCCCGCGCAACCCGACGACGAAGCATTCCTGCTCGAACTGCGCAAGACGACGATGACCGAACACCTGGCGCGCGCCGGCGAGCTGACCGACGACGGCGCGCATCGCGCGCGCCTGTTGCATCGCTACGACGCGGCGCAGGTGGTCTGCATCGACGGCGCGCCTGCGGGCTTGTTGAAGGCGCATCGCAACGACGTCGAATGGTTCGTCGTGCAGTTGCAGATCGCGCCGGCGCTACAGGGTCGCGGCATCGGCGAGCAAGCGCTGCGCACGATCCTGCGCGCCGCCGCGGCCGAAGCGTTGCCGGTCAGCTTACAGGTGCTCAAAGGCAATCCCGCCAAACGGCTGTACGATCGTCTTGGCTTCGAGATCGTCGGCGAGGATCGGACACAGTTTCACATGCGCCTTGCAGCACGCGCGCCGGCGGAAAGCGAAGCAGAACGAATGTCGGATAAAGACTGATACGGAACGAGCCTGGCAATGAACTCTGATATGACTTTTCGCGATGCTTCAGCGATACAAAGCTGGCACGCGCACATCTACTTCGACCCGGCGAGCCGCGATGCCGCCTGGGCGTTTCGCGAGCAGATCGACGCGCATTGGGGCGACAAACTGCAGATCGGGCGCTTCCACGAACGGCCGGTCGGGCCGCATCCGATGTGGTCGTATCAGCTCGCCTTCGCGCACACCCAGTTCGCCGACGTGGTCGGCTGGCTCACGCTCAATCACGGCGCGCTCGATGTCTTTCTGCATCCGAACACCGGCGACGCGCTGCGCGATCATCGCGACGCCGCCGTGTGGATCGGACACTCGCACGAACTCGTGCTGAAGGCGCTGCTATAGCAGCGCTGCGAACGCTACGATGGCGTGCTCACATATTCGTGTACGCGCTGCACCAGCCGCGCGACGCTACCTGTTTAGTGCCGAACAGCGTGCAGCCGCCGTATGCGTCCGATGCCTTGCCCTGGAACAGCGAGCAGTTCGCGCACGTTTGCCCGGCCGCGAAGTTCGGAAATCTGGCCTTGTCGACCTTCGACGCATCTTCGGTATAGCCGACCGCCTGCGCCTGCGGATCGCTCTCGCTGAGCGCATTGGGAACGGTCGTGGCAAATGCGAGCCGAGACAGCGCGAGCGACGAGCCGACGCCCGCGCTGACCAACAGGAAATGGCGCCGCGATGTTTTCATTGTCGTTTGCCTCTGGGTGGGGACTGAGGGATGCGTTCAATCGAGAAAGCGCGCGAAGCGCTCGACCGGTTCGCGCTCGGGGCGCAGCGTGTTGACCGGCGCGTTGGGGTCGGCGAAGCCGAGCGACATGCCGCACACGAACTGCTCGTTCTCGGGCAGGCCGAGATGTCCGGCAATCGGCCGATGAAACTGCATGAACGCGGCCTGCGGACAGGTGTCGAGACCGCGTCCGCGCGCGGCCGTCATGATCGCCTGCAGGAACATGCCGTAGTCGAGCCAGCTGCCGCGCTCGAGGCTGCGATCGATCGTGAACAGCAGGCCGACGGGTGCATCGAAGAAACGGAAGTTGCGCGAGTGCTGTTCGTGCATGCGCGCCTTGTCGCCCTTCTCGATGCCGAGCAGGCTATACATGTCCCAGCCGATCTTGCGACGCCGGTCGATGAACGGCGACTGCCACTGGCGCGGATAGTACGCGTACTCCTCCTGGTACAGTTCGTCGCGCTGCGGATCGTCGTAGGCCGCGAGCAGATCGCGCGACAGACGCGCGAGCGATTCGCCCGTCAGCACGTACACCTTCCACGGCTGCGTGTTGGTGCCCGACGGTGCGTGGCTGGCGGCTTCGAGAATCGCTTCGATGTCGGCGCGCTGCACCGGTGTCGGCAGAAAGGCGCGCACCGAGCGCCGCGTGGTCAGCGCGGTGTCGACGGGGTTCGCGGGAGAGGTCATCGGCGGATGGCGGCAGAGCCTGCGGAGTAAGTCTGCGACGATTCTAGCGCGGACCGCTCAAAGCCTGCCCGCCAGCGCGCAGGCGTCGCCCGAAGCGTTGCGCTGCGCCCTTACATCGTCCCCAACACCACCGCCGCCGCAATCGATCCGACCACGAGCGCGAGCCCCACCGTCTTGCGCCTGTTCAACTCGGTCCACAACAGCACGCCCGTCAACGACAGCAGGATCAGGCTGCCCGCGAGCGTATCGATCAGCAGCACCCAACCGACGCTCAAGCCCACACCCTTGTGCATGTTCGTCAGCATCGCGAGAAAGGTGTTCGCGCTGCGCTTGACCGTCACGGTGTTGTTGCCGACCCAGTATTCGCCCGAGGTGTTTTCCTTCGGCGACGCGAAATTCAGTTGCCAGTGCTCGGGCTGCACGACGCTGCGATCGCCCCACGCCACCGGATGCTCGGCTTCCTTCTGCACGCGCCCCGGATTGCCGGCGATCTTCAGCTCCTGCTTGAGCCACTTCGCGAGCTCGCGCGGCGTTTGCGGCGCCGGTTGCGGCAGCGGCACCTGCATCACCGAGACCTGCGGCTCGCCGGTCGAGACGCGCAGCGGGCCGCCGCGATGATTCAGAAAGAAGCCCGTCGTGCCGAACAGCAGACCGAGCGCCGCGCCCCACAATCCGACCCAGCCATGCACCTTGCGCAGCCACTTGATGAAGGTCGCGCGACGCGAGCGCTGCTGGCGCGATTTCAGTTCATCGCCATCGAGCCGCCGCGGCTCCTGCGCGTCATGTTCGCCGGCCGTGGGCGGTTGAATGTCGAGGGTGTCCGATACGCTCACGTTTCACTCCAGGTACGCAGCAGATTGTGATAACAACCGACGAGGCTGCGTCGCGCGGCTTCGTCGGCATGGGTGGCATTGAGTCGTTGAATCGCGGTGTCCATGTCGAACAGCAGCGCGCGATGCGTGTCGCTGCGCACGAGGCTCTGCACCCAGAAGAAGCTCGCCACCCGTGCGCCGCGCGTGACTGGCGTCACCCGGTGCAGGCTCGTCGCCGGATAGACGATCATGTCGCCGGCCGGCAGTTTCACCTGCTGCACGCCGTAGGTGTCCTCGATCACGAGTTCGCCGCCGTCGTATTCGTCGGGCGCGCTGAGAAACAGCGTCACCGACACGTCGGTGCGCAGCTTCACGCCGTTCGGCAGCACGCGCACCGCGCCATCGACGTGGCTGCCGAACTGCATGCCGCCCTCGTAGCGGTTGAAGAGCGGCGGATAGACCTGGTTGGGCAGCACCGCGCTGATGAACAGCGGATTGCGTTCGATCGCCGCGAGAATCACATCGCCGAGTTCGCGCGCGAGCGTCGAGTGCTCGGCAATCTGCTGATTGCGCTTGACCGGCGCGCCCTGATAGCCCGCGGTCGCGCGGCCATCGACCCACGCACCGCCGGCTCGATCGAGCCGCTCGCGCATGAAACGCAATTGCCCGGCGTCCAGTACCTTCGGAATGTGCAGCAACATGATGTGTCCTTCGCGTCGGCTTGCCGTTTGCAACGGCGGCAAGCCGGACGCTTGCGCTCAGTGCGCATCAAAAGCGCGTATCAAAAGCGGTAGTTGAACGTCGCGAGCAGCGTGCGGCCGATGCCCGGCACCGAACGTCCGCCGTCCGACGGAATCAACGCGTCGTAGTAGTACTTGTTGGTGAGGTTCAGCAGGTTCAGGCGCACGTCGTACTTCTTCGCGTGATAGGCCGCGGTCGCGTCCCAGCGCGTGTAGCCCGGCACCCTCACGTAGTTCGTATTCGACGCATAACGTGGCGACATGTAGATCGGACCGCCGCCGATTTCCCAATGCGGCGTGATCGCGTACGTGGTCCAGAACGTCAGCGTGTTGCGCGGCGTGTTGGCCGGCGTGTGGCCCTGCGTGCCGTCGGCCGCTTTCAGGATCGTGGCGTCCATGTACGTGTAGCCGCCGAAAATCTGCCACTTGTCGGTGATGTGCCCCGTCACGCTCGCCTGGAAGCCGTCGACGCGAATGTTGCCGGCCAGCTGGTATTCGGTCGGTGACACCTGCGTGCGCGCGTTGTCCTTTTCCTCGCGGAAGATCGCCGAGGTCACCGAAATGTTGCCGGCGAACAGATCCCACTTGCCGCCGATTTCATACGACTTCGTCGATTCCGGCGCGAGGTTCTGAGTGCGGTTCGTGACCGTCAGGTTTTCGAGCGACGGGTTGAACGACGTGCCGTACGACACGTAGTACGACTGCCAGTCGGTCGGCTGGTAGATGACGCCGGCGCGCACGCTCGTGAAGTAGTTGGTCTGGCTCGCATAAGCCGGCGCGCTAATCGTATTGCGGATTCCCGCCGAGAAACGATCCCAGCGCACACCGCCGATCAGCTTCCAGTGCGGCGTCAGCGTGATCGTGTCGTTCAGGTAAGCGGCAATTTCGTTCGCGCTCGAATCGGCGTAGTTGCCGACCGTCGTCGTCACGTTCGACGGCGTGCCCATGATCGGCGGATTGAGCATCGGCACGATCGGCAGGTTGTTGCGCGTGTACGCCTGGTTCGTATAGCTGTCGTGGCCCACTTCGACACCGGCGATCAGGTCGTGCCTGATCGGTCCGGTGTCGAATTTGTATTCGAGCATCGTGTCGTTGTAGATCGCATGATTCTGGATCACGCGGTCATGACTCTGCAGCTTGATGAACAGCTGCGACGGCGACAGCGTCGTGAAGTTACCGTTGGTCAACGCTGTGCTGGACGACAGCGGTCCGGTCAGCACCGCTTGCGGCGCGGTTTCGCGCGCGTCGGTCATGGAGTGCGAGATCTGCGTCTGGTTCGTCAGGGTCAGGGCGTCGGAGAACTTGTGCTTGATCGCCGCGGTGAAGATCTGCACGTCCTGGATCGTGCGGTCGCTGGTCAAACCGTAGAACGTGTTCTTCGGCACCGGCGACGGGCGGCCGTTCAGCGCCTGGATGCCGTAGTCGGGCATGTCGTGGTTGCGCTGGATCAGCGCCGACAGCGTGATCTCGGTCGGCGTGCCGATGCCGAAGCGCAGTTCCGGCGCGACGCCGAAGTCCTTGTTCTTCATCACGTCGCGCGTCGAGCCGAGGCTCTGGCCGAATGCATTGAGGCGGATCGCCGAGGTGTCGGTAAGCTTGTGGTTCACGTCGACGGTGGAGCGGTAGCGGTCGTCGGTGCCGATCATGCCGGAGACTTCCGCCGAGTCCGTCAGGTTCGCCTTCTTGCTGACCTGGTTGATCACGCCGCCGGTCGAGCCGCGGCCGAACAGCATCGACGACGGACCGTACAGCACCTCGAGCGACTCGAGGTCGAACGTGTCGCGGTAGTACTGGTTGCGGTCCCGAAAGCCGTCCAGATAGATGTCGTTCTGCGCGGTGAAGCCGCGCAGGTTGATGTTGTTGCCGATCTGGCCACCTTCGGCCGCGCCGATCGTCACGCCGGGCGCGTTGCGCAGCGCGTCCGTAAACGACGTCGCGCCCTGCGAGGCGAGCAGGTCGCGATTGATCACGGTGACGGTCTGCGGAATGTCGCGCAGCGCGGTCGGCGTCTTCGCGCCGACGGTCGCACGGTCGGCCTGGAAGTCCTGCTGAACGGCCTGAGCCTGCACGCCGATGGTCGGCAGCGTCTGCGCGGCGGCGGGTGTGTCGTTCCGTGCGCTGGTTTGTGCGTTCTGCGGTGCGCTTTGCGCGAGCGCCGGGGTCGCCAAAGGAATGGCAAAAGCGAGCGCTAGCGCTGTCGCGAGCGGCGTGTGATTGAGCATGGAAATCCCGTCAGAAATGCGTTTGTCAAATTCGCATCACCGACGTCGAATTCATGACAAAGCCGCAAATGGCTGGCTGCCGCTCTCCGTTGTGTGAGATGGAGGTGACGGGATGGCTGGCTAGGTTTAAATGAGAATCGCTATCATTTCATATCTGCTGGAAGTCAGCAATCCCGGCGTGCGTCAGGCACACCGAATCGCGACTCGGTTTATCCTTTTTACAACACCGTAGTTTTATCGCTTCGGCAGCGCTTTTCTTCCCCTCTGGAGTCGACTTTATGCAATATCGCCAATTCGGCCGCACCGGCCTGACCGTTTCGCGCCTGTGTCTCGGCACCATGACCTTCGGGCTGCAAACCGAAGAAGCCGCATCGCACCGCATCCTCGACACGGCCGCGGACGCCGGTGTCAATTTCATCGATACCGCGAACGTCTATCCGCTCGGCGGCGACGAAAATCTGGCCGGACGCACCGAGGAAATCGTCGGACGCTGGCTGAAGGGCAAACGCGAGCGCTTCATCGTCGCGACCAAGGCGGTCGGCAAGATGGGGCCCGCCGCGTGGGACCAGGGCGCGTCGCGCAAGCACCTGCTCGATGCGATCGACGCGTCCTTGCAGCGCCTCGGCACCGACTACGTCGACCTGTACCAGCTCCATTCCGATGACGCGAAGACCCCGCTCGACGAGACGCTCGAAGCGCTCGATGCGATCGTGCGCTCGGGCAAGGCGCGCTATATCGGCGTGTCGAACTTTCTCGCCTACCGGCTCGCGCGCGCACTGGGGCGCGCGGACGTGCTACGCGTCGCGCGCTTCGTGTCGGTCCAGCCGCGCTACAACCTGCTGTTTCGCCAGATCGAGCGCGAGCTGCTGCCGCTGGCCACCGAGGAGCAGCTGGCCGTGATGCCGTATAACCCGCTCGCGGGCGGACTGCTGAGCGGCAAGCACCGGCTCGACGCGACGCCCGCCGAAGGGCGCTTCACCGAAAGCGTCGGCAAGGCTGGCGCGATGTATCAGGAGCGCTACTGGCATGAGCGCGAGTTCGACACGATCGAAAGGCTGAAGGCGATCGTCGCGCCGACCGGCGAATCGCTGACGAAGGTGTCGCTTGCGTGGGTGCTCGCGAATCCGCTGATTACGTCGGCGATCATTGGTGCGAGCCGCGCGGAGCAGTTGAGCGATACGCTCGCGGCGGCCGGGTTCACGCTCGACGCCGCGATCAAGACCCAGCTCGATGAAGCGAGCGTGCAGTATCGCTGGGGGGACGCGGCGCGCTAGGCGCCCGCCGGCAGATCAAGCGCGGCCCGGCGTTCGGCCGCGTCTTCATCGTCCGTAGCGCAGCACGATGCTCGTCGCGGCGAGCACGTGGTCCTTGATCGCGGCGTGGAACGCGTCGCGCGTCAAGCCGGCCGGCAACGCGTCGGGCGGCAGATCGAGCGCATAGACCTGCGCCACGTAGTGATGCGGTACCTCGCCGACGGGCGGACACGGGCCGTAATAGCCGAGGCCGCCGGTGCGATTCGTGCCGGCGACGCTGCCCGCCGGCGCGGCTTCGCCATCGGCGAGTCCGGTCGTGGCAGGCGCGATGCCATAGACGATCCAGTGCACGATGCCGAGGCCTTTCGCGCCGTCGGGATCGAAGATCGTCACCGCGAAACTTTTCGTGCCGGCCGGCGCGTTATGCCATTGCAGCGCTGGCGACACGTTGCCGCCGCCGCAATTGTTCGCGCTCGCCGCGTGGCTTGCGTTGAGCGTGCCGCCATCGGCCAGTCCCGGCGACGACACCGCGAAGGCCTGTGCCGCATACGCATGCGCGCTCGCGTAAGCGAGCAGCGCGCACGCGCCGACGGAGAGGAGGCGCCGCGCGAGGTTCAGGGGGATGCGAGTCATTGGGAGTCTGCGGGGTTGGACGTGCCGTTGAGAGCTTTGCAGTTCAGAGAGCAACTATCATTGCCACATTGATGTTCGGCGCAGTATCCGGTTTGGCCCTTGCGGAATCGGTTCTCAGGTTTGAGGATTGTCCCGCCACTGTCGAGTCCAGGCACGCTGCGATGCCACGCATGATATTCACGGACGCGACGGCACGTCATTACCGCAGCATTCTTCGTGAAGCCGCAAAGGAGCCGATCAACTTCGCGGGCCACTACGTTCTCGCTACGTGGAGATGCGGTGCCGGCTGCGTGATGGCGGCGGCAATCGATACGAACTCGGGCCGCGTCATTTCGCTGCCCTTCACGTTTTCCGATTGGCCGCTGGACATCACCGAACCGCCGCTCGTCATCCGCCCAGCCCACCCTCTCACTTCGGCTTGAACCGCCCCGTCTTCTGCGTCGCCTCCGGATACTGTCGCGTCTCGCGCACCGACAGCGGATGCCACAATTTCGCGCCGCCCTCGATCCCCGCGTCGTTCGATACGGTCGCCACGTTCGCCGGCAGCGAAAACTTGATGCGCGCCGCGTTGCCGCCGCCGATCCACAGCTTGTCGTAATTGACCAGTGACTCGAGAATGCCGATCACCTTCTCGACACGCCGGCTCCAACGCTTGTTGCCGATCTGCTCGCGCGCGGCCTCGCCGATGTATTCGTCGTACGCGACGCCCTTCTTGCTGACCGGATGATGCGCGAGCTCCAGATGCGGCATCAGCTCGCCATCGCGAAACATCGCGGTGCCGGCGCCGGTGCCGAGCGTCAGCACGAATTCGAGGCCGTGGCCTTCGATCGCCGCGAAGCCTTGCATTTCGGCGTCGTTGATCATCCGCACCGGCAGTCCGCCCAGGCGCTGCGCGAGCGAATCCGCGAGCGCAATGTCGTGCCATCCTTCGATGCCGAAGTGCGGCGCGGTCAGAATGCGGTTGTTGCGCACGACACCCGGAAACCCGATCGAGATACAGACGGGCCGCACCTGCTCGATGAGCGGAGCCACGAGTTGCGCGAGCGCGTCCACCAGCTGATCCGGCGTGCACGGATGCGGCGTCGCAACGCGCACACGCTCGGTATTCATCTGCCCGTCGGCGTCGATGATCGCGGCCTTCAGGCCGGTGCCGCCGACATCGATCGCGAGGATGTGCTCGCTGCCGCTTTTCGGCACATTCCGTTTCACTGCGTTCTTATTGCGTGTTGCCACGATGTCTCCCGATTGTGTTGAGGCGGTTGTGATGCGTGTTTGCGGGTTGGTTCAAAGGTGCCGCTACGACTTGCCACCGGGCGCTTTCTGCTGCAACGGGCGCCACGCGTGGCCATCGCGCGCGAGCAGCGCGTCGGCTTCGGCCGGCCCGTCGCTGCCGGCCGCATAGCCGCGCACGGCAACCGCGCCGCCACTCCTCGGATGCAGCACGTCGTCGACCGCGCACCAGCTCGTCTCGATGCTGTCGGCGCGCTGAAACAACGTCGCGTCGCCAAGCATGCAGTCGTACAGCAGCGTCTCGTAGCCGACGTTCGCGCTTTCCGCAAAGAAGTCGCCATAGTTGAACGACCACTGTACCGGACCGACCTGCATCACCGGCCCCGGCACCTTCACGTTGAAATCGAAGCTCGAGCCGTGCTCGGGATCGATGCGAATGGTCAGCACGTTCGGCGTCAATGCGTTGACCGGCGTATCGCGGAACAGGCGGAACGGCACCGGCTTCAGCTGCACCGAAACCTCGGTGCGGCGCACCGCGAGCCGCTTGCCGGTACGCAGATAGAACGGCACGCCGGCCCAGCGCCAGTTCTCGACGAACACGCGCGCCGCCGCGTAGGTTTCCGTCGTGCTGCCGGGCGCGACGTCGGGCTCCTCGCGATAGCCCACGCCGGCTGGCCCTTTTTCGTACTGGCCGAAGACGACGTCGGCGGGCGTCAGCGGCTGGATTGCGTCGAACAGCTCGGCCTTCTTGTTTCGCACGGCTTCGGCGTCGAACGAATTCGGCGGCTCCATCGCGACGATGCCGAGCAGCTGGAACAGGTGGTTCGGCACCATGTCGCGAAACGCGCCGGTCTGCTCGTAGAACCTGCCGCGCCCCTCGACGCCGATCGTTTCCGCCGCCGTGATCTGCACGCAATCGATGTACTCGCGCCGCCAGATCGGCTCGAACATCGCATTCGCGAAGCGCACCGCGAGGATGCTCTGCACGGTGTCCTTGCCGAGAAAATGATCGATGCGGTACACCTGCGACTCCCGCGCATACGACAGGATGTGCGCGTTCAGATCGCGCGCCGACGCGAGATCGGTGCCGAACGGCTTCTCGATCACGAGACGCCGAAAGCCGCCGTTCGCGCCGTCGCCTTCCTTCAGCAGGCCGGCTTTGCCGAGCCGGTCGGCGATCGGTTTGAAAAAACGCGCGCCGACCGCGAGGTAGAAGATCGCGTTACCGCCTTTCGACTGATCGAGCTTCTGCTTCAGCTTCGCGAACGTATCGTCGGATTCGAACTCGCCCGCCATGTATTCGAGGCGCTGCGCGACCCAGTTCCATGCGTTGTCGTCGAGCTTGCCGGCGTGAAAGGTGCTGGCCTTGTCGGCGGCGAACTTCTGCAGCGAGGTATGCAGATCGTCGCACCATTCGCGCGTTTCGCGCTCGCCGTGATTGACGCCGATGATCTTCATGCTGTCGTCGAGCAGGTCATCGACCGCGAGGTTGTAGAGCGCCGGCATCAACAGACGTTTGGTCAGATCGCCGCCCGCGCCGAAGATCACGAGCGTGCACGGCGGCGCGGGCTTCTTGCCGGCCGGCGACGACAGGGCGTCGTACCGGTTCGCGCTGAGCTTGCAGCTCAGCGCGGGCGTTGCGTTGGGTTGATCGGGAGAAGCGGAAGGGTTCGGTGTGGTCGACATGGGATTCACTTGGACCTCGGTAAGCCGATAGAACGAACGCGGCGATACATGAAAGACCACGGGCGCTGCCGCACAGTTCAATCGCGTTCGCGCGTGAGCGCGCGGCGTGCTTACTTCGTCGTCGTGGCCGCGAGCGACGGTACCGGTTCTTTCGCCACCGCCGGCGTTACCGCGGATGCAGAAGCCGCCGGCACCGGAATCGGCGCGGGCGCCAGCGCCGGTTCCCCCGCCAGCGGCACGTTGCCCGATGCCGCCATCGCGCGCGGCTGCAACAGCAACGCGACGAGCCCGGTCCAGCCGGTCTGATGCGAAGCCCCGACGCCACGACCGTTATCGCCATGAAAATACTCATGGAACAGGATCAGATCCTGCGAACGCGGGTCCGCCTGCAGCAGCGGATACGCACCCATCACCGGCCGCTCGCCGTTTTTGTCCTTCAGGAACAGTGTGGTCGCGCGGCGCGCGAGTTCGTTGGCGATTTCGTTCAACGAGAACTTCTGGCCCGACCCAGTCGGATACTCGACGCGGAAATCATCGCCGTAATAGCGATGAAACTCGTACAGCGATTCGATCAGCAGATAGTTGACCGGCATCCACACCGGCCCGCGCCAGTTCGAATTGCCGCCGAACACACGGGTATCGGATTCGGCCGGCAGATACTTCACGCAGAAGCTGTTGCCGTTGTGCTGGTACACGAACGGATGATCGCGATGGCAACGCGATAACGCCCGCACGCCGTGATCGGAAAGAAATTCACTTTCGTCGAGCGCGCGCCGTAACAACGCCTTCATCCGATGCCCGCGCAGCAGCGACAGCAAAAGCGCGTTGCCCTTGCCGGGCTCGTTCCAGCGCGACACCAGCTTCGCGAGATCGGGCCGATGCTCGAGAAACCACACGAGGCGCTCGCGCAAGCCCGGCAGGCCGCCGTGCAGACGCTCCTCGAGCACGTGCACGGCGAACAGCGGTATCAGTCCGACGATCGAGCGAACGCGCATCGGCATGTTGCTGCCGTCGGGCAGGCGCAACTTGTCGTAGAAGAATTCGTCCTCGCTGTCCCACAGGCCCGTGTCGCAGCCGTCGTCGCAACTGACCGCTTCCGCGATGTACAGGAAGTGCTCGAAGAACTTCACGCCAATATCGACGAACACATGGTTCGCGTAGGCGAGTTCGAGCGCGATACGCATCAGGTCGAGCGCATACGCGGCCATCCACGCGGTGCCGTCGGCCTGGTCGATGTGGCCGCCGGTGGGCAGCGGCGACGAGCGGTCGAAGATGCCGACGTTGTCGAGCCCGAGAAAACCGCCCTGAAAAATATTGTGGCCGTCGGCGTCCTTGCGATTCACCCACCACGAGAAATTCAGCAGCAGCTTGTGAAACACGAGCTCCAGAAAATCGCGGTCCGCCTTGCCGGTCAGCGCGCGGTCGATCTCGTACACGCGCCACGCGGCCCATGCATGGACCGGCGGGTTCGCGTCGCTCAACGCCCATTCGTAAGCGGGCAACTGGCCATTCGGGTGCTGATAGCGGTCCTTCACGAGCAGCAGCAACTGCTTCTTGGCGAACGCCGGATCGATCAGCGCGAACGCGGCCGCATGAAACGCGAGGTCCCAAGACGCGTACCACGGGTACTCCCACTTGTCCGGCATCGACACGATGTCCGCGTTGCACAGATGCCGCCAGTCGGTGTTGCGGCCGTGCCTGCGCGCGGCGGGCGGGCCCGGTTGCAGCGGATCGCCGTCGAGCCAGCGCTGCACGTCGTACTGGTAGTACTGCTTCGACCACAGCATGCCGGCGAGCGCCTGACGTTGCACGAGACGCGCATCGGGGTCGGTGATCTCGTGTTGCAATGCGCCATAGAATTCGTCGGCTTCGGCAAGGCGGCGTGCGATCAACGCGTCGGCATCGAATGGCGCTTCATCGGTCGCCGATTGCGGGTGCCAGCGCAGATACACGACCGCGCGTCCGTGCGGCCCGAACTCGAGCGCCGCATGCGCGGCGGCCCGGGTGCCCGCGTCGTGACGGATGGCGTTCGCGTCGCCGTGCACGAGGTAGTCGTTGAAGCCGTCCTTGAACGGGCCCGCGCCGTCCATGCCGAACAGCCGCTTCACGTTGGTGTCGTTCTCGCAGAACAGCCACGCGAGTTGCGGCGCGTCCTTCGACCACGCGGTCACGACGATCGGTTCGTGCACATGGTGATGGCCAAGCAGGCGCACCGCGCCGTCATGACCGGTACCGGCGACGAGCTTCGGCTTGTCCTTGTTCTCTTTCCACGACCACGAGTTGCGCGCCCAGATTTGCGGCAGCACATCGAGCGACGCCGCTTCGTCCGCGCGATTTTCGATCGTCACACGCATCACGATGTCGTCGGGCGTGTGCTTCGCGTATTCGATCTGGACGTCGAAATAGCGCTGATCGTCGAACACGCCGGTATCGAGTACTTCGTACTCTGGCATATCGCCGCCGCGGCGCGCGTTTTCGTCGATCAGGTCCTGGTAGGGATAGGCCGCATGCGGGTACTTGTACAGCATGCGCATGTAGGAATGCGTGGGCGTGCCGTCCAGATAGAAGTACAGCTCCTTGACGTCCTCGCCGTGATTGCCCTGCGAGTTCGTCAGGCCGAACAGGCGCTCCTTGATGATCGGGTCCTTGCGGTTCCACAGCGCGAGCGACACGCACCAGCTGAGCCGGTCGTCGCCGAAACCGGCGATGCCGTCTTCGCCCCAGCGGTAGGCGCGGCTGCGCGCATGGTCGTGCGGAAACGAGTCCCAGGCGGTGCCGTTCGCGCTGTAGTCCTCGCGCACCGTGCCCCACTGGCGCTCGCTCAGATACGGCCCCCAGCGCTGCCAGTGGCCGCATTCGGGCGAATGCACGCGGGAACCTTCGATCGTGGCGAGCAGATTGGCAGCGCGCAGCGGTGGCATGAAAACGTCCTTGCCCTAGCGGTGGGACCCACATCGTAGCGCGGTTTACGAGCCGTTGTGCTCGAACCGGGCAAGCAGACTTTCGACGCGCAGCAATTCGCCTAGCGACCAGGCCTGGAACGGCGTGCCGGCGGGCGCGTGCGGCGCGTCGCCGGCGGCGATCTCGGACAGGTGATCGAGGCCCGCGTGATCGAGATGCGCGTACAGCGGGGCGAGAAAACGCGCCCTCGCCTGCGCGAGATTATCGGCACTCGCGCCATTCACTCGCAGCCACGCTTCGACGCACGGGCCGATCAGCCACAACCACGCGGTGCCCTGGTGATAGGCGCCGTCGCGTTCGCGCGGCGCGCCGCCGTAGCGGCCGCGATAGGCGGGATCGGACGGCGCGAGCGTGCGCAGGCCGAGCGGCGTCAGCAATTGCGCTTCGACCTGACCCACCACCGCGCGCGCCGTCGCGCCTTCGAGCAGCGGAAACGGCAGGCCGCCGACCGCGAAGATCTGATTCGGCCGGATCGAGCGGTCGACCGTGCCCGGCACATGATCGACGTCGACGTTATCGAACAGCGCCTGAGTGGCCGGATCGACGAAGCGCCGGCGAAACGCGAGCGTCGCGCGCTCGGCAGCTTGCCGCCACTGCGGGTTCCATGCTGACGCGATTCGCAGCGCGTTGATCCACAGCGCCTGCACTTCGACCGGCTTGCCGATGCGCGGTGTGACGACCCAGTCGCCGACTTTCGCGTCCATCCATGTCAGTTGCACGCCGGGGATGCCGGCGCGCAGCAGGCCGTCGTCCGCGCACACGCCGATGTTGAAGCGCGTGCCGTTCGTGTAGCCGGTCAGGATCGTTTCGGCGGCCTGCTGCAGATGCGCGCGCGTTTGCGCGCCTGCATGCGGCGTCGCCAGATAGTCGTGAACCGCGACGATGAACCATAGCGACGCGTCGACCGAGTTGTATTCGGGCGCGTCGCCGTAGTCGGGGAAGCGGTTCGGCAGCATGCCTTCGGACAGCGTGCCCGACCATTCGAGCAGGATCGCTTCGGCATCGTCGAGACGGTTCGACGCGATCAGCAGGCCGCGCATCGCGATGAACGTGTCGCGGCCCCAGTCGGTGAACCACGGAAAGCCCGCGAGGATCGTGCGGCCTTCGTTGCGCGTGACGACGTAGGCGTCGGCCGAACGTTGCAGGCGCGAGCCGAGTGCGGCGCGGCGTTGTTGTTCGGTGTGGGCGAGTTGGGCGGCGTGGTCGGTGGTTTGGGCTTTGTCGTTCGCGCATTCGGTGGCGGACGTGCTCGACGCGCTCAGAATCATCACCGCGTCGCCCCCCGCGAGATCGAAGCTGAACACGCCGGGCGTCGCGAGATCTTCGCTGCAATCGAGACCGCGCTCCTGCTCGCGCACGTAGCAGAAGTTGCGATACCAGTCGGGCGCCTGCGTATAGGCGCCGTTGGTCGCCGCTCGCACGACCGGCAGTCCGCCATACGGTTGCCAGCTCGCGCACGATTGATCGGCGCTGACTTGCGCGCCGAAGTTGAAGGCCGGATTCTCGTGATGCAACGCATGATAGTCACGGCCCGACAGCAGCGGTCTGATCTTCAGCACGGGCGCATCGAGTTCGCCGCCTTCGAGCCGCCAGCGCAATGCCGTTTCGCACGTCGCTTTGCTGACGAACACGTCGGCGATCATCGCCGCGTGCGCACCGAGTTGAATGCGCCATGTCGGCCACGGCGCGGTGTCGAAGCTGGCAAGGCGGCCGCGCAGATCCGGATAGATCACGTCAGGCCCATAGCGTTGCATGGTCAACGCGAAGCGCTCGCCCCCCGCCTCGACCCACGCCTCGATGCCGTTGACGAGCACCATGCGCCCGCCCGGCGCGCGCGTCGCGGCTAGCAGCAGCGCATGGTAGCGGCGCGTGCGCAACATGCCGACCGTGCCCGAAGCAAAGCCGCCGAAGCCGTCGGCTTCGAGCCATTCGTCTTCGAGTTGCGAGATGTCGATGGGTGAATCGATGCGAGTCATTGAATCGTGCCCATGCGCGAACGATAAAGCAGCAAACATAGCGCAGATGGCAGCGCCATGAACATTGACCTTCCCGATACTTTCCATTTTCTTTCGATCACCCGACGATTTATCGAAAGTTATGCCGGGCGCAAACGTTTCACAATTATTTCTTGAAAGGAATGGAGACTGCACCCGCTTTCATCGAACCGGATGCAGACATGAGAAAAATCAGTTGCATCGCGAGCGCCGCATTGCTGGTGCTTGCCACGATAGCGTTGAACGGTTGCGGCGCGGACGATTCCTCTTCCACGAGCAACGCGACGACCACAGCCCTTGCGCCGAACGACGCGGCGCAACGACCCGCAATGGCGGCAGCGGCAGTGGCGACTCCCAACGCCTCAGCACCATTCGCGGACAACACGGCGAACAGCGCGGCAAGTGGCGCAGCCGCCACCGACGCGATCACGCAAAACATGCAGGCCAGTCTCGCGGCCGACAGCCAGCAGGTCGCGCCGGTCATGCGCTACGCGCCCGGCGACAGCGCGAACAACTAGTTCGCAACTGATCAGCAAGAGCAACGCGTAACCGACCACGAAACACCCCAAGGCACGCTCACGCGCGCTATTCTTCCCCTACGCAGAAGGTGATATTCGATGACATCAACTAGCCGTCGCCGTTTCCTGCAAACCGTGGCTTCATCCGCGGGCGCCGCCGCCGCGATGACCGCATTGCCCGAGTCGATCCGCAACGCGCTCGCCGTGCCCGCGTTTTCGCGCACGGGCACGATTCGCGATGTCGAGCACATCGTCGTGTTCATGCAGGAGAACCGCTCGTTCGACCACTACTTCGGCCATCTGCGCGGCGTGCGCGGCTACAACGACCGCTTCCCGATTCCGCTGCCGAGCGGCCTGCCGGTGTGGAATCAGCCGTCGAAGGAAGACCCGACCAAGCCGGTGCTGCCGTTCCATCTGAACACCGCGACGACGAGCGCGCAGTGCGTCGGCGATCTCGATCACTCGTGGTACAAGACCCACTACGCGATCGACGGCGGCCGCTACGACCAGTGGCCCGCCAACAAGACCGACATGACGATGGGCTACCACCTGCGTAGCGACATCCCGTTCCACTACGCGCTCGCCGACGCCTTCACGATCTGCGATGCGTACTTCTGCTCGCTGCCGGGACCGACGCACCCGAACCGCGCGTATCTGATGACCGGCATGGTCGACCCGACCGGCACGATGGGCGGCCCGCTGCTCGACAACAACGACTGGGTCGACGGCGATGGTCCGCCGAACTATCAGTTGCTGTCGTGGACCACGTATCCGGAGCGTCTGCAGGCCGCGGGCATTTCGTGGCAGATCTATCAGCAGGGCACGTCGGGCGTCGATCCGCTGAACGGCAATTACGGCACCAACATCCTGCAGAACTTCACGAACTTCATCAACGCGCAACCGGGTTCGCCGCTCTACGAGCGCGCGCAAACCGTGCGCACGATCGACGACCTGAAAGCCGACGTGCTCGCGAACCGGCTACCGCAGGTGTCGTGGCTGTGCCCGCCGGCCGCCTACTCGGAGCATCCGAGCTACACGCCCGCGTACGGCGCCGAATACACGTCGCAGATTCTCGACGCGCTGACGTCGAACCCCGAGGTGTGGAGCAAGACCGTGCTCTTCATCATGTACGACGAGAACGATGGCTTCTTCGATCACCTCGTGCCGCCGCAACCGCCGACGACCTCCACCCAGGGAAAGTCGACGGTCACGACCGACGGCGAAATCCACAATGTCGTCAATCCGCTGCGCGGCGGCAGCTACACCGCCGACGGCTATCCGTACGGCCTCGGCCCGCGCGTGCCGATGACGATCGTGTCGCCGTGGACCAAGGGCGGCTTCGTGTGCTCGCAGGTGTTCGATCACACGTCGGTGATCCGCTTCATCGAAACGCGCTTCGGCGTGCATGAGCCGAACATCACGGCATGGCGTCGCGCGGTGTGCGGCGACCTGACCACCGCATTCGACTTCCGCACGCCGGATGCGAAGATGCCATCGCTGCCGGACACCAGCAACTACATCAGCATGGCCGACAACCAGTGCAAGACGCAACCGAAGCCGACCGTGCCGACGACGCCGGCTCCGGTCGATGCGCAGGAAGCGGGCATCCGTTTCGCGCGCGCGTTGCCGTACGAACTGCATGTGAACGGCGCGGCGAACACGGGCAACGACACGTTCGAAATCACGATCGGCAACACCGGCGACCAGGGCGCGCACTTCTACGTGTACGCGACGAATCGCACCGACGGTCCGTGGCGCTACACGGTCGAAGCGGGCAAGTCGCTCAGCGACACGTTCGACCTGAGCACGACCAACGGCGTCTACGCGTTCGACGTGTTCGGCCCGAACGGCTTCGTGCGCAAGTTCGCGGGCAACACCCGGGCGAGCACGCAAAGCACGCAGAATGGCCATGGCAACGCTCATGGCGACAACCAACCGGCGCGGCCTGAAGTGGCCGTGCAATACGACGTCGCGAATGGCAACGTGTTCCTGAAGTTCACCAACAGCGGCGGCGGCATCGCGCATCTGACGGTGATCGACAACGCGTACGGCGCGCGCCCCCGCACCGTGGTCGTGCCAGCCAATGCGCGTATCGAAGAAGGCTGGGTGCTTGCGTCGAGCCATCACTGGTACGACCTGACGGTGACGAGCAGTGACGACGCAAGCTTCTCGCGCCGCTTTGCCGGTCACGTCGAGAACGGCCGGCCGAGTATCAGCGATCCGGCTGCGGTTGCGCCGGTGCTGACCGCGAGTTGAGGCAACAACCGCCAGCGCCGCTTACTCGCAGTAAGATTCGGCATCCTGTCCCGCCTACGTGGCGGACAGGGTGCCGATGTTTTTTAAGGCTCGTATTGAAACGCGGTGCCTAGAGACCGACGTCCGGCAGCGCCGGACGCGTGGCGAGCGCTCTGGCGACGATGTCTTTGACTTC
Organism: Paraburkholderia lebeckiae; assembly: GCF_014201005.1. NCBI lineage: Bacteria > Pseudomonadati > Pseudomonadota > Betaproteobacteria > Burkholderiales > Burkholderiaceae > Paraburkholderia > Paraburkholderia lebeckiae. The sequence goes on along the minus strand of NZ_JACHDK010000003.1, from coordinate 339,020 downwards.
GGCGAGCGCATCGCCTTGCAGCGCGAGGCGCGGCGGACGCGTGACGGCGCTGCCGCGGCCGAGCAGTTCCTCGCACAGCTTGATGCATTGCACGAGGTCGGGGCGCGCGTCGAGGTGCAACAGCGGCATGAACCAGCGGTACAGCGACAGCGCTTCATCGAAACGCTTCTGCGTGGCGAGGCGGAACAGCGTCTCGCCCTCCTTCGGGAACGCGTTCGACATGCCCGACACCCACCCTTGCGCACCGACCGCGATGCTTTCGACGACGACGTCGTCGAGGCCGGCGAACAGCACGAAGCGGTCGCCCACCGCGTTGCGCAGATCGATGAAGCGTCGCGTATCGCCCGACGAATCCTTGAAGCAGACAATGTTCTCGCAGTCCTGCAGTGCGATCAGCACGTCCGGCGTGACGTCGTTCTTGTAGATCGGCGGGTTGTTGTAGATCATCACCGGCAGATCGGTGCTGGTCGCGACCGAGCGGAAATGCGCGGCGGTTTCGTGCGGCTTCGCGGAATAGACGAGCGCCGGCATGACCATCACGCCGTCGACGCCGACACGCGCGGCTTCACGCACCGTCTGCCGCGCGAACTCGGTCGTGAACTCGGCGACACCCGCGACGACCGGCACCTTGCCGCCAGCCGCGTCGCGCGCGGCCTCGATCACCTGCAGTTTTTCCGACGTGCTCAGCGAGGTGTTTTCGCCAACCGTGCCGCAGACCACCAGACCCGACACCCCGTCCTTGACGAGATTGCTGACCACGCGGTGCGTCGCGTCGATGTCGAGCGAAAAATCCGGCTTGAACTGGGTGCTGACGGCGGGAAACACCCCGCTCCATTGGATAGCCTTGCTCACTTTGTCCGTCTCCTTCAAAAAGCCGGCCGCGCCGACACACGTTGAGTATGACGACGAGTATCGGCCTTTATCCGGAGGCGGGCTTGGGCTTTTTCGTGGCTGAAAGAGATTAAATCCGCACAACAGGCGAGGCGCCGGATCGCCGGGCGGGCGGTGCCGGCTACTTCGCGGCAAGGCGGCCGAGGCGCACGTCAGCACCGTCGCGCGAGGCTTCGAGGGAGCCCCTGGATGCCGAGTCCGGCATAGCCGTTACGCGCTCAGGCGCCCAGCAATACGCCCGTTCGGAACGGCCGCGTGCCGGTCACGCGACCGAGCGGCGCACCAGCCGTCACGAAGCGGATCGCGCGCCGCATGTACAGCACCCCTTCGGTCTGGCTCGCGATCGTGGTCGTCTCGTCGGTCAGCGGATCGACGATATCGAACAGCGGCTGGCCCACGCGGATCTTGTCGCCGATCTTCGCGCGGTGCACGAGAATGCCGCTCAGCGGCGCATAGAACTGCTCGCTGCCCGCGAGCGGCGTCGCCGGCGACAGCAGCGGCGGCAACGGCCTGGCCTCGCCCCGAATCGCGCCGCGCCACACCAGATAGTCGACGAGCGCGTCGGCATCCTGTTGCGCGACTTCATACGACACGTCGCGCTGGCCGCGGCATTCGACCGTCACCGCGATCGAGCCGGTCGGAACCGGCTTGCTCGCCGGCATCTGCTGCTGCAACGTCCACCACAGCAGGCTGTGGGTTTCGTCGAACGCGCCGCCGCCCGAATCGGTCGCGAGCAACGACGCCTCTGCACCGAGATAGCGCGACAGCGGCTCGAACTCGGCCCAAGCGGCTTCGCTCGTGTACACATGCATCGCCGCTTCGAGCGAGCAATGCAGATCGATCACGACGTCCGCGTCGCACGACAACTTCAAGAGCGCCAGTTGCAGCGACTCGAATTCGGTCAGCGGCTTCTGTTGCGCGAGTTCGGCCGCGAGCAGCTCGCGCACGATGCGGCGGTTCTCGTTCGCGTCCGCGCCGAGCGTCTCTTTTGCATTCGCGACGAGCTTTGCGAACTGCACGAAATGCCGGTTGAAGTTCTTGCCACTGCCGAGATCGAAGCGGCCGATGAACTGCCCGAGCACGTATTGACTGAGGCCGACCGGATTCGACACCGGCACGAGCACGATTTGCGCGTTCAGCGCGCCGGCTTCCTCGAGCTCCCGCAGACGCCGCTTCAGCAGCACCGTGGTCAGCATCGCGGGCGTTTCGTCGGCGTGCAGCGACGCCTGGATATAGATCTTCTGCCCGCTATTGGCCGGGCCGAAATGAAACGAAACCAGTTCGCGGTGCGTGCCGATTGCTGGCGACAGAAGCGGAATCGATTGCCTGTTCATGAATGGAAAGCCGCGAAGATAATGTTGGAAATGTGGATCAATTGCCGTACGGATCGAAGTCGAAGTACTTCTTCGCGATCTGCGCATAGGTGCCGTCTTTGCGCATCGACGCGATCGCCGCGTCGATCGATGCCTGCACCGCGGTTTCGTCCTTGCGCAAGCCGATGCCGACGCCGCGATCTCCCATCGAAAGCGGCTCGCCGACAAACGCGAAGCCCTTGCCCGCGGGCGTGCGCAGGAAGCCGTAATCGGCCTCGACGGTGCCGAGCAACGCGCCGTCGAGCCGGCCGTTCCGCAGATCGGCGAACACCTCGTCCTGGCTCTTGTAGGCGACCACGTTCGCGCCGAGCGGCGTCCAGTTCTTCAGCGCGTAGCCCTCGAACTGCGTGCCCGACTGCACGCCGATCTGCTTGCCGGCAAGTCCGCTCGCCGTAGGCACGAGCGACGAGCCTTGCCGCGCGATCAGCCGCGACTTGAACTGGAACAGCTTCGACGAAAACAGAATCTGCTGCTCGCGCTTCTCGGTGATCGCCATCGACGACAGCACCGCGTCGATCTTGCGCGCCTGCAGCGCCGGAATCATGCCCGAAAACTCGAGTTCGACCCACTGACAATGCGCGTGCATGCGCCGGCAAATCTCGTTGCCGAGATCGACGTCGAAGCCCTTCAGGCTGCCATCGGGCGCCTTCGAGTCCATCGGCGGATAGGTCGGGTCGATGCCGAGGCGCAACATGTTGGCGTCAGCGGCGAACGCGCCGCTGCTGAAAGCCAGCGCGGCGCAGAGAGTCATCAGTGGAGTTTTCATGGAAGGCGACGATGAGCGGATGAGGACAGCGTGATCCTAAGCCGCTGTGGCGCCTCAAAGAAGTCCCGTTCGGACTATCATGATCACTTTTACCGATCACCAAACCCTGTCGCCATGGCATTGACGATTTCCCAGCTGCGCGCGTTCACGGCGGTCGCCGAGCATGGCAGCATCCGCGCGGCGTCGCGCGCGCTCGGCATCGCGCAAAGCGGCATCACGCAGCAGTTGCAGAACCTCGAATCGATGCTCGGCGCAACGCTGTTCACGCGCACGAATCGCGGCATTGCGCTGACCGCGCTGGGCCAGCGGCTACTGCAGCGGGCCGGCGCGATCCTCGGTGAATGCGAGCGTGCCGAGGAGGAGGTGCGGCAACTGCGCGGCGACTACGTGGGCGAGGTCACGTTCGGCATGACGACAGAGCCGCTCGTCGACGCGTTCGCGCCCGTGTTGATGGAATTTCGTGCGCGCTTCGAGCGCGTCGCCGTGCATCTGCGCACGGGCACGTCGCGCATGATGATTTCGTGGATCCGCGAAGGCACGCTGGATTTCGCTGCCGCGCTCGTATCGAAGCAGACCGACACCGCCGATCTGTCGGTCACGCCGCTCTATCCGTCCGACCCGGTGATCGTGTGCCGGCGCGGTCATCCGAAGGCGCGCGCGAAGTCGCTCGCCGAACTCGTCGGTTGCACGTGGGTGACGACGCGCTCGCCGAATCTGACCGAGGAGCCGCACGTCAACCGGTTGAGCCATCTGTTCGATAGCTACGGCTTGACGCCGCCGAAGATCGTCGCGACCGTCGAGGGCTTGTACGAGACGCTGCACCTGGTAGCCGCGACTGATTGCCTGTCGCTCGAATCATCGGTCATCGCGAAGCGCGGGCCGTTCGCGGACGTGTTGACGACGATCCCCGTGCGCGAGCGCGCGTTGCAGCAGAACGTCTGTCTGCTGCAACGCGCCGCGATTCCGCTGACCCCAGCCGCGCAAGAGTTCGCGACGATGATCGCGTCGTACACGCGCACGGTGCGGGCGCATTGAGCGTTGAGTGTTGAACTCCAACGCGCCGCTCAAGCCGCCGTTGCTTCGAGCGCTATCAATTCTTCGATGCGCTGCCTGCGCCGGATCAGCCGCGCGTTGCCGCGCTCGATCAGCACCTCGGGCGCGAGCGGCCGGCTGTTGTAGTTCGATGACATCGACGCGCCGTACGCGCCCGTGTCGTGGAACACGAGCAGGTCGCCCATTTGAGGCGCGGGCATCGACCGGCTCGTGACGACACCGCCTTGCGCCTGCGTGAACACGTCGCCGGCTTCGCACAGTGGCCCCGCCACGCTGAACGAGCCGGCCGGCGCATCGCTCGGCGTGCCGTTGCGCCGAAGCACGCTGATCTCGTGATAACTGCCGTAGTACGACGGCCGCACCAGGTCGTTGAAGCCCGCATCGAGCAACGCGAATTGCCGCGACGGCCGCCGGTTCAGCGCGTGCACTTCGGCGACGAGTACACCTGCTTGCGCGACCAGAAAGCGCCCCGGTTCGATTTCGAGTCTCACGCGATGCCCGACGCGTGCTTCGATGCGGCGCCGCGCGTCGTCCCACAGCCGGAAATAATGCGCGGTATCGACACTCAGCTCGCCGTCGCGATACGGCACCGACAAACCACCACCCGCGGAAATCGCCTCGATATCCTGATCGAGTTGCGACACCGCATCGACCATTGCATCGCACACTTTCGCGAGATGCGCGTAATCGACACCCGAGCCGATATGCATGTGCAGCCCGACGAGCTTCAGCCGATAGTGCCGCACCAGTTCGAGCGCGCGTGGCAGGTCATCGCGCCAGATGCCGTGCTTGCTGTGCTCGCCGCCTGTGTTGGTCTTGCTGCTGTGGCCGTGACCGAAGCCGGGATTGATCCGCAGCCACACGCGATGGCCTTCGCTCGCGTGTCTCCCGAGACGTTCGAGCATGTCGGGCGATCCGGCGTTGACCGTGATTCGCTCGTCGAGCACGGTGGCCAGCGTCGCGTGGTCGAGCACGTCGGCGGTGAAGACGACGCCTTCGGGCCCACCGTTCGATGCGGGTTGAGCCGCATAACCCGCGGCAAAACTGCGCGCGAGTTCACCCAAAGAGACCGCATCGACCATCACGCCTTCGTCGCGCATCAGCTTCAGGATGTGCACGTTCGAACGGGCCTTCTGCGCGTAGCGGATCGTGTCGAAACTGCGCAACTGCGCGATGCGCCGGCGGATCGTGTCGGCGTCATAGACCCATAGCGGCGTGCCGTGCTGGCGCGCGAGAGCTGCCCGACGGCAACAGCTTTCCGATGCTGGTGACGAAGGGCCTCCCGCGCGACGAGGCGTTTCGTGCGATAGACGGCGGCTACAAACGCTCGGTGGCCGACATGATCGGGCGTGACCGCCGCGAGGTCGAGGTCGCACGCCTGATTTACCGCATTTTCGCGAGTACGCCGCCGACTCCGACGGCGCTGGTTCCGGTCTGCGAGCGCATTGAGCCGTGGCATACGGACCTCCTCAACTTCTGTGGTTCATCGGTGCGGACATGGAGCAGTGCCCCGGTACGCTCGGCTGCGGTCCTCACGATGATGGACGACGGCGACGCCGACTACGTCCGGCTCGTCTACCGCGCGCTCGCGACAAACGACCTGGCCGGCATGCCGCGCTCGGCGCAATCGCTCGTGAGCGCCTACCTGCGCGGGCAGATCAAGGCGCGCGAGCCTTACGACCTGTTCTGCCGCTGCCTGAAGGTGTTCGACCCGAGCAAGCAGTCCGTGACGAGAATCCAGATCAACGACCAGTCCGCGATGGTTGCGCGTATGCGGGAGTTTGTCGGCGTGGCGATCTTCGGCGAGCCGGGGAAAAAGAAAAAGGCCGCAACGGACGTGACGGCCTCGAAGGGGACTTCGAGACTCAATCATACGCCGCGGAATCTGCGCCTGCCACTGCAATGATCGCGGTACCCCCGCTCACGGATCGGGTAGCGCGTCGCAGGCGTCGACGCGCTGACCGGACAGGAGGTCGTTTCATGAGGAACCTGGTGCACCTCGAACGGCGGCGTTTCCGGCGTCCCGGCGGCGACGCGCATAACGGGGCATTCGGCCTGGTTGCCCCGGGCACGCGCGCGACGCTGCACGTCATCGCGACGAACGGCGGATCGTGGGATCGCGTCAGCGTCACCGTAGCCGGGGAAAAGCGCTGCCCGTTCTGGTCCGAGATGGCGTGGGTCAAGGATCAGTTTTTCGAACCCGGCGAGGCCGTCATGCAGTTGCATCCGCCGCGCGACCAGTACGTCAATAACCACCCGTACCGCCTGCATATGTGGCGTCCGCAGTGCGAGGCGATTCCGCTACCGCCGGTCACCATGGTCGGCATCGCGGGCATGACGCCGCAACAGCTCGCGCAGATGACCCCGGAGGATATCGGGAAGCTGCGGGCGCTCGCCGCCGCCGGATGGAAGTGGTCGGGGCCATGAACGCAAAACACCGCGAACACCGCGTCCGCCAGGCCGAGGATGCGCACGACCTGGCACTGCATCATCTCGCACGCGCCCGCGAGGCGCTCGACCTGATTGCGTCGATAGCCGAAGCGCCGCTCGTACATGGTTCGCTGTCCTCGATTGCCCGCCTCGCGCATGCCGCGCTCGTCGGCTCAATGCCTGCCGATCCGGCGTACGTCTCCGGCGAACAGCACGAGCAGGAGGGACCATGAGCAGGATTTTGCGCAACCGGATAACGGGCGAACTGTTCCGGCATTCGACGCTCGGCGATCAGGTACTCGCCGAAGCGCGACGCCGGGGCGAGCCCTGGGCGGCAAATGCGGTGATTTATGCGCGGCGCGCCGAGGCCTGGTACGGTCGGCGTCCGTGCAGAGGCGAGGACCTTCGGACCATATTCGACGCCGTCTTTGGCGCGCGGTGATTCCTCGTAGGAGGCAGTTCCGTTCACGTTGACGTTGACGTTTCCAGCGACTCCCGCGCTAGATGCTGCATCTGCGCCCAGGCCGCAACGAAGCGGTGATACGGCTCGCGGGTCGTGAACTGGTCATGGATCGACAGTCCGCGTGCGATTGCAGTGTGCTCGGCACCGGTAACCGTCCATGCTTCGCCCGCGTCGACGCGCGAACTAATCGCGTCGAGCGCGGATTCAGCCGCTGCGAGGTGCTCCGCGTTCACGTCTTCGCGACCGGCGAGAAATCGCGCATGCCAGATCGCCTGCAGAAGCGTGGCGGCCTGATCGAAGCTGCCGTCTCCCGCCGCCATTACTGATAGCGCGAGATGATATCCGAGCGAGAGCGCGCGCGCCTTCTGCACTGGCAGTGGTAGCAGCATCTCGCGCGAGAGTCGTCTGGGTTTCATTCGCGCCATTGTCAGAACCGCACTGATGTCTTGCTTACGATGCACACTTTTGGGCTACCTTCTTTGGGACCGGCTGGGCCAATCCGATCCGGTCGATGCGCCGCACAGCGACGCAGCAACGCCCCGCCGAGCCATCGAGGAAAATGTCGTAATCGTGACCTGCCTGCGGCATAAAGTAGGGTTGCAGGCGGCGAACAGGATCGATGGAGATCCACCTCAAGATCTGCAAGGCGGTGTTCCGACAACAATCGAGCGCGTGGCACCATCTCTCTCTTCAATTAGATCTGTACAAGGGGGCCCGACGATGCGGGACGGTGCCAGCAGGATGCCGCACAGAAAAACCAGCATATGGCCTTCTGGAAAATCGAGCAAAAGCGAATTGGCCAGGCAGGCAATCCCAAAAGCCGCCGCATAGCCAGCCGAGAATGCTCCTTCGAGGTTCCGCAAATTGCAACTTTGTCTCCATATTTGCCATATAAGCATAAGAAAAGCTACGAGTCCAACTATGCCCAATTGGTCAGCGATCAGAAAATATTCATTGTGTGGATTCGACGATTCCATTCCTCGTGCCCCCTGCTGTCCCGACGCCTGCTCGCGAAACAACGTGCCAACACTTCCCACGCCGGCTCCCAGTATAGGGCGTTGCGAAATCAGAGAAAGTGAGCGCCGGTAGAATTCGAAACGTAATCCTACTGACGTAGGTTCATCGCGCTTTTCGTAGTCGCGAATTTCACTACCGACTTCTGCTAGACGCGACATCTTGTTATGTGCGACATATGTAACCGCTAGGCCGCCGACGACCGCCGCGACACCGAGTACCAAAATCGCCTTCCCGAATCGAAGATCCTGCCCTCGCAGGAACGTCTGCCAGCTCCACAATATCAACAAGGGAGGCAACACTACCTGGCCCGTCCTCCCTTCTTGCATGACCAAAACTGACGCGAGTGCCAAGACAGTTATCGCCGCGCTTGATACCCGGACACCCAAACTAACGTTCAACTTTTCCCCGCAGTGCCGGCCCCACGCCAAAGTAAGAGCCATATACGCAAGCAGCGCAGTAAAGAGTCCTTGCGTTATGTGGTGCTTGAACACCCAGCTTGCTCTAATTGGATCGGGCGCATACAACGGGCCGATATGCGTTAGGCCAAGCCAATTGGTACAAGACAATATCAATACAAACGTGAGCGAAATATAGAGTGCGCCGATAGCCAATCGACGCCATGCTGGCTCATTGAACAGGATGAGCAGAAACGGGAAGTACATGAGTTTTCGGTACTTAGCCAATATCGATATCGATTCGCCAATCGGGGCCACGTCCCACAGCAGGCTTATGCACAGAAGAAGGAATAATACTGAAGCGGCGACGGCAACACGGTTATGCCGTATTGCACCGACCGATGTCCAAAACTGCCGGCAGGTTAACATGATCAGCACCATTGTCGGCGCCAGAAGATTCACGGCGGCAGTCGAAATCGGTATAGCAAATAGTGTGCAGATTGCGCACCAGCGTGCGAGTGCCCACCGAGTTGGCGTAAAAGGCGGAAAAAATTCCGTCATTGCTTAATAGGTTCCGGTGAAAGTGATTTGATGGTGGCTCCGTGAGCCAGGCCTTGCATCGGAAAAAGCAGCTGGGGCCGTACAACGGGAATCCCATACATGCTGACAGGAAGCACCCTATGCAGATCGCTAACACTGTTCATGGCGCTTTTCTTCTTCGCGCAACAACTTCCTCGCCAGAAAGCCCAGCCGCCTCGGCAACAACTGGATAATCAGCTTTTCGAGCCGTGATAGCTCCGCCCACATCTGATACTTCGTCGATGTGCCATATGGACGGTTCACAGTCAATGCCAGCACATATGTTCCGTCCGGATCTTCATATAAAGTGTATCGGCCGTCGATTTTTTTAAGCACTGCGAACCCAAGCGGACAATCATTTCTGTGTTCTGGCAACTCCTCAATATCGCCGGAAGAATGCGCATCCTGCGCACTGTCTACGTCGATCGTCATACTTTCATGTCCTCCCATCTACCGCTGTCTTCAAGGTAGAAGTAGCAAGTTTCTCCCACCCCAATGAATACGGCTTGCATAGCGTTTTTAACCCGATTGGCCACGCGCGAATAAGCATTCCAGGCAAGCTGGCGCGTGAAACTGGGGTACGGAAGATGAGCGGTCTCATTCAAAACTGCGCCGTAACCTGAAAGCCCAACGTCACGCTTGGCGCCGGAAAGCCAGATGGCGCATAGATCGGCGTCCCTGCGAATACGTCATAGCTGTACGTACCGAGACGCGACGGCACAGAACCCTTCAGGCCGATGGCCGCGCCTGCGAGCTGTGTGCCTGCGAGATTCGCGGCAGACGCCCCCCACAGGTGGCCGTAGTCGAGACCTGCATAGAGAACCTGTCCTGTCTGCCCGAGCGGATACTGGAGTTCGTTGCGCCAGTAGAAACCTTTTTCCGCCGCGAGCATCGTCTGACCGCTGAAGCCGCGCACCGTGTAGCGGCTCCCGATGGTCAGGTCGTCGATATAGTTCAGCTCGTCGTTGGTGAACTGGCCGTGTACGGTTCCAACGTAACGCAGTGACTGGTCTGCTACCTTGAACGGCACCGAGAGGTTCGCGTCGAGCGTCGCCATCTTGAAGCGGTAGGTCGGGCCACCCGGCGTATCGGGCATCGCACCGAGTCCACCGATACCCTGGCGGTAGGCGAGCGTACCGTCGAACTGCGCCGCGCCGAAGTAGTGCCGGTTGGTTAGCCCCGCCTCGATAAATGTATTGTCGCGGTATTGCTGCGGTATTTCGGTATCCTCGATAAAGCTCGCGCCGAACCGCTTGATGAGCTGGAACTCGACGCCCGACACACCGTTCTGGCTGCGGTGGAGAACCCGCTCCAGTTTCAGGCCCGCCGTCTGCGCGTTGCCGCTCGAAACGAACGTCTGGTTGATCCCCGCGACCTGCTGGTAGTACGTATTCGTATAGCCGTAGAGCGTGCCGGTCCAGTAGCCCCACGGTACAGCATACGAGGCGTTCCAGCCGTGCGTACCGAGATCCTGATTGCCGAACTGGAGATCCTGGTTGAAGCCTCCCGACAGTACGTCATTCAGGCCGAGGAGGTTGTACAGGCCGAGCGTCACGTTGCCGATATAACGACCTGTCTCATCCGTGCCCGAGTTGTCTGCCGAGACGACGAGTGACCATGGCTTTGAGCGCTTGACGGTCACGACGACGTCACTCTCGCCCGGCGACGTCCCAGGCACAATCTGCATGGTCGCGTCCTGGTTCGGTACGCGCTTCATCTGCTCCAGCCCCTGCTCAAGGTCGCGCAACTGGAGCGTGTCGCCGTCCCGCGCGGGAAACGCGGTTTTCCAGGTGCCGCGCGTATTCGCGTCGGCGAACTTGAGATTGCGGATAACGCCCGGTATAAGGGCGAATTTCAACGTCCCCTTTGACAGGTCCTGTGCGGGTAGCAGCACGCGCGTCGTAATGAAGCCACGGCTCAGGATGACGCCTTGCAGGCTCCTGGTCAGCAGGTCGAGGCCCTGTTTGCCGACGCATTGCCCCTCGTAGTGCCGCAGCCAGTCATGCAGGAACGCGAACGGGTCCATCGGTAGCGCCGACGCGCCCTTTGCGCGGTCGACCTCGGGCAATGTAGCCGGTACCTCTACCGCGAACGAGTCGAGACGGAAACACGGCGTTTCGACGGGCAGCACCGGCCATTCTCCGGCTACGGGCGCAGCCGAGCGAACAACGGGCGCGGCGACCGTCGCCGCCCGCTGCTGCGCATCGCGCTGCTGCTGAACCTGCTGTTGCTGTTCGGCGTTCGTGCGCGCCGCCGCTGCTATATCGGGCGGGGTTTGGGCGTGGACGGCGAGAGGAACAAGAACCGCGAGCGGGCCTAACGAACGCTTCTTCTTATTTTTCATCTTCACTTGTTGCTTCCGTCATCGTCCCTTTCATAGCTTTTGCGCGCCTTCTTGTAACTATTGTCGAAGGGCTTGATATGCAACATGTGTGCACGGCTAGAGAAACCACCCAACGCCATCATTCCAAAGCCCAACAAGAAACCAGCCATCCTGGCCCATCTTGGCAACCAATCGAATGCTAACCCTCCCACAAAGATTGCAAGACCAACCGCATACAAGGTTATACGCAGCCAACCAGAAAAATTCCCGTCTTCAATTATTTTCATTTTTTCGCCCCATTCGAATTCAAACTGAAGATTGAATTCGATTCTTGGGTTAGCCAATTCTGGATGCTCGTCGCAATGGGGTTATTGTTAATAACCGCAGCAGCGCCGTTCACAACTAATGATCCTGCCGGGTTGCGATCTCCAGCGATTTGCCCTGCAAGCGATACTGCCCCCTGATATGTGTATTGGCCAACATTTGGCTGAGCCAATTGCGATACAGCATCAGCGGCAGTACCCACCACAGTAGCTCCAAAGGTAATCTCTCCGAAAACGGGCGCAAGTGGAGACGGAACTGTTGCGGCCGTAGCCGCAGTGGAACCGATCCATCCCGCCGTGTTAGAAATCATCGAACTCGCGTTTAAGGTTGTACTACGCACGTAATCAAGGTCTGATTGACCGAAATTGGTAAATGGTCCGGTCACGTTGATCGAGCCGCCAGTGCCGCTCGATGGATACGTAAATTCGCTAGGCACCTGCCCGGGCGAAACACTGTTGTAGTTCGCCAGAATATAGCTCTGCAATGCGGAATCGGACGGCGCAATGATTTGCTGCAGGACCGGCTGTCCGCCTGATGTCTGCGGAGATGCCATCCATCGTGCACCAGAATCGGTCGGCGTCTGCCCCACCAGAATAGATGCCGCACCCGATGTAGTCGATCCGTTGACGCTCATGTCCATCTGGCGCATCTGGTCCTCGATCTGCGCTACAGTGTATTTCCCGCCGCTCGCATCGGACAATTGCTGCGCGAGCGATTTCTCCTTGGTATCCAGTTGACGATTGTAGAGGTCCACGTTCGTTGCGGTTGCCGCGCCCGCTGTTCCTCCACCGACCAGTGCGCCGCCCACGTTCGCTACGACGTTCGCGGCAAGGTTGCCCAGGAGGCTAGAACCCGTCTCGGCCGTGACGCCCTTTGAAAGACTTTCCAGTTGATCTGCCATCTTCGACGCAAGGCCGGCGCCCAGCCCGCCACCAACCGCCGTGAATACGCTGCCGCCACCGAGGCCGCCAATGAGCGCGCCACCTGCGGCCTGCAATATGGCGCGGCTGTCCCCGCCTTCATCCCACTGCTTGGCGTTGGCCACGTCAGTCGCATACGCGGCCCAGTCGCCATTCGCTGCATCTATCTTGGCCTGGTCAACGGCCGACTTGCGCTGGGCATCGGCATACGCGCCGATCCCTTGCGCGACGACCTGGCCTGCCGCCTGCGCAGCCTGCATCGTGTCGGCCTGCTGTGAGAGGAGGTTGTTCACATCGGGCGTTGCCGACACCGTACCATTGGTGTTCGTCGTATCGCGGCTCAGGTTCGCCACGTCCTGGGTCTGCGCGGTCTGGTTCGTGATGTTGATGGTGCCCGCGCTGATCGCGCTGCGCGTGGTCGCGCTCTGGTCGCCGTTGTCGTTCTGCGAAATCATCGGCGATACGCCACCTGTACCGCTCACCGAGCCAGGCCCAATCGCCTTACCGGTATTACCGACGCCCACACCCGCGCCGATACCGTTGCTTGACGCGCTGTAGTGCGACTGGTTCTGGATATCGCTGTACGTGAGCGTACCGGTCGCCAGCGAATTCTTCGACGCATCGGCATCGCTGGCAATCACCGCACCCGTCAGGTTCGTATTGCCCTTGACGTTGATATCGAAGCCGCCGCTGCCCGCCTGAATGCCCGCCTGTTCGTTCACCTGCGCATAGTTCGAATCGGCATGCCCGTTCTGCGCGCTGAAGCTCGCGCTGCCGCCCCCCTGGCTGATGCTGAATCCGCCGCCCGCGCTGCTCTGGTGCGCGGTGCTCACGGTCGTATCCTGCACGCTCTGGATATTAAGGTTGCCGCCGACGCTCGCCGTTACCTGGCCGCCGCTGACCTGCGAGCCGATGATGTTGGTATCGCCCCCCGAAACGACGGTAACGCTGTTCGTGCCGGTTACGTGCGAGGCGTTCTGGATCGCCGCGTCGCTGCTCGCATCGCCGTGCGCGTTCGACATCGAGGCGGACACACCGAAGCCTTGCGTGCCATACGAGACGCCAACACTCGCGCTGCTCGACTTGTTCGTGCTGGCGGTCTGGTCGGTGTCCGTGGTGTTGACGATGTTGACCTGATTCTTTGCCGCCAGCACAACATCATTGGCGCTTATGTCCGATCCGGCAATCGTGACATTACCCGACCCGGGCGTGCCATTGCCCGTTGCCGTGAAGCTCGCCGTACCACCCGCCTTGACGGTCGAGCCCAATTGCGTGGTCTGACTCTCGCTAAAGGTACTGCTGCTCTGGCTGGAACCAAAGCTCAACTGCGCACCGATACTCGGCGCATTGGGCCCCGTTGCACCGCCCATCAAGCTAGCCGCCCCCATGGCCGCCATTGCGGTGTCGCCGCCCGCCGCAATCGCGTGCAGCGCGGTCGCCCGCGAGTCGCTGTTGCCGCTCGCGAGCGCCTGGCCCTGCTGGTAGGCGCCGTTAATGGCATCGCCCACGCTGCCCGACAGACCGAGCGTGAAGCCGCTCTTCTGGGTCTCCTGCGCCTGGCTGTAATTCGAGGTGTTTGTCGCCGCGTCGATGGTGACATTCGCAGCCGTGCCCGTCACGTTCTGCGCCGCGAGTACATCGCTACCGGTGATGTGCAGGTTGTTGCCCGCCGTCATCGTCACGCTGCCGTTAAGGCTGCCGATGAGACTGCCGTTATTCGTTACGCTCGATTCCTGGTCGGTCTGCGTGAGCTTGCTGGTGCCAGCCGTGACCGTTAGGCCGCTCGTACCCAGCCCCGAATGCTGCTCCTGATAGCTGCCGGAGGACTGCATGGTGTCCTGCGTCGTGGTGATGGTGACGTCGTGCGCGGCACTCAGCGCCACGTCATTCGAGCCGACAATCGTGCTACCCGCCACGTTGATATCGTGACCGCTGCTGATGGACACGCCGTCGGCCGAAATCGTGCTGCCGAGCGACTGCGTCGTGGTCGTGTCGCGCGAGCTTGCGACCTGCTTGCTGCTCGCGACGTTGCTATGACTGGACGTCGACTGTAAATCGGAGACCTGCGTCGCAGTGGTCGCACCGATATTCACGTCGTTTACCGCCTGAAGATTCGCATTGCCCTGGCTCAGCACAATCGAACTGCCGCTGACGTTGATGTTGTTGCCCGATGCGACGGTCAGCGAATTGCCGGAATTGAGCGTCGTCGCCGTCAGCGTATCGGTGGAGGTGTGCAGCGAGGCCGAATAGCTGCGGTGACTGTCGCTGCCCGAGTAGTTGCTGTCGACAGTCGAGGTTGCCTTCGCTGCCTGCAACGTCACGTCACCGTTCGCCGCAATCGTCCCGCCACCGCCGAGGTTAATGTTCGCGCCCGTCGCGGTCAGGTTGCCGCCCACGCCGATCTGCGAGACGCCGCCCACGTTGACGGAACTGCCGGTCGTCTGGTTGAGGCTGGTATCCGATACACCATTCGCGCCCGCGACCACCTTGTGCTCGCCGGTCTGCACCGAGCCGAGATCGTAGTTGCCGCCCACGGCCATGCCGAGGTTGCCACCCACGTTCAGGTTGCCCCCATTCTGCTCGAAGTTGCCACCCGTCACGATTGCCGCGTTACCCGCCACGTTCAGGTTCGCGATGGGCCCAAGCGTCGTCGTGGTCCGTGTCGCGCCCGTCGCGCTGACCTGGTTGACGGTATTCACCGCGGTATTGAGGATCAGGTCGCCGCCTGCGTTCAGCGCGAGGTTCCCGGCGTTCACGGTGGCCGAGGTCAGGTCGACATTGCCCGTCGTCGTCAGCGACATGAGGCCGCCGCTTTGCAACGTACCGAACGCGTTGTTGATCTGCTGGCCCTGAATCGAGAGCGTATTGCCCGCCTGCACCGTACCGCTGTTATTGAAGGTCTGCACGTTCTGCAGATCGATGTCGGTCGCCGCGATAAGCGGCCCGTTCATGTTCTGCTGGCTGGCCTGCGCGAGATAGACGACCGGCACCAGCACGGACTGACCGTCGACGATCTCGGTCTGCATGATGATCACGTTGCTGGTGAGTGCCGCCACCTGGTCAGGTGACAGGCTCATGCCGAGCGGCAGGTCAAGGGACCCGGCGAGCGAGGCACCCGCTGCGAGCAGCGCTTCATACATCGACTGGACATCGGTGTACGGGCCGAGTACGGCCTTGCCGGTCAGCGAGGTAATCTCGTTCTGTACCAGCTGCTGTTCGTAAAGACCATCGCCGAGGCGCTTTTCGACGCTCTGCGGATTCAAGCCGAGCTGCTGCAGATAATAGTCGCTCGACAGGAACGATCGCGCGTTCGTGAAGGCCGGGTTCGACTCGATCAGGTACGGCGCGTTCGGTGCCGTAGCCGGCCTGAACAGGCCACCCTGCGGGATCGTCAGGTTGCTCAGGACGTTCACCGCCGTAGCGCTCGCGATGACGGGATTAACGAGCCCCGAGCCACTGTTGACCGAAGCCGCTCCGCCTTTCGTACCACCCGCGCTGCCGCTGACCCCGCCAACGGTCACCCCGCCGAGCGACTGGCCGGGGACAAGACCAAGCGACGGGACGCCCGCATTGCCCGCCGTATTGTCGATATTGACGCCCGTACCGGAAAGCGTACCCCCCGCGACGAAGCTCGACTCGTAGCTCGGGAGTGCGTAAGAGCGGATATCGGCGGGTGCCGCCTGGTAGCCGCCCGGATTGGACCCGACAAACGGCGCATCGCCGAACGGTAACGTCCAGTCCCCAATGCTATGGTCGTAGTTCGTGTAGTGATAGTACCCGGAGTACGTCACCTGTACTGCAGGCGCGGTCTGCCCCTGCCAGCTATTCTGGTCGAGCGTGACGGGCGCGGCAATATTGCCGACCGCCGCGACCGCGCTCCAGTAGTTCTGGAACAGCCCCACTTTCGACGCGTCCAGGTTGCCGCCCGCAATGATCTGCGCCTGCGGGCTGATGGACGCAATCAGGTTCGCCACCGCCACGCCCGTATAGGTCGTGTACTGGTAGCCGCTGTTCCACTGGCCGCCGTTGGGCGGCACCGTGTACACACCGCCAATCATGGTCAGGAAAGCCGGGTTATCCGGGGTGGTCCAGCCGACATACGGATTACCTGCGGAGCAGGCGGCCATGTTGATCGCGGTACACCCGGACAGACTGATCCCGAGCTGCGACAGCAGCGACGGATCAACCGGCTGATTCAGACCCGTCGTGGTCATCGTCGTCCGCGTATTGGTGACCTGACTGGCGTCGAGCGTCATGTCGCCCGCCGACTGGATCAGCGCCGACTGGTTGCGGATCAGGTTCGCGTTCGTATAGTTGCCGTTCGCATCCTTGCCGCCCGCCAGCACGACGTTACCGAGACCATAGATCGCGGTCGTCGCCTGCGTATCGGTCATCGTGGTGTCGTCGCGGTTCTCGATATCGGGCGCGAGCACTTCGAGCAGGCCGTTACTGTCGGTCGCGCCGATCAGCGCGGTCGGCCCGACATTCGTGATCGATTGCGCTGCGTTGACCGAGACGCTGCCGCCGACAATCGCCCCCGTATTCTCCAGCGTGTTCGAGTGCGTGGTGAGCGTGCCGCCGGCCATCATCGCGCCACTGTTGGCGATATCGCCCGCGTTGATGCCGAGGTTGTTGACCGCCGCCAGCGTTGCGCCGTTGTTAAACGTACCAGGAAGGGTAAAGGTCAGGTCGTGACCGGCACTGAATTGCAGATCCGGGGTGGGCGCGAAGTCGCCCTGAACGTTCACCGCCACATCGTTGGCGGCGCTGTATGCGCCGCCGCCCGTCAGTGCTGCTGCGTTCAGCGTCAGGTCGTGCGTCGCGCCGATCTGCCCGTTCGTATTCGTAATCGCGCCGGTCGTCGTGATGGCAAGGTCGCCGGTGGAACCGGCGAAGCTGCCGATCTCACCGCCGCTGTTGTCGACGGTATCCGCCTGCACCGCGACGCTCGCGCCGCTCAGCTGTCCGCCCTGCGTGTTCGAGAGCGATGACGTATTGACGGCCACGTTACCGTTGCCCGTGATTGCGCCGCCGCTATTGATGGTCTGGCTGCCGCCTTGGACGGTCGTATTTCCCGTACCGAGGTTGCTCACGAGACCATCTGTATTGTCGACCGAAGCGGCCTGAACGCCGAGCGTACTCGTATCGCCCGCCGTGCCCGTACCCGACTGGATCTGTCCGTTCGTATTCGTCAGCGCGCCGCCGCTCGCGAGCGACAGGGATGAAAGCGACCGTATCGCCCCTTGCGTATTGTTGATATTGCCCGCGACGTTTGCCGCGATATTGCCCTGCGCGGCGAGTACGCCGATCGCGTTGTCCAGGCTCCCGGCCTGCGCCACGATCTGGCCGGCAGTGATGATCTTCCCGCCGACATTTGATACGGAACCCGAACCGTTGCCCGGCGCAATCGTCAGGGTCCCCGTTCCGGCGGCGAGGATCGTACCGCCGTCATTGTCGAGCGTAGCCGGTGCGAGCGTCAGGTCCGCGCTGTTCGTCTGGATCGTGCCGCCGTTCGAGTTATCAAGCGTATGGCTGACGTTGACGCTCATTGGCGACGCGCCATACTGCGTGATCGTGCCGCCGTGATTGAGGAGATCCGTCGCGCCCAGCGCGAGCTGGTTCGCCTCGATATCGCCACCACTATTGTCAAGCGTGGAGCCGATTGCTAGCGACAGATTCGGCGCGACGATCGACCCGCCGTTATTGGTTAGCGACCCGCTATGGATTGTTTCGTTCGAGGCCGCACCGATCTCGCCGCCATTATTGGTCAGCGTACCGCTCGCGAGGCTCAGGTCGGCATTCGAGAGCAGCTTGCCGTTCGTGTTGTTGAGCGCACCGCCGACCGTTGCCGTGAGGCCGGTCTGACCGAGTACCAGACCCGCAGCATTGCCGAACGAACCGGCTTGGGCGCCGACCTGTCCGTTGCTTTTGATGGTACCGCCCGCGTTCGAGATCGACCCCGCGCCGTTGCCCGCATCAAGCGTCAGCGTGCCGGTACCTGCGTGAACAATCGTGCCGCCGTCGTTGTCGAGCGTAGCCGGGGCGAGCGTCAGGTCCGTGCTGTTCGTCTGGATCGTGCCGCCCGCCGAATTGTCGAGCGTGCCCGATACCGCGACGTTCATTGGCCCGCTACCCGTCTGCGTAACGGTTCCTGCGTGATTGATGAGGTCCGTCGCGTTGAGCGATACCTGCGCGGCCTGGGTCGTTCCCGAGCTGTTGTCGAGCGTTGTAGCGCTCTCCGTCACCGTCTGGCCTGCTGCAATCGACCCGCCGCCGTTGGTCAGATGCGAACCGGCATTGACCGTCGTATTGCCCGATGCGCCGAGCGAACCGCCGCTATTGTCGACCGATTGCCCAGTCACCAGGAGGTTCGTCTGCGCCGACACGGCGCCATGGTTGGCAATGCTCCCGCCTTGCAGCGTGACGCCGCCATTGCCGCCGATGACGCCGCCCTGTGCGCCGGTTGCGGTCGTGCCTGCCGCGTTCACCAGCTGGCCCGTCGTCGTGACCGACAGGCCATCGCCGTTCAGTGACGTAATGCGGCCTGCGGTATTGTCGAGCGACGACCCGGTTACCGACAAACCGCCGGCGCTCTGCATCGTCCCCTGGTTGTTCGCGATGGCGCCGCCGCTGACCTGCATCGCGCCCTGCGAGACAATCGAGCCACCCTGGTTTGCGAGCTGGCTAGACGCCTGCGCGATGAGCGGCCCCTGCGCCGAAATCTCGCCGCCCTGGTTCGACAGGTTGGCCGCGTTGAGCGTCACGCCGCCGCCCGTCAGCGAGCCGTGGTCGTTGTCAAGCGTACCTGCTGCGTTCGCCGCGACCGAGCCGCCTGCGCTCGTCGTCGCGCCTGCGAGGTTCAGGTCGCCTGCGTTTGCCGTCAGCGATACATTACCGTTCGCCGCTGTCTCGCTACCCGCGAGATTGACGCCGCTACCCGAGAGCGACGCATTGCCGCCCGCCACGTTCAGGGCGGTCGCGTTCAGCTGGCCGCCAGTCGCAACATTCAGGTCGCCCGAGCTACCGACCGAGCCATCGTTATTGACGCCTGCGCCGAGGGTACCGGTTGAATCGACGGACTCGGCGTTGACCGTGGTATTCTGCTGCGCCGCAAGCGTACCGCTATTCGTCAGCGCGCCCGCAGCAGAGAGGGTAGTACTCTGCTGCGCGTAGACGGTACCGCTGTTCGCGACGCTTGTCGCGTTGATACCTACGTTGCCGCTCGCGGTCATCTTGCCCGACTGGACAAGCTGGCCCGAAGTCGTCAGCGTGAGGTCGCCAGCCTGCGCGGCAATCGTACCGGCGTTCGCTACCCCGACACCATTCTCGTTGCCCACCAGAGTGATGCGGTTTGCGTACATACCGCCGAGCTGCGAGACGTCGATGGAGACGGCGGGCGCGGGTCCGCTGCCCGCGATAGGCGTCGGCGTCAGGCTCGCATAGTCGATATTGTTCGAGCCGGTCGTAACGTTCAGCGCATTGGCGTAGATCGCCGCATTAGCCTGCACGGCGCGCGCCAGTAAATCCACCTCATCGATGTTCGAGCCGACCAGTCCCGCGCCCTGAACGGTAATCGTGCCACCCGTCACGCTAAAGCCGGTGAGGTTGCCGCTACCGTCGATCAGCGGATTGCCGGTCGTTAGAATCCCTCTGGACGTATTGATGAAGCCGCCGCCATCAATGACCAGGCCCGAGGAATTGGCGATCACGACAGCCGCGGTTTTCTGGCCCGCGACTTCGACATAACCTCTCAGTTGTGAGGGGTTGTTGCTGTTCACCTGATTGACGATAATCCTCGCGGCGTCGTTCGGCCCGAAATTCGGATTACCGGAGATCTGGCCTGCGAGTTGAGTGTTCGTATTAACGGGCGAATTGTTGAGAATCGCGCCGTTTTTTTGTACATCGAACTGCGAATACGTATTCACGGATACGCCCGCATTCGACGGTCTGTTCACGTTCACTTGAGGCAGACCATTTGCCGTGCCGATGACACCGGGTGCATGTGCGCCAGCGGGTACGATCTGCGCGTACGACATGCCGGGCGCAAGACCGAAAATAGCCAGTACAGCAAAGGCCGCGTGACGCATGGCGAAAAGCGTAGTCGGTCGACGCGCGGACGACGGCCCGGTTTCTCCGTGACTTGTGCCATGTCCGATTGCGGTTTCTGCGACCGCGACGAGCATTCCCCGGAGCTTGCTGAACACAAGCCGGTAACAGTGGTTATTCATTGCTTGTACCCGTAATGCTGAACGAAGCCCCGCGCAACGCGAGGCGTTTTCCAATCGGTTTACGACGACGCAAGGCCATGACCGCAGATCGGGCGCCGCTTCGAGATTCGCTTTGAGCGTGCGGGTGACGAGACTATCAGACTGATTTCGAAATCACCATGAGGTAAGTCTGAATTTGTGCTGATCTGACAATGTTTGATAATTTCATCCGCCCTGCTTAATACGCGCTGGATTATTTTCGTGTCTCCAAATTGTCAAGAATCCTCAGTACTTTTGAGGTAAATCAGGACCGGGCGGCGCATCGTTACGTCGCGTAAAAATGACTATGCCTACGATGAAGGTCACAAGCAGCAACGTTACGACTGCTGAACCGGCGACGAAGATCGCGGGAATCTCGTCCATGCGCCTGCCTCCCGCTCCGCTATCGCGCGGCATTCATGCAAGACATGGCGCAGCATCCCCGGAGCCGATACTCACGACAGCCGCTCCGGGTGCGATGAGACAAGCGACGAGCGCAGCATCGCCACCCGCGTTGCGCCAGTGTCGAGGTTGCCGATTGCCAGTTCATGCGCGAGCCGCGTCAGGCCGACCCGCGCATACTCGATCCTTGCGCGCAGTTCCTCGGCGCAAAGGTCTGCTCTCTGGCTGCACTCAAGCCATGCAACCATCTCGAATATTGCGCCAACCCCATGCATATTCCGCTCGCAGTGAAAGGCGAGCAGGTCTTCGAGAATGGCGATACGGTTGTGGGGAGAACTGATATCTGAATTGCTGGGGGAAGCGTCTGACATGGTCCGTAGTCCCGTTCGGAGAAACAAACGGCCCGACCCAACGACGATTGGGTGAGCGGGCACATGACAGGGTTGGTCGACCGGCGTAGAACCAAACCGGCAGGCCCGAAGGCCTCCCTGCCAGGGCCCGTCCATAGACAGAAACGATGGACGAACACCAGCAGCCGCCTACCCTTGCGGGCAGGCGGGGTTCTACGTTTCAGGCGACTGCGCGTGTGCCTCGCTCAATAGCCTGCTCGCCTATCTCTTTGCCGGTCGTGGTCACTGCTACGTGCTCGACACGGGCGCGATGACGATGCAATACACGTTCGAGTTCGACCTTGAGATCCTCGAAATCGCGTTCCTGACGCAGTCGGGGGTACTGCCGCGACCGACCGGCGTATTGTGCAACCTCGTCGTCGCCTCGGACGACGTTTTCGGGCTCTCGAATCCAGTCGAGGATTTTCAGCCCTTCAATCAGGGCGTTTTCTCTACCGGGGTGCTCAATGCAAGCTAACCAGACCCCGACGCTGGTACCGCTGCCGTTCGCGACGAACGGGCTCAGGAACGTCATTCCCGAAGCGTCGCAGGCTGGCGTTACGCCGGGCGCGGCCTCGTTCAACGACGGTTTCCCACCGGTGACGATGCAGCCGAAAACGCAGGGAGGCGTACCGCCCGACGGCAAGGATTTCAACGGCATCCTCTACGATCTGTCGCAGACGGTACGCTGGGTGCAGGCCGGCGGGCAGTTCGTCTATAGCGCCCCTTTCGCGACCGATCCGAACGTCAGCGGCTATCCGCAGGGGGCGGTGCTCGTACGCGCCGACTATAGCGGCTTCTGGTTCAACGAGGCGGACAACAACACGACGAACCCGGACGCGACTGACGGTAGCGCGCGTAGCTGGGTTTCCCTGAATGCGGACTGGAACGCGGCGGGTGGCCCAGGGCAGATTCTCCACCGGCCCCCGCTGGCGACGGTAGCCACGACGGGTAGCTACGACGATCTCCTGAATAGGCCGACGATGCCGCCGGGACAGGTCAACAGCGACTGGAACGCATCATCGGGCGTGGCGGCAATCCTGAACAAGCCCGCGATCCAGCCACCGCTCGGATTTACCCCGGTCCAGCAGGGCGGAGGTGCGGGCCAGGGCAACAACAAGCTCTATCTCGGCTGGGATGGTTCCGGCCATATCCTCGGCCAGATCGACAACAACTCCAGCTTCGGCGCACTGGCGTGGCTGGCCGACGTAAACGCCGCCGTGGGGGGCGCATGGACAACAAACAATCTGCAGCCGCTCACCGTGAACGGGCTCGGCTATGTTGCCTTCATTGTGAAGAACGGCGACAGCAGCCAGTCTGCAAGCGAAGGAACGGTGATGGGGTTGCCGGGGCGGCCCGGTTCCTGGCTCAGTAGCGGCAGCGCGGCCGCAGCGAGTGATTACTGGTGCGTATGGACGAGGATAGCGTGACCGATTATCTCAATTACACGGACGTGCGAAACCCCGTATGGGCGGATGCGGGACAGCGCAGTATTGCCTGTCTGGTGAAGTTCGCTGCGTTTGCGGACTACCTGCCGTTCACCGCCATGCGTGACGACCCGCATGCGCACGGCGGCGAGATTTTCGAGGCGTGCGCGGCGGGGACGTATGGCCCGGTCGAACAATATGTTGCGCCTCTGCTTACGCCTCGTGATCAATACGCGGCGGCGATCGCGCAGGGTATCGACGTTACCTGCGTGGCGACACCCGCGTTGAACGCGACGTACGGCGTATCCGACGCGGACGTGTCCGGCATCAGCGCTGAAGCGCAATTCGTCGCGCTATACAAGGCGTTTACCAATGGCGCGGATACGCTGCCGTGGCCGGATGCAGACGGCCAGTTGCATGAGTTTCCCGATACCGAGACATTCATGGCCTTCTCGAAGGCGGCGGCGCAGTACGCCTCGGTCTGTCGCCAGGCGCTTGCAGCGCTACAGGCCGGTCATCCTGCCACGTTCCCGTCGAATGTTGTCATGCTGTAGGGCGAGCAAGATGCAGTCAAACCAGACTCCGGATCTCATGCCGGTGCCATTCGCGCTGAACGGCCAGCGCAATGTCATCCCGCAGGCTTCGCAGACCGGCATCACGAAGGGCGCCGCGTCGCTCAACGATGGTTTTCCGTCCGCGACGATGACGAGCCCGCTACAGGGGGCATTCCGCCGTTCGGTCAGGACATGAACGGTGTACTGTTCCTCTTTGCGCAGACATTGCGATGGGTGCAGGCGGGCGGCTCGTTCCTGTACGACGCGACGTTCGCCAGCGATCCGGACGTCGGCGGCTATCCGCAGGGGGCGGTACTGCTCAACGCCGCGCTCTCCGGTTTCTGGATCAACACCGTCGAGCACAACGTTACCGATCCCGATGCGACGGACGGCAACGCGCAGGGCTGGCTTTCCATGAACCCGGACTGGAACGCCACAAGCGGCCCGGGCCAGATCCTGAACCGGCCAGACCTCGCGAAGGTCGCGACGAGCGGCCGGTATGATGACCTTTCGGGCCTGCCCGTGCTTGCGGCAGTAGCCACCAGCGGCAGTTACATCGATCTGGTGAACGCGCCGGTGCCGGGCAACTACAGCGGGGTGATTGCCTCGTCCACAACGACCATACTGAACGCGTCGGCCAACGGTGCCCTGGTCGTGATCTCGGGCACATCGCACACGACGATACTGCCGACACCCATCGGGCGCGCGGGCATCCGGATCGATCTGCTCAACGGCACCAGCTATACGCAGACCGTCTCCACGCCTTCCGGCACGCATATCAACAGCCCCGGTGTGGCGGCGGACTCAACGTCCAGTTTCGCCCTGCAGCCATCGTTCACCATCGTGCGGATGGCGTCCGACGGCTCGAACTGGTTCGCCGATCCTCCACAGTCGAATGCCGACTGGAATGCAACGGCGGGCATTGCACAGATTCTCCATAAGCCCGCACTCGCGCCTGTGGCGACCAGCTGTAACTATGCTGACCTTACGAACAGACCTGCCAGCGCGATCGTCAACCTTCAGGCGGGCGCGGCGGTTATGCTTGACCTCACTCTGATCGTCAATGGCGCGCCGGAAATCCTGTTCAATCTACCGGTCGCGGGCGGCGCGACGACCACACTGACGATTGCCAATCCGCCCGCCGCTGGCGTGCTCGCCGAATTCGTGCTGGTGGTGGCGAACAGCGCGAACTCGAAAATTGTCTGGCCGGCATCGATCCGCTGGCCGCAGGGCAGCGCACCGTCGCTCACGGGCGTAGCCGGCAAGCTCGATACGTTCGTCATCTACACGCAGGACGGCGGTGCGACGTACTGCGGCTTCGTCGCCGCGCAGAATCAATGAGCCGTCTCGCATCCCGGCTGCTCATGTGCGCCGCGCAGCCCTATGTTGGCGTGCTTGACGGCCTTTCGGCATGGCCTGCTGGCGCATGGAGCCTTCGACGTCTGACCGGACGATATTCTGGGCCGGCAATTCGCGTCGTCCGCACTTCCGACAGTGCCACGGCGGATATCGGCTTTACCCCGCAGGGCGATTTGAGCGTGGCGTCACTGCTGGCTTTCGCGGGAGGCTCAAGCGCAGCTGTTTCCACCTGGTACGATCAGTCCGGATACGGTAGAAACATGACCCAATTAGCGGTTGCTCATCAACCGCTAATTGTGACGGCTGGAATGCTCAACACCGTCTCCGATCATTCGCCGCTACCTGGAATTCTTGCCGTGGGGACGGCCACCACGAGCCAGTACATGACTGCATCGGCAGGGCTCGTCATCAGTCAGCCATTCTCCCGCGTATCGGTAACCGGCTGTCCAGCAGGAGCAACGCCGACGACTTTTCCTGTTGTCGTCGGCACCTCCAATCAGACCGTGATCGCGCTCAGGGCGGCTAACAGGTACTACCAGATGTATGACTACACCACGGGGCTGCTGTCTGTGAATGCAGTACGGCTGGGCGATGCCAATATCGTGGACGAAAACTACAACACGACATCCAGCAGCATCGCCCTGAATGGCGCCGTCACGAATGGCTCTGTGGGTAGCCAGGATGATGGAATCAATCAGGTCACGGCTGGCGTTCTCTCCAGGTATGACGGTGCCAGCGCCGTGTTTGGTGAAGTGCTCCAGTTCGGCGCGCTGCTGGGCGCGTCTGACCAGGCGGCGCTCACTGGCGACCAGCGAACCTACTGGGGCACGCCTGGCCTGCTCGACATCCTCACCCTGTGGCCCGCAGGCGCATGGAGCCTGCGACGTTTGACCGGAACATACACCGGGCCATGCCTGACCGTTCGGCGCGATAGCGACCAGGCGACGAAAGATATCGGGTTCACAAAGACCGGCGATCTCAACATCGATGATCTGCTCGCCTTCGTTGGCCAATCCAACGGTTATGTCACGACATGGTACGACCAGAGCGGTCATGGACTCAACATGACTGCAACCCTCACAGTGCGCCAGCCGCTTATCGTGACGAATGGCGTACTCAATACTGCCTCGATGGTCGAAATTGCCCGGCATCCTGGCGACAGCAACGGTCACATCGGAGCAATATCTCGTCGCATCGGGCACCGCGTTCAATATTGGTCAGCCATGCTCGCGCGTATCCGTGAATGGCCTCCCACCTGCTACCACGACTGCAACTTTCGGCATCATGTGTGGCACAACAAATCCGGCATTGATTGGGCTTTACACGGCCAACGACCGATATCTGATGTACGACTATCCGACGAACTTTGCGTCTTTGACTACCTTCAATCAGGGCGACGTCAATATCGTGGCGGAAGATTACAACGGCATATCCAGTTCGCTCATATTGAATGGCGACACGACGACGGGCTCGATAGGTAGCGCGGGCCATGCGATTACCACGGTCGAAATCGGCACGCTGTCCCAGATCGCAGACGCGGCGGTGACTTTCTGCGAAGTGCTCCAGTTCGGCGCGCTGCTCGGGACCAATGACCAGACGCTGCTCTACAACAGCCAGAAAGCGTACTGGGGCAGTCCGTGAAACACGGCCCTTTCATCCCGGTCGTGCTGGCGTTCGTCGCGCTCGCCGCCTGCACCGTAATTCACATCGAAGGTAACTCGAATAGTGTGAGCGATCTCGAAGGCCATACCGCCACGGTCACCGTACCCGCGTCCTCATCCGCTCCGTCGATTTCACAATAGCAGCCAAACGCGCACTACGATTCCAAAGCCCTAGTCGCAAGCATGGCGGTGGCGTGTGTCCATCATCGTCTATCGGTATTCAGCGCCGTTTGAAGTCGTATTGAACATCGCGCTTGCGTTCGCGGCGTATGCGCGGCATGGCGACTTTGTCGACGACGCGCGCAAGCGGCCCGCCTCTCCCGGTATGCCCAGGACGTAACACCCGAATATCAACCCCCGCACCGGTACGCGCATCACGCGTAGGGTAGCCGCCACCCATCACCGCGAGCGTCAGGGCGGCTGTATTTCACCTGTTTGCGCGTGAATTTCCGCCGTCCGTCTCCCTCTCTTTTATTGCTTGCCTCTCGGGAAAAATGTCGAGGATATCGCAGCCGTCGGAAGCAACCGCACGAGCGACGAGCGCCTCGTTGTCGATCCGCAGGTTCTGTACTTACCCGAAAAAGCGATAAAGCGCGGCGGGCGCGAAATCGTCATCGGGCACGATGACAACATCTCCGCGAATCTGCCAGTCGACACCGGGACCGGCCCGTAGCAGGTATAGCGCGGTCGCGTTCTCGTTGACCGGCAACCATTACGATACCCGAGGTCGTCCACGATCATGACGTGTACGCCGTCGAGCATCACGGTGTCGCAGCACTCGCAGTCGGGGCCGATAAGCGCCTCAATCTGCGCCATCGTTCGCGGCCCTTCAAGCGCCTGCGTAGTGCCACCGGCACGCAGTACGCGCCGCGTCGGATAGGCGAGCTTCATTTGAGAGCCTCGTCCCCGAATTCTCCGAGCAGCATCCTCGATAGCGCAAGGCGTAGATCCTGCTCTGCCGAGGATTCGATAATGCCGCCATCGAGGACTGGCGCGAAGCGGACAAACTGGCACGCCTCGTCAATAACGACCTGATCCCACCGGCCCTTGCTATCGCGGTATATAACGCGCTGATACGAATGATCGGGTACGAGCTGGCCTGCCTCGGCGAGGTCCGCGAGTACGGCCTCGATATCATTCGTAACGCTCTTGTGTCCTTCCTTGTCCAGATCGGTAATCGCGATGAGGTTGAACGTTCGGGTCAAATAGCTGGAGCGCATGGTCCGTCGCTATAAAAAAGGGGCGCGTCGCTCGATTATAGGTAGCCACGGTAATCGTGGCGAAAGCAGGCGTTTCGGCCCCGGATTACCCCGAGAGAGGGGTCCCCGCGCGCATCGCGTCGGGGATACCTGGCGCCGCTACCGGCGGGCCTTTGAGGGCAATTTCAGCCTTGACCGAAAGGAGGTACATAGAGATACAGCTTGCAAGTACGCAGTGGAAGGGCTGTCGGAATCGCTCGCGCTGGAAGTGAAACCGCTCGGCATCGGCGTGCTGATCGTCGAGCCTGGGCCGTTTCGCACCAACTGGGCGGGTCCGTCGATCAAGCAGTCGGCAACGTTGATCGACGACTATGCGTCGACCGCCGGCGAGCGCCGCAAGCAGACCGAAGCGCGCAGCGGCCAGCAGGCCGGCGACCCGGTGCGCGCCGCGCAGGCGATCATCGATGCGGCGTTGTCGGACGCGCCGCCACTGCGTCTGCTGCTCGGCAAGACCGCGCTCGATCTCGCGTACAGGAAGCTCGACTTTCTGCGCGGCGATTTCGACACCTGGCGAGCGACGACCGAGGGGGCGGATTATCCGGAAGGGACGGCGTAGAGCGGGTTTATCAGGCGAGCCTCGGCCCGCCGCTTAAAACTCCACCAGCGCAAAATCTTCCTTGCCCACATCGCACAGCGGGCAGCGCCAATCGGCCGGCACATCGGCCCAGCGCGTGCCCGGCGCGATGCCCTCTTCCGGCACGCCGGCGGCTTCGTCGTAGACCCAGCCGCAGATCACGCAGACCCATTGCTTGAAATCGTCGGCTGTGGCGACGTTCGCGGCCGACGGCGCATCGGGCGTACCGGTCGCAGCGGCATCCGCCGCGCACGTGCTCGCCGTCGCATCGAGGCTCACGACGAGCGGAGCGACCGTACCGCTACCGGTTCCCGCGAGCCGCGCCTTCAGGCTGTCGAGCAGGCGCTGCGCTTCGTCGTTGGTCAGATCGATCCAGTACGGATCGCCGGCGCCGTCGTTGAGCCGCTCGGGGGAAAACTGGATTTCTACGGCTACGCCCTTCTTGTACATGGCAATCAAAAATCTCGAGAAAGCCGGCGACGCACGCCGGCACAAGGCTGCCCGCGCGACGCGGGCGCTGCTTCAGTGCGCGTGGACCAGCAGATTCAGCGCGATCGAGGCGATCAGGCCAGCGGCGCCGATCAGGCCAAGCAACTGCAGCAGAGTGAGGGATTTACGCGAGTTGGTAGGGGTTTGTTGCGTGGTCACGAGCGAGTCTTGAAGTTCGGAAAAAGCGCAATGGTACACGGGTGCGGACGCGACGAATGTCGATTGGCGCAAACTCACGCGCAATAAAAGTACCGGGCGATATTATCGCCGCTCGCGCGCCGCGCATTGTCTACGGTGGGGAGATGGATTAATTCCGGGCGAGGGGGAAAGCCGTGGCGGGACTGGGTGCGCGGCGCCGGTGAACACCCGCGCCGCGCCGCGCTCAGGTCTTGGCGAGCGGATCGCCGTGACGCGAATCCCAGAAACGGATCACCGCCGTATCGCCGGTGCCCGCGCCGACCACCTGGTCCGGCGCGCCGCACTCGCGCAGCAGCGCGCGCAAGTCGTTGATGACCGGGAACACCTCGTGATTCCAGTCCGCTCCCTGCGAATCGTGGGCGCGCTGCTCCGCCTCGACGATCTCGCGATCCTCCTTGAAAATGCGCTCGGTGAACCACACCAGCAGCGGCCATGCGAGATTCATCACACCCGGAATGCCGGGCTTGCGGATCGACAGCAGCCCGAACGTTCGGTTGGTGCGCTGCTCGCGGTCAAGCGGCACATAGACGATCCACAGGTCCATCACCAGCGTCTGCTCGACGTTGCGGATTTGCAGCGTCTGGAACGGGTATTCGGTGCGGATCGTCATGACGTCTTTGTCGCCGGAGCCACCGGTCTTGCGCCTCTCGCCGAACACCATCGCCTCGCCTAGCGGCTGCTGCCCCTCCATGCGCGCAAACGTGTAGTCGACCTCGACCCAGCCCTCACCGCGCCGCCGCCCGAGCGAACGCGCGCGCATGCGCCCCATCTGGCGGCGATGCAGGAACTGATGATTCATGTCCATCAGGTTCTCGTGCATGAACGAATAATGACACTTGACCGGACGGCCGAAGCGGCGCGTCTTGTACTTCGGGTCGGACACCGAGCGAAAGCCCGGCAACGGCCGCTCCTCCGCGAGCGCGGCGTCGCCCGGAAACACGAAGATCAGCCCCTCCACTTCCTGACACGGATACGAGCGCACCCCGTTCGGTAGCCGCTCGCGGCCGAGGTACGGCACGTCGATGCACTTGCCCGAGCAGTCGTAGGTCCAGCCGTGATAGCCGCAGCGAATCGATTCGCCGTCGACCACGCCCTGATGCAGCGGCACCTGCCGATGCGCGCACCGATCTTCCAGCGCGAACACTTTGCCGCTCTCGGTGCGCGCGAGCACGATCGGATCGCCGGCGAAGGTCACGCCGAGCGTCTTGCCGCGCTTCACTTCATGCGACCACGCGAGTGGGTACCAGTAATCCGGATGAATGGCGACGCGGCGCAGATCGCGCACCGGCGCCTCGTGAGTGGCTTGAGCAGGCGCGGCAGCGAGCGTTGCGCCTGCGTATTCCTGTTCCTGTTCGAGCGGGGGAACTGCATGCATAGGTCAAAGCCTCCGTGCACCAGCTGATGGAAGGTTGCCGCGCTGCATGGCAGTGCGGCATCTTCACCAGTCTACTTGATGCAGCCGCCGCATGGCACTTTCGCCGACATGCGCGATGCGTCGCAGCACACGTTGCGCAGCAGCGCGCATCAGGGTGACCGAGCCCACCTTTACCACACCCGCCCTACAGAAACATTGACCTGCACTTCGAACTGCTCAATCCTCGTCGACCGCGACGAGCCCGGATCGCCTTTGCACGCCCCACGCGCGGCCGCCGCGCAGAAAATGCAGCCAGCCGAGCGCGGCGCCCAGATGACGCGCGAGCTGGAACGTGAACGGCTCCGCAACGGCCGCGAGCATCGCCATGCCGAGACTGTTGCCACTGCGCTCGCCGGTCCAGCGCCGATAGAGATGAATGCTCCACAGGTAAAACGCCAGATCGATCGCCGTTTTCAGGCCGATCACGCTGAAGATCGACACGACGATCGCCCCGTGTCCGCCGAACAGAAAACCGAGTAGCAATGCGAATGCCGTGAGGCCGTAAATCGGCTGCATCGTGTCGACCGCCTTGACTGGCAGCATCAGCATGCCGAGCGTGCCGTAGCGCCGATTGCCGGTCATGTCGCGGTTCCAGTACTGCGTCTGCAGGAAACCCGCGAACCAGCGGCGGCGCTGGCGCAGAAAGCTTGCGAGGGTGTCGGGCGCATCGGTGCGCGCATGCGCTTCGCCGACCACGCGCACGTCCCAGCCGAGCTTGTGATCCACCGAATAGCGGCGCAGCCGGTGAATCAGTTCGTAATCCTCGACCAGACACTGCGGATCGAAGCCGCCGACCGCGACGAGCGCATCGCGCCGGAACGACGCGAATGCGCCCGAGATCAGCAGCAGGCTGTCCGCGCGCATCCACGCGAAACGCGCGATGAAGTTGCGCATGTACTCGTAGGTCTGGAACCACTGGAACACGCGGCCCGACAGCGACTTGCCGCAGACCGGCACGAGAATGCCCGCTGCCGCGACGAGCGACGGCCCGCTCGCGAACGCGGCGCGCATCGCGTAGGTGGCGTCGTCGTCGAGCAGCGTGTCGGCGTCGACGGTCATCACGGTGTCGGTCGTCATCACGGTGATCGCGGCGTTGAGCGCGCGGGCCTTGCCGCCGTGCGGCACGCGCAGCCAGAACAGGTTCGGATGCAGCGAGCTCGGCGCACTCAGCACGCCATCGGCGGCGGACGTGAGGCCGAAGCGTTGCGTGAGCAGCTCGGCGGTGGCGTCGGTGGAGCCGTCGTCGGCGATCACGATCTGCGCGGGGCCGTGCGTTTGCCGCAGCAGCGCGGCGAGCGTGACCGGCAACACGGCCGCCTCGTTACGCGACGCGACGATGACACCCATGCCCGGCAACTCGCGCCGTTCGTGGTCGGCTTCGAGCGGCGCCGCGCGGCGCATGAGCGGCAACGACTTCCACGTGACGAACGCGAGCAGCAACGTGTCATATACGACATACGCAATTCCGGTCGACCACGCGAGCGCGCCACGCAGAAAGAATGCTCGCGCGAACAGCAGTGCCCACAGCACGACGACGCTGGAATGGATCAGCGTGCTCGATAGCGTCGCGCGACGCGGCAGAATGCGCGGCGACGCGACAGCGAGTGCCTGTTCGAGGGTCTTCTTCAAGGCGAGTGTCTCAGGTTCAGCTGGGTTGCGGTTAGTTGGCGAAGCGGTGTTCGCGCGCCATCAAAAACACGCCGCGACTTCACGGCGTCATGCGCTTCAACACCGATTTGCGATCGAGCCACTCATGCTTGAGCGCGCCGCCGATATGCATCGCCAGCAACGCATAGAGCGCATAGCCGAGCCACGTATGCAGCGCGCCGAAGCGATCGTGCAACGTCTCTTTCAGTGTCGGGTCGAGATGCATCACATAGCCGATGCGCGGCCATTGGAACAGGCCGAACCAATGCATCGGATGCGTGGCCGCGTCTTTCCACGCGGAATCGTGCAGCCAGCCGGATAGCGGCAACGCAATCATCAGCAAATACAGCGCGAAGTGCGCGAGTTGCGCGGCGGTCTTTTCCCACGACGGAAACTCGCGCGGCAACGGCGGCGGCTTGTGCGACACGCGCCACAGGATGCGCAGCAGCGCGAGCCCGAGCACCGTGATGCCGATCGATTTGTGCGTGTCGATCACCGGACGCACCCAGTCGTCGGGCAGCGAATCGGCGGACAGAGCGAGCACGACATTGGCGCACATCAGCAACGCGATCAGCCAGTGCAGCGTCATCGCGGTGCGCGTATAGCGCGGCGGGCGAGAGGCATCGGTCGAATCGGTCAGGGAATTCGCTTGGATGTTCATGGGTGTTCCGTTCGCGAAGGCGATGAATGCCGCGAAAGCTGTTTGAAAATCGACGCTACCGGTATCACGCGAACGCCCTAGTGTGCCGTTTTATTCCGCAAAGCGCTTAACCTGCGTGTTTCAGTTTGTTTCGGGCTTTGGATGCACGACACGCGCGCAAATCGCACTCGCGTGGCCGCTTTTTAGCTGGTGTTTTGGCCCATGTTCTGGCTGGCGTCCCGCAGATCAGCGCGGGACTCGCGGCAGCATCGAGTTCGCCTTGCGCTTGCGCGCGTTCGAGCCGTCGCTCGAACGCGGTGTCGAACGTGACGAGGCCAGGCGCGATGTAGCGATCAAGCGTGTCCGATTTCTATCCGATCAATTCGCCAGCGCCCTTTTGAGCGCCTTCTGGTCACGTTCGAGCTGCATTCTCATGTGCCGCATGAACTGCCTCACGGTTTCCGTGAGTGGGGTACCAGGGCGAAACACCAGCACTCCTGTGAACATTACCTCGATGTCGATCGGCTTCACGACGAGCCCCCGCTCCGCGAAGTCCAACGTCACGAGCGGATGAGCGATTCCTATACCGACTCCCGCGAGCGCCAGTTCGCAGATCGTGTGCGAATACGGCGTCTCGACGACCGGTTTGAGACGGATTTCGCGTGCCGTGAGTTGCGTGTCCAGGCGTAGCCTGGTGCTGTCTTCGGGATTCAGCGCGATGAAAGGAAATTCAGGCAGATCCGCGACAGCGATGACAGGACGCGCGGCCAAAGGATGATGTGAGTTCATCACTGCGACAGCCCGCATACGCGCGAACACCGAGTGTTCGAGGCCGGCCATCGACATCTCGTCGGACATCAGGCCGAAATCCACCTGTCCAGCCGAGACCTTCTCATGCACTTCGCGCGAACTCATCACCTGTAGCGAAATTTGCACGTTTCTGGACGGGGCATCGAACGCCGCAATGACACGTGGCAGAAAGCCTGTGCCCAGTGCCGGCAGAGAGGCGATCGCCATCCGGCCCAATCCGTAGGACCGCAAACTACGGATTCGATGCTCGATGACCTCGAATCCGCGGAAGTACTGGTCAACCTCACGCATCAGGGCAACGGCTTCCTGGGTGGGAACGAGCCGGCTGCGTATCCGCTCGAACAGGCCGAAGTCCGCCATGGTTTCCAGACGCCTGATGGCCTGACTGACAGCCGGTTGCGAAATGCCGAGCAGGGCCGCCGCCTTGCTCGTGCTTCCTGCGTTCATGACGGCCCTGAACACTTCAATATCCCTGATCCGCATAACCTAGACTTATTGACCTAATTATTTCCGATGTTGATGCAATTCCGCGCGAAAGTAAACTTCGATCATCAATCCACCACGAGGCATCACCGGGAGCAAGATGACAAGCAATCCCCAGAAAGCGCCGCAGCCGTTCCGCAGCCTGTCCCCCTCCATCATCCGGGCATCGACGGTTGTATTCGATTCTCTGGCCGAGTTTTCGCGCCGCAAGGAGCGGCAACCGGACGGTTACAGCTATGGCATCACCGGAACGCCAACGGCTCGTGAACTGGAGCACCGCATCGCCGAGCTCGAAGGTGGCGCGCATTGCGTGGTGACGCCTTCCGGTCAATCCGCGCTGATGACGACCGTGATGGGCTTCGTGCGCGGCGGCGATCACCTGCTGGTGTCCGCTGCCTGCTACGGCGCGCTCAAGACATTCGCGCATAAGTGGCTGGCGCACTTCGACGTCGAGGTCGAACTGTATCCGCCGGCAATCGGGGCTGCGATTCAGAAGTACATCAAGCCCAATACCCGCATGATCTGCATGGAGTCGCCGGGGACGGTGACGATGGAGATGCCCGACATCCCGGCGATCGTCGAAGTCGCGAAACGTCACGGCGTATTGACGATGATGGACAACACCTGGGCAAGCCCGCTCGCTTTCAAACCGCTCGAACACGGTGTGGATTTCAGCGTCGAAGCCGCGACGAAATTTTTTGGTGGTCATTCGGATCTACTGGTGGGCTGCATCAGCATGAACGACGCGGGTTACTACGCGACTTTGCGCGAGACGCAGAGCGTTCTCGGCCAGCAGACCAGCCCTGATGACTGCTTCCTCGTCATGCGCGGCCTGCAAACCCTGAAGGTCCGTTTCGCCGCCCAGAGCGCCTCAACGTTGCAGATTGCGAGGGAACTCGAACGTCACCCGGAAGTGAGCAAGGTGCTATTCCCGGCACTGCAGTCCGATGCCGGTCATGCCATCTGGAAGCGGGATTTTGCGAGCAGCGGGTGTCTCTTCTCCCTGATCCTCCAGCCCGCGGCGGAGGACGCGTTCAACGCATTCTTCGATACGCTCCAGTATTTCCCCATCGGGGCGAGCTGGGGAGGCGTGCATAGCCTCGCTGCCTACTACCCGGCCCCGTTGCAGGCCGAGCGTGCGTTCCCGCTTACCGACCAGCCTATCGTGCGCCTTTCGATCGGGTTGGAGGACCCGGCGATGCTGCTTGCGGATCTGAATGCCGGTCTTGACGCATTCAGACGCACCCGAACAACCGCTGCGTAGATTTTTTAATTCAATTTACCTGGATGAGCGAGTACGAGATGAAATCAATCAAGGGATGGGGGCGCTTTGTCACGATAGCGAGTTTCGTGACGCTTTGCGCGGCATTCAGTTCACCGGCTACTGTGCAGGCAGCGGATCTTCTCGCGCAGGCGAAGGCGAGTGGCACATTGCGCGTGGCCAACACCCAGAGTAGTCCCCCATGGAGCATGCTTGACGAAAACAATCAACCTGTCGGCTATGACGTTGCAATTGCAGAGGAAGTCGGCAAGCGCATTGGCGTGCCGAACGTAGTATTCGTCGCCGATTCGTTCAAGAACTTCGTGGAAGGGTTGAAGACGGGCAAGTACGACCTTGTGATGAACGATCTCACACCTACACCTGAACGGCAACAACAGGTTGATTTCGGCGAGCCATACGGCGTGGAGGATTTCCGCATTTTCGTACCTGCCGGCAACACAGACATTAAGGGCAAGGAAACCCTTAAAGGCAAGCGAGTGGGAGTGGTCACTGGCTCAAGCAATGAAACATGGGCACGAGCACACCTGCATGACTCCGACATCCGTTCGTACGATAACGGGGGACTCGTCTTCAGCGATCTGGGCAATGGACGTATCGAGGCGGTGATCATCTCGCACTTCGGCGGCATGAAGTACGCCAACGTCAACCATTTACCGGTCAAGGAAGTGGGCGAACCCTTGATCTACCAGCTATCAGCGCCGGCTTTGATGAAAGGCCAACCGGCCCTGCTCGCAGCGGTCGACAAGGCCATTGCAGACATGATGGCTGACGGGACGATCGAGGCCATTGCCAGGAAGTGGGTCGGACGGGATTACGATATGCCCGGCACGATCACCAAAGCGAAGGCGCACAAGGAGTAGTCATGATCGAGCTTTTCATGCGCTCGCTTCCGCTGTTGAAGAGTGCGGTGCTGATGACACTCTTTCTCGGTTTGTTGTCGTTTGTGCTCGGTTCGACGCTAGGGTTGCTGGTCGCCTTGGCTCGTATCTCCAGCATAGGTGCACTACGCGCGTTCGCATTCGCATATGTATCCATCTTCCGTGGCACGCCGCTGCTCGTGCAGATACTGCTGATCTATTTCGGTTTGCCCCGGTACGGTCTGACACTTGAACCGGTTCCCGCCGCGCTCCTCGCGCTCACGCTGTTTTCGGCCGCGTATCTGAGCGAAAACTTCCGTTCCGGCATCAACGCGGTGGACAAGGGCCAGTGGGAAGCTGCGATGTCGCTGGGCATGGGTTACTGGAAAGCCATGTCGCGGGTCATTCTTCCCCAAGGACTACGCATCGCCATTCCGCCTGTCGGCAGCCGCATGATTGCACTAATTAAAGATACATCCCTCGCTTCGACAATCACGGTGGTGGAACTGACCCGCGTCGCCGACCAGGTCGGCGCCTCCACCTTCCGCTACATGGAAATGTTCCTGATGGTCGGCCTGATCTACTGGGGCATCAACCAGATTCTCACGATAGTCCAGACGGTCCTCGAGAATCGCATTTCGAGGCGTTTTGTATGAATACTGATATCGGGACGATTGAAGTCCGTGGACTTTCGAAGGCATTTGGCGAGAACCAGGTCTTGCGCGGCGTCGATTTCAGCGTATCGAAAGGCGAGGTTGTCGTTGTAATGGGTCCGTCCGGGTCGGGCAAGACCACGCTGCTGCGCTCACTGAACTTCCTCGAGGTACCGGATGCCGGCGGCGTGACAGTATGCGGCATTGATGTCGAATGCAACGGTTTGTCAAAACCGTCGCGCCAGAATCAGAAGAAGATCCGCGCGATCCGCCAGCGCACCGCGATGGTGTTCCAGTCGTTCAACCTCTTTCCGCACAGGACAGCACTGGAAAACGTGATGGAAGGTCCGGTCAGCGTCAAGGGTGTCCCTCGTGCGCAAGCGTCGGAGCGCGCAATTCACCTGCTGACACAGGTTGGCCTGGCCGCAAAAGCCAACGAATATCCGGCACGGCTGTCCGGCGGTCAGAAGCAGCGCGTAGCGATCGCGCGGGCGCTCGCGATGGATCCAGAGGTCATCTTCTTCGACGAGCCCACATCCGCTCTCGATCCAGCGCTGCGGGAGGACGTCCTTACCGTCATGCGCGACGTTGCCAAAGCGGGCATGACGATGCTGATCGTCACGCACGAACTGCGGTTTGCGCGAGATGTAGCGGATCGCATTGTTTTTATGGATGGCGGCGTGGTTGCCGAAGACGCAACACCGCAAGCCTTCTTTGGCGAAGGCAGCAGTCCACGGGTAAGGCAGTTTTTGCATCTGATCGAGACCTGAGTGTTGAGTACGCCGCGACACCGCCTTGAATCACACGCAGGGCTTCCGTTGCAAAAGCGGCGGAAAGCGTCGGCGACGTAACACAGCCCGCTAGCTCAACCGCAAACTCCGCAATACGTC
The DNA here is from genome assembly GCF_014201005.1 of Paraburkholderia lebeckiae. Classification (NCBI taxonomy): domain Bacteria; kingdom Pseudomonadati; phylum Pseudomonadota; class Betaproteobacteria; order Burkholderiales; family Burkholderiaceae; genus Paraburkholderia; species Paraburkholderia lebeckiae. The sequence continues at coordinate 301,252 of NZ_JACHDK010000003.1, read as the reverse complement.
GAGCACATACTGAGTCGGACGCTCCACCGTACCTGCGCGAAAGGCCAGGCCCAACTGCCGCCATAGCGCCGGGCGCAGCGCACGCGTGACGATGCGCGCGTCGGTCGCCGCACGGCTCGGCTCCTGCGGCAGCAGCGCGGCGCCGTATCCCGCTGCCACGAGACTCTTGATCGCATCCGAGTAGTTGAGCTGGATTCGCGGCGTGGGGTGCTGCCCCGCCGCGCTGAACCATTCCGTCGTCAAACGCGAAAGCCGCGTGGTGGCGTCGTTCAGGATCAGCGGTTTCGCGGCGATCCATCGCGGCGTGATGCGAGCCGGACACGTCCACCCGGCCGGCATGAACGCGACCACCGGATCGCGGCGCCATGTTTCGATCGATAGCCCTCGTAGCGGCGCTTGCGGCAGCGCCACGATGCCCACGTCGAGCGACTCCTGGGCGAGTCGCGTCAGCGTTTCCTGCGAAGTCAGCACGGCGATTTGCACATCGATGCCGGGATGCCCGGCGGCCAGTCGTTCCAACGCCTGCGGCAGCAGATTCGCGATGGCCGCGGTGGAAGCGCCGAGCCGAACCCGTCCGCCGAGCCCTTCCACCTGTCGCCGCACGTCCTCCAGTGCCTGCTCGGCATTGGCCAGCATCTGACGCGCATAGGCCACCAGCGTCTCGCCAATCGCCGAGGCCCGCACCTGACCGCGTTTGCGCGACAACAACGGCGCGCCGACGCGGCTCTCGAGATCCGCGATATGCAGACTGACCGTGGGCGGCGCGAGATGCAGAATGCGAGCGGCCTCGGCGAAAGAGCCGAGGTCGGCGACGACGACAAGAGTGCGCAGGCGGTCAAGACTGATTTCTCTCATAGGAATGGGAATCGGAATGGCATAGGTCAGAAAAGCTGAATCACGTGGTCAGTAAACTCAACTTTTCCAATCTTACGTGCAGACGGAAGATGGTGGCGCTGGTTTTTTCAACGCTCACCATCGGGGCCATTGGCATGAACTCATCTTCAACCAGAAGTTGCGAGCCGCGGGAGGCTTCGCATCGGCTAGACGCAATATCGGACGACGCCAGGTCGTTACTGCTCGGGCTCGTCTTTACAGGCCTCGTGCTCGCTTTCGCCGTGATGGCGATGATCTGGACGGCGTCTCGCCCCCCGCTCAAAGGCAAGGACTGTTCCGGCCGCATCGCAAACGACGAGCATGCGAGTTTCGTCGCGTTCTTCCAGGACCCGGCAGACCAGGGCGCGTTGCTGCGGTCGATCGGGGACTGCGCGAAATGAGCCTCGTTGCGGCGGGATAGCTCGCCCGTCGGCCGCGCCATCCCACACCCCCGCCAGGGAATATCCCACTTCCTGCCATACCACGGGCACAATACCCGGCGATAATGCCGCGGGCATTCGCCTTTTCCGTTCGATATCCGAACCCACCGATGCCCGCGCCGCCAGTATTCCCTTTCGATGCACCCATGAGCCACGCCACCGCCGACCACCCCGCTTCCGCCGACTCCGCCCCGAACTCGCCGCGCTTCCTGCTATTCCTGATCTGCCTGTTCGCTTCCGCCGGACAGCTCGCCATCGACATCTACGTGCCCGCGCTGCCCGCGATGGCGCGCTACTTCGGCACCTCGCCGCAAGCGATCCAGACCAGCGTCACCGTCTACATGGCCGCCTACGCGTTCGGTCAGCTGATCTTCGGTCCGATCGCCGACGCGTATGGCCGCAAGCGCGTGCTCGCCTTCGGTCTGACGGTCTACACGGTCGGCTGCCTGCTGTCGCTCGCGGCGCCCAATCTCGAGACGTTCATCCTCGCCCGCGCACTGCAGGGCTTCGGCATCGCGAGCACGAACCTGCTGGCGAAGGCGATCATCACCGATTCGTTCGCGGGTCAGGCCTTGCTGCATGCGTTCACGTACATGGCAATCGCGTGGGGGCTCGCGCCGATCGTCGCGCCGGTGATCGGCGCGCATCTGCAGACCGCGTTCGGCTGGCGCGCGAGCCTCGTGTTTCTGCTGATCTATTCGCTGGTGATGTGGGCGCTGCTGTGGCGTTATCGCGAGACCTTGCCGAAGCCCGTCCATCTCGAACCGCGCACGTTGACCGCGAACGCGCGCAAAGTGCTCGCGAGCCCCGTGTTCCAGAGCTGCTTCCTCGCGCAGGGCCTGTGCTACAGCATCCTGCTGGTGTTCAACATCGTCGGGCCGTTCATGGTGCAGACCACGCTGCACAAGCCGCCGACCTTCTTCGGCTACCTCGCGCTCGGCATCGGCATGATGTACTTTCTTGGCGGTCTGTCGAATCGCCTGCACGGTCCGGGTTTGCCGAGCGCCGAGCAGCGGCTGCGCATCGGCGCACGGCTGATGGCGGCCGCGTCGCTTGCGATGCTGCTGCTCGCGCTGACGGTCGGTCTGCGCGTGTGGACGCTCGCGACGCCTGTGCTCGTGATGGGCTTCTGCGCCGGCGCGATGTATCCGACGCTGATGGCGAAGGGCAACTCGCTGTTCCCGCACATCGCGGGTCTGACGAGCGCGATTCTCGGCTGCGCGCTGCTGCTGGTGTCGTCGGCGATGATGGGTTTGGCCGGCTTCGTGTCGGTGCAGGTGCTCACACCGCTCGCGCTGTTCTTCGTGGTCCTCGCGTTCGTCGTCGTCGTGATGGTCAGGAAGCTGCTGCGCCATCTCGAGCAGGTACAGCCTGCGGCCGCGGCGAGCGCGAGCGGCAAGGCAGCGTGAGCCGGCACATGAGCTCGACGGAACGCCAGACCTTCATCTGTACACGCGCGGACCAATGAGCGGCATGCGCGAGCGCGCTTGCGCATCCGCTTCCACGCGGATCGATCCGACCGTGTGGAAAGTCGCGGCGGTCGTGTCGATCGGCTCGTTCATGTCGCAGATGGACTCGACGCTGGTCAACGTGTCCCTGTCGGCGATCGGCCATACGCTCGATGCGTCGATCGCTACCGCTCAGTGGATCGTCAGCGGCTACCTGCTCGCGATGGCGTTGATGTTGCCGCTCAACGGCTGGCTGGTCGACCGCATCGGCGCGAAGCGGCTGTACCTGTTCTGCTTTTCGACGTTCACGATAGCGTCGATGCTGTGCGGCGCGGCGCAGACGATCGGCGAGCTGATCGGCGCGCGCATCTTGCAGGGCCTCGTTGCCGGTGTGCTCGTGCCGATGGCACAAATGATGATCGGACGCGTGGCCGGCAAGAATCTCGAGCGGGTGATGGGCTACACAGCGATACCTATTCTGCTCGGCCCGATTCTCGGCCCGGTGCTGGCCGGCCTCGTGCTCGCCCACGCGAGCTGGCCCTGGCTGTTCTTCGTCAATGTTCCGGTGGGCGCTTTCGGCGTCGCGATGGCGGTGTTGCTGCTGCCGCGCGATGCCGCCGGGTCGCAGAAGCGATCGTTCGATTTCACCGGCTTTGCGTTGATCTCCCCTGTGCTCGTCGCGCTTGTCTATGGGCTTCAGGACGCGTCAGGAGCGGTGGGCCTGGCGTGTCTGCTCGCGGGCGTCGCGTTTCTCGCCGGCTTCGTGCTGTACGCGGCGCGCAAAGGCCATACCGCGCTGATCGACGTGCGCATGTTTGCGATACGTACGTTCTCGGTCGCCGCACTCGCGCAGTTCTTCGCGAACGGGATCATGTATGGACGGCAGCTCGCAGTGCCGCTTTTTCTGATCGCGGGCTGCGGTTTGTCGGCCGCGCACGCGGGCGGCCTGCTCGCGGCAACCGGCGTCGGCATGATGTGCTCGTTTCCGCTGCTCGGATGGTTGACCGAGCGGCTCGGCTGCCGCGCGCTCGCGGCGGGCGGCGCACTGCTGGCGTTTCTGAGCACGCTCGTGTTTCTATGGCTGAGCGTTGATTCGTTCTCCACCGGATGGGCCGCGGTCGGTCTGTTCTTTGCGGGCGTCGGTCAGGGGACGATCAGCGTGCCGTCGATCTCGGCCGCGTATTCGTCGATCGGGAGAGAAAGGCTCGCGGTTGCGAATACTGCGTTGAACATCGCGCAGAGAGTGGGCGGTCCGTTCGCGACGACGCTGCTTTCGATGGTGATAGCGTCGACGTTGCACGGTGTTTCGGGCGCACAGCCCGGCCGATTTCTGCCGACGTTCGTGCTGCTGGCCGGGCTGCATTTGTTGTGCTTCGCGGCGGCGATGTTTCTGCCGGTTCGCGTTCAGCGGGCGAAGAACGCCTGACCACGCATTCTCGCGCCCGTGCTTCACAGTAGCCGCAAGCCGCCATCACACTCGATCACCGCCCCCGTCATAAACGTGTTCTCCAGCAGAAACTGCAGCGCGTGCGCGACATCGTCGGCCTGCCCGACGCGCCGCACCGGTAACGTTTCGCTTTGCTGCCGAAACAGCTCACTCTTCACGCTCGCGGGAAATCTGTCCCACCACGGCGTATCGATCACACCCGGCGACACCGCGTTGACGCGCAGCGGCGCAAGCTCGCGCGCCAGCGTGCCGATCATGCTTTCGAGCGCGCCGTTGATCGCACCCAGACCCGCCGTGCCCGGATTCGCGATGCGCGCCGAAATCGCGGTCAGAAACGTCACGCTGCCGTCGCGACGCAGCGTGGGTAGCGCTGTCTGCGCGGCTTCGAGCTGCGGCCAGAACTTGGCCTCGAAGCCACGCCGCAGCGCGGCCAGATCCAGTTCGGCAAACGGCCCCGCGCCTTCGCCGCCCGACAGCGTCATCACCAGATGATCGATCCGGCCGAGCCCGCCGAAGAAGTGTCCGAGCGCCGCGCGATCGGCGCAATCGAGCGCCTCGCTCGTCACCTGTCCACCGATGCCAATCAGCGCATCGTCCAGTTTGGCGCGGTCGCGCCCCACCGCGACGACGCTCGCGCCAGCCGCCACGAGCCGCTTCACCATCGCGAGCCCAATGCCCGACGAGCCACCTAGCACCACGACCTTCTGATTTTGCCAGTCCATGTCATTGCTCCTGAGTGTGAACGGAAGACCCCGTGGCAGTAGAATGCGCGGTGCGAGCCCATCACTCAAATCGTTTAATGTCATGGCCAACATCATTGAAAATGATTTTCGGCGCTTCGACCTGAACCTGCTGCTGACCTTCCGCGCGCTGCTGGAAGAGCGCAGCGTCACGCGTGCCGCGCAGCGGCTGTTTCTTGGGCAACCGGCCGTCAGCGGCGCGCTGAAGCGCTTGCGCGAGACGTTCGGCGACGAGTTGTTCGTGCGCACGCCGCAAGGCATGACGCCGACGCCGCGCGCGCTCGAACTCGCGCGGCAGATCGAGCCGTTCCTGCAATCGCTGCATCAGGCGCTCACGCAGCCGTCCGTTTTCGATCCGGCCCGCGCGCAGCGGGTGTTCCGCATCGGCCTCAGCGATTCGCTCGAACTGCTGCTGATGCCGGAGATCATTGCGCGCCTCGCCGACACCGCACCCGGCGTGAAGCTGATTGCGCGCTCCACAGATTCGACGCGCGCCGCCGCGATGCTCGACGATGGCGCGATCGAACTCGCGGTCGGCGTATTCCGCGAATGCGTGCGGTGGCAGCGACTCACGCCGCTGTTTTCGTGGCGCTTCGTGAGCGTCTACAACCCCCGGCTCGTCAGGACGCGCCGCAAGCATCTGTCGATGGTCGAGTTTCTGCGCCACCGCCATGTGCTGACTTCGTTCAGCGCGGAGCTGCGCGGCTTCATCGATGAACGACTCGAGATGCAGGGACTGAAGCGCGACGTCGTGTTTTCGAGCTCGAACTTCGCGACCAGTCCGTTCATCGTGCAACGCACGGCGGCGATCGCGACGGTGCCGGAGTTCATCGGCCGCGTCTGGCGCGATACGCTCGGTCTCGCGCTGAGTCCGCTGCCATTCGAGTTGCCGGGCTACGAGGTTTCGCTGATGTGGGCCGCGGCGCACGACCAGGACCCGGCGCTCGCGTGGTTGAAGCGCGAGTTCGCGGATGCGTTCGGCACGGCTGACGGTAATACGCGCGCAGCGCCCTGACAGCGACGTGTGCTACGGTTCGGAAGCGTCACGGTTCGTTTCGCCGCTTCGCCGTCGCCCGTTCAAGCCAGGAGGAAATTCCGATGACTCACCACGTCGCAAAAGGCACCTTCATCGTCTCCCTTCAACCGATGCCGTTCGAAAACGCGGAGGCCGAATCGAAGCTCGGCCGCATGTCGATCGACAAGCAGATCTCCGGCGATCTCGCCGCGACCACCCAAGGGCAAATGCTGAGCGCGATGACGAACGTCAAAGGCTCTGCCGGCTATGTCGCGCTCGAACAGGTCACTGGCACGCTGGCGGGCAAGCAGGGCACGTTCGTGCTGCAGCATATCGGCGTGATGAATCGCGGCGCTGCGGCGCTGGCGGTGACGGTCGTGCCGGATTCAGGCACGGGCGAGCTGAGCGGCATTGAAGGCGAGTTCAAGATCGACATCGTCGACGGCGCGCATTCGTACGAGTTCGCTTATCGTCTGCCCGGCGACTGACATGCCGAACGCGTGCCGGCGGGATACGGCGCTCGACCCCGTACCCCGCTACCAGCCTTTTCAGTTCAAAACCTCAGCGCTCAATGCCCCGCAATCGTCACCGACGCCGTCAACGCATTCGGATCGCGCGAAGAAGCCCCCGCGATCATCTGATAGACGCCGCCGTTGAGCTTCCACACGTGGTTGGTCGCGTCCCACGTCGACAGCAGCTTCGGCGCAATCGATACGCTGACCTGCTGCGACTGCCCCGCCTGCAGCGCGACCTTTTGCCAGCCGACCAGACGCTTCGGCGGCTCGCCCAGACCGCTCGGCAACGCGGCATAAACTTCGGCGATTTCCGCGCCCGCGCGCGAGCCCGTATTCTTGACGGTAAAGGTCACCTTCACGTTGCCACTCGCATCCACTTGCGCGTTGAGGCCCGAGTAGCTGTAGCTCGTGTAGGACAGCCCATAACCGAACGGGAACAGCGGCGCGATCTGCTTGCCGTCATACCAGCGATAACCCATGAAGAGCCCTTCGCTGTAGGCAACGGTGGTATCGGTGGCCGAGATCGTCGGTTGCGGAAGATCCGCGTCCTGCATCGGGAACGTGATCGGCAATTTGCCGGACGGGTTCACGGCGCCGAACAGCAGATCGGCAATCGCCTGGCCGCCCTGCACGCCCGGATACCACGCTTCGAGCACGCCGTGCACGTTGGATAGCCACGGCATCAGGACCGGGCTGCCGTTCTCGAGCACGACGATCACGCGCTTCGCTTGCGCCGCGACCGCGCTGATCAGCGCGTTCTGATCGTAGCTCTGGTTATAGGTGTCGGTCGCATTGCTCGGCAGGCTCAGGCTCGGCAAATCCGCGCCCTCGCTTTCCCATTGCGTCGCGAATACGATCGCCACGTCCGCCTTCGCGGCGGCGGTCGCCGCTGCCGCCGCGTTCGTGCCGTCGACGAAGGTCACGCTCGCGTTCGGCGCCTTCGCCTGGATTGCGGCCAGCGGTGCCGACTTGTACCACGTCGCGCAGGTACTCAACAGCGGCGACGGCGACACGCAACCGGACACCGCGTTGCCCGCGGCCGCCGGCACCGCCCCCGAGCCGCCGCCCGACAGCACGCCCGCATCCGCGTGACCGCCGATCACCACGATCGACGACAGCCCCGCCGCGTTCAGTGGCAGCACCGGTTGCGAATCGCCGCTCGCCACCGCGTTCTTCAGCAAGACCGACGATTGCTGCGCGACCTGCAACGCGAGCGCATTGCCCGCGGTTTGATCGACGCTTCCTCCGGTAGTTGGCGGCGAATCGAAGACGCCATAGCGAATCATCGTGCGAAGCTTGCGCTGAACCATGTCGTTGAGTCGCGACATCGGCACGCTGCCGGCGTTGACCGCGCCCGTCAGCGCGGTGTTGAAATACGACGTCAGCGTAAAGCCCGGAATCGACGCTCCGCCGCCGAGATCGCCGGGCTCTTCTTCATCGAGGCCAGCCAGCGCCGAGGCGACGGTACTATGCGTGGCGGTCCAGTCCGACTGCACCACGCCCTTGAAGCCCCATTCGTTCTTCAGCACGGTGGTCAGCAGATACGGGTTTTCGCACGCATACACGCCGTTCACCAGGTTGTACGAACACATCACGTTGCCGGGCGTTCCCTGCGTGACGCCGAGCTCGAACGCGAGCAGTTCGGTTTCGCGCATCGTGCGTTCGTCGACGACCGAGTTGCTGGTCATGCGGTTCGTTTCCTGATCGTTCATCGCGTAGTGCTTGATCGTCGCGATGACGTTCTGCGCCTGCGTGCCGATCGTGCGCGCGGCGCTCAGCGTGCCGGTCAGTACCGGATCTTCGCCCATGTACTCGAAGGTGCGGCCATTGCGTGGTTCGCGCGCGAGATTGACGCCGCCGCCGAGACCTTCGCCATAACCGAGCACGCGCAGCTCGGTCGCGATACGCGCGCCGTATTGGTTCGCCAGCGCAGGGTCCCAGCTTGCCGCGAGCGCCACCGGCGCGGGCAGCGCCGTCGCGTTCGAGTTGACGACATTGACGCCGCCGGCCGAATCGGCCATCGCGAGGCCCGGAATGCCGAGCCGCGCGATGCCGGGAATGTAGCCGGCTCCGTTGACGCCGGCCGGATACGGACCGCCGAGTCCCGCATTGGGGATGCCCACGCCGTGCACGAGCTGAATCTTTTCGGCGGTCGTCATCTTCTGGACGAGCGCGGCGGCACGCGCATCGGCGCGCGCATCGGGATCGGACGGCAACGCCGGGTCACTGATGTTGCTGCCATTGCCGCAGGCGGCGAGTACCAGCGCGACACCGCAGGCGATGGCGCTTGCGGCAAAGGGTATCGTCAGCTTCCTTCTCATCATCTCGCTCCGTATTGTCGTTGTCGGTCATGTGATTTGCATTGCGTCACGTTGTATCGACGCGCTATCGGCACGTGACGCGTCCTGTTACGCTAAGCGCTCGTGGTAATGCGCCGAAAGAAATTCTAGGGATGCGCCCGAAACGCGCTTGACCGATAGGTGCAGCACTTGACCGATGAAGAGTCAGGAAAACCCGCAGACAGGTTTCGACCGGAGGAGGCAAAGTGGATTTGCGTCAGAAGTCCGTTTCAGCGCGCATCTATCGAGGATTGCTCGACGCGGCGGAGCGCGAGGGCCTCGATCGCACCAAAGTGGCCCACGATATCGGCATCGACGAGGCCGACATCGCCACGGCCGATGCGCGAGTGCCGGGCGACAAGCACATCGCAATGCTCCAGCTTGCGGAAAGCTGCCTGATGCGCGGCGCGCCCGAGGGCGACGTGCTCGATGGTCTGCTGTATTTCCCCGAGCTTGCGGGCGTGCTCTGCAATTGCCCGACGCTGCGCGATGCATTGCGCAATTACGTCGCTTACCGCGACCTGATCGGTAATGTCGACTGGCTCGTCATGCAGGAGCACGGCGACGAAGTCGCATTCGAATACGTGACGGAAGGCGAAGGGCGCAACGCATCGAGCGCGCTCGGCAACTTCGCGCTGATAGCGGGTGTGGCAAAGCTCTATGACGTGCGACTGCGCGTGCGCGACGCGGGTGTCACCGATGCGCGGCTCGGTGCGATCGCGGCGCTGAGCGGGACGTTGGGCGTGCGCGTTCAACTCGATCAGGCGTGCAATCGGATGGTGTTGCAGTCGTCCGCGCTGGATCGCGCGTTCGAGGTCTACAACGCGCCGCTCTCGAAGATTCACATGCATGCCGCGCATGGAATCTTGCAGCGGATTCGCGAGCAGGGCCGCTTTTCTCCGACGGTCGAGCGATGTCTGCGTGACGTGCTGCGCGAGCACGCGGACGCGATCGAGCCGAAGAGCCTGCAGACGATCGTCTGCGAGCGGCTGTCACTGACGCGCTGGACGTTGCAACGCAAGCTCGCGGCGGAGTGCAAAACCTTCAGCGAGGTGCTGACGCAAGCGCGCATCGACGAAGCACGCACGCTGCTCGCGCATACGCCGATGTCGATCAGCGAGATCAGCGAGCGGGTCGGGTTTGCATCGACGACCGCGTTTACGCGGTTTTTTACGCGAGCGTGTGGAGCGCCGCCGGCGCGGTATCGGGGACGGTGCCGGGTGTGATCGTCCCATGATGAGCATCGATCAGGACATGACTCGACTGTTCGGCGTCATGGGGGCGATCGTTTCGCTAGTCGCGTTTCTGCCTTATGGACTTGCGATCTGGCGCGGCACCGTACGCCCCCATCTGTTCACGTGGCTGATCTGGTCGGTCGTCACGGCGATCGCGGCTGTCGGCCAGTTCGTCGCCGGTGCGGGTCCTTCGGCGTGGTGTACCGCGGCGATCGCGGCCACCTGCTTCTTTGTTCTCGTATCGAGCGTCTTTCGGGGTGAACGGCAGCGGACCGTTTTTGATTGGCTTTGCCTTGCCGCGGCGTTGTCCGCTATTCCGCTCTGGATAATCACCAATGATCCGACGTTGTCGATCTGTCTTGTGACGCTGATCGAACTCGTCGGCCTCGCACCGACGGTTCGCAAGACTATTCGTGATCCGTGGAGTGAGAGTCTTTTGTACTTCGCGCTCTGTGTTTTTAAATACGCGCTCGCGATTCTTGCGCTGCCGAAATGGAGTGTGGCAGTGGCGTTTTATCCGGCCGTGAATATCGTGGCAGCAAGTGGAGTTTGTTTGTTGATGGTGGTGCGGCGTCGACGGGTGCGAGCGTATTCCGAGGACAGGGTTCGGTGAGGGGCTCCCGAAAGACAGTGCGACGATTCGCAGCGCGCGATCTGAATGTGCCTTCCTTTTGTCCGATATTCATCAGGTCGCCGCAAGTAGCATCGATTACACTGGTTTTCGCTATGCGACTTTCAGGCGTGGCTGACCCACGAAGTCACTATTGCGCGGACTTTCGTGCATCCCTTCCGCACGTATCCGCCGACACCGAGCGAAATACGACTGCTTGGTGAAAGCGTTTCGCCATTCACTACTTTGGCCCGCCCCTGGTCCCTCACACGACGGCGACCAGGTATCGCTGCGGCCATTTCACATCGACTATTTTCGCTTGATTGAATCAGGCGCCTGATCCGGCAGCCGATAGGCCCCTTGCGCGGCGCGATTTCACGCGCCTGATTCGCTGACAAGGAGATGAAGATGAAGACCCGCCAATTAAGCATTTGGTCGGCTGTAGCCGTTGCACTTCTGTCGCTGAGTGGCACCGCGCAGGCCGGCGGTGATGACGGCGACCGTGGCCGTGGCGGTGGCGGCGGTCTTTGCTCGAATGCAACGCTAAAAGGACCCTATGGGTTCATCGGTCACGGCGTGATCCTTGGGTTGCTGGATTCGAGCAACGTGCTGCATCCGTTCGCCACCCAGGCGATGCTCGATGACGTCGCCCTCGTGACATTCGACGGCAACGGCAAATTTACCCGCACCGATTTCGGGAGCATCAACGGCGTGCCGAAAGGTGGGCAGACAACGTTCAATCCGCACCAGAAAGGTACTTATAAGGTGAACTCCGATTGCACCGGCACGATGTCGATCGTCTATATCACCGGAGGACCCGTGCCAGCCGGCGTCGAGACCGATCTGAACATCGTGGTCACTTCGGACGGGACGCAGGTCGAATCCGTCGTTTATCGGGCGAGCATCCCGTCGGCCGCGTCGGCCCCCGACGGCTACAGCTGCCCGATGGATTGCGTGCAAGGTGTGCAGGAGGCGTTCGAAGGGAAGAAGGTTCTGGTCTACGGCTTCCGGTAGTGGGGTGCTGCGGGATCGAATGAATTGACGCGGAACCATTTCGTCATGTTCACTGGGCTCCTTTGGTCAACAAACCTGGAAGGTTATTTCGATGACTGCCCACACATATCCAGCCTGCGTAACCCAACCCGCAGGGACCTCCATGGACTGCCAGACGACTCCACATTAAGAGCGGTGGCAATCCGTCTGCTCCGCCTCTGAGAACGCCCGCGCAACTGGCGGGCGTTCTCGGCAGACAGCCTAAAGCACAAGTAAGCCAGTCTGTTCGTACGAGAAAAAGACGCTCGCAGCGGGGCGGGCGTTAAAGACAGGCGGCGCCCTGAGAGGGGTTACTGCCGTCTTTTTCCGGGCACAACGAATAGACTGCCGCTGTTCGAACTGACGAGACTGCGCCGCACTGGCCTGTTCGTTGGTTTCGCCGCTACCCTAAAAACTGCCCCAGTCGACCATCCTGCAAGCGATCACACCCTTTCCTACCTTTGCCACTCATGAAAACCAGACATAGCTATCACGACGCCGAGCTGGTCGGCTGCGCATACTCGCGCACGGATTCCTCTCTGCTGCTCAGTTTCGAATGCGCAGACGGCGCTGTGCCGAAACTATTGTTCTCCGGAGTCTCGGCCGTACGTATCAACGATTTCTGCCAGCAGAATGTAGTGTCGCGCCTGCTCATTTCGCCGTCGCATGCGTTCGCGCCCGATGAGATTCGCGCCTATGTAAATTGGGCACACAGCCAGCATGACTATCGCGCAGCGATGACGGACGAGAAGGCGCAGACAATCGATGCAGCCATTGCTGCAAAAAAGTCCATCCTGTTCGTACTGGAGCCGTCCGTCGGTGCGGAAGTCGTCGCGGTGTGCCACGGGATTCAGGAGATTGATTGACCTCCCTCGCGTCGCGAGAGGGCGGCGCTGCTTCGAACCGGGAAAATCCCGCTTCTAAAGATCAAGCGCGCCGCCAGGCGCACAAGCAGACGAAGGCCGACCGCGAGCGCAAGGTGCAGCTCGTCGGCGAGGCCGTTCTCAGGCGTGTGGATCGCGGCGAGTGGGATGAGGCGGAGTTTCGCCGGATGATGGACGATGCGCTATCCCGGCCCGCTGACCGGGCGCTGTTCGATCTGGATTGAGCGAGACACGGCGAGGCATGGCGGCAGCGCGTCGCTGTGCGCCGTATGATGTAAGCGACACCGTTACGTCAGAGGCAAACCGTCATGAATCGGGATAGGCTAGCGACGGCTCGGCGCGAGGCCGTAAGACGCATTGCGTATCGCCTTGCCGACAGCGGCAACTATGCAGACTGTGAGGCGGTTGAAAAAACGCTTCGCGCCCGTTATGGCGTGCTTGATTCCCGCCAGCTGCTGCGCGTCTACGGCTTCCGGTAGTCGGGTACTGACGTATCGGATGAATTGGCGGTTGCCGCCGGCTTTTCAACCGGCGGCGCACTCGCTTCATCGGTGCTTCGCTCAATGCCCCGGTCGTTCGCCCACTGCGACCGGCGCATGCTTCGTCTGCCGGCTCAACATCAACGTCACGACCGCCGACACCGCCAAAGTCGCCCCGACCACGTAAAGCCCCGCCGTATAGCCGCCCGTTACTTGCTTGAGCCAGCCGATCGCAAACGGCCCGACGAAGCCGCCGAGATTGCCGATCGAGTTGATCATCGCAATCCCCGCCGCCGCCCCGGCGCCCGACAGGAACATGCTCGGCATCGCCCACAGCGGCGCCTTCGCGGCACTGATTCCGACGTTCACGACGACGAGCGCAAGCACGATCATCAACGCGGTCGTCGCATTACCGGCGAACACGAAGCCGACGCACGCAAGCGCGCACGGAATCACGACATGCCACGTACGTTCGTCGGTGCGATCCGAGTGCTTCGCCCATAGCACCATCGCGATCACCGCGAGCACGCTCGGCACGCCGGCCAGCAGCCCGGTTTCGAACGTGCCGAAACCGTATTGGCGGATGATCAGCGGCGCCCACAGGCCGAGCGTATAAAGTCCCGCCGAGGTGCCGAAATAGATCAGCGCGAGCGCGAGCACGCGCGGATCGCGCAACGCGCTGAGCGCGCCGGCCGTGTGGCCCGCGTGCGCGTGCCGGGCGTCGGCTTCGAGCTTCAGCTTCGCGATCAGCCAGTCGCGTTCTTCGGGCTGCAACCATTCGGCTTGCGCGGGTTTGTCGGTCAGATACTTGAGCACGAAGAAGCCGAGGATGATCGCGGGCAAGGCTTCCAGTATGTAGAGCAATTGCCAGTCGGCAAGTCCGGCAATGGGCGGCAGCTTCATGATCGCGCCGGAAATCGGCGAGCCGATCGCAGTCGAGATCGGCGCGGCGGCCATGAACCATGCCGCCGCGACCGCGCGCTGCCGCGCCGGAAACCACAGGCTCAGGTACAGGATGATGCCGGGAAAGAAGCCCGCTTCCGCGACGCCGAGAATGAAGCGCAGCGCGTAGAAACTGGTCGGCCCGACGACGAACGCCGACGCGAGCGACACGAGCCCCCACGACACCATCACGCGAGCAATCCAGAGCCGCGCGCCGACCTTGTGCAGAATCAGGTTCGACGGCACTTCGAACAGAAAATAGCCGATGAAAAAGAGCCCGCCGCCGAGGCCGAACGCGGTCGGCGAAAGACCGATCGCCTTGTTCATCGACAACGCGGCAAAACCCACATTCACGCGATCGAGAAAGCTCACGAAGTACAACAGCATGACGAACGGGATGATCCGCAGCATCAGCTTGCGGGACACCCGGCTTTCGAGTTCCGAAGTCATTGTCTCCTCCTGCGGCGCGCGGCTGTTGACCGCGCGCGAGCCTCGCGCCGGCCGACGTTGGGCCGAGCTAATCGAGTCAAGGTTGTGTGCCGGCCACGTCGTGGCCGGGGCGTAGACCGCGCGCCTCATTTGCGCGCGGTTCCGCTCAGTCCGGTTCAGTTCGCGCGAAGCCGGCGCTCAAGCCGCGTTCGCCGCGGGCGTCGCCGCCTGCTCGATGAACTCGCACACGGCCGCCGTCACCTGCGCGGTCGTGGCCGTGCCGCCGAGGTCGCGCGTGTGCAGCGCTTTGTTCGCGGTCACCGCTTCGACGGCCTGCATCACGCGCCTGGCCGCGTCGAATTCGCCGAGGTGTTCGAGCAGCATCACGACCGACCAGAACGTGCCGACCGGATTCGCGAGCCCCTTGCCCATGATGTCGAACGCGGAGCCGTGGATCGGCTCGAACATCGACGGATAGCGGCGCTCCGGATCGATGTTGCCGGTCGGCGCGATGCCGAGGCTGCCGGCGAGCGCGGCCGCGAGGTCGCTGAGAATATCGGCGTGCAGATTGGTGGCGACGATCGTGTCGAGCGTCGCGGGACGGTTAACCATGCGCGCGGTCGCCGCGTCGACGAGTTCCTTGTCCCACGTGACGTCCGGAAACTCCTTCGAGATTTCGAGCGCGATCTCGTCCCACATCACCATCGCGTGACGCTGCGCGTTGCTCTTCGTGATCACGGTCAACAGCTTGCGCGGGCGCGACTGCGCGAGGCGGAACGCGAAGCGCATGATGCGCTCGACGCCGGCGCGCGTCAGAATCGACACGTCGGTCGCGGCTTCGATCGGATGGCCCTGATGCACGCGGCCGCCGACGCCCGAATATTCACCCTCCGAATTTTCGCGGACGATCACCCAGTTCAGATCCTCGGGCTTGCAGTACTTCAGCGGTGCGTCGATGCCGGGCAGGATGCGCGTCGGGCGCACGTTCGCGTATTGGTCGAAGCCTTGGCAGATCTTCAGTCGCAGACCCCACAGCGTGATGTGATCGGGAATGTCCTTGTCGCCCGCCGAGCCGAACAGGATCGCATTTTTGTTGCGGATCGCGTCGAGCCCGTTGGCCGGCATCATCACGCCGTGCTGGCGGTAGTAGTCGCCGCCCCAGTCGAAGTTCTCGAACTCGAACGTGAAGGCGCGCGTGGTCTTCGCGAGCGCCTCGAGCACCTGCGCGCCGGCCGGCACGACCTCCTTGCCGATGCCGTCGCCGGGGATGGTTGCGATGCGATAGGTCTTCATGTCTCCGTCCTGTGCTTGGTGAATGGCGTGAGTGGACTCTAGCTCGATCCCACGGGTAAAAACCGGTGCTAAACTCAAAGCATCTTTAACTTGCATTCACAAATGCGAAGGCGCGGAAAAGACGATGCGCGACACCGTCCAGCCAGCCGATCTGGGCTTTTTCTCGACGCTCGCCGCGAGCGGCAGCCTCAGTGCGGCCGCGCGCGAACTGGGGCTGACCGCGGCGGCCGTCAGCAAGCGCCTCACCCAGATGGAGCAGCGCGCGGGCGTCGCGCTCGTAAACCGCACGACGCGCCGCATGATGCTGACGCCCGAAGGCGAGCTATACCTCGACCGCGCGCGGCGGATTCTCGACGAGATCGACGAACTGGCCGAACTGCTCGGCTCGGCGAAGAAGACACCGAAGGGTTTGCTGCGCGTGAACGCGACGCTCGGCTTCGGGCGCAGCCATATCGGGCCGGCGATCTCGCGCTTCGTCGCGCGGTATCCGCAGGTGTCGGTTCAACTGCAGTTGTCGGTCACGCCCCCGCCGCTTACCGACGACAGCTTCGACGTCTGCATCCGCTTCGGCGAGCCGCCCGATACGCGCGTGGTCGCGCGCCGGCTTGCGCCGAACCGGCGTCTGCTGTGCGCGGCGCCGTCGTATCTCGCGGCGCACGGCATGCCGCTCACGGCGCACGATCTGACGCGCCACAACTGCATCGGCATTCGTCAGGGCGACGAAGCGTACGGCGTGTGGCGGCTGACCTCGGGACGCGGCGCCGCGCGCAAGACCGAGGCGGTGCGGATCAAGGGCACGCTGACCACCAACGACGGCGAGATCGCCGTCAAATGGGCGCTCGAAGGACACGGCATCCTGATGCGCGCGGAATGGGACATCCGGCAGTATCTGGCGGAGGGTTCGCTCGTCCAGTTGCTGCCCGATCACGACACACCGAATGCGGATATCTTCGCGGTGTATTCGCCGCGGCATCAGATGTCGAATCGTATTCGCGCGTTTGTCGAGTTCATTGCGCGGGAGTTGGGGGGTGAGGTGGGGGCGGGGGCGTAGTGCTGCACAGCGATCGTGCGCACCCGTGATGTCATCAAAGAGCGAGCAGCACCTCGGCCCAATTTTGCCTCGCTTTCCGAGTCGTCTGATTGAGCATGGTTCCGCCTTCGCCGGATCTGACGGTGTCACGAGCGTTACCTCGAGTCACCTGTCTTCTCGCTTCCGTCTCCACCACGGAGTGAACGCCTTTCCGATCACGGGCGTAGAGATGACCGCACAACACGAACAGGTTCGCCTCTCTTTTGCCAGGGTCAAGCAGGAGTACATCGTTCAAAATGCCAGAGGCGGCAGCAACGGCGTAGTTACTGGAATCTTCGACATCAGGGCCAACCGACCTGTGTCCCGATGACAGTGTCAGCCAGACCTTTTCAATGCACATCACTGACTATCGAATAAAGCCTCCTGATATCGTAAAGTTGAGGAAATAGAGACCGCCTCCATCCCATTAGTCACCAAGGCCGGACCTGACCAAACCGGGTAACGATGCCGAGACCAGACCCCGCGCTGTACCGCAGCTCGACAACCCCGATGACGCGGCGGCGCAGGCGTCTTCTGAGCGTCGGCGCGATCGTGCTCATCGCCGCATTCGGCTGGATGCTCGCGCTCGTGCTCGAGCCCGCGTTCCAGCGCACGATCGTCAT
The DNA here is from genome assembly GCF_014201005.1 of Paraburkholderia lebeckiae. NCBI lineage: Bacteria > Pseudomonadati > Pseudomonadota > Betaproteobacteria > Burkholderiales > Burkholderiaceae > Paraburkholderia > Paraburkholderia lebeckiae. The sequence continues at coordinate 283,839 of NZ_JACHDK010000003.1, read as the reverse complement.
CACCACCGGTGCGGACGGCGGCATCTATCGCGGCTTCGCCGATCGCTACGCGCCGCTGCTCAAGCGCGAAGGCATCAAGCTCGACATCCGTAGCTCGTCGGGCTCGGTCGAAAACTACCAGCGGCTCGCGGACCCGGACAGCGCCTATCAGGTCGGCTTCATCCAGTCGGGCACGACCAGTCCGAAGGACACCGACAATCTGCAAACCATCGCCGCTGTGTCGTACGAACCGATCTGGGTGTTCTATCGCGGCGATGCGACGATCGACCGGCTGTCGCAACTGCGCGGCAAGCGCATTTCGATGGGCGTGCCAGGCAGCGGGTTGCTCAACGTCTCGCAGATGCTGCTCGGCTATAGCGGCGTCACGAGTCAGAACTCGACGCTGCTGCAGATGGACGCGAACGCCGCATACCAGGGGCTCGAAAGCGGTCAGGTCGACGCGGCGTTCTTCATTGGCCGGCCCGACGCCGACATGCAGCACACGCTGCTCACCAGCAACCTGAAGCTGATGAGCTTCGCGCAGGCCGATGCACTGGCGCAAAAATTCCCGTCGCTGTCGAAGATCACCTTGCCGCGTGCCTCGACGAGCGTCGCCGACGATCTGCCGCGCAGCGACATCACGCTGCTCGCGGCGACGGCGCTGCTCGTATCGAAGGACTCGCTGCATCCGGCGCTCGTCTATCTGCTGCTCGACGCGGCGCGCACGGTGCACGGCGGCGAGGACTACTTCACGCCGCTCGGCACGTTCCCCAACCTGAACACCGAAGAATTCCCGATCTCCGACGAAAGCGTGCGGTACTTCAAATCGGGCCGGCCGTTTCTGTATCGCTACCTGCCGTTCTGGCTCGCGAGTCTGATCGAACGTCGGCTGCTGATTCTGGTGCCGTTCCTCGCGCTGCTGATCGGCCTCGCGCAGGCGCTGCCGCGCATGCTCGAAACGCGTATGAAGAAACGCCTGTTCGTGTGGTACCGCGCGATCAAGGCGCTCGAGGACGAAGTGTGGAAGAACGCCGAGCCGTCTCGCGCGCAGATCGCGCAATGGAGTGAGGAGATTGAAAGCATCGACGCGAACGCTAGTCAGATCCGAATTCCGTATCGCTACTTTCAGGATGTTTACGCGCTGAAGCAGGCGATCGGCGTCGTGCGCGACCGGATCGCGCATGTAGCGCAGAAAGTGCAGAGGTAGGGACGGCGGTCGCTTAGCCCTGTGCGATTCCCGGGTATTCACCACCGCGCGACCCGTTGTTTTTCCGCACGGCCTCACCGCATGGTCGCTTGCCGCAGCGCAAGAAAAAAATCTCTGTGAAATCAGTCGAACGATAGGTCGATTCAATTGGCGCGCTCGCGATTCGCATCCTGTAATGGACTCCTACCCCGCGTACCGTCCATCCAGCCTGCCGTCCGACCCGGAGAGAGACCATGTCCCAGCCTGAGCCGAATATAGACGAAGTGGTCCGAAGCATCGCCGAGGAAACCGACACGCCGGCGGAAACGGTGTCGCGCATGTACGCCGATACGCTCGCCGAATTCCGGAACGAGGCGCGCGTGTTCGACTACGTGCCGCTGTTCGCCGCGAAGAAGGTCCGCAACGAGTTGCGTCACAGGCAACATCGCAGGCACTGACTCGCGGCATGCGGTGATGCATCGGCTCACCGCACTGTCGCACGCGTCGTGGCTCCAGATTTTGCGAGCATGGTGGAGCTAACAATCGCGTCGCAAATTTTTTATGCTGGCGGTTCCACAGCTTTCCAAAGGAACCGTCCACATGTCCGCCCCGCTGCAGATTCGCGCCGTCACCCGTGACGATTTCGATGCATGGTTGCCGCTATGGGACGCCTACAACGCGTTTTATGGCCGCTCGGGCGAGACCGCGTTGCCGCGCGAGATCACGCACATCACGTGGAATCGCTTTTTCGACGGCTACGAGCCGATGCATGCATTCGTCGCGGAACGCGCCGGGCAATTGCAGGGCATCGTGCATTTTCTCTATCACCGTCATACGACGATGGCGGGGCCGATCTGCTATCTGCAGGACCTGTACACGCTCGATAGCGAGCGCGGCAAGGGTGTCGGCCGTGCGCTGATCGAGGCCGTCTATGCGCGCGCAAAAGCCGACGGTGCGCAACGCGTCTACTGGCAGACGCACGAGACGAATCACACCGCGATGCAGCTCTATGACAAGGTCGCGGATAAGTCCGGCTTCGTGGTATATCGCAAAGCGCTCTAACGCACAGCGCTTCTCATCAGAGATGCCTATCAACGGCGAAAGGCGCAGCACCGTTATGCGACGCAAAAACGTCATCCGATCGACGCACGGCACTGGCTACTATTGGCCGTCGACGCCACGCATCCCAGCTGGCGCGCGAAGCGTCGGCCGCCGTAAAGCCGCGAGGCCTGCCGGCCTCGGCGGACCCGTAACCGGTGTCGCGCGCGCCGCTTCGAGCGGCGCCGATGCGACCGTCACGTCTCCTTCGGAACTCACCGATGACCGACCACGATCCTCACCTGCCGCCGAAACTGGACAACCCCGATTCAATCGATAACACCAACGACGCCCCCGACGATCCCGAACGCCGGCGCGTCCTGACAGGCCTCGCGGCGGTCGGCCTCGGCCTTGCGCTGACCGGCTGCAAAACAGGCGAGGGACTCGCGGGCAACGGGCCGCCGCGCAGCGCCGCCGACTTGCGGCTCGACGCTGCGCTGCACGATCAGGTGAAGAACATCGTGGTGATCTACGCGGAGAATCGCAGCTTCGCGAACCTGTACGGCAACTACCCGGGCGTGCAGCATCCGCTCGACGCGGTCACCGCCGAGCAATACGTCCAGCTCGACCGCGATGGCAAGACGCCGCTGCCGCGGCTGCCGGCGATCTGGGGCGGGCTCGTGCCGCAGGCGCAGGAAGTGGACGGCAAGCGCTACATGATCGGCGAAAAGGATCTCGATCATCTGCGCAACCGGCCGTTCCGCATCGTCGATGCGCACGGCGCGCCGCTGCCGACCGGCGTGATCACGCGCGACCTCATCCATCGCTTCTATCAGAACCAGATGCAGATCAACGCGGGGCGCAACAACCAGTTCGCCGCGTGGGGCGATTCGGGCGGCCTTGTGATGGGGCACTACCGCAATTCCGCCGACACGCTGCGTCTGTGGAATCTCGCGCAGCAGCACACCCTGTGCGACAACTTCTTCATGGCCGCCTTCGGCGGCTCGTGGCTGAACCATATCTTCCTGATCTCGGCGCAGGCGCCCTACTATCCGGACATCCACAACAGTCCGGCGAAGAAGATGGTGTCGGTCGTGGAAGGCGACGATCCGACCGGCACCCGTTTGAAGCTCGCGCCCAATTCGCCCGCGTCGGCGCTCGACGGTCCGCCGAAGTTCGTCAATGACGGCGCTTTCACCGCCGACGGCTACGCAGTCAACACGATGGCGCCGCCGTATCAGCCGAGCAGCGTGCGTCCGGCCGAAGGCGGCGACCCGGCTTTCGCGGATCCGTCGAACCCGCGGGTGATGCCGCCGCAGAATTACGCGACGATCGGCGACCGGCTGACCGGCAAGGGCATCGACTGGGCGTGGTACAGCGGCGCGTGGCAATTCGCGCTCGATCATCGCGATACCGGGTCGATGCCCGACTTTCAGTACCACCATCAGCCGTTTAACTACTTTGCCAATTACGCGCCGGGCACCGCCGCGCGCCGCCGCTATCTGCGCGACGGCGGCATGGGCAACGACGCGTCGACCAATCGCCTGATTGCCGACATCGACGCGGGACGTTTGCCGACCGTGACGTTCTATAAACCGCAGGGCGACCTGAACATGCACGCGGGCTATGCGGACGTCGCCTCGGGCGACCGTCACATCGCGACGCTGATCGAGCACATCCAGCGCGGCCCGCAATGGCAGAACGCGGTCGTGATCGTCACCGTCGACGAGAACGGCGGTTGGTGGGACCACGTCGCGCCGCCGATCGGCGATCGCTGGGGTCCGGGTTCGCGCGTTCCCGCGCTCGTGATCTCGCCGCTGGCGAAGAAGGGTTATGTCGATCACACGGTGTACGACACGAACTCGATTCTGCGTTTCATTAGCCGTGTGCATGGACTCGCGCCGCTCGATGGCGTGGTCGCGCGCGACAAGGCTTTCGCAAGCAACGGACTCGCGCCGCTCGGCGATCTGACCGCTTCGCTCGATCTCGCTTGAGCGCCTCTCGGCTGCGTTGATTTGCCGCGGCTCGCGGTCTGCATGTGGTCGTTACTGCATGCAGACCGCGTACCCCGCGGCGCGGGAGCATGCACCGTACCCCGCCACACTTTTTTGGCGACTTGATTTTCCATTCGCACGTCATGCCTTTGTCTTGCATAAAGCGCCGCGCCGCCTAGACTGATAAAGCGCTTCGCAATTTATGAACGGAACTGATATGCGACTGACCATCCTGATTAACGGTTCCGATCCCACCGTAAGCCATGATTACGCTGTGCTCTGGCTCGATACCGATGAACATCGGTGGTCGAGAGAAGCGCATCAAGGGATCGACTTGCCCCCATGGGGCGAACTGCGCGACGAAAACGGCGTGACCACGCTGTGCGCACCGAGTGCCGACGCGCCGCTCTGTACGTTGCGCGGTCTGCACGTCGATCGCAAGGAGCGAGTGAGCGCCGCGCAAGGCGCCGCTGCATGGACCGCGCTGCAAACACGCAAGGCGACTAGCGGCTTCTGGCGTTTGCAAGCGGTGGATCGTCAAAAAGTGCGCGCTGAAAACAGCGTGTTCGGTAATTAAGTTCTGGCGCGATTCGTCGCGCTTCTCTTTTCCGGTCGAAACTTCCGGCTCATTGCGCGAGCCCTGTTCGGACGCGTAAATCTGTTCGTGCGCAATCGAACATAACGTACCGCGATAGCGCACCCCTTAAGACCTTCTTAAGATTGCGTGCGTAGATTCGGAAGTCCACGCATTCGGGTCGCTGCAAAGCGGCCCATTTTTTTGTCCGGCGCACGCCGCCTTTGCCGTTTCAAATTCCCTTCCTTCGATTCGCATTTCGCAGCCGCTCGATGCGGGCCACGACGCTATACTTGCGTCCCCGTTCATCGAACCATCGACACATGAAGAAGTGGCTTGCCTGTCTGTTACTCGCCGTTGCCGCTCATGCGAGCGCGGCGCCTTCCTGCGCCGGATTCACGCCGAATGCGCAATGGCCCGTCCTCACCAATCAGAAGATGGCGCCGAAAACGCGCCTGCTTTGTTATAGCGATTTCGCGGTGCTGCATTCGGGTATCACGCACGGTCCGCTGTGGTCTGCCGAGCATCTGACGCGTGAGCACATCGAAGAAGCGAAGGACATGGTGCGCACCAACAAGTTCTTCGAAGACGCGCGTCTGCCCGAAGGCGAAGGCGCGACACTCGCCGACTACAAACGCAGCGGCTTCGATCGCGGTCATATGAGTCCGGCGGGTAATCGGTGGAACGACGAGGCGATGGCGCAATCGTTCTCGCTCGCGAATATCGTGCCGCAAAATCGTCAGAACAACCAACGATTGTGGGCACGCATCGAAACAGCCGTGCGCAAGATCGCACTCGCCTACGACGACACGTACGTCGTCACCGGACCGCTGTTCACCGGCCGGCAATTGCAAACGATCGGACCGACGCGCGTGTTCGTGCCCACCCAGTTGTACAAGGTCGTCTACGTGCCGTCGCGTCAACTGGCCTTCGCAATCGTGGTTGATAATGTAGCGACCAACCGCTACGACATCCGCACGATTCACGAACTCGAAGCGATGTCGGGCATCCGCTTTCCGGGCATTCCGGACAACCTCAAGGACCAGCGGCCAGGAGGACTGAAAGGTGTTTAAGCCCTATTCGAACGACGACGACGTACTCAACATTCAAGGCGATGCGCTCACGCTCAGCAATGGCACGACGCGTGTCGTGCTGAACGGCACGCTCGAATTGACGCGCGATCAACGCGGACTGAAGGCGGCGCTCGCGCTGAAGGAAGCGCTCGATGCGATCGTCGCGAGCCTGCAGGCGCAGAAGGATTTACCGGCAAAGGTGCAGGACGAGCCGGATGCTAAACCGGGTACCGTGCAGAACCCGTTTCAATAACGGATTCGGCGGCGTTGCATTTGCGCAACCTCGCAGATCGCAACTTTTACTCATGTCGGTCACGCAAACCTTTGCGCGACCGACAGTTTTCTAATCTCGCGCCAATAGAGCGGATCGCCCCCTCTCTGTCACATAATGTACATAGAGAAACCTTAGCGTGCGAGGTTTCCTCATACATCGACTGGCGTCGCCATGCATGCTGCGTTCTCGAGATTTCGCCGTTCTTCCGCACAGGGTAATCCGCGCACTGCCGGAGACTTGTGCCAGGAAGTTCCATCCGTAGACGTTGAAGATCCCAACTCCGTGGTCATGGAGATCTTCTCGGCGCGCCGCGACATGCAGAGTCTCGCTGTCATCGATGACCAGCGTCCCATCGGCCTGATCAACCGCGATATCTTCATGTCGCAAATGAGCAAGCCGTTCCATCGAGAGCTTTACGACAAGAAGAGTTGCATCGCGTTCATGGACAAGGAACCGCTCATCGTCGACGCCGACGTGAGCATCGAAGCGCTGACGTTCAGGACCGTCGAGGCCGGAGAAAAAGCGCTGGTCGATGGTTTCATCGTGACACGTGACGGACTCTTCTCGGGTCTCGGCAGTGGTCTGCAGCTTATCAGTGCGGTCGCGGAAATGCAGGCGGAGAAGAACCGCCAGATCATGCAGAGTATCGAGTACGCCAGCGTGATACAGCGCGCCATGTTGCGTGCTTCCAGCGAGACCCTGTCGATGAAGCTGCGCGACGCGGCGATGGTCTGGGAACCTCGCGACGTCGTCGGCGGCGACTTCTATCATTTCGCGGCCTTTCCGAACGGCTGGTTTGGCGCTGTTGCCGATTGCACCGGACATGGCGTGCCGGGCGCCTTCATGACCTTGCTTGCTTCGGCGTCACTGTCGAAGGCGCTCGAACAGATCGGTCCGCGCGACCCCGCCGCGCTACTGGCGGCCGTCAATCGAAACGTCAAGGGCTTGCTTGGGCAAGTGAACAGTGCCGACGAAGGAACCCAATCCAACGACGGTCTGGATACCGCACTCTTCTGGTTCGACGCCACGGAGAGCATGCTGCATTTTGCCGGCGCGAGGATCGCTCTGCACATCCTGTCGCCCGATGCCGCGGAGTTCGAAACGATCGGCGCCGACCGCATGGGTGTTGGTTATGTGGACAGTCGCGCCGACTATGCGTGGACCTTGCGATCGAATCCGGTCACGGCGGGTAGCCTGCTGTTCATCTATACCGACGGCCTCGCCGATCAGATCGGCGGCCCGCGCAACATTTCTTTCGGCCGGCGCCGTGCGCTCGACCTGATACTCGAAAACCGCGCCGAAACCCCGGCGACGATTTGCGAGCGCGTCCGGCTCGCGCTCGCCGAGTGGCAAGGCAAGCAACCGCGCCGTGATGACGTCACGCTTTTCTGTGCCCGCATTTAGCGAATTCCCAGAATGTCCCAACTACTAGAACAAGACAGCGCCTTTTTCGAACTCGCGCAGCGGCGCAACGTGCTCTTCTATCACAAGGGCTACTTCTCCCATAACATCGTCGCGTCGATGGGCGAAGTCGTGAAACTGCAGCTCGAAGTCGCCGGAGTCAGCGGTCCTACTCGCCGCAAACTCTTCTCGTCCTTTATCGAACTGGCACAGAACATCGTTCATTACTCGTCGAACGCGCTGGAGCCCGGTGGCGAACGGGCAGGCGAGATACGCGAGGGCGCGGTCTGCATCTCCAGGCACGGCGAACATCACGTAATGTTGTGCGTCAATCCCATCGCGACCGCGGAAGTCGAGGACCTGCGAAGCAGGTTGGAGCCTCTGCGCAACATGTCACTCGAAGAAATCAAGCAAGCGTACAAGGTTTCATTGCGCACCGATGCTCCGAAAGACAGCAAGGGCGCCGGGCTCGGCTTCCTGACGATGGCGCGCGATGCGAGCGCGCCGCTTGAATTCGCTTTTCATCCGCGTGCCGACGAACCGGGCACCACGCTGTTTTGCCTCATGGCCATCATCTGAGCAGGAAGGCACACGAACAATGGAAAACCTACACATCCCCGCGACGACGACGTCGCCCGAAGTCGATTTTCGCTTCGACCAACACGCGTTGTCGATCAGGGGAGAGTCCTACCCTGAAAACGCAGCCGCCTTTTACGCGCCGATCATCGAGCAGATGCGCAAATACCTCGCCGCGAACGCCGGGGCCGAGATCACTATCGACGTCGCGCTGACGTACTTCAATAGCTCGAGTACCAAAATGCTGTTCAGCATCTTCGACGCGCTCGATCAGGCGGCGGAATCGGGAACCCGCGTGTCGATGAACTGGTATCGCGACGAGGAAGACGAGACCATTGCCGAATTCGGCGAAGAACTGAAAGCCGATTTCCGCGCGATCGAGTTCACCGATCGTCCCATTGCGCGGCAGGGAAACTAAAGTGCGTTCGACCCCTTCCCTTGACGTGTCCTCGGGCGGCGCACCCGATCTGTTCCAGAACGAGAGCACCGCGCTGGCAAAGGCTCGCGCCGTGCATTCGATCGTCGATGCGGACCCCGCGGAGTATCGCCAGTCGTTGGGCGAACTGATCGAGCACTTCCAGCGCCTGATGCGCGAGACACGGCGCCTGATCGGCCGCAGCGATCGGGCTGAACGCGAGATGCAGGTGCTGGCCCAGCAGTTGGCGTATCGCGCATCGCACGACGCGTTGACGGGCGTACTGAACCGCAGCGCCGTGATCGAACGGACCACCAAGATCTTGCGCATCAGTAGCGCGGTGATGATCATCCTCGACATCGACGAATTCAAGCGGATCAACGACGACTACGGCCACCCCACCGGAGACGCGGTCATTTCGGGGGTCGTCGATTGTCTGCGCAGAATCGTCGGGGAACAAGGCTTCATCGGCCGGGTGGGCGGTGAGGAGTTCACCGTGCTGCTGCCCGGTCATGAACCGGCCAGCGGTGCCATTCTTGCCGAGCGCATGCGAGAAGCCATCGGTGACTCGCTGGTCGTTCCACCCGTCGAGCGCCGCATCACGGCCAGCTTTGGCGTCAGCATCAACGAGGTCGGAACCTGTTTCGACACCGCATATGGCCTCGCCGATGCCGCTCTGTACCGCGCCAAGCGAAGCGGGCGCAACCGCGTGGAATTTGCCGATCGATAGGCGGATAAGCAGACCCATAGCGCGGCGTTACAGGCAGATCCGGAGCGCCCTGAGGCAAGTCATGCAGCCACCTAAACATTCACTATCCGGGCGGGTCGGTGTTCGCCCGCGCCGGGTTGACGGAAAGGGAAGCGCCTTGGCACAGGAAGTAACGCGCAAAGCCGGTACTGTCATAGCCGTACTTGCCATTCTCGCTGTCATTGCGACGAGTACCTTCCTCGCAATCCGCCAGAGCAGCGAGCAGGACAGTTCGCTTCGGACGATCCAGGCTTCCGGGCGGCTGCGCCACGACCTCGACCAGGTTCAGCAAGTCATGCTCGATGAGCATGCGACGCTCTACACCTCGATCGCAACGGTGCCGCTCTACAACCGCGCCGCATATAGCTTTCCGATGCTGGAACTGCTCGCGTTGACGCGCGACGCGCGCGAGAGCTGCAGCGAGAATCAGGAATGCATATCGAGGCTGTCGGATCTGGACGACATGATCGGCAGACTTAGCGAGCTGAGCTTTGGTCTTGCGCGCAAGATCGCGGAACATCCCGGCAGTGTGGCAGTGGGTGACCCCAGACTCGAACAAATCGACGCCTATTTCTATAGCGTTCTCGAGCGGGTCGTCGACGTACGACTCGCGGCCGACGCCAAGGTCGCTTTAGTCGTCAGCAAATCCTCGTTGGATGGGAAGTGGTTTACGCGCATGCTGTCGAGCTGCGGCGTCGCTTCGGCCTTGTTGCTGCTTTCGCTGATTCACTGGAACGGGCGCATCGGAGCGCATCTTCGTCGTTCGCTCACAAGACTCGAGCATCAAGCCAGATACGACGCACTGACCGATCTGCCGAACCGGGTGCTGCTCGGCGAACATCTTTCAGAGTCGCTCGTACGCGCGGCAGCGACGGGTCAGAACGTTTCCGTCCTGTTCCTCGATCTCGATCGTTTCAAGGACGTCAACGATTCGCTCGGACACCGCATTGGCGATTTGCTGCTACAGGCCGTGGCGCGAAGGCTTCAGCGTCTGCTGCGCGCGACGGATTTCGTCGCGCGTTACGGGGGCGATGAATTCGTCATTGTCGCGGAACGGGCCGACGCGAAGGAACTCACCGAAATGCTGGACACGCTGATTCACGAGATGAGCGAGCCGTATCGCATCGGCGAGCACGAGCTTTATCTCGAAGCAAGCATCGGCGTCAGTACTTTTCCACAAGACGGCGCCCAGCCGGAACTGCTCACGCGAAATGCCGATGCCGCGTTGTACGTGGCGAAATCGCGCGGGAGAAACGGCTATCAATTCTACGAACCGGAGCTGAGCAGGGCGGCCGCCGAGAAGTTGCGGCTCACGACGCGACTGCGGCGCGCCGCGAAAGCCAATGAGTTGTACCTGGCGTACCAGCCGCAAATCGACATGAAAACCGGATGCATCGTCGGTGCCGAGGCACTTTTGCGGTGGCACGACGACGAACTCGGTGAAGTCTCGCCGGCCCTCTTCATCCCGCTTGCCGAAGAAACCGGTCTGATCCAGAGCATCGGCACGTGGGTATTGCGGCAGGCGTGTCTGCAGGCGAGCGCATGGGTACGCTCGGGGCTTCCGCCCGTGCGCATATCGGTCAATGTTTCGCCACTTCAACTCGAACGCGCGGACCTTCCAGGCGTAGTGCGCTCGGCACTCGACGATGCCCATTGGCCCGCCGAACTGCTGGAGCTCGAAGTCACCGAGGGCACGTTGATGCGCAACGCTGAAGAAGCGCAACGGGCTTTTGCCGAACTGCGCGAACTCGGTGTGTCCATTGCTATCGACGACTTCGGCACGGGTTATTCGAGCCTCAGCTATCTGAAACGCTTTAGCGTCGACCGCATCAAGATCGATCGTGCCTTCGTTTGCGAAATCGGCAGAGACAAGGAACTCGAAGCTCTGTCGCTTGCCATCATCGCGATTGCTGAAACGCTGAGCTTCGATGTCGTCGCTGAAGGGGTCGAGCTCGAGGTCCAGCGCGAGTTTCTGGTCCGTCACGGATGCACGGTGGCCCAGGGGTTCCTGTTTAGCCCAGCGGTCTCGCCGGAAGCTTTAGCGCAATTGCTCGGCAAGACCGCGGTCGCGTCTTCATTGAGCCTGGCGCCTTTGCGGGGATTTGCTTTGTGAGTCGCAACATGTATCCGCGCTGACGCACTACTTACGTTTTGTCACCAGCGCAGCGTCAACTCCTGTATTCCGCCCTACGTTAAACCGGCAGCGCTGAAATGATTCAGCCGCGACAAACGAATCCACCGATTCAATCAGGAGTCACATCATGAAGACGCTTTTCGCCGCTGTTGCTTCCGCACTGCTCGTGTCGAGCGCATTTGCTCAAACGGCCGCACCGTCTGCCGCACAACCCGCGCAAACCACGCAGCTGCCGACCGCCGGCCAGGCGAATCTGAAGGCGAGCACCGCGATACAAGCCGGCGCGACGGACGACAGCGCGACCGCAACGAAAGCGCCCGCCGAAGGCGCTACGCAAAAGCACGTGAAAAAGACTTCCACCCATACGAAGAAGGTCCACAAATCCACGGGCAAACACACCGTGGAAACGAGCGCCGCGAAGACTAAAACGGAAAGTGCGAAGGAGGCCAGCACTGCCCCGGCGAAAGCCGACGGCGCACAAGCCGACACGACCAAAACGCAATAACGCGTGATCGGTTTCGGCGCTGACCGGCCATGCAGGTGCTGTTCAAATAGAAGTTGATCGAAGCCGGACTGTGCCGTTCAGGGAGGGCGAGTCTTACGACTCGCCTTTTTTTCTATGCGGCGTGTCATTCCCCGTCGTATCTTTTTGCCGACAGACGCGCGAATTTTTGCACCGTCTTTACTCGCGGACGACTACTCTCGAATTGTTCCAATTCATCATCGCGTCGCACGAACGCCGCATCACATGGCTCTTACCCAATCGCTCGACAAGCTATCGCCGCAACCTGCCAGCAAGCAGGTTCAACACAGCACCGTCATTCCGTTTCCGTCGGCGCGTGCGCTTCTACTCGTGACGCTGACGCACGCTCACTTGCGCGCACTGCTTCATTCGCCGCTCGGCGTCTATGTAGTCAACACGGAAACCGTGCGCGAAGAGGACCGCGTGCAACTCGACATCGCGCGCGAAGATCTCCACTTCACGTTGTACATGCTGCTCACCACGTTGCCCGCCGCGACGATCGGTCCATTGAAACGTCGCGTCAGCCACCCGAGCGCGCGTTAAATGCGCTCGACGAGAGCCTGTTCACGCAGCTTGTCGGCATCGACGATTTCGATCTTCGCATAGCGCAGCTTCAACGCGCCCTGCGTCTCGAAGTGCTTGAGCACCTGACTGATCGTCTGCCGCGACAACGCGAGCATCATCGCCAGGTCTTCCTGCGGGACCTTCAGCACGCTGCGCAATGCGCCGGGTTCGCCATGGCCGCCCGCCATCAGCAACAGGCGCCGCGCGACACGCGGTGCGGCCGGCAATAGCGCGGCTTCCTCGATCGCCTCGAACGCAGCGCGTGGTTTCGCGCTGCGTTCGAGCAAGCCGGCAAGCTCCTTCGATGAAAAACGCTCTGTCATGGACGGTATCCGTGGACGATCGTTGCTGATTGTCGGCTACCCGATGGTTTGAAAATCCGCTGCCCTCGATTATGCTGACTTTGACACAGGAGCGGCCCTGATGAGAACGCTGACGCAGCAACTGACGCAATACGCGGCCTACCATCGCGACCGGCGCAATATCGCCACGCACTTCGTCGGCATTCCGATGATCGTGCTCGCGCTCGCGGTGTTGCTGAGCCGCCCGTCGTTTGGCGCCGGGATGTTCCCGGTCACGTTGTCGCCCGCGTGGTTGCTGTTCGTGGCGGCGACCGTCTACTACCTCGCGCTCGACGTGCCGCTCGGCGTGCTGATGGCCTGCGTCTCGGCGCTCTGCGTCGCGTTCGGCAAGTGGATCGCCGTGCAAACGACGCTCGCGTGGCTCGCGACCGGCATTGGGCTGTTCGTGGTCGGCTGGGTGTTCCAGTTCGTCGGCCACGTGGCCTACGAACATCGCAAGCCGGCATTCGTCGACGACGTGATCGGCCTGTTGATCGGCCCGCTATTCGTGCTCGCCGAAGCGCTGTTCGGTGTCGGCTGGCGTCCCGAGCTGCGCGACGCGATCGAGGCACAGGTAGGCCCAACGCGCATCGCTGAGCGAGCGCCGTAGTTCAGTTCGACGCGAACCGAACGAAGCGCACGCTGTGCAGCGCGGTCAGCGCGACGGCGATCCAGATCGGCACATAGGTCGCGAGTTGCGCGACGCTCAGCGTTTCGCGCAGCAGCGTGATCGACACGAACACGAGCAGCACCGGCTCGACGTAGCCGAGAATGCCGAACAACGCGACCGGCAACAGTCGGCTCGCCTTCAGATACGAAGCGAGCGCGAGCGTGCTCAACGCACCGAGGCCCGGCAATAGCAGACACCACATTTCGGCGCGGCCGGCGATCGCTTGCAGCGAGCCGCCGCCAAGAATGCACACGGCGGCCACCGGCAGCAGCAATGCCATTTCGACGGTGAACATCGCAAGCGAATCCTGATTGATCTGACGACGCAGCACGAAATAAGGCGGATAACCGAGCGCGACGACGAGCGTCGGCCACGAGAACGCGCCCGTCACCCACAGTTCGTGAGCGACGCCAACCGCCGCGCACGCGACCGCGAGCCACTGCAACGCGTCGAGCCGCTCGCGATAGTGGAAGCGCCCGACCAGCACCATCGCGAGCGGCAGCAGGAAATAGCCGAGCGACACTTCGAGCATGCGCCCATGCAGCGGCGCCCACAGAAACAGCCATAGCTGCGCGCCCAGCAAGCCCGCGGCCACGATCATCGCGGCACCGAGCTTCGGCTGCGTCATCATTTGGACAACCAGCGCGCGCAGAATCGGCAGGCGCTTGCGCAGCACGACGAGCAGCAGCGCGCCAGGCACGGTCCACACGATGCGCCACGCGAAGATGTCGAGGCCCGACAGCGGTTTCAGCAGCGTCGCGTAAGCGGACAGCAATGCGAACATCGCCGACGCGCCGACCGACAATGCGATCCCGCGCCTGAAGTCGTTGTGATTCATTGCGCGCTCGGGGATCGGTGTGACGCGTGGGCTTGCGGCGCGCGACGCAGGCTCGCGGCGTTCGTTGTCGTCATGAATATGATGTCTCGTGAGCAGGCGGCCACGCGGGCAAAGCGGCAGACGCTGCGTTGTTGTTCTGAAGCGGCGGTGCAAAACCGTAGGAAAACGGGCATTCTAGACGGGTTATTCGCCAATGGGCTTGCGCTTTTTCGTCAGTCGGCTGCAATTAGTCGTGCGCGTCGCGCGTCGATGCACTAGAACATAACTTCGTGCGCCGCGGCCGGCGAAGCCATTACCGGTTCGTCCTCGCCTCGCGCGAATCTTGCTACCCAAGATTTGCACGCTGTGGCCGCACCACTCGCGACAACGACGTCCACAGCGGCACGCAACGAGCAGCACCCACGAGCCGGGTCGGCGAATGCAGCCTCGAGCGCAGTCTGTCAGGCCGCCACGAATTACCGCCCGCGCATCTCGCCCACGGCATGCCTCAACTGCGTTTCATCGCGCATGCCACCGCCCGGCAGCAATCCCGCTCATCGAATGTGACTACTGGAGCCAGCATGACCCAGCCAGCCCTATCGCTCAGCAACTCGCCTTCCGAACTGCGTCGCGCCTTCGCCGCCGACGTGTACGCCGGTCTCACCCATACGCCGCAGAAAGAGCTGCCGTCGAAGTATCTGTACGACGAGGTCGGTTCCGCACTTTTTGAAGTGATTACCGTATTACCCGAATATGGCGTCACGCGCGCCGAAGAACGTCTGCTCGCGAAGCACGCGGCCGATATCGTCGAGCATTTGCCGCATGACGTAACGGTCGCCGAACTCGGCAGCGGCAGCGGCCGTAAAACGCGGCGCATTCTCGAGGCGCTGTGTAAAAAACGCCCTACTTCCTACTGCCCGATTGAAATTTCGCGCAGTGCGTTGCAGTTGTGCCGGCGCGAACTCGGCGACATCGAGCGGATTTCGATCGTCGGTTATGAACGCGACTATCTGGCCGGTCTCGCCGAAGTGAGCCGGCAGCGCGCGCCCGGCGACCGCTTGCTCGTGCTGTTTCTCGGCAGCACGATCGGCAACTTCGGCAGGCTCGCGGCGACGCGTTTTCTGCGCGAGATCCGCAACATGCTCGCGCCCGGCGACGCGCTGCTGCTCGGCACCGATCTGATCAAACCCACGCCGGTGCTGGTCGCAGCCTACGACGACGCGATCGGCGTAACCGCGTCATTCAATCTGAACCTGCTCGCGCGCATCAACCGCGAACTCGACGGCGACTTTCCGCTCGATGAATTCGAGCACGTGGCGCGCTTCAATCCGGACGCGCGCAGCATCGAGATGCATCTGCGCGCGAAGCGCGATATCACCGCTCACGTGCGCGCCGCAAAGCTGACGGTGTCGCTGAAGGAAGGCGAGACGATCTGGACCGAAAGCAGCCACAAGTATCGCGCGGAAGAATTGCCCGCGATCGTCGATGGCGCCGGCTTCGTGTGCAGCCATCAATGGATCGAGGATGAGTGGGGATTCGCGGAGAGTTTGTTGGTGGCCCGGTAGGCGCTGACCACGCGGCAAATAACGGCCGATAAAGGCATCAACGAAAAAGCGGCGCGCCCTCCTCTGGTCGGCGCGCCGCTTTTTTAACTCGCGCGGCTCGAGCTCAATGCTGCTCGAAGCGCTCGTAACGCCTGTCCGTCGGGCGCTCCTCGCCCCTCACTTCGGTCACGCGCGCCGCCGGCGGTCCGTGACGCAGCCACGACAACATCCGGTCGATCTGATTGGCCGGTCCCTGCAACATCGCCTCGACCGAACCGTCGTCGAGATTCGCGACCCATCCCTTGATGCCGAGCGCGTGCGCCTGGCGCACCGTCGCAAGCCGAAAGCCAACGCCCTGCACGGTGCCGCGCACTCGCGCGTAATACGTTTCGATCCGCTCATCCAGATCCGGGGCCATGCCGCTACCTCCTTTTAATGCCTGACAGTCTTTCAAGCCGGCATTCTAGTCGCGTCGCGGCGAGCGTGCTGGAGAACGCCCATCCTTTGCGCGCGCCACGTACAATCCGTCGACCGTCACGCAGGAAATGGAAACAGAATGACCGAACAGCATCGCGATCTCGTGCTCGTGACCGGCGCGTCCGGCTTCGTCGGCTCGTCGGTGGCGCGCATCGCGCAGAGCAAGGGCTTTCGCGTACGAGTGCTGGTGCGCGCGACGAGTCCGCGCAAGAACGTCGAATCGCTCGACGCGGAAATCGTCGTCGGCGACATGCGCGACGAAGCATCGATGCGCAACGCGCTGCGCGGCGTGCGCTATCTGCTGCACGTGGCCGCCGATTATCGGCTGTGGGCGCCGGACCCTGGCGAGATCGAGCGCGCGAATCTCGAAGGCACCGAGGCGACGATGCGCGCGGCGTTGAAGGAAGGTGTGGAACGCATCGTGTATACGAGCAGCGTCGCCACGCTGAAGGTGACGAGCTCCGGCCAGTCCGCCGACGAAACCTCGCCGCTTCGCGCCGACCAGGCGATCGGCGTCTACAAGCGCAGCAAGGTGCTCGCCGAGCGCGCGGTCGAGCGCATGATCGCCGAGGACGGTCTGCCCGCGGTGATCGTCAATCCATCGACGCCGATCGGCCCGCGCGACGTGAAACCGACGCCCACCGGACGCATCATTCTGGAGGCGGCGCTCGGCAAGATTCCCGCATTCGTCGATACGGGGCTGAACCTCGTGCACGTCGACGACGTCGCCGCCGGTCATTTCCTTGCGCTCGAACGCGGCAAGATCGGCGAGCGCTATATTCTGGGCGGCGAAAATCTGCCGTTGCAGCAGATGCTCGCCGATATCGCGGCGTTGACCGGCCGCAAGGCACCAACACTGAGCCTGCCGCGCTGGCCGTTGTATCCGCTCGCGATGGGCGCGGAAGCGGTCGCCAAATTCACGAAGCGCGAACCTTTCGTCACCGTCGACGGACTGAAGATGTCGAAGAACAAGATGTATTTCACGTCGGCGAAGGCGGAACGCGAGCTGGGGTATCGGGCGCGGCCTTATCGCGAGGGGCTCGCCGACGCGCTCGAATGGTTCCGGCAGGCGGGGTATCTGAAGCGGTGATCAAGGGATAAGTGCACGGTTAAGTGAAGGGCTGAACAGCGGCCGTAAGCATTTTGTTACAAGTCCCGCGCCGGCGACGGGTCCAAGCCCGCGCGCAGCAGGTAAAATCGCGGGTCCTACCTGAGAAACCTCGCATGAATCTTCACGAACAGCTCGGCGCGCTGGAAATGGGCGTCGACCAGCTCATTCAGGCTGTCGTGGCCACGCAGGCCGAGAACACTCCCGAGACAAGCGCTGACGCTGCGGCATCGCCCGCAGCGGTGGAGCATGCCGCGCACGCCGCAGCGGCGCAAGCGGCAGCGGAACAGCACGCGAGCATCGAAGCAAACGCAGAAGCAAACGCAGAAACGAACGCCGAAGCGATCGATAAGCCGGCCGCCCCGCAATTCCAGCCGACGCTCGAAATCAACCGCCCCGCGCGCGACGAAATCACGATGACGATCGGCAACCAGACCGTCGCGCTACGCCCGGATCAGATCAGCCGGCTGATCGAGGAACTGTCGAACGCACGGGCGTCGATGACGCCGGAGCAGCCGCAAGGCATCCCGCCGGGCTGGCAGTTCGTCTCGACGAAGAATCCGATGATGGCCGTGCAGAAGCAGTCGAACGGGGACCGCTTGCTGGTGATGCGCCACACCGGCCACGGCTGGGTGCCGTTCACGTTCTCGCCGGACATCGTGATCCAGATGTACATGATGCTAACGAACGCGTGATGAACCGCGCTACGTAAAAAAGCGGCCTGGAGCCGCTTTTTTTACGTCTGCCTTCTGCATCCGACGAGCGCTTCGGCCATCGCCAGACATCAGCGCTCCTGCACTGGTGCCTGCACGCGCGCCTTCCACTGCCCACCCTTGCCACGCCAGTAGCGCACCGCCGATGCGAACGTTGCGCCGACATAGAACAGCGCCACGAGCGGCAGAAACGGCGCCCACAGCGGTGAGCGCCGGTAGTAGACGAGCATCGGCGCATACGCGCAGCACATCGCCGCCCACGCGATCCAGGCCGGCCAGCCGAGCGGCCCGAGGATCAACGCCGCGACCGGCGGCAACAGATAGATGATCGCCATGCCGACGAGCGTGCCCGCGAGCAGTAGCTGCGAGTAGCGCAGCTGCGTGAACGCGGTGCGCGCGATCATGTTCCAGATGTCGCGCCAGCTATCGTAGGGACGCAGCGACACGCTCTTCGCCGCCACATCGAGCCGGATCGGATGACGGCCGGTGCCACGATGCTTGATGCGCGCGGCAAGACTGCAATCGTCGATCAGCTCGGCGCGAATCGACTCGATGCCGCCCGCTTCCTCGAGCGCCGCGCGGCGCACCAGCATGCAGCCGCCCGCCGCGGCCGCGGTGCGGTTGCGTGGATTGTTGACCCACGCGAACGGATACAGCTTCGCGAAGAAGAACACGAAGGCCGGAATCAGCGCCTTTTCCCAGAGCGAATCGCAGCGCAGCCGGACCATCAGCGAGACGAGGTCGCGCTTTTCGGCATCCGCGCGCGCGACGAGCTGCGTCAACGCCTCGGCGGGATGGCCGATGTCGGCATCGGTCAGCAACAGGAATTCGGCCGGCAGATCGAGCGTGCGCACCGCCTCGATGCCCTGCGACTGCGCCCACACCTTGCCGGACCAGCCCGGGGGCAACGGCTTCGCGCTCAGCACGGTGAGGCGCTCCGGACATTGCAGCCGCAGCGCTGCTGCACGCGCGGCGTCGCCGGTGCCGTCGGTGCTGTGATCGTCGACGACGATCACGTGGAACGCGCCTGCATAGTCCTGCTTGAGCAGCGACGTGACCGCCTCGGCGATCACGTCGACTTCATTGCGCGCCGGTACGACGGCCGCGACGGCCGGCCATGCGTCGCGCGTCGCGATGGCCAGCGGCGCGGCGGGGCGCGCGCGCCAGAAGCCGCCACGCGCGAACAGCAGCACGCACCAGATCAGCAGGGAAACACACGAAAGAACGAACAGGACCGCCGCCATTAAGCATTACCCTCGATTGAGCGCGCCGCCATGCCGACGCGTCTGGATAGTCGCATTTTCAGGGTGCGCGCCGCCACCACGCACCAGTCGAACGGATTGAGGACCGGGCGCGCGCGGAACACATCGTAATCCGCGCGCTCGATGCGCTCGAGAAACCGAAAGCCTGCATGCACCGCGCCGCACAGCTCGATGCCGAGCCGCCCCGGCATGCGCAGCGCGAGCGGTGCGCCGCGGACCAGCGTGGCGCGCACGAACGCGATTTCATACGCCATCAGCGCGTGCCACGCATCGTCGACGACACCATCGGCAATCTGCGCCTCGGTCACGCCGAAGCGGCGCAAATCGGCTTGCGGCAGGTACACGTGCTGTCGTTGCCAGTCGGCGGCGACGTCGAGCCAGAAGCTGATCAGCTGCGACGCCGTGCAGATCGCGTCGGCGTCGGCAAGATTGTGCGGCGTCGCCGCGCCCACCAGATGCAGCAGCAGATGCCCGACCGGATGCGCCGAGCGGCGGCAATAGTCGACGAGCGCGGCGCGATCCGCATAGCGATTCGTATCGATGTCCTGCGCGCAGCCGTCGAGCAGATCGTAGAACGGTTCGAGCGGCAGCTCGTATTGCGCGATCACGCCAGCGAGCTTGCCGAACAGCAGCGCATGCACGGGCGCGGCGCGCCGTTGCGCGATCGCGTCGAGCCCGGCGCGGAAATCGGCCAGCCGGGCATGCCGCTCGACGGCGTTCCACTGGCCTTCGGCGGAGATATCGGCCGCAGTGCGCACGACCTGATAGATAATACCGACAGGCGCGCGTAGGGCCTTAGGCAGCAACACGCTCGCGATCGGAAAGTTTTCGTGCTGATCGACGTCCATCCAGCGAGCCTCGAAACTATTCTGTAATGCAGCGCGATGTCCGCGCCGCGGCAAGGATCGGTAGTTTAAGGGTTCCGTCGTGACGGTGCAGTGTGCGTCATGGTCGGGCGCGTTACGAGGCAATCCCTCGCTGGCTCCTTACATCTTCGT
The DNA here is from genome assembly GCF_014201005.1 of Paraburkholderia lebeckiae. Taxonomy (NCBI): domain Bacteria; kingdom Pseudomonadati; phylum Pseudomonadota; class Betaproteobacteria; order Burkholderiales; family Burkholderiaceae; genus Paraburkholderia; species Paraburkholderia lebeckiae. The sequence continues at coordinate 263,430 of NZ_JACHDK010000003.1, read as the reverse complement.
AACGCTCGCCGCCCCGGTCGTCCGCACGACCCAGCGGCTGCGGCAAGCGGCCAACACACGGGCCACAGCAAAAAGCAAAGTGGCCCCGATAGCGTTAGAATGCGCGTTTGGTTTTGCTGTACCGGCCGGTCGCCGGGGCTCAAGACGTCAACTAATCAAGATGGGCGCGGCGATAAAGTCGGTTTCACGACTTCTTCGAAACCCGCGTTAGTCGGAGTTCGCCAACTTATGCGAGTCATCCTTGCTCAGCCCCGCGGCTTTTGTGCGGGCGTGGTCCGCGCAATCGAAATCGTCGATCGTGCGTTACAGCAACACGGCGCGCCCGTGTATGTCCGCCACGAGATTGTCCATAACCGTCACGTGGTCGACAATCTGCGCCAGAAGGGCGCGCGTTTCGTCGAGGAACTCGATGAAGTGCCGCAAGGTGCCGTCGCGATATTCAGCGCGCATGGTGTTGCGCAAACCGTCGAACGTGATGCCGAAGCGCGCGGCCTCGACGTGCTCGACGCAACCTGCCCGCTCGTGACCAAGGTGCACGTACAGGGTCGTCAGTACGTGGCCGCCGGCCGCACGCTGATCCTGATCGGCCACGCCGGCCATCCCGAAGTGGAAGGCACGATCGGCCAGATTCCCGGCCGGGTGCTGCTCGTGCAGAGCGAGGCAGAAGTCGCGAAACTCGAGTTGCCGGTCGATGCGCCGCTCGCCTACGTGACGCAAACCACGTTGTCGGTCGACGACACGCGCGGCATCATCGACGCGCTGCTACGCCGCTTTACCGACATCGTCGGTCCCGACACGCGCGACATCTGCTATGCAACGCAGAACCGCCAGGCGGCGGTGCGCGAGTTGAGCAAAGAGGTCGACGTGCTGCTGGTGGTAGGCGCGACCAACAGCTCGAACTCGAACCGGCTGCGCGAAATCGGCAGCGAGAGCGGCGTGGCGAGCTACCTCGTCGCCGACGGCTCCGAAGTGAAGCCGGAATGGTTCGCCAACGTGCACACGGTCGGCATCACGGCCGGCGCGTCGGCGCCCGAAGAAATGGTCGAAAACGTAATCGATGCGCTACGCGCATGGGGGCCCGTCGATGTCACGACGATGGCGGGCCGTGAAGAAAAAGTCGAATTCAAGTTGCCATCGAAACTGATGCAACCACTCGCTGCACGCGAAGTTTAAGGAGGACGCCTTGTCTATTCCGCTGCTACAGAAAGTCCGCGTCGGCGCATACATCATGCGCCAGCATCTCTCCGGCAACAAACGCTATCCGCTCGCCCTGATGCTGGAGCCGCTGTTTCGCTGCAATCTCGCCTGCAATGGCTGCGGCAAGATCGACTATCCGGATCCGATTCTGAACCAGCGTCTGTCGCTGGAAGAATGCCTGCAGGCCGTCGACGAATGCGGTGCGCCGGTCGTGTCGATCGCGGGTGGCGAGCCGCTGCTGCACAAGGAAATGCCGCAGATCGTCAAGGGCATCATGGCGCGCAAGAAGTTCGTGTACCTGTGCACGAACGCGCTGCTGATGGAAAAGAAGATGGACGACTACGAGCCAAATCCGTACTTCGTATGGTCGGTTCACCTTGACGGCGACAAGGAAGCGCACGATCACTCGGTGTCGCAGGAAGGCGTGTACGAGAAGGCCGTGGCCGCGATCCGCGAAGCGAAGCGCCGCGGCTTCCGCGTGAACATCAACTGCACGCTGTTCAACGACGCGCAGCCGGAACGCGTGGCGAAGTTCTTCGACACGTTGGGCCCGATGGGCGTCGACGGCATCACGGTATCGCCGGGTTATGCGTATGAGCGCGCGCCGGATCAGCAGCACTTCCTGAACCGCGACAAGACCAAGCAACTGTTCCGCGAAATCTTCAAGCGCGGCAACAACGGCAAGAACTGGTCGTTCAGCCAGTCGGCGATGTTCCTCGACTTCCTCGCGGGCAACCAGACCTACGAATGCACGCCGTGGGGCAACCCGGCGCGTACCGTGTTCGGCTGGCAAAAACCGTGCTATCTGGTCGGCGAAGGCTACGTGAAGACCTTCAAGGAACTGATGGAAACCACGGACTGGGACAAGTACGGCACCGGCAACTACGAGAAGTGCGCGGACTGCATGGTCCACTGCGGTTTCGAAGCGACGGCCGTGATGGACACGGTTTCGCATCCGCTGAAGGCGCTGAAGGTCAGCATGCGCGGCCCGAAAACCACGGGCGCGTTCGCGCAGGACATTCCGCTCGACAAGCAGCGTCCCGCCGAGTACGTGTTCTCGCGTCACGTCGAGATCAAGCTCGAAGAAATCACGCGCGCCGGCAAGGGCAAGAAGGTGGAGACCGCGACGGCCGCGCACTGAGGCGTTCGACAGGAGAGCGGCCGCGCGCCGCCTCTGTATTGCGCATGATCGTTAAGCGCAAGCAGCTCGAAAAAAGAGCGCGGTGGCCAATCAAGGCCACCGCGCTTTTCTTTTACCGATGAAAACTTCCGTCGACCGACCCGCTTACGCGCCGCGTGCATTATGCGCGGTCAGGAATTTGATCAGCCCGTCGATGCCGCCTTTGGCGATCTGGTCGGCGAACTGCGTCTGATACACCTGGATCAGCCACGCGCCCATCATGTTGATGTCGTAGATCTTCCAGCCCGACGGCCCCTTGGTGAGCCGGTAGTCGATCGCGTCATCGCCGCCGTTGCTGATCACGTGCGATTGCACGACGATGTCGCTCGCGCCGCCTTCGCTGACCGGCGCAAACTGGAACTTCACGTCCTGGTCGCGCAGTTGTGACAGCGATGCGGCATAGGTGCGCGTGAGCAGCAGCGTAAACTGCTCGTACAGTTGCTTCTGCTGCTCCGGCGTCGCGGTCGCCCACGGCTTGCCTACCGCGATACGTGTGGTGCGCTGAAAGTCGGTGGCGGGCAGGAAGTGCGTCTGGACGACCTGGGTGATCTTCGCCATGTCGCCGCCGCGCGCCTGCGGGTCAGCCTTCATTGCGCTCACCGTGCCCTGGACTGCACTTTTTACCACCGCGTCGGGCGCGCTCTGCGCAAACGCCGCCGTGGACACCACGGCCGCAGCCACAAAAGCAGTCAGATATCGTTTCATACGCTTGTCACGACTCGAAAGAAGTAGCGCCGACGGGCCGCAGCCCCGCGGCTAAAGAGGGGTACACCAGTATAGCGGGGATTACGTTCCCATCCGGACGAAGCCGTCAGGAGCCGTACTTGCTACCGAAGTCGGGCTTGCTTGCCCGGGCTCTGTATACTTATGCACCTTCGTCAAAAACAACATCCGTGATAAGGCCGCGTCCGCCTACATGCTGAAGTCATCTATCGTCCGTCTCGTCGCGTATTCGGTGCGTCATCCGCTGAGGATCATCGCGCTGTCGATCGTGCTCGCTGTCCTGAGCGGCATATACGTCGCGCATAACTTCAAGATCAACACGGACATCAGCCGTCTCATCGAGACCGACAGGCAATGGGCGGCAGTCCAGAACGCGCTCGACGCCGCCTTCCCCGACCGTGGCGACACCGTGCTGGTGGTGGTCGAGGCGCGCGCGCCCGAATTCGCCGACGCCGCCGCCAACGCGCTGACCGCCGCGCTCAGAGCCGATCCGAAGGAGTTCACGTCGGTCTCGCAGCCCGCCGGCGGCCCGTTCTTCGAACACAACGGCCTGCTGTTTCCGTCCACCGACGAGGTGATGTCCACCACCTCGCAACTCGTGCAGTCGCGCCCGCTCGTCAATCAACTTGCGCATGATCCGAGCCTGACCGGTCTCGCCGGCACGCTGAATACGACGCTGCTGCTGCCGCTGCAACTCGGCCAGGTCAAACTCCCTGACATGAGCCGGCTGCTTGCGCAAAGCGCGAACACGCTCGATCGCGTGCTGGCCGGCCAGCACGCCGCGTTCTCGTGGCGCGCGCTCGTCGATAAAAGCGCCGTCACCGATCCGGCGCGCTCGTTTGTCGTCGTGCAGCCGGTCGTCAACTACGACGCGCTGGAGCCGGGCGCGAGCGCGTCGAGGGCGATTCGCGCAACCGCGGTCTCGCTGCATCTCCAGGAGCGCTACGGCGCAACGATACGCCTGACCGGCGAGCAGCCGCTCGCCGACGAGGAGTTCGCGTCAGTGCAGGACGGCGCGGTGCTGAACGGCATCGGCACTTTCATCGTCGTCCTGATCATTCTGTGGCTCGCGCTGCGCTCAGGCCGCATGATCGCGGCCGTGTTCATCACGCTGTTCGTCGGCCTCGCGATCACGGCCGCGCTCGGCCTGTTGATGGTCGGCGCGCTCAACATGATTTCGGTCGCGTTCATGGTGCTGTTCGTCGGGCTCGGCGTCGATTTCGGCGTGCAGTTCGGCGTCAAGTATCGCGAGGAGCGCAACCGCGACGACCGGCTGTCGGCCGCGCTGATGCACACCGCGCACAGCATCGGCGTGCCGCTCACGCTCGCGGCCGTGGCAGTCGCGCTGAGCTTCTTCTCGTTCCTGCCGACCGCTTATCGCGGCGTGTCGGAGCTTGGCCAGATCGCGGGCGTCGGCATGTTCGTCGCGTACTTCACCAACATGACCTTGCTGCCAGCGCTGCTCAAGCTCTTCAATCCGCCGGGCGAAGTCGCCTCGCCCGGTTTCAAGCAGCTCGAGCCCGTCGACGACTTCCTCGACCGCCATCGCAAGCCGGTGTTGATCGGCACGCTGCTCGTCGTGATCGGCGCGACACCGCTGCTCACGCACCTGCGTTTCGACTTCAATCCGCTGCATCTGAAGGACCCGCACACCGAGTCGATGGCAACGTTGCTGTCGCTGAAGGATTCGCCCGAAGCCGCGGTGAACAACGTGCAGGCGCTGGCGCCGTCGCTTGCCGACGCCGACGCGATGGCCGAGCGACTGCGCAAGCTGCCGGAAGTGGGCCGCGTCAACACGCTGAGCACCTTCGTGCCGGCCGACCAGCAGCAGAAGATGATGCTGATCGCGAGCGCCGCGCAACAGCTGCTGCCGGCGCTGCAACAGCAGCCCGCGCCGCAAGCCACCGACGAGTTGCGCGTCGCCGCATTGAAGCGCGCAGCGAATCAGTTGTCGCTCGCGGCCGAGGACCATCCGGGCCCGGGCGCGGCGGACGCGCAGCACCTGTCCGCGACCTTGCAAAAGCTCGCCGCCGCCGACGCCGCCACGCGCGATCGCGCCGAAGTCGCGATGTCCGACACGCTGCGCATCGCCTTGAAGCAGCTTGAGAACCTTCTGCAGCCGACCGAAATAACCCAGCAGACCCTGCCGCCAGGCATCACCGCGATGTGGATCGGCAAGGGCGGTCATGCGCTCGTCGATATCGCGCCGAAGGTGCCCCCCGGCGTCGATCCAAACGACGACCAGATGCTCGCGCGCTTCGCGCACGCGGTGAAGAGGGCGGAGCCGGGCGCGATCGGCGGACCGATCTCGATCCTGCATTCGGCCAACACGATCATCAAGGCGTTCCTGCAGGCGGCCGTCTATGCGCTGCTGTCGATCGCCGTGCTGCTGTGGATCGCGCTGCGCCGTGTCGGCGACGTACTGCGCACGCTGGTGCCGCTGCTGGTGTCCGCGATCGTCACGCTCGAGCTGTGCGTGGTATTCGGCATGCCGCTGAACTTCGCGAACATCATCGCGCTGCCGCTGATGCTCGGCGTCGGCGTCGCGTTCAAGATCTACTTCGTGATGGCGTGGCGCCACGGCCAGACCGGCCTGTTGCAGTCGAGCCTCACGCATGCGGTGCTGTTCAGCGCCGCCACAACGGCCACCGCGTTTGGTAGCCTGTGGCTGTCGCACCATCCGGGCACGTCCAGCATGGGGAGGCTGCTCGTGCTTTCGCTGTTCTGCACGCTGATCGGCGCGGTGGTTTTTCAGCCGGTACTGATGGGCAAGCCGCGTCAACGTCGCGGGAAGCAAAAAGGAATATAAGCATGAAGCTGCGTAACACCGCGCTGGCGCTCACCGCCGCGGGTCTCATTTCCGGCTGCGCGACCGCTCCGGACCGCAAGCCGGGCGATCCGTTCGAGCCGGTGAACCGGGTGATCTTCAATTTCAACGACGGAGTCGATCGCTATATCGCGGTGCCGGTCGCGAAGGGCTACCAGAAAGTGACGCCGCAGCCGCTGCGCACCGCCGTCAGCAATTTCTTCTCGAACCTCGGCGACCTCACCAACGCCGCAAACGCGCTGCTGCAACTGAAGATCACCGATGCGACCGAAGACATCATGCGCTTCGCGTTCAACTCGGTGTTTGGTATTGGCGGCCTGCTCGACTGGGCGACGCCGGCCGGTCTGCCCAAGCATCATCAGGACTTCGGTCTGACGCTCGGGCATTGGGGCATTCCGTCGGGTCCGTATCTGGTGCTGCCGCTGTTCGGGCCGAGCACGGTGCGGGACAGCATGGGGCTCGTCGTCGATGTGAAGTTCAATCCGCTGAACTATATCGAACCCGCGACCCGCAATCCGCTGTACGTGCTGCAGTTCGTGAGCACACGTTCGGATCTGCTCGGCGCGACCAGCCTTCTGGAGCAGGCCGCGCTCGACAAGTACTCGTTCGTGCGTGATGCCTTTGTGCAGCAGCGCCTTGCGCGGCTGCGCGGCACGAGCAATAACCCTCCGCCGCTGCCGAACTACGACGATCACGGCGATACGGGCCCGGCTGCTGCCCCAGCGGCAGGCGCGCCGGCGGGCGGCCTGCCGAATTACTCCGATCCGGGCGATGTGGGCGAGACGCCCAATGGCGCTTCGGGAACGGGCGGCGCGGCCAAGGGCGCGCCCGGCGCGCTGCCGAATTACAACGATCCGGGTGAGTCCTCGCCGGCGCCCAATGGGGCTTCCGGTGGAGCGACCAACGCGCCCGGTGGGGATCTGCCGAACTACACCGATCCGGGTGACAGTGGCGCGGACGCTACGCCAGCCGTGCCTGCTGAGCCGGCGTCGGCCCCGCAATAGCGCTCCAGGGGATCTGGGAACCGGCCGCCGCGCCGGCCCTGTCCTGGCGCTTCAGTCCAGCGCTACAAGGCACAGCGGACGCCCTCGATGGGTGCCCTGCGTGGAAGTACAGCCAAACGGCGCCCGACCAAGCCCACGGGCATCGCTGCAACCCGCTCAGTGCAGGCTCTCGACTTCGCTGCGCGCCGCGACCCGATCTTCCTCGACCGCCTCGACTGGTGCCGTTTGCGGCACTGGCTTGGAGTTCGCGCGGTAGTGAGCGAACTGCTCGTCCGCATAACGGATCCGCGTGCGGCCATGTGGCACCGGATCTCCGTTTTCGTCGAGATTGACGAATACCATTTTCTCCACCGTCAGAATGCTCTTGCGTGTGATCTTGTTGCGCACTTCGCAGCGCAGCGTGATCGACGTGCGGCCGAAATGCGTGGCGGTCATGCCCAGTTCGATGATGTCGCCCTGGCGTGCCGAACTGACGAAGTTAATCTCTGACATGAACTTGGTCACGACGCGCTGATTGTCCAGCTGAGAGATCGCGTAGATCGCGGCTTCTTCGTCGATCCAGCGTAGCAGGCTGCCGCCGAACAATGTCCCGTTGGGATTCAGGTCTTCGGGCTTGACCCATTTTCTCGTGTGGAAATTCATTTGGTACTCCGTGTCTGAGGCTCCCGGGAGGGCGCGTCATGCGCCGGAACCCAAGGGTTAACACTAACATACCAAAAGTAGGGGTTTTCCCTGACATTTCAGAATTGCATAATTAATCGTGCTGATAGTCTCGGGATCCATGATGGACCACCGCTAGTGGTCAACCGCTTCGGGCGATGGCTACGACTCGAGTCGTCGCTCCAGGGGCGGGTCACGCACACGCTAGCGACTGGCTGCCGGCCCCGGACGCGCTCGGAATGGCTAACCGCCATTTCCCGTCGCGCAATTGTTGACGCCCGCGATCCGCAGCGCGCCGCCCTTCCCCAAGGCCTCCCGCGCCTCGACCAGCGTAGTCCGCGCGGCACGCGCATCACCGGCGAGTCGCAGCAGCGCGCCGAGTTGCGACGGTTGCCGCAGCAGTTCGCGCAGAATCGGCCCCAGCGCCGTGGTGCCGTCGTCGCGCAAGCCCGCCGTCGCGGCGGGCGGAAGCGTACGCCAGGCCGGATCGACGATCGCGCGACACACGACGAACGGCAGACCGTGCGCGGCAGCGGTCGCGCCAGCGATATGCGATTCCATATCCACCGCGAGCGCGCCGGTCGATTCGTGCAGCGCGCGTTTGTCTTCGGCGGTGATCAGCGGCGCGGCGACCGCCGCCATCGCGCCACGGCGCAGACGTCCCGCGAGCCCTTCGGCGGTCACGGCGGCGGCGATCCGCTCCGTCCACGGCCAATCCGTATCGATACGCCCGAACGGCCCATGCACGGCATCCGCGACGATCAGCGCGCCCGGCTGCAGATCCGGCGCGAGCCCACCCGCCGTGCCGAAACTGACGATCCCCGCCGCGCCGCGAGCGACCGCGGCGTTCAGCGCGCGCTCGAGCAGATCGGCGCGCGCCGCGTACACGACCTCGACGCGCTCGCTGCCGTCGCCGCGCGCGATGCGCGCTTCGAACGCCATGCCCGTCACGACGATCACAGGCAAGCCGCTATCGCCCGTCCCCACGGACGGCGTCATCGACACGGACATCTGTCACATCCCGACCGTGACGCGCGTGAGCCCATTGCGCTTCAGATGACGGAAGCGCGCGAGCGCCCACAGCGGGAAGAACTTGCGATAGCCGTGGTAGCGCAGATAAAAGACGCGCGGAAAGCCGGTCGCGGTAAACCGGGTTTCGTCCCACAGCCCATGCTCGCGCTGCTCACGCTGCAGATAGTCGATACCGCGCGCCACCGCCTCGTGATCGACCTCCCCCGCCGCCATCAGTCCGAGCAGCGCCCAGGCTGTCTGCGACGCGGTGCTCGGCGCACGCTCGTAGCCGCGATAGTCGAGCTTGTAGCTCTCGCCGCCCTCGCCCCAACCGCCGTCGTCGTTCTGGATCGACACGAGCCATTGCACCGCGCGCCGCATGCGCGGGTCGTCGTGTGGCATGCCGGCCGCGTTCAGCGAGCACAGCGCGGTCCATGTGCCGTAGATGTAGTTCAGGCCCCAGCGGCCGTACCAGCTGCCGTCCGACTCCTGCTCCTGCAGCATGTAGTCGAACGCGCGGCGCGCCGGCTCGCTGCTTTGCGGCAGCTCGCCGAGCTGCGCGAACATCGACAGACAGCGGCCCGACACGTCCGCGGTCGGCGGATCGAGCAGCGCGCCGTGGTCCGAGAACGGGATGTTGTTCAGGTAGTACTGCGTGTTTTCCGGCTCGAACGCGCCCCAGCCGCCGTCGCTGCTTTGCATGCCGACCACCCATTCGCGCGCGCGGGCAATTGCTTCGCGATCGACATCGGATTGCGTGAGCGCCGCCGAACGATACATCGCCATCGCGACCACCGCGGTATCGTCGACATCCGGGAAATGCGCGTTGTTGTACTGGAACGCCCAGCCGCCCGGCCGCACGTTGGGGCGGCGCGAAATCCAGTCGCCGCGCACGTCGAGAATCTGCAGCGGACGCAGCCACGCGAGCCCGCGTTCGGCCGCCTGTTCGGCGCGCGCTTCGCCGGTTTCGAGCAAAGCGTGCGCGGCGAGCGACGTATCCCACACCGGCGACAGACACGGCTGGCAATAAGCTTCGTCGTCCTTGATGACGAGCAGCTTGTCGAGAGATTTGCGAGCGATCGCGCGATGCGGATGATCGGCCGGATAGCCGAGCACGTCGTACATCATCACCGAGTTGGCCATCGCCGGGAAAATCGCGCCGAGGCCGTCCTCGCCGTTCAGCCGTTCGTCGACGAACGCGACCGCCGCGCGGATCGCGCGCTCGCGGGTCGCCTTCGGCAACAGGCCATCGACCGCGCGCAGCACCGAATCGACACAACGGAACAGGCCGAACCAGCCCGCGTGCTGATGCGGGGCGCGCTCGTTCATGCCGGCGTTCACCGGCGCGCCGCGGAACAGCTCGTCGATGCGCACCTTGCGCGGATTACGCGCGAGCGGCCGCTTCGCGTTGAGCACCAGCAGCGGCACGATCACCGTGCGCGCCCAGTACGACACCTTCGACAGATGGAACGGGAACCACACCGGCAGCAGCATGATCTCGACCGGCATCATCGGCACCGCGCGCCACGACACCACGCCAAAGAGGGCGAGCAGGATTCGCGTGAACACGTTCGCGTGTTCCGCGCCGCCGTGCGCGAGGATCGCGTCGCGCGCGCGCACCATGTGCTCGGCATCGACCGGGTCACCGATCATTTTCAGCGCGAAGTACGCCTTCACGCTCGCGCTGACGTCGAGCGCGCCGTCGGTGAAGAGCGGCCAGCCGCCGGTCGGCAACTGGATGCGGCGCAGATAACGCGCGATCTTCTGTTCGAGTTCGAGGTTCGGCGTTTCGCCGAGATAGTGGACCAGCAACACATATTCGGCCGGAATCGTCGCGTCGGCTTCAAGCTCGTAGACCCAATGGCCGTCCGGCTGCTGCGCGGCCAGAATCGCATCGGTCGCGCGCGTGATCGATGCGTCGAGCGGGCTCGCGCCCCGCACGGGCGCCGGCGTTGCGGTTGCCAATGCGTCCGCCACGGCGGGCGCGTTGGCAACCACGGCAGCTTCGGCCAGGTTCGGCGCCGCATCGGCGGCTTCGGGCAGCGCCGCGTCGAGCGGCTGGGTGTGAGATAAGTCGTTCATCTGCGTTCCATCGGTTGATTCAGCAGCGTATCCGCGGCCTTCTGGCCGGAGCGGATCGCGCCTTCGAGCATCGCGGGCAGGCCGGTGGCCGTCCAGTCGCCCGCGAGCACCAAATTGTTCCAGCGAGTGCGCGTGCCCGCCCGCAATGTCTCCTGCGCGGGCAGCGCGGCAAACGTCGCGCGCGATTCCATCACCACCTGCCAGCGCGGCAGCGGCGCGACCGGCAGATTGACCGCCTGCGCGACTTCGGCCCAGACGGTCGCCGCCAGCACGTCATGCGGCGCGTCGACGAGCCGCTCGGCGCCGTTGAGCGTCACCGACAGGCGGTCGTCGAACGCAAACAGCCATTCGGCCGTTCCGTTCAGCAGCGCGGTGATCTGCGGCAGGCCGAACGGCGGCTCGACCGCGAAATGCACGTTGAGCACGGCCGCGAAACGCGTTGGCGCGCGCAGGCCCGGCACGAGAGCCACCGCGGCTTCGGGCGGCAGCGCGAGAATCACCGCCTCGTTCGCGCCGAGCGCGATGCTCTCATCGTCGAAATGCAGCGCCTGCACACGGGCCGGGTCGGCCGCGAACGTGATGTCGCGCAGACGCGAACCGAGCCGGATCGTCGCGCCGCCATGTTGCAGCAGACGCAGCGCCGGATCGACGAACGCGCTGCCAAGACCATTACGCGCGACCAGCGGCCGGCACGCGAGCCCGCCCGCGAGCAGCGTTTCGCGCACGAGCGCGCCGGTCAGTTCGGCCGACGCGTCGCGCGGCTCCAGATTCAGCAGCACATGCAGCAGCGGCCGCAGCAGCCGTTCCCACAGCGGACCGTCACAGCGCATCGTCTGCGCGACGCTGCGGCCCGGTTTCGCAAACAGCAGCGGCACGAGCGACAGGTAATCGGTCGGACCCGTGTTCGGCACGCGCGCGCGCGGATCGAAAATCCACCACGGCAAACTCCCCGGCGACAGACGCACGCTCCAGCGCGAACGCGTGGCCAGATCGACGAACCGATACTCGGGCTGCGCGGAGCCGACCAGTTCGTCGGCGGCGCCGATGGCGCGCACGTAGTTGAGCGTCGCGGCATTGGCCGACAGCACGATGTGATTGCCGCTGTCGAGCGTCGCACCGAGCTTCGCGTCGTAGTACGAACGGCAGCGGCCGCCCGCGTGATCCTGCGCTTCGTGCAGCACGACCCGCGCGCCGCGTCGCTGCAACTGCACAGCGGCGGCGAGCCCGGCCACGCCCGCGCCGACCACGTGGACGAGCTTCGGCATCAGCTCAGAAAAGCGCGTAACGCGCGACGATCCACAGCAGGCGCAGCTTCGGCTTGCCGACCTTCGTGCGCGGAACGTCGAAGCCGCGCTCCAGCGTGCGCTCGAGCAGCACGCGATAGACGCCCGACATGATGCGCGGCGCGCGCACTCGAGCGCGCGGCTCGCGATCCATGATCGCGTCGGACTCGGCGAAGTGCTGCTTCGCGCGCTCGGCGAGCGTCGCGCAGACGCGCGGCAGCGTCGGATCGTCGGCGATCTGCCGCGGGTCCGTGGCCGCGATGCCTTCGCGCGCGAGCAGCTCGCGCGGCAGATAGCAGCGGTTGATGACGGCGTCTTCGTCGATATCGCGCAGGATGTTGGTGAGCTGCAGCGCGCGGCCGAGATGGTGCGCGAGCAGCCGCCCCGGCTCGTCACGCATCCCGAATATCCTCACCGACAGACGGCCGGCCGCGCTCGCGACGCGGTCGCAATACAGGTCGAGCGTGGCGTCGTCGGGCGCGCAGATGTCGGCGGCGGCATCCATCGCCATGCCGTCGATCATTGCGTGAAAATCCTCGCGTTGCAGATGAAACGTGTGAATGTGCCGCGTCAGCGCGCACAGCGACACACGCGGCTGGCCGGCGTAGCAAGCGTCGATGTCGGCACGCCATTGCTCGAGCCCGGCCGCGCGCTCGGCGCGCGGCAGGTCGCTGTCGGCGATGTCGTCGACGGCGCGGCAGAAGGCGTAGACCTGGTACATCGCATCGCGTTGCGCCGCCGGCAAGATGCGCATCGCAAGATAAAACGAGCTGCCGGACGTGGCGGTAGCGGCGTCGATTTCAGTATCGTCCACGACAAGATTGGAAACAGCCAAGACGATCTCCGCTGGAGGCGCCCGCTGAAAGGCGTTCAAAAAGGTTTTTATGCCAACCCGCAGGGCAGTGGGTCCGCGCGCGCGGACACGCGCGAAACATCCGGCTGGGCGGCCGGAAACGGCGAAAAGTATAGCAATCTTTGCCGGTGACCGCAGGTTCGCCGGTCAAAAGGGGGACGGGAAGGAAGGCAGCCGGGCGCGGGGCGGCGGGCTCGACCGCACCGCCCCCGCTAGCGAATCAGGCTCCCGCGAGCCGGAACGCGACCGCGCAGTTGCGGCCCTGACGCTTGGCGCTATACAGCGCCGCGTCGGCCTCGTTGATGAGCACGTCGTAGGCGGGCACGCCGGCGCGCGCCGTCGCGCCGCCGAGGCTCGCCGTGACCGGCACGCTGGTGCCGATCAGCTCGACCGGCGTTTCCTCGATCACGCGACGGATCTTCTCCGCCACCAGCATGGCGTCGTCGAGCGGCGTGCACGGCAGCAGCAGCGCGAACTCCTCGCCGCCGAAGCGCCCGAACGTGTCCTGTGCGCGCACCACGCCGGCGACGCGCTGCGCCATCACACGCAGCACCGTATCGCCGACGCCATGACCGAACTGGTCGTTGATCTTCTTGAAGTGATCGAGGTCGAACAGCAACATCGACATGTCGCCGCCGTAGCGCTGCCAGCGCGTGAACTCGTCGCGCAGCCGCGTTTCGAAAAAGCGCCGGTTCGCGATACCGGTCAGTCCGTCGCGATTCGCGTACTCCTGCAGCTTCGCAACCGCCTCCTCGCGTTCGCGCTGCACGATGCTCACATGGGTCACGTCGGAGATCGTCACGCACACGGCCACCACTTCGCGACCGCGCATCAGCGGCATGAACGTGCAGTCCTGCTGCATGAAGTCGACCCCACCGGTGATCGGCCGGTCGTGATCGAACTTGAACAGATACGGGCGCTGCTCCCACGAGCTGAACGCAAAGCTGCCGAGCTGAAACACGCTCTCGATCTTGCGCGACAGCCACACGCGCGGCAGCTCCGGAAAGTTCTGGTAGATCGAGTGGCCGACCACCTGCTCCGCTGACAGGCCGCTATGGTCCTGCATGAAGCGATTCCACATCAGCACGTTCAGTTCACGGTCGAGCACGAAGATGCCAAAACCGACTCGCTCGACCACGAGGTCGCTCAACGATTCCACGGAGACGTTCATATACTGGACAGCAGCGCATCGAGCGCTTCATTCATGTGTCGGATTGATTCTTCGGCCATCAGCATCACCAGATGCGCGCGAAAACTTTGATGTTCGAGCGCGAAATTTACTTCGACGAGCAGCGCCACCTGCCATTGCAGCACGCCGGGCTGGAACACTTCGTCGAGCGTCAGCGTGTCGCCGAGCATGCCCGGCGCGGAAAACACCGGCGTGCGGCCGAGCTGGTCGAGTATCGACGACACGCACGCGCCGGACAGCAGGTTCGCGACGTCGAGCATCAGTTCGCGCTCGCCGATCTCCTCGTAGCTCGAACGCGCGTACGGGTCGCGGACGAGCGAACACAGCTGCGCGATGCTGTCGCTGCGGCAGATCACCAGCACCTCGCCCTTGATGTCCGAGCGAAAGCCCTGACGCACCGCGCTGACCGTGTCGTCGATATGGGTCATCTCGCGCAGCGTGCGCGCCGCGTCGCTCACCGCGACCATCCGCACCCGCGGCACCGACAGCTCGATGAACGAATCGAGCAGGCCCGCGAGCCGCGTCGCGGCCAGGCCCATCGCGAGATTGGCGATTTCCTGCAGCGCGTCGCGCTGGTCTTCGGTGAAGGCGGGCTCAGACATACAAGCCGTACTCCTTGAGGATGGGCAGGACCGCCTCCGGCGTCACCGGCTTGGCGATGAACGCGATCGCGCCGAGCTCGCGCACGCGCTCCTGGGCGAGCGGCTGCACGTCGGCGGAAACGACGATCACGAAGGTGTTGAGGTCCTCGTGCTGCAACGCTTCGAGGACCTGGTAGCCGGTCATGTCGGGCATCGTCAGGTCGAGGAACATCACCGATGCCTTGCCCTCGCGATACAGCGCGAGCGCCTCGTGCCCGTTCGTCGCGTAGGACACGTCGACTGCCCAGTCGGGCGGCAGTGCCTTCGTGAGCAACTTGCGGGCGAGCAGCGAATCGTCGGCGATCACAATGGGCAGCATGGCAACGGTGGGTCGGGCGTATTGGGCGGTCGGATAAAGGAATCGGCTGGTTCGTCTGCGCGCTTTCCGCGCCTGGTTGTGTGCGTATTTCGTTCGTCACGACAGCGGAGGGTGGCACTCCTTCGCGTGATGCCGACCGATGCGCGACCAGGTACAGTGGCGCCTGTCGAATTGCAATTGCCTTTGGCGAGAGGGGTGCGAATGCAGCAGGCCGCGTTTGGCGGACCTTGGCGATCCGGCGCACAGAGGTGGCAACGGCCCTTTTTATCGTGGCGAGGATTGTCGAAGCAAAGTCGCGCAAAAGCAACTCGCCAGAATCACTGACGGTAACGATCTGTTTCTGTGCTAGGCGAATTTAAGAAATAGATCTATCGTCGAGGCGGACTTTCTTTTACCTTTATCCTTTTGTGTACGTTTGCGCTTCCCGATTCGTCGCTGTTTTAAAGCCGCTCTTAAAGAACGGGCGGCACGGCGGACGCCCATCCCCAACGCTTCGCGGCAAATTATTCCGTGCTGCGTCTATGCTTGTTCAGAAGGCGGCATGGTGCCGGCAACGGCCCGATACGGGGCTGCCACATCCGAACGACTTTTCGCGTCAACGACAATGACATCAGACCGGGTCGATTCCGCGCGCGCGGGCCGTCTTCCGCGTCGTCCTGCCCGCGAGCAGGACGACGCGTCGTTTCCCGCCGTGCCGGAACAGAATTTCCAGGTGCGTCGCATCACGCTGATCGCGCTGCTGGTCGCGGCGATCGTGCTGCCGTTCGTCTACGTCGCGGCGATGGCATTCGCCGATCTGCGCTCGCGCGAGGCCGACGCGACCGATCTGGCGCTGCGCACGGTGCGGGTCGCCGAAGAACACGCGTTGAAGGTGTTCGACATGAACGAGACGCTGAACTCGCGCATCGTCGATCTGACCGAAGGCCTCGACGACGACGGCATCCGCGCGCGCGAACACACGATTCACGACAAGCTGCGCACGATGGGCGGCGGCTATCCGCAGGTAGCCTCGGTGTCGATCTTCGGCCAGCAGGGCGCGCTGCTCGTGAGCAGCCGCCTGTATCCGTCGCCGGAAATTTCGATCGGCCAGCGCGACGATTTCGTCGGCATCCGCGACGGCAACGTGCTCGAACGCGTGTCGAAAGTGATGACGGGGCATGTGAGCGGCGAGCAGGTGTTCAACATGGGCGTCGAGCGCCAGGCGCCCAATGGCTCGTTCGCGGGCGTCGTATCGGTCGCGCTGCGGCCCAGCTATTTCGACGCGTTCTATCGCGAGTTGCTCGGCAGCAGCGACGCTACGCCAATCATCATGAGCCTCGTGCGCACCGACGGCGCGGTGCTCGCGCACTACCCGCGCGGCCCTCGCGAGCCGACCGCGCTTGCGTCCGATTCGCCGTTCGCCGAAGCGGTCAGGCAGGGGCAGCGCTCCGGCGTCGTGCGGATGCGCTCGAGCTTCGCCGGCGGCAACCTGATCGTCGCCTTCCGGCACATCGGCTCGTATCCGGTCTACGTGCTGTGCGGCTATCGCACGTCGGCGATCTGGGCCGCCTGGTACAAGCACCTGAGCGTGCTGGTCCTGTCGATGTTCACGCCGTCGATCGCGCTGTGGTGCGTGATCTGGCTGTCGCTGCGCCGCCTCGGCGCCGAAGAGGAAGCGTGGCAGCGTTGGCAGGCCGAGGCATCGATGCGCCGCTCGATCGAATCCGCGTACCGCCAGTCGCGCAAGATGGAAGCGCTCGGCACGCTGGTCGGCAGCGTCGCGCACGACTTCAACAACCTGCTGATGATCCTGTCGGCCAACGTGCAGATCGTGCGACGGCGCGGCGTCGGCGGACTGGAGCGCGAACTGTCGGCGATGGAGCGCGCACTGAAGAGCGGCCAGTCGCTGACGCGGCAGCTGCTCGGCGTCGCGCGCAAGCAGCCGCTGCGCACCGAGACGCTGTCGCTCGAACGCTGGCTGCCGTCGTGCCGCGAACTGCTGCGCGCGTCGCTCGGCGCGAAGGTGTCGCTCGTGATCAATAGCGGCATTGATACCTGGCCGGTGCGCGTCGACGTCGCCGAGCTCGAGCTCGCGCTGATCAACGTCGCCGTCAATGCGCGCGATGCGATGGCCAACGGCGGGCGCTTCACGGTGCGCGCGAGCAATGTCGTGTTCCGTCACGAGGACGGCTTTCCGCTGACCGGCCAGTTCGTGCAACTGTCGCTCGAGGACACCGGCGCCGGCATGGCGCCCGACGTGCTCGCGCGCGCGTTCGAGCCGCTTTTCACGACCAAGCCCAAAGGCATGGGCACGGGACTCGGATTGCCGCAGGTCTTCGCGTTCTGCGAGGGCTCGGGCGGGCTAGCGGCAATCGACAGCGCGATCGGCGCGGGCACCTCGGTGCGGCTCTATCTGCCGCGCGCGTCGAGCGAGCCGCACACGGCCGGACCTGCAGAAGCGCTAGCGACCGAAAGCGGCGTGCCGCAGGGTCTGCGCGTGCTGCTCGTCGAGGACAACGAAGAAGTCGCCGCCGGCACCGAGGCGCTGCTGCAGATGATGGGTCATCAGGTCACCTGCGTGTTCAACGCCGACACGGCGCTGCGTGTACTCGACGACGCCCGCGCGAAGCGCGCGAGCACCGGCGGGCCGCTGCCGTTCGATCTGGTGCTGTCGGACATCCACATGCCCGGCAAGATGAACGGCATCGATCTGGCCGAAGCGGTGCTCAGGTTCGACCCACAGCTGCCGGTCATCCTCGTCACCGGCTACGCGGAAGAGCTCGACCGCGCGCGGCACGCGAACGTGCGCGTGCTGTCCAAGCCGTTCGATATCGGACTGCTGGAGCAACTGCTCGAAACGATCCAGCACGACGCCGTGCAAACGAGCAACGATGCCGCCACGCATCCGGCCGATACCTGATGTCGACGATATGTCGGCGGCATTTACCAGGCCTTGTAAAAAGCGCGGCGCTTACACGCCGCGCTTTTTTCATCGTGAGCCCGCGTCATGCGTGGCACGCCGGGCAGCGGGGCGCCGCGTGTGGGACGCGGCACCGCCGCGCGGCGGTGCGGGGGCATGAAGCTTGCTTGCCCGCAGACGACAAGGGGACGACGCCGCGAGCGCCGCCCGTTCCAGCAGAACATGTCGGGAGACAACCATGCAACATACCGTGATTGGTTTATTCGACACTTACATGCAGGCCGAAACCGCCCGCGACACGCTCGTGCAAACCGGCTTTGCGCGCGAGAAGATCGAGTTGCAGGCGAACGCCGAACCTTCGGTTGGCTCGGCCACCAGCGAAGTCGCCAACGCGGGCGTGCTCGCGAATATCGAGCGCTTTCTTGCCAGCCTGTTCTCGACCGGTCCGCGCCCATCGGACACTGCGCGTTATGCTGAGGCGATGAGGCGCGGCGCGGTGCTCGTGTGCGTCCACGCGGCGAGCGAGTCGCATGCGGAGCTGGCGCGCAATACGCTCGTGCGGCTCGGCGCGACGGATATCGGCGACCGCCCGCCCGAAGCGGACACGCCGGTCGCCACCGCCCGCGACCACTCGATACTCGATGAGCTGGGCATCGGCGCGGTGATGCCGGGAACGCCGCGCACGTCGAGCGTAACGACCGAGGCGGGTGCGACGCCCGGGATGCGCGACACCACCGCGACACCGGGGGCGGCGGGCGTGAGTTCGAGCAGCGGCGCAGCGGGTGCGGCGGCCATGACCGAATCGACCGGAATCGCCGGCGCGACGGGCGCCACTTCGGCGACCGGTACGACCGCACCCGACACCATGCCCACTCCCGACACCCCGCGCCCTGATCCGCTGACCGCCATGCCGCCGGCGGACATCGGCGCCGCCGCCAAGCCGTTCGCGCCGCCGCCGATCAGCGAACGGCCGATGAGCGATCCGGTCAACGAACCCATCGTCGATCCGCTCGCCGGCGATGCGGGACGCAGCGCGATCGCCGCCGGCTCGGTACCGGGCTCGGGCGCGGTGATGCAGCCGTCCGACATCGTTCCCGAAGGCGGGCAGCCGGGCACCGGTCCCGGCGCCCAGATGCCGAACGAATATCTGGAATACGAAGAAGATTTCCGCACGCACTACGACGAGCAGTACGCCGCCGCGAACGCGCGCTACGAAGACTATGTGCCGGCCTATCGCTACGGCGCGGAGATCGCTCGCGACGCACGATTCCGCAATCGTCCGTGGGATGAGATCGAGCCCGAAGCACGCCGCCATTGGGAAACCACGTCGCCGGACAGCACGTGGGAGCGCTTCAAGCTCGCGGTGCGTCACGGCTGGGAGCGGGTGACCGGCCATCACCACGTGTAGGCGATGCGCCGAGCGACACGAACGCGGCCGCCTTACGCGGCGCGCGCGGCGTTCGCGTTGCTTCGGCGGATGGTCAGGACGCGGTCAGCGGCGCGAGGCTCGGCTACACCGCCCCGTGCCGCTTGATCCACGTGACGTAGCGGTCCATGAACGTTTGCAGAAACTTGCGCGTGCCGTCGTTGACAATCTCGCCTTTTTCGTTGATCACCGCTGGATCGTGCTTGATGAACACCTCGGGCTGCCCCATCGCCGCGACGTCGAGATAGGCGAGCACGTTGCGCAGATGCTGTTGAGCGAGCGCGCTACCGGTCGCACCGACCGAGGTGCCGATCACCGCGCCGGGCTTGTTGGCCCACGAGTTGGTGCCCCACGGCCGCGAACCCCAGTCGATCGCATTTTTCAGGACGCCCGGTATCGAGCGGTTGTATTCGGGAGTCACGAACAGCAGACCGTCCGCGGCTTGCACGCGCTCCTTGAGCTTCTTGCCGGCCTCGGGATAGTCGGCGTCGTAGTCCTGGGAGTACAGTGGCAAGGAGCCGATATCGATGTATTCGAAGGTGAAATCGGCTGGAGCAAGGGAAATCACCGCCTGAGCCAGCTGGCGATTGAACGAATCCCGCCGCAGGCTGCCGACGACTACTGCAATGTGATAGGCCATATTCGCTTCCTCAGGTAAGGCGCTCGACGCGCAGAGAGTACGAACTGTCCATCATAGGCAAAAGCCGCGCGAAACGCCCAGGCCCTGGCGGATATGGCCAGGTAATAGCGGATCGGGAAGGGTTTTTGCGGCACCTGTCGGTGGATAACCTCGCGGCTAGAAAAGTTATCCACAGATTCGCTGAATAACCTTGTGGATAAGTGGAACTTTTGCCTTGTCAATCAAGCATGCCTTCGGGCCAGGGCGATCTGAGGCAAATGGACACCATCGACATTCTGGAGGACCGGATCATGAGTCTCGACTACGCAGGAAAATCCCACGACGAAGCGGTCGCCGCGCGCAAGAAGGCGCGGCAGCGCGCGCAGGAGCCGGCGGGCGGCGAGATGGCCGTCGACGGCGTCGAAGCCGATGCCACGCATAGCTGCGGCGAGTTGTCGGAACGAGGCAAACAGGTGTGGCGCACGGGCGCCGGACTCGATGGCGGAGGGAAGGCGCCGAGCCGCTAGCACTCGCGGGTTTGTCCGTCGGCCGTAGCTGGAAGGGGCCGCTTGACGCCGCCGTATCCCATGCAGGCCGAATGCTGAATACTGGAATACGAAAGGGCGCCGTTGCCGGCGCCCTTTTCTCATGCTTCCTTGCTGCGCATTTCGACGTGGCGATCAGTTGCCAAAAAATACGTTGCAGTACGACGCTGGGCCGTTGCAGGTCGAAGCCGGAGCGTCGGCGTGAACGACACCCGAAGCCGCTGCGAACAGCGCGGCCGAAGCGATCAGGGCGGAGAAAATGCGTTTCATGGTGTGCGTCCTCGTTTGTGTGTTGGTTGCGCGATCTGATGCGATCGATGGCGTGAAGAATAGCGAGCGGGCCCGCATCCACAAACAGCGAAGATGAGAAGACATTATTTTATAAATTGAAATAATCCCTATTGCGTGGTGGCTTTGAATTGGTGGTCGACCGCGACGCGTTGAGCGGCCCGTATGGCGATCCGGCAGCCTTGTCGCGCGCAGGCTCGAAATATCATTTCTTGCAACAATTAATTTCCGGTGTCATAAGCGGCCGCGCCGCGCGACGAAGCTCCTCGGGCATCGATTGCCAAGGGGCATATGTTCAATACCGATTCGCTATGGCAGGAACGTGAGGGAGAATGGCGCACGCATCCGCAAACCGTGCGAGGACGACCATCTGCTCATGAATCACGACGTTTCAGGACGACACGCGCAGCGCAGCGCGCGGCCGACAGCGCAGCGCAGCGCGCGGCCGACAGCGCAGCGACGGAGCATGCCGTGACGCAGCCAGGCGCTCCCTCGCTGGACGATCCCATTTATCTCGCGCAATTGCGGCGTGACCTCGTGCGCTTCGCCCGTCTGCAATTGCGCGACGCCGCGGCCGCCGAGGACGCCGTGCAGGAAGCGCTGACCGCCGCGTGGACTCAAGCCACGCGTTTCGCCGCGCAGTCGGAGCACAAGACCTGGGTGTTCGGCATCCTGCGCCATAAGCTCGTCGACACGCTGCGCGCGCGCCAGCGCACGGTCAATCTGTCGGCGCTCGAAGCCGAACTCGACGGCGAGGCGCTGCTCGATCGCGAGCTCTTCAAGGACAACGGCCACTGGTCGGGCGCGACCAAACCGCGTCCGTGGCCGACACCCGAAACCGCATTGCGCCAGCAGCAATTCTGGACGCTGTTCGAGATGTGCCTCGAGCATTTGCCCGAGCACATTGGACGCGTGTTCATGATGCGGGAGTTTCTCGACCTCGACATCGCGGCGATCTGTGCCGAACTGCAAATCAACGCGAATCATTGCAGCGTGCTGATCTATCGCGCGCGGCTGCGGCTGCGCACGTGCCTGAGCGAAAAAGGCCTATCCAGCGAGGATGCGAATGGGGAAATGTAAGGACATCACGCGGCTGCTATCCGATGCGCTCGACCGCTCCCTGTCGACTGGCGAATGGCTCGCGATCCGCCTGCATCTGCCGACCTGCAGCGGGTGCCGGAACTATCGCAAACAGATCCGCCTGTTGCGGGTCGCCGCGCATGTGGCGGGCGGAGTGGCGAACGTGGATGGAAAGGTGAGCGGCGACGAGTGATTTGCCGCTCTGCCACACCGCAGTTCAGCGCTCGCCGATCGGCACGTCGCGATAGCGTTCGAAAAAGCGAGCATGCAATGCCTCATCGATGCCGACAGGGTGCGCATCGGCACGCGCCGGATGTTTGGCGAGTTGCGCGCGGGTGCGAATCGGCCGATGCGCGAAATTGCCGCCGCAATTCGGACACACGTTGCGCAGCCTCGTCAGCGCGCAGACCTCGCAGAACGTGCATTCATAGGTGCAGATCATTGCGTCGGGCGCGTTCGGCGGAAGTGACTTGCCGCAGCCTTCGCAGGTTGGTCGCAATTCGAGCATGACGGTCGCTCCTGTTGTTGATGACGCGAGGCGCGGCTTGCTGCCTCATGTCAACGCGCTCCATAGCACGAGCGTCAACGCGAGACCGACGACCGATACGATCGTCTGCAAGACCGACCACACCAGTACAGTCTGTTTAAGCTGGAGTCCGAAATATTCGCGGACCATCCAGAAGCCGGCGTCGTTCACGTGGCAGAAGAACACCGAGCCGGCGCCGATCGCGAGCGCCATCAGCGAATTGTGCGTCGTGCTCAGGCCCGCAACGACCGGCGCGACGATGCCGGCCGTCGTCGTCGTGGCGACCGTCGCCGAGCCGGTGGCCTGGCGCAGCGCGACGGCGATCAACCACGCGAGCAAGATCAGCGGCATATGCGCCCCAACCGCGATCTTGCCGATCGTCGTGCTGATGCCCGCGACGACGAGCGCCTGCTTCAGACCGCCGCCCGCGCCGATCGTCAGCAACAGCGCGGCGATCGGCGGCAGGCTTTTGCGCAGAATGCCCCCGACGCGCTCGCGCGCCATGCCGCGCGACCAGCCCAGTGCGACCACCGCGAACAGCACGGTGAGGCCCAGCGCGATCAGCGGCTCACCAAGAAAATTCAGCGTATTGAAGAGGAACGTTTCGGGCTGAAGCAGAAGCTTCGCGACCGTGCGCCCGAGCATCAGTATGACGGGCAGCAGGATCGTGATCAGAGAGATCGCGAAGCCCGGCGGCTCGAAGCCGTTCTGCTCGGCGGTGAACAGCTTGCCCATTTCTTCAGGCTCGACGACGTGCATGCGTTTCGACAGCCAGATGCCATACAGCGGACCGGCGAGGACCACAGCGGGAAGCGCCACGATCAGGCCGAGGCCCAACGTCAAACCGAAATCGGCGTGCAACGCGCTCACCGCGATCAGCGGACCCGGATGCGGCGGCAGCAGCGCATGCAGCGTGGTCATACCGGCTAGGGCGGGAATCGCGATGCGCAGAATCGGCTGCTGCGCGCGACGCGCCATGACGAAGATGATCGGCACCATCATCACGAGGCCGACTTCGAAGAACAGCGGCAGGCCGATGAGCAGCGCGACGACGGCCATCATCCACGGCAGCGTGCGCGGGGTCGAGTGCGCGAGGATCGTCGACACGAGCCGGTCGGCGGCGCCCGATTCGGCCATAAACGCACCGAGCATCGCGCCCCAGCGCAATGATGATGCCGACGTCGCCGAGCAACGCGCCGGCGCCTTTGCTGAACGCGCTCGCGACTGCTTCGAGCGGCAGGCCGGCCGTGAAGCCCGCCGCGAAGGTGCCGACCAGGATCGACAGGAACGGCGCGAGCTTCAGCACGCTGATGAAGATGATGATCAGTGCTAGTCCAAGCGCGCACGACAGGATCAGTTGGGTGTCGTGGGCGGCCCACGGTGTCAGTGTTGTCGTTACAGGCACGGCGGTTTTTTTCCTCTCTTCGTTTGCAGTCGATCGATGCAGCCGCGAGCTGGTGGTCGCGGCCGCTTGTTTTTGCCGGTCGACTGTAGCGGGAGGGGATAGGTTGGGCTTTGGGCAATGCTTCACGACTGCCGCATGATTTGCTTATGCGAATTTATCGGTTCGTCCAGGCCCGCAGACGAATTATCGTCGGAGCCAATCGGACCATCTTTTGGCGTCCGTTAAATTCTTTTTCGACGAGTATTCTCATGTCCCGTGATCCGCTGCTGACGCGCCGTACGTTCCTGGCCGGCGTAGGCGCAACGCTGGCCGCCGCCGCGTTGCCGGTCTTCTCCGCCGCCGCATTTGCCGCCAATGAACATGCAAAAGAACTTCGCATCGGATATCAGAAAGCCGCAAGCACCCTGGTATTGCTGAAGGCGCACGGCACGCTCGAAAAGCGGCTCGCGCCACTTGGCATCACGGTCGAATGGACCGAGTTTCCGGCTGGGCCGCAATTGCTGGAAGGGCTGAACGTCGGCGCGATCGATTTCGGCTATGTGGGCGAAGCGCCGCCCGTCTTCGCGCAGGCCGCGGGTGCCAATTTCGTCTACACGGCGTATGAAATACCGACGCCGCACGCCGAAGGCATCCTCGTGCATCCGGACGCGCCAATCAAAACCTTGGCCGATTTGAAGGGAAAGAAGATTGCGCTGAACAAGGGCTCGGATGTGCACTGGTTTCTCGTCGCCGCGTTGCGGAAGAACGGCGTGAAGTTCAGCGAGATCCAACCCGTGTATCTGCCGCCCGCCGATGCACGCGCGGCCTTCGAGCGCGGTGCGGTCGATGCGTGGGCGATCTGGGATCCGTTCCTCGAAGCCGCCAGGCGGCAAACGAACGCGCGGCAGCTCGCCGATGCCGAGGGTATCGTGAGTCACCACCAGTTCTTTCTGAGCGCGCGGCCCTTCGCGCAACAGAACGGCGACGTCCTTGCGATCGTGATCGATGAAGTCGGCAAGGAAGGGGAGTGGGTGCGCGGCCATTACAGCGAGGCCGCCGCCCAACTCGCGCCGATTCAAGGGCTCGACGCGAGCGTGATCGAATCAGGCTTGCGGCATTACGCGCATATCTACAAGCCCGTCGACGCGAACGTACTTGCGGAACAACAGCGCATCGCGGATACGTTCACCGAACTGCATCTGATCCCGACGAAGATCGTGACCAAGGATGCCGCGCTGTCCGGTAAAGCCTAGCGCAGCAGTTCGAGTCCGCATCGCCCGCATCGTTTTACTTCGACGGTCGCGCGATCAGGCGAAAAGCGCGGCGACATTTTCCGGCGGGCGGCCGATGACAGCCCGTCCGTTTCTGACGACGATCGGTCGTTGCAACAGAATCGGATGCATCGCCAATGCTTCATAGAGCTGGGCGTCCGTCAGCGACGTGTCGGCAAGATTGAGCTCTTTATATTCAGCCTCGGTGTCGCGGATCATTTCGCGGACGGGACAGCCGAGTTGAGCATTGAGCTTCTCGAGCTCTGCGACGGTGAGTGGCTTCTTCAGATATTCGACGATTTCCGTCGCTTCGTTTGCGGGGTTGTAGGTGTTCGCGAGGAGTTCGCAGGTGGTGCGAGATTTGGAGCAGCGGGGGTTGTGGTAGATGGTGATCATGGCTGGATTCGGGGCTTACGCCGTTGAAGGTTGCTGTGACGGTTAGAAGGGTTCGGGAATTTTAGCGGGTGACTTGATGACGTGGCGCGGGATGACTGCGCGGCATCCGCGTTGTTTGAAACATCGGCGAGGTGGGTCGGTTTATGCGCATAAACCCACACCGCCTTCGAGGCGAGTGGGAACCGTTTAACGCTGGCACCCTGAGTTCTAGTCGCGCCTGCGATTCGCTCGCGCGGGCGCGATTCAAGCGACAACCTATATTCCCCGCTGATGAAGCACCGGACGCACGCTTGACGCTTGCCGCCATGTCTGGGGAGAATCGGTGTCGGACGAATTCACGACGAATCGTCCCTCCGGGCCAATTGGGACGCGAACTTTATGCGCATAAAGTCTGGCACCTCCTCACCCCTTTGGTCGCTCAGACGCGTGCGCTCCTTTTCCCAGCACATCGGCCCGAGAATAATCGCGAACAGTCACCGACGACTGTGCACGCAGTACGCGAGCACTCGTTACTTTCCCTTTGCCGCGGCAAGACAGCGATCAGCAACCCTTAAGCCCCAATCCACGCTTGCTCTGATATCCCGCAAGATCCGGGCACACGTCCGATGCCTCTTTCTGCGCATAAACCCTTTGCCGAATGGCCAATTTCCGAACTGCGCTTACGCAAATCATTTGAAATAGCAATTCAACCAGGTAAAATCCATTTGCGTCTAAAAAGAGGAGGTGAAATTTGGCGGCAGAAATCATCGCGGTAACACAGCAGAAAGGCGGGGTCGGGAAGAGCACCATCGCGATGCATCTCGGCGCTGCATTTCACGAGAAAGGCAAACGCGTTCTCGTCGTCGACGCGGATGGCCAAAATACTTTGATTCACTGGGCCAGTGCTGCCTCCGACGGCGACATCGGTATTCCATTCGCCGTCGTCAACCTGTCCGAAGCAGGCAGCCAGATCCATCGCGAGATCAAGAAGTTCGTGGCTGATTACGACATCATCGTCGTCGACTGCCCGCCATCCATCACCGAAAAAGTCTCCGGCGTCGTTCTGCTTGCGGCGAGCGTTGCGGTGATCCCAACTTCCTCGTCCCCTGCCGATTACTGGTCGAGCATCGGTCTCGTCAAGCTGGTCCAGCAAGCGCAGGTCATGAACGAAGACCTGCGAGCCGTGTTCCTGCTCAACAAGACTGAAGAGAAACGGATGCTGACGCGCGAACTGAAACGCGCGCTCGAAGAACTCGGCTTCCCTCTCCTCAAGACCCAGATTCCCACGCGCGAAGCCTACAAGCAGGCAATGGCGTTAGGGCAAACGGTGCTTCAGATGAACGACCGCGGCGCGAAGCTCGCCGCGCTCGAAGTACGGGCGTGCGCCAACGAGATCGCCGCCTTGCTCCCGTGAATTTATGCGCATAAAGGACCCTGAATGAAACCGTCCCAGTTCGCCAAAGGCTTTCAAGCACGTCCTGACACGTCCAGCAGCGAAAAGCGCACCGCGCTCGACCGTCTGAATGCGATCGACGGCCTGGTCAGAAACGAGCCGAAAACTCCCGCGATCGCCGGGCATCCGATTCCGGCCGTCTTGCCGTCGCGTCTGCAGGACGCGGAGATTCCTGATCCGGACAACGAATCGGCGGCCTACCGCGCCTGGAGGCTCGAGCACGGCTATCGTCCCGGCCAGATCGTCGAACTGGCGCTCAAAACGATCAAGCCGAGCCCGTTCAATCCACGGCACTTCTATGTGAAGTCGTCGATTGCGGAGCTTGCCGTCAATCTGGCGAAGCAGGGGCAGCAGCAGGCGATTCACGTCATTCCCGACTATGACAACCCTGGCACCTACTTCGTCAGTGACGGCGGCAGACGCGTGCGCGCGCTGAAAGAAGCGAACAAGGAGTCGGTGAAAGCGATAGTCATCGATCTGCCGATCGGCATCCAAAGCTACAAGCTCGGTTACGACCTCAACGTGCAGCGCGACTCGCAGACGGTGTTCGACAACGCGGTCGTGTGGCGACGCTTTCTCGACGAGCGGCATTTCCAGAGCCAGAAGGAACTGGCCGAACATCTCGGCCTCGACGAATCGACGGTCGCAGTCGCGCTGTCCATCGCCAAACTCCCGGAAACCGTGATGCAGGAGATGGTCGCGCGCCCTGATCGCTTCGGCTCGAACATGGCGTATCAGGTGGGCCGCTACCACACGGCTCGCGGCGCGGAGGCGACACTGCGACTGATCAACCGGATCCTTTCCGACGATCTGAGCACACGCCAGGTCGCCGACATCGTCAAAGGCCGAGCGACCTCGCAGGAAAGCGCCAAACCGGCGGGCCGGCAGCGCTACGCGCAACGTCTGGAAATCAAGCTTGGTGGTGTGTCGGTCGGCGATCTGAAGTCGTATGGGGACGACCGGCTCGAGTTGCGCCTGAAAGGCCTCACGCGTGAAAAGCGCGACGACATCCTGCGGCAGATCGAGAAGATGCTGAAGTAAGACGTGAGGGCGGTGCGCATGCACCGCCGCCTGGATTCCAAAGGCAGTTATCGACCCATCAGGCCGCGCGCGACTGGCTCAGTGTAAAGGCGAGCAGATCGCCGTCGGTCGGTTCGCCCCAGGTCCTGCGCGCGAGCCAGTCGAAGAACGCCGTTTCGACGATCTTCGACTCGAGCCCGCGACGCCGCCAGTCGTCGCGCATGTGCGTACCGAGCCCCGGCAATTCTTCTTCCTCGAACGACTGTCGCGCGATATCGCGCTCCGACTCGCCCTGTTCGTTGTACAACTCGTAGGCCTGCTTGCGACGGTAAGCTGAGTATTCGCCGAGCAGACGCGCCTTCAGATCGTCGGCCGGCGACGCCGCGGCCTTGCTGGTGCCGCCATCCGCGGGCAGCGCCTCGACCGGCGGCGCATAGCCTTTCTTCAACGCATCCTTGAACAGCGCCGGCGCACTGCGCACCGGCGGCAGTGACGTGCTGCGCATACGCTGCTCGGTCATCTGCAGCGCCGCGCGGATTCGGTTCTCCTCGCTGTCCGCGTAAAGCGTCTGCGCCTCCTTGAGCGGAATGCCGATCTTCACCATCCGATCGACCAGCGTGCTGTCGAACACGTTTGGATGTTCGTCGAGCGCGAGCATCGGCTGCTTGCGCTCGGTCACGCGGAACTGGATTTCAGCGACGCGCCGACCCTCGCGATGCTCGATCAGCTCGACAAAAATGTTCGTGACCGCGTTGACCTCGGCGATGGCCGGGCGCAGGTAGTCGCGCTTGAAATACTTGTACTCGCGCTTCGCCTCGTCGCCGGCTTCGGTATCCGGCGTGCCCGACAGAATCGGCCGCCACCATTCCCAGGTCTCGCGCATCGTCAAGTGGCTGGGGTTGGTCAGGTAGCGCACGCAGATCTCGTAGAGTGCGAGGCCCGCGCTGCTGCGCAGCTGACTCTGGAACTGCAGACTCAGCCGCGCATACTGAACCGGATCGAGCAGTTTCTTCTTGATCTTCGGCGCAAACGAAAACTCGACCCAGACGCGACGCGTGGTCGGATCTTCGAGAATTTCCGCGTCCGCGATCAGCGTCGAAATACCCCATTTGCGGCCAGGCTTCTGACTCGACGTGCCGGTGCTCCACTCAACCTGCACCGACACCATGCGGCGCAGATGCTCCTTGACGAGCGCGGTGTCATTGGAATCGAACGCGGAATTGGCGACGATGTCGGACAGAAGCGCCCGATAGGTGTCGCCCGACTCATCCGCTTGCTGGGCCACCGCGAGTAACACGTTAAAAAGCTTGCGCGTGAGCAGCGTGATCTTGCCGCTCTTGGGCTGGATCGCGATCGCCTCGACGGCTTTGCGCAGCTCAGCCGAGCTCGGGCTGACAACATCGGTCTTTTTCGCGCGCTTCGTAGCCATGCGTCGAGGTGAGGAGGGGATTTCGCGAGAGCATACCGGCTGTGGTGATATGCGTCTATAGCGCCCATCTCACCATTGCCGGTGAAGCGAGTTTACGAAGCGCAACTCACCTCGAGCAACTCCCGAAAACCCTCACCTCGTGTGCGTGCCGCCAGGATCGGGCTCTCCTTGCCGGTCGCGGCGTTTGCGAATCCGGCGCGTTTCGCCGCGTGCGGCAACTGGGAGCATGTGATCCCGAATCTCCTCACCTCGAAAATTTTCGCGGATTTTTTCGAGAACCTCGTGCAAACGGATGGTGTCCGGGGCGGGTGAAGACTTTGTCGTGCGGCCTCGCGATCGTTTCGTCGAGCATCGCGTGCTGCAGGCCGACGCACAGTCCGGATCAATAGATGGAATGCCCCCACGGTATCGGACCCGCAAGGCGGCGTGGGCCAGCGACAGGCGCCCCGTCAGCCCTGCTGTCGCTGCATCAGGCTTCCTGTCGTCGGGCGCGCCATTCGACTGCTTGGTACCTCCGCTGACGATTCAGCCCTCACCGCCGAGAACCTGCCAGCATTAACCACCAGTTTCGACTTCGAGCTTCGTCCGAAGCTGCCGAAAAGGGGAGATCCAACCACAGGCAAATCCTCACCGCTCCGATGCTCCCGAAAAACCTCACCGTAGCACCGCGGAACGGCACAACACGACACGCGCTCATGCCGCGCCAGTACCGCATTTCTCCAATGCAATCTCCTGAAAAGCCTCACCTTTGACGTTTACGGAGGCCCCGGCGCTCCCTTCCAAAGAACTCCTGAAAACTCTCACCTTTGCTGGAGGACAGGCAAAAAATCAATGATTTCCGTGACTTGCGATAACCCCATCTCGTATTTGAACCACCGGGTGTCCCCGTAAAACCTCACCTTAGGCCTGTTTTTTCGCATCGCAGCACTTTCATTGTGTCCCGTGGATCTCCCGGAAAAACTCACCTCTGCAATCAGAGACTCGGTATACCTACACTCGCAAATCGCCATCTGCCGGGCATCTCCGGCCGATGACCCGCGTTTCAGTCCCGAATCTCCTCACCTTAATGCGCAGAACCCTATCCAGACCTTCCCGAAAAGCCTCACTTTTGACGAAATCGCCGGCCAAATCAGCTCGCGGATTTGCTGATAAGCCAGCTCCCCCGAATCCCCTCACCTTTCCAATCGCCAGCGGTTCCCGCTAACCGGTCTTTCGGGCAATCGATGTGTCGAAATCCATCCTGGCTCCCGTAAAACCTCACCTCAGCAGTCTGGATGCTCAAAAAGAAAGCAAAATTGGACCCCGCGCCCCGAAAACTCTCACCTTCGTTTCACGTTTTCTCCCGCCACGGCTCACCCAAGCGGTTATCCACCCCAAAAAACCGGCAAAAAACCACGCTCGCGAGCCTCCCGAAAGCCCTCACCTTGCTGCAGGCCAAACCGAACAAACACTTTCGAGGGCTGTCGGGCGCTTCGCGGCTGCGAAGTCCCGCAAAACCTCACCTTTGCCCAAACCCCACGTATACGGCGTTTCCTGAACCCGCTCACGTTCCGTCCCGGAGCCGCTCACCGAGCTTCCCGAACCCCATCACCCGAGCTTCCCGCAGACCCTCACCAAGTCTCCCGCAAAGCTTCACCTTGCTGGGCTGAAAGCCCCGCCAGATAAGGGTCTGCCGAGTCGTTAACGTTTTTAACAAGGGTTCAAAGGTGTTTATTTTTATTACTCTCAAGCCTTGCACCCGCGAGCCCCGTGAAACACGGGCCCAACACCCCGCAGCCATTGCCGATCAATCGTGAAACAGTGCGCGATCATGCGAGAATCAAACAAAATTCTTCTAATACAAGGGCTTATTAGCTATTCTTCGTTTTGTTTCACGGAGAAAAACGGTCCCCGCGTGTTTACTATCGCAATTTGCACACAAAAGCCTGTCGGTATGCGCCAATCCCTTCGCCACCGATAAATCGGTAGCAAACACTACGTAAATTGTTATGATCCATCCAATTCGAGCCACATCGAGGTAAACATGAATCTGGATCAGGAGCGGCAAGCCATTCGCGACGAGCTTGAATCAATGCGTGCGCAGGGCGTGCGCCGCCAGGATCTGTCGCTGCATGCCTGCAAACGGCTCTTTTTCGATCTCGGCATCCGACCATCGATGGCAGCCGTTCGCGATCTCACGCAAACCGGCAGCGCGAGCGACATCCCGAAGGACATCGATCATTTCTGGGAGCGCATCCGCAGCGTATCGCGGGTCAAGGTCGGAGCGGGCGCGATACCAAAGGCACTCGAAGATCGCGCCGGCGAACTGCTGGGCGCGCTATTCGAAGAAGCGGTCGTGCAGGCCAAAGCGTCGCTCGATGGCGAACGTGAGGAGATCCGCGCGCAGATCAGCGCCGCCGAGCTGCGCGTACGCGAGGCGGAAATTCGTCGGGATGCGGCCGACGACTCCATCAGGCGCAGCGAAGCGCGCGCCGAAGCCGCGTGGGAGCGGGTTCGCGCACTTGAAACCCAGTTATCGAGCGCGACTACGCACGGCAGCGTTCACCTTGAAGGCATGCAGGCAACCACGCGTCGGCTCGACCAGGAGAACGAAGCGCTGCGGCAACGGCTCGAAAACGAACAGACCACCAATGCTGCGTTGCGCGACCGGATCGACGCGTTGCACGTCGAATTGCGGCAAAGCACGGAGCACTATGCACAGCAGATCAAGGATGCGGTCGCGGAAGCCGAGCGGCGCGTCAAGCCGATGCTGGTCGAACTCGACTCGCTGCGTAGCATGGCCGCGACGTATCAGTCCGGCGTGCGTGACGCGAGCCGCAAGGAATTCGAGTTCATTCAGCAGATTGCCGCCGCCAAGGCGCGCGCCGATCGGCTCGACGCGCAGCTGCGCGAGCAGTCGGACGAAGTCGACGCGCTGACGAAAGAAGTCGCCACCCTGCGTGGCCAGCAGGGCATCGATCCGGCCATCGCCGTACTGCTGTGCTCGCTGGTTACTGAGGGGCGGCTCACGAGCAAAGAGTTGAGCATGATCGGCACTGCGGCTGACGGCCACGTGACACTGCCCGCGAAATGCCCGAAATGCGAGGAGGGTGAGCCGGAGCTGTCGCAGGTCGATCACCGTTTCGAACTGTTGTGCCCGGAATGCGAGCACTCTTCCGGCCTCGGCGAATCAAGGCTCGCGGCGGTGAACCAGTTCCTGTCGAACGATGGCACCACAGCGCCGTCGTCCCGCTCCGTCCACGCGATGCGTTAACCAGAGGCGGCCAATCCAACGGAAAAAACGTCAAAGGTGAGGAAATTCGGGACCGCGACGGTGAGGCTCTTCAGGGCTCGCCGGCTCCCGCTTTCCGCGTCAAACGCCCGTCACGGCGGGGCTCGGCCAACGGCGCCGAAGCTGGATCCGGCTCCTCTGTCGCGGGCGAATCCTGCTGATCAATCCACGTTTGCCACGCGCGATATAGCCGGTTCGCGGACACCGCCTGCACGAAACCGAGCCATTGTCCGACCTGTTCGGCCTCCACCCCGCTTTCGAAAAGATCCGCCGCAAACGTGTTGCGCAAGGTCTGCGGACTCGCCCGCGATTGGCGCGATGTGGCAATCCCCGCTGCATCGACGAGCGCATCCACCGCGCGCAGCATCGTGGCCTTATGCATCGGCCTGCCCGACGGCGATGCGGGAAACACAAGCTTGCCGGCCAGTTGCGTCAGCCGGCGTTCGGCTAGCCAGGCGTCGAGAATCGCCGTTGCAAACGGCGCGAGTCGCGTGCGCCGCGTCAGCACTGGATTCGCGGACTCGATCGTGACCCACGGCGAGCCCTCTTTCACGCAACTAACCGTAAGCGCTCCCGCTTCGCCCGTCTTCAGTCCTGCGCCCAGAAACACCGCGATCAACGCGCGATCGCGTCGCTCTCTCCAGCGCTGCGCGGTAGACAAAGCCGGCAACGGCGCGAACAGCCGTGCGATCAACGCAGTGCGTTCCGCATGCGTGAGAAACCCGGTCGGCTCATTGTCGCGCGCATTGCGCCACGCGGCTTCCCCGTCCTGAGCGATGAAACGAGCCGGGTTGGTCGACGCCGATTCGATCTCGCGCACGTGATCGAGCACGCGCTCGATGAGCCGCAAATAGCGGATCCGCTGCGTTCTGCGAATCTCGAGGCTGGCGACGAATTCGGCGATCGCGGGCGTGTCGACCGTCGCGAGGCTTTGTTGCCGCGCGCCAAGCCAATCGAGAAACTGCCCCCACTGCGCCTGATAGACCAACGCCGAAGAGCGACGGAAGTGCTGCTTCGCGAGCCACGCGTCGAACGCGACCTGCGGGTCGCGACGCCAGTCTTCGCGTTGCTGATCGAACAGATCGGTAGAGGGCGCGGGACGGGGAACGGGGTCGGACAGATGACGAGGTGACATGAGCAATCCTTCCGTTAGTTGCACCGTTTGGTCCGCGTATTGTAGGCGCTGACCGCCGCAAGGCCGACCGCGAGGAATGGATGAGGATCCGAGCCATCCCGAGGTGGTGCCGCCATTAGCCGCCCCACGCCCGGGCGCGCTTTAAGGGCGCATTGGCCGGCCGTGGCAGCGCCGCCCGGCGCGCCGCTTCCTCGTACGCATTGACGGCAAACGCAAAGACGGCGGGCAATGCATTGGAGGTGCCGAAATCCACGCCGTCATCGGTTTCTGGATAAGGCAGATCGGACGGGCGCTGGAACAGCCCGAGCATCAGCGCGTCGTGCCGGCCGGCAAAACCGAGATCGGCCAGCGCCTCGGCTTCGATGGCATGGAGCAGACGCCACGTGAGCGGCACCTGCTTGACGATGTAGCGCGCGGCGATGCTGCGCACGATATGTTCGAGATCGCGCGCGGCGGTCTGGAAGCGCAGCGCGGCGAGAGTTTGATCGGTAGGGTCGGTTTTCAGGTTGTTCATTCTCGGCTCCAATCGACACCTGATACTGTACAAACATACAGTATCAAGCGCAACCTGGCCGAACGGCCTAGCCGTGAATCACAACCAGCAGCGCTTTGGCCTCGCTCTTGCCGACGTTGCGGATCGCATGCGGTTCATCCGCGACGTAGCGCGCGGTGTCTGCGACCTTGAGCCGCTTCGTCGCGCCGGCCGCCTCGATTTCGATCGAGCCGTGCAGCACGGTCAGATGCTCGCGCGTGCCTGGCTCGTGCGCGTTCGACACGAGGGCCCCGCCTGGCCGCAGCGTCAATTCGTACCACTCGAACTTGCCGGCCAGCTCGATCGGTCCCCACACACGCAACTGGTATTTCGCTTCATGACCGCTTAGCGTAGGAATATCGTGCGGTCCGGAAACGGCGATTGCCTCGGGCGACTTCGGCGCCGCAAACAGCGAATCGAGGCTTACGCCGAGCGCATTGGTCAGCCGCCATGCAACCGCGATCGTCGGATTGGCCTTGTCGCGCTCGATTTCCGACAGCATCGATTTCGACACGCCGGCCGCGCGCGACAGATCGTCGAGCGTCATGCGCCGCTCGGCGCGCAGCCGTTGAATCTGTTCGCCGACGCGCGGCGGCGCAGCAATCGCCGCATTCGGCGGTAACGCCGCGCTGGCGGAGGTGGGCGCCGTATTGGCCGCGGCGCGGCGTGTACCCGAACTTGCCATTTCCTGACCCATCGTTTAGAGTTGTTCGATATACCGGATTTTAGTTCGGAAAAACGAAAATATCCGATAAAGCTGACAACCGACTATAACAGGCCGCCCTTCCCGCGCGCACGCGAATGCGGGCGCCATCACTCTCAGGAGCCCCGTTCATGCGTGACCAATACCTTGCCCATCTGCGCGGCACCCTCGACCAGATCCGCGCCGACGGCTTCTACAAGAGCGAGCGCGTGATCGCGAGTCCGCAGTCGGCCGACGTGCGTCTTGCCGACGGCAGCGACGTGCTGAACTTCTGCGCAAACAACTATCTCGGTCTCGCCGACGACGCGCGGCTGATCGAAGCCGCCAAGCAAGGCCTCGACAGCGACGGCTTCGGGATGGCGTCGGTGCGCTTCATCTGCGGCACGCAAACCGTGCACAAGCAACTCGAAGCGGCGCTCGCCGCGTTCCTGCAAACCGACGACTGCATTCTCTACTCGAGCTGCTTCGACGCGAACGGCGGCCTGTTCGAAACGCTGCTCGACGAAAACGACGCGATCATCAGCGACGAGCTGAATCACGCGAGCATCATCGACGGTGTGCGGCTGTCCAAGGCGAAGCGCTTTCGCTACAGGAACAACGACCACGGCGATCTCGAAGCGCGCCTGCAGGAAGCCGATGCGGCGGGCGCGCGCTTCAAACTGATCGCGACCGACGGCGTGTTCTCGATGGACGGCATCATCGCGAACCTCGCCGGCATCTGCGATCTGGCCGACAGGTACGGCGCATTGGTGATGGTCGACGACTCGCACGCGGTCGGCTTCATCGGTGAACACGGTCGCGGCACGCCCGAGCATTGCGGAGTGATGGCGCGCGTCGACATCATTACCGGCACGCTCGGCAAGGCGCTCGGCGGCGCATCGGGCGGCTACGTCGCGGCGCGCAAGGAAGTCGTCGAGCTGTTGCGCCAGCGCTCCCGCCCGTATCTGTTCTCGAACACGCTGACGCCGAGCATCGCGGCGGCGTCGCTGAAGGTACTCGAATTGCTCGCCAGCGATGAAGGCGCGCAGCTGCGCGCACGCGTGCGCGAAAACGGCGCGCATTTCCGCCGCGCGATGAGCGCGCTCGGCTTCACGCTCGTGCCGGGCGAACATCCGATCATTCCGGTGATGCTCGGCGACGCGCAACTCGCGGGAAAGATGGCCGATGCGCTGCTGAAGCAAGGCGTCTACGTGATCGGTTTTTCGTTCCCAGTGGTGCCGCGTGGCCGCGCGCGCATCCGCACGCAGATGAGCGCCGCGCACACGCCGGCGCAGATCGACCGTGCCGTCGAGGCGTTCGCGCGCGTCGGTCGCGAGCTCGGCGTCATCACCACCTGATCGCCGCGTGATTCGAATGGAGAAGCAGATGAAAGCATTGGCAAAACTCGAACGCGGGCCGGGCCTCACGCTGACCGACGTGAAGAAGCCCGAAGTCGGTCATAACGACGTGATGATCCGCATCACGCGCACCGCGATTTGCGGCACCGACATTCATATCTGGAAGTGGGACGACTGGGCGCAGAAGACGATTCCGGTGCCGATGCACGTCGGCCATGAATACGTCGGCGAAATCGTCGAGATGGGGCAGGAAGTGCGCGGCTTTGCGATCGGCGATCGGGTGTCGGGCGAAGGACACATCACCTGCGGCTTCTGCCGCAACTGTCGCGCGGGCCGCCGGCATCTGTGCCGCAACACGATCGGCGTCGGCGTGAATCGCGAGGGCGCGTTCGCCGAATACCTGGTGATTCCGGCCTTCAACGCGTTCAAGATCCCGCCTGAAATCTCCGACGATCTCGCCGCGATCTTCGATCCGTTCGGCAACGCGACGCATACGGCGCTGTCGTTCAACCTCGTCGGCGAAGACGTGCTGATTACCGGCGCTGGGCCGATCGGCATCATGGCGGTGGCGATCGCCAGGCACGTCGGCGCGCGCAACATCGTGATCACCGATGTCAACGACTATCGCCTCGAACTCGCGCGCAAGATGGGCGCGACGCGCGCGGTGAACGTGTCGCGCGAATCGTTGCGCGACGTGATGCACGATCTGCACATGACCGAGGGCTTCGACGTCGGACTCGAAATGTCGGGCGTGCCGAGCGCGTTTACGGGCATGCTCGAAGCGATGAACCACGGCGGCAAGATCGCGCTGCTCGGCATTCCACCCGCGCAAACCGCGATCGACTGGACCCAGGTGATCTTCAAAGGCCTTGAAATCAAGGGCATTTATGGGCGCGAGATGTTCGAGACCTGGTACAAGATGGTCGCGATGCTGCAAAGCGGCCTCGATCTGTCGCCGATCCTCACCCACCATTTCAAGGTCGACGACTATCAGGAAGCCTTCGCGACGATGCTTTCCGGCGAAAGCGGCAAGGTGATTCTCGACTGGACCTCTGCCTGAGTCGGCACCTCACCGTCTGAACGCTGACGCCCGCAGCGCGCTTACGCGCCTGCGGGCGTTTTCACGAACTCGGCCTGGATGCGCACGTGAATATCGTCGCCGACGGCCGGATACCAGGTAGACAGACCGAACTTCGCGCGGCTGAAATGACCGTCCGCGGAAAAGCCAAGCGTGTCCTTCTTCGTCAGCGGATCGGGCGCGAAGCCGTTGAACGTGACGTCGAGCGTGACCGGCTGCGTGACGCCGCGGATCGTCAGATCGCCGCTCAGCGTGCCGCGCGCTTCGCCGGTGCGCTCGAAACGCGTGCTCGCGAAGCGGATCTGCGGATAGCGCGCGACGTCGAGCATGCTGTCGCTTTTCACCATCTTGTCGAGCAGCGGCACGTTCGTGTCGATGCTCGCGGCGTCGATCGCGACCGACGCCGTGCTGTGTTCGAGGCCGCCATCGTTCCAGTCGAGTTCCCCCTGCTTGCGATCGAAACGCATCGTAAAGCGCGTGTATTTGAAGTGATCGATATCGAACGTGATGCTCGTATGGTCCTGATCGATGTCGTAGCGTCCGGGCGGCACGCGCGCCTCGTTCTGACTGACCGAATGCGTGAGCACCTGGATCGGCGTGCAGGCCACCGCGCCCAGCAGCGTTGCGCCGAGCAGCGCGCGTACCCACGCGGTGCGAACGGAGGATGGTTTCATCGAAGCGATTCCGGTTGAGCGGTGATCAAGCGATCTCCATCACGATAGCAGCAAGCGCACCCACAGCGCCGAAGCTCGAAGAAAAACTTGACGAGGGAGAATGATCGTTCTACCTTTTCGTCCATGACACACGAAACGATTCCGACCGATCCAAACGACGCGGCCCAGCCCGGCACGGCGCGCGAGCGGCTGCTCGATGCCGCCGAGGCGCTTATCTACGTCGGCGGCATCCATGCAACCGGCGTCGATGCGATCGTGCGGCAGTCCGGCACCGCGCGCAAAAGCTTTTACACGCATTTCGAGTCGAAAGATGCGCTAATCGCGGCCGCGCTCGAACGGCGTGACGAGCGCTGGATGAACTGGTTTATCGCCGGCACGCAACGGCGCGGCAAGGGCGCGCGCAGACGCCTGCTCGGCATGTTCGACGTGCTGCGCGAGTGGTTCGCATCGGCGGATTTTCATGGCTGCGCGTTTCTGAACGCGGCCGGCGAAATCGAATCCGCCGACGATCCGATCCGCGTCGTCGCGCGCAAACACAAGACACGACTGCTCGGTTTCGTGCGTGCCGAATGCGACGCGTTCGTCGTGGAAGCCGAAATCGATGCGCGTCGCGCGGCGCCGCTCGCGCGGCAATGGCTCGTGCTGCTCGACGGCGCGATTGCGGTGGCGCTCGTGAGCGGCGAAGCCGATGCGGCGCTCGACGCGCGGGCGGTTGGCAAGACCTTGCTCGATGCGGCGGCGAAACCCGCCGCAACCAAACGGCCGCCATCGCGGCCCACCATAACCTGACCGAGGAACCATCATGGCCGATACGATCGAAGCCCGCCCGCCGCTGCCGCCATTCACTCGCGATACCGCGATCCAGAAAGTGCGCGCCGCGGAAGACGCCTGGAACACCCGCGAACCCGAGCGCGTATCGCTCGCGTACACGACGGATAGCGTGTGGCGCAACCGCGCCGAATTCGTGCATGGCCGCGCGGAGATCGTCGGCTTTCTGCGCCGCAAATGGGCGAAGGAGCTCGACTATCGGCTGATCAAGGAGCTCTGGGCGTTCACCGACAACCGCATCGCGGTGCGCTTCGCGTACGAATGGCACGACGATTCGTACAACTGGTTCCGCTCGTATGGCAACGAGAACTGGGAGTTCAACGAGCATGGTCTGATGGCGCATCGTCACGCAAGCATCAATGACCTGCCGATCCGCGAAGCCGACCGCTTGTATCGCTGGCCGCTCGGCCGGCGGCCCGACGATCACCCCAGCCTGTCCGATCTCGGCCTGTAGACGTTCCCAACACATTCATCGCCGGCGGCGCAGCCGATGCGCGCCGCGAACTTCTTCACCGCTTGTTCATCACGGTGCCATCGGTTCTCCGTTATCGTGGCGGTTCCGGCTGCGGGGGCACGTCGCGTGCCCGGCCGAGCGAGTCCTCAATATCGACCGCACGGCTTCAGGTACAGTGCGCGACGGGCGGCACGCGGATCGCCAGAACACCATGACACCGGCGCTCGACCGGTGACGGAGAAGAAATGCACTTCAGGCAGATGAACAAGAATATCCGGCGCGCCGCGGTGGCGCTTTTCGCCAGCTTCGCGGCGGTCTCCGCGGCGCACGCGGGCAACTGGTGTGACGGCGGTGTATGGGTCGACGCGATGCTCGGCTCGTATCACATCAACCCCGATCCCGATACGCACTTCGAGCAGTTCAATCCCGGGCTTGGCGTCGAATGCTGGCTGAACAACCAGTGGGCGCTGACGGCTGGCGGCTTTCGCAACTCGCTGCGTCGGCCGTCCTACTACGGCGGCGGCGTGTGGGCGCCGGAGTTCGCGCATTGGGGCATCGTTCGGATCGCGGCGATCGGCGGGATCATCTCTGGCTATAACTACGGCAACTGGGGGCTTGGCAGCAATCACACGATCGGCCCGGTGGTCGCGCCGATCGTGATGCTCGAATACAAGCGCGTCGGCGCGAACTTCATCGTCATTCCGCCGATCCCATCGGACAATCTGCCCTTTACGATTGGTTTTCAGCTGAAGGTAAAGTTCTGACGGAGCCCCAAGCAACGTGAGCGATCGCCCTCAGGTGAGGTTTTTCGGGAGCCAAAGGCTTCCGTTCTACTCGGATTGAGCAATTGCCGCGAGCGCGAGGTCTCGAATGCGGGGCCGACCTCCTGGAACTCCTCACCATGGCGCACAAAGCGTCGTTCTCTCGACTCCTGGAAATCCTCACCATCCTGGAAGACCTCACCTCAACAGGCTCGCTTCAACTTTTAGCCCTGAATTTCAGCGTGTTTTTCGCGCACTGGACACCGACGCGCTCCGCGCTCGCTGGTCCGAAACGCAATCGTTCACCGCAACGCTGAAGCCAGCGAAGCACGTGCTGCGCGCTTCGACGCACCTCATTTCTATCCCCGTTCCGACGCACACCGCGTGAGCAGTCGCGCATCCCGCCCACTGCTCCCGAAAACCCTCACCGTAGTGCCACCTCCTGGAACTCCTCACCATTCGCGCGTCGCTCGATCCGGGCCTCGCCCATGCACGCCATTCATATCGACCATTTTTGGCCCGAATTTGACCGCGTTTATCGCCGCTCATATCGTGCAGCCATGTCGTCCGGATGTGATTCGCCCCGCTGCGTAGAGCCATCGTCATGCGGGAACCTCAATCTTCGTTCTCCCTGAGCCATGAACTCTGACGCCGTGAATTCCGATCTGAGCGCCCCGCTCGCATCACGCCGATCCGCCGCCGCGACGAGCGGCGTACGACGCGCGGTCACGACCGCCGTGCTGGGTCAAATCCTCGAATGGTATGACTTCTTCCTGTATGGAACGGCCGCGGCGCTGGTATTCGGCAAGCTGTTCTTCCCCGTCGGCAGCGATCCGCTCACCGGCACCATCGCCGCGTTCGGCGGCTTCACGGTCGGCTTCATCGCGCGGCCGATCGGCGGCGTGCTGTGCGGACATCTCGGTGACCGCTACGGGCGCAAGCTCGTGACGATGCTGACGCTGTTCGCGATGGGCACTGCGACTATGTTGATGGGCGTGCTGCCCACCTACCAGCAGATCGGCCTCGCCGCGCCGGCGCTGCTCGTGTGTCTGCGCATCGTGCAGGGGCTCGCCGCGGGCGGCGAATGGAGCGGCAGCATCCTGCTGATCCATGAGAACGCGCCGCAATCGAAGCGCGGCGCGCTCGCCGCGTGGAGTCCGTGCGGCGCGGCGCTCGGCTTCGTGCTGTCGACCGGGGCGTTCCTGCTGGTGCAGAACCTGTCGTCTGCCGATTTCCTGAGCTGGGGCTGGCGCATTCCGTTCCTCTGCAGCGCCGCGCTCGTCGCGCTGGGCTTGTGGATGCGCCGCTCGGTCGGCGAAAGCGCCGCGTTCGCTCGAGCGAAGGCAACCCGTCGCGACACTCGCATGCCGGTGATCGAAGTGTTGCGGCAATGTCCTC
Source organism: Paraburkholderia lebeckiae (assembly GCF_014201005.1). Classification (NCBI taxonomy): domain Bacteria; kingdom Pseudomonadati; phylum Pseudomonadota; class Betaproteobacteria; order Burkholderiales; family Burkholderiaceae; genus Paraburkholderia; species Paraburkholderia lebeckiae. The sequence continues at coordinate 221,975 of NZ_JACHDK010000003.1, read as the reverse complement.
GCGAAGTGCTGACGATCTTCGGTTTGCGCTTCGGCGAAGGCGGTGCGTCGTACATCTTCTTCGCGTTCTCGATCGCGTATGGCCAGTTCCTCGGCATCAAATCGAGCTGGATGCTCGGCGGCCTGACCCTTTCGATGCTGCTGATGATTCCGTTCTCGCTGTTCTTCGGCTACCTGACCGACAAGGTCGGACGCAAGCCCGTGTATCTCGCCGGCGCGATTGCGATGGTGCTCGTCGCATGGCCGTACTTTGCGCTGCTCGGCTCCGGCGAATACTGGAAAGTGATCACGGCCCTCGTGCTGGCGAACAGCCTCACCCTCGGCATCCTCGAAGGCGCGCAGCCTGCGTTCATCAGCGAACTGTTGCCGGTACATCTGCGCTTCTCGGGGCTTGGCATCGGGCGCGAAATCTCCTCGGTGCTCGGCGGCGGCCTGTCGCCGATGATCGCCACGGCGCTGCTCGCGCACTATCGCAGCGCGACGCCGGTCGCTCTGTATCTCGGCGTGCTCGGCCTGATCACCGTGATCGCGACACTGCTCGCCCGGGAGACCTATCCGAAAGCGATGCGCATCGAAGCGCATCAGGAAACCGAATGACATCGTTCACATCACCGAATCAAGAGGTAACGCGCATGCACGCCGTTCATACCGCCAGCGCCCGCGCTTGCACCGCCGACGCACCCATCATCGACACGCAGGAGGACTACCCCGATTACACGGGCCCGCTGTCGCTCGATGACCTGATCACCGAAGTCGAGCGTCGCCGCGACGAGTTCGATGCGGTTTCACACGTCCCGCGCGACATGATCCTGAAGATGAAGCGCGCGGGCATCTTCCGCGCGAGCACGCCGAAACGCTTCGGCGGCGACGCGCTGCCGCCGCCACACTTTCTGGCGATGCTCGAACGCATCGCGATCGCCGATGGTTCGACCGCATGGGTCGCGGCCTTTGGCTCCGCGAACACGTATCTTGCGTCGCTGCCGGTCGAGACTCAGGCCCGCATCTACGCGTCCGGTCCAGACCAGGTTTTCGCGGGCGGCCTGTATCCCCTGCAACCGGCCGAGCATGCGCCCGGCGGCTACGTCGTGTCGGGTCAATGGCGTTTCGCGAGCGGCTGCAAGGGCGCGGACTGGATCGGCGTCGGCATCGGTGGCGCGCCGGGCAAAGTCGGCGACGCGAACACGGGCAAGCCGTTCACGGCTGTGTTCCCGGCGAGCGAAGTCGAGATCGTCGACAACTGGAACGTGGTCGGCATGCAAGGCACCGGGAGCCACGATCTGCGCCTGAAAAACAAGTTCGTCGACGAGCAATGGACCTTCGTGCGCGGCGGTGCGCCGCTGATCGACGAGCCGCTCTACCGCTACCCCGCCGTCGCATATCAGGCGCAGGTGCATGCGGCGGTGAACCTCGGGCTCGCGCGCGCGGCGCTCGACCTGTTGGCCCGTATGTCCGGCGTAACCAGAACGACGACCGGCGCGCCGCGTCTTGCCGACCGCGCGTACTATCGCTCGGGTCTCGCGCAGGCCGAAGCGAATCTGCGCAGCGCGCGCGCGTTCTTCTTCGAGTCGGCGCAAACTTCGTGGCGCACGGTCATGGCGGGCGACCCCGTATCGCCCAGCGAGGCCAATCTGCTGCGGCTCTCCGCGACGCATGCCGCGCATACGTGCGCCGAGGTGGTCATGCAGGCGTACAAGATGGCTGGCATCGGCGCGATCTATCGCGAGAGCCGCATGCAGCGGATGGTGCGCGATTCGATCGTCGTCACGCAGCACGCGTTTCTCGGCGAAGGCAGCTACGACGCGTCGGGCGCGCTATTCGTCGGCATACCGCCGGTCACGCCCTATCCCTGAGCGACGTAGGAGCGACTGTCATGACGCACGACGAAACGCGCACGCACTTCCGCAACGCGATGGCTTGCCTCGGCGCGGCCGTCAACATCATCACGACCGATGGTCCGCGCGGGCGCTGCGGCATCACCGCGAGCGCGGTCTGTTCGGTGACCGATACGCCACCGACCATGCTGGTGTGCATCAATCAATCGAGCTATGTGCATGACGTGATGCACGAAAACGCGAACCTGTGCATCAACATCCTTGGCGCGCACTGCCAGGACCTGGCGCGCGTGTTCGCGGGCATGACGGGTTGCTCGATGGACGCGCGTTTCGATCAATGCGCATGGCAGCCGGGAGCGCTCGGCGCTCCGGTGCTTGGCGACGCGCTCGCGAGCCTCGAAGGACAGATCGTCGACAGCAAGACGGTGGGCTCGCACTCGGTGATGTTCGTGCGGATCGAGCGGATCGCCACGCGCATTGACGGCGATGGCCTCGTCTACTTCGGCAGGCAGTTCCACCGGCTTGCGCGTGCCGGTGTCGCGGCTTGCGAGGCGGCATGATGATGCAAATCTGTCTCTTTCTGATCGGCACGAGCGACGCGCGGCAGTCGCTCACGGACCCGCCCGCGCTGCTGCGGGCCGCCACGCAAGTCGCGGGGCTGCGCAAGCTGATCGTGCACGAGCCGATCGCGGGACAGGTCGATGCGCGTATCGCGCCGGCGGCGGATGCGCCGTCGTGCGTGTTGCAGTGGTACTTCGACGAACTCGAGCCGCTCGAAGCCGCGCTCGAACCTGACGGCGCGATCGCGCACGCGTTGCATTCGGCCATGCGCGCCGAATTCAGCCCGCAAAGCTTCTCGCAGCAGGTGATGGCCGTGCGCATCTTCGCGCCGCCGCAGGCTGCGTCGGTCGAAGACAACGCGCAACGCTGCACCTATCTGGTCGCATACGAAGGCGTCGCGCAAGACTTCAACGCGTGGCTTACGCACTATCTGGCGCATCATCCGCCGTTGATGCTGCAATTGCCGGCGCTGCGCGAAATGGAGATCTACACGCGCATCGACAGCCGCAGCGGTTTGCCGTTTGCGCGCGCGAGCGCGATGCAACGCAACAAGGTCGTGTTCGACGATGCGAGCGCGCTCACCGATGCGCTCGCGTCGCCGGTGCGCGATGCGATGCGCCGCGACTTCCACGCGCTGCCGCCGTACAGCGGGGCGACGCCGCATTTTGCAATGCGCAGCATCTACGGTAACCTCGCCGCATATTGACCGGCGCGTCGCGCGGCCAGCGACATGCCTTAGTTTGCGAGAGCTGCGCATGAACAAGCTGAATCCCGGCATCGCCGATCTGAATCTTCTGCGCGTGTTCCTCGCGATCTGGGACCTGCGCAGTCTGACGGCGGCCGGCGATCGGCTCGGTCTCACGCAACCGGCGGTCAGTCATGCGCTGCGCCGCTTGCGCACTCTGTTCGAAGACCCGCTGTTTTCGCGCACGCCCAACGGCATGGTCCCCACCGATGCCGCGTACCGCCTTTATCCGCCGCTCGCGCAAGCGTTCGCGATCATCAACGAAGCCGTGCAGCAGCTGGCGAAGTTCGAGCCGTCGACCGCGCGACGGGTGTTTCGCGTGTCGATGTCGGACATGTCGGAGTTCTACTTCTTGCCCCCGCTCGCCGCGCTGCTCGATCGCGAAGCGCGCGGCATCCGCATCGAGGTTGCCAATGTGCCGGTCGAGTCGGTCAGTGCGGCGATGCGCGTCGGCGAAGTCGATCTTGCGCTCGGCTATGTGCCGGGTCTCGACGCGGGCTGCGTGAGCCAGACGCTGTTCGTCGACGAGCACGTGTGCGTGGTGCGCGCCGGTCATCCGTTGCGCAAGACGAGGCCGAGCCGCGAAGATCTGACCGCGCTACGCTACGTGTACGCGAGCACCAATGCGACCGGGCATCGGATGGTCGAGCAATGGCTCGACGAGCTGAACCTGAAGCGCGAGGTCGTGCTGCGGCTGCCGCATTTCGTCGTCGCGCCCGAGATCGTGATGAATACCGATCTTGCTGTGATCTTTCCGAAAAGCATCGCGAAGCGCTTCAACCGCGGCAAGGCGTTCCGGATTCTGCCGCTGCCGTTTCCGCTGCCGCCGATCGAAATCCAGGTGCACTCCCACTCGCAGTTCGCGGCGGACCCCGGCATCGCGTGGCTGCGCGAGACCATCCATACGATGTTTCATCAGCCGGCACGCTGAGCTTGCCCGCGGGTGCCCGGGAACGCCGGGGCATATTAGCTGCACTGATACCCGCCCTGCTTTTCGGCTAATTTGACGCCACTACCTGTCGCCTCGACACTGCGTATCGTGCGAAGCCTTTTCTGAAAGGCCGCACTCCCCCAATTCAGATGCGAGCAGACATGTCCTCCGTTCAATCCCCGATCACGGCCGAGCGCGCCACGGCAGAGTCGGATCGCGCACTCAGGAAAATCATCATTGCGTCGGTGGCCGGCAACGCGATGGAGTGGTACGACTTTTTCGTGTACGGCACCGCGGCTGCGCTCGTGCTCGGGCAACTGTTCTTTCCCGCGCACGCGGACCCGTTGATCGGCACGATCGGGGCGTTTGCCGCGTTTGCGATCGGGTTCGTCGCGCGTCCGCTGGGCGGCATCGTGTTCGGGCATATCGGCGACCGCTATGGACGCCGCGCGTCGCTCGTCTGGACGCTGCTGATCATGGGCTTTGCGACCTTCGGCATCGGGTTGTTGCCGACCTATGAGCACGTCGGTCTGGCCGCCCCAGCGGCGCTCGCGGGCTTGCGCTTGCTGCAAGGCATCGCATCAGGTGGCGAATGGGGCGGCGGCGTGCTGATGATCAGCGAGAACGCTCCGCCCGAAAAACGCGGCTATTTCGCGGCGTGGAGTCAGCTCGGCGTGGGCGGCGGTTTCGTGCTGTCGGCGGGCGCGTTCCTCGCGGCGCAAGCGCTGCCTCACGATCAGTTCATGTCATGGGGATGGCGTCTGCCGTTTCTCGCGAGCATCGTGATTTTCGCGCTCGGCGTGTACATCCGTCACAACCTGCCGGAGAGCCGCGACTTCGAGAACGCGGAGAAAGCCGGCAAGACCGCGCATATGCCGGTGCTCGAAGCGATCAAGCGTCACCCGAAAGAGATCCTGATGGCGATGGGTCTGCGGGTCGCGGAAAACGGCGGCGCCTATATCTTTCTCGCGTTCTCGCTCGTGTACGGCAAGTTCGTCGGCATTTCGAATTCGGTGATGCTGACCGGCGTGATGCTCGCGATGGTGGTCGAAATGGGCGCGATGCTCGCGTGGGGCAAGCTGTCGGACCGCATCGGGCGCAAGCCGGTGTATATGATCGGCGCGGTGTCGCTCGCGGTGATGGCGTTTCCGTTCTTCTGGCTGCTCAACACGCAGTCCACGCCGCTGATCTGGCTCGCGCTGGTGCTCGGCACGGCCGTCTGCCACGGCGCGATGATCGGCACGCTGCCCGCGCTCGTCGGCGAACTGTTCAGCACCGAAGTCCGCTATTCCGGGGTGGCGCTGGGTCACGAAGTCGCGTCGATCTTCGCGGGCGGCCTGTCGCCGCTGATCGCGACCGCGCTGCTCGCGCACTACCAGGCCTACTGGCCGGTTGCCGTGTTCCTGATCTTGCTCGGTCTCGTTACCGTCGTCACGCTGAGGTTCACGCACGAAACGCGTCAGCCGTAATGCTTCGCCTGCCTGGCGTGCAAGCCTTCGCGCGGTGACGTGTATGGCGCGAAGGCTTCGCTTTGGCCCGCGCAGTCTGAGGTAAAGGAGTGCGGTAACATGGCACTCCCCCAAGACCCGGTCCTCATGTCAGCGCATGAAAGTCGACACCACCACCGTTCGTCTCGTCGTCGCGATGGTCGAAGAGGGCAGCATCTCGCGGGCGGCCAACCGGCTGGGGCTCGCGGTGGCGGCGGCGTCGCGGCGGCTGTCGGATCTCGAGGAGCAACTCGGCACGAAGCTCTTCAGGCGCGTACCGCACGGCGTGGAAATCACCGAGTCGGGTGGCAAGCTCCTCGGCTATCTGCAGCAGGTCGACACGCTGGTGGACCGGCTCGCGAGCGAGGCGCAGGCACTCGTGAGCGGGTTCGACGGGCGCATCGTGATCGGCGCGCCGAAAGCCGTGATCATCGAGTTTCTCGCCGCGGATATCGCCGCGATCCGGAATGCCTACCCGGGCATCTCGCTGAAGATCGTCGAAGAGAACAGCCGCATCGTGCAGCAGATGTTGCGCGACAAGATGATCGACATCGGCATCTACGAAAAGAAGAGCGGCTTTCTCGATCTGCCGCAAATGCGCTATCGCGAGGACCGGCTGGTGCTCGTTTATAGCCGCGCACATTTCCATCTTGATCCGCAGCCGATCACGCTCGACGCCTTGCTCGAGCTTCCGCTCGTCAGCCTCGGCAAGGGCTCGGCAATCCTTGCTGCCGTGCAGCGCGCGTTTCACAGCCGCGGCCGCCGCTTCGATTGCGACTATCTGGTCAATGGTTTCGACACCATGCTCGCCGTGGTGCGGCACGGGCTCGGCGTGGGTCTGATGCCGCCCGACGTGCTGCGCAGCTTCCATCCCGAGGACGGCCTCGGCGTCGTCGAGCTCGCGGGTGACTGGCATCAACGTAGCTACGTACTGTCTTGCGTGGAAGGACATGCGCAGGCGCAGACGCTGCGCAACGTCGAAGCCGCGCTCACGGCCGGACGGCGCGTGGCCGGCCGCTGAAGCGCGGGCGCAGCAGTTCCTGCGCTCGACGCCCTCGACTGCAAAGCACCCCCTTCGTCTTTTGCGAAACCAGGTATGACCGTCGCATTCTTGCGGCGGCACCCTCGCGTGCGCGACAGTTGACGCACGCCAACACGGTGCCGCAACGGCCGGCCGCGCGACGTGCTTCGCGCGACAGCGGCCCGGCAGGAAAAACAGGAGACGACATGACGCAAAGCCACGCCCAAACACCCTCCAACGACGACGCGGACACGGACAACCGGCCGTTGCCGCTACAAGGCATCCGCGTGCTCGACGTCAGCCAGGTGATGGCAGGCCCGTTCGCCTGCATGATGCTCGCCGATCTCGGCGCCGACGTCATCAAGGTCGAACCGCTCGAAGGCGACCAGACGCGCGGCGCGATGGGCTTCAAGATGAAAGGCCCGGACAGCATGGGCTTTCTGAACATGAACCGCAACAAGCGCTCGGTCGCGCTGGACCTGAAGACCGACGAAGGGCGCGAGTTTTTCTACAAGCTGGCCAAGACCGCCGACGTGATCGTCGAGAACTATCGGCCCGGCGTGGTTCAGCGGCTGCGGATCGATTACGAGACGATCCGTGAAATCAACCCGAAGATCGTCTATGCGAGCATTTCGGGCTTCGGTCAGAGCGGCCCGTGGTCGCAACGTCCCGGCTTCGACCTGATGGCGCAGGCGATGTCCGGCGTCATGAGCGTGACCGGTTACAAAGGCGGCAAGCCCGTGAAAGCCGGCGTGCCGGTGGCCGACATCGGCTGCGCGCTGTTCGCCGTGTACGGCGTGCTTTCCGCCTATATCGGCGCACAGAAAACCGGGCAGGGGCAGCACGTCGACGCGTCGCTGTTCGATTCGGCGATGGCCTTCTCGATCTGGGACATGTCGGATTACTGGGGAACGGGTGTCGAGCCGACACCGCTTGGCACCAGCAACAAGATGAGCGCGCCGTACCAGGCCGTGAAGGCTCGCGATGGTTACTTCGTGATGGGCGCAACCAACCAGAAGCTGTGGTCGCGTCTTTGCGAACTGCTGGAGCGGACCGATCTGCTGACGAATCCCGAGTTCGAGACCGTTTCGCTGCGCCTGAAGAACCGCGAGGCGCTGATCGAATCGCTCGAGAAGTCGTTCGGCCAGCGCGACTGCGAGGCATGGATCGAGACGATGCTGGCCGCGGGCATTCCCGCCGGACCGATCCTGTCGTATCCGCAAGCCTTCAGCAGCGAACATGCGCAGTATCGCCGTATGTGCATGGAGATCGACCATCCGGTTGAAGGCAAGGTCAAGAACATCGGCTTTCCGGTCAAGATGCTCGGTACGCCGCAGCACGTGCGACGCCATCCGCCGCGGCTGGGCGAGCACAACGACGAGCTTTACGCAGAGATCAACGGGGCCGCGAAATGAGCGAAGCGACGAGTGAGAAAGTCAGGCTCGAACGTCTGACGGAGTCGGTCGCGCAGATCGTGATCGACCGCCCCGAGCGGCACAACGCGATGTCGATTCCGATGTACGAGACCTTGCTGGCATTGATCGACCAATGCCGCGCGGACGAAACCGTAGGTTGCATCGTTCTACGCGGCGCGGGCGGCAAGTCCTTCATCTCGGGCACCGACATCGACTACTTCCGCGACTTTACGGCGGGCTCGCAGGGCGTCGAATACGAAGCGCTCGTCGAACAGGTGATCGACGCGGTCGAACGCATTGCGGTGCCCACCGTCGCCGCGATCGACGGTTGGGCCGTGGGTGGCGGACTCGCCATCGCTACCGCGTGTGACTTTCGCATCTGCGCGGAGGGCTCGCGCTTCGGCGCGCCGATCGCAAAGACGTTATCGAACACGCTGTCGTCACGCAATCTCGCGCGGCTCGTGGCGGCATTCGGCGTGCCGCGCGTGAAGAAGATGCTGCTGCTCTCCGATTTCCTCAGTGCCGCCGAAGCGCACGCGTGCGGCTATGTGTACGACGTCACGGCGAAGGAACAGGTCGGCAACGCGGCGTGCGCGCTCGCCGAGCGGCTCGTTGCGCTATCGCCCGTGACGCAGCATGCGGTCAAGGAGAGCTTGCGGCGCATCGTGATCGATCAAAGCCTCGCAGACGAGGATCTCGTCGAGCAGGTGTACGGCAGCCAGCGGTTCCGCGACGCCGTCGCGGCCTTCGGCTCGGGAACGCCGAAAGGCTGAGCGTCCCGGATCGCACGCGCAATCGCGTGGCTTCACCACAAAAAATAAACCGCATCTGGAGGACGACACATGAAACGCCTGTCGCTGAAGGCCACTACCACCGTGCTGGTGATGTTGTGCCTGATGTATTTCATCACCTATGTGGATCGCGTCAACATCAGTACGGCAGCGGGGCAGTTCAAGAGCGAGCTCGGCCTCAGCAATACGCAGCTCGGCATCATTTTTTCGGCGTTCGCGTATCCGTACGTGATCTTCCAGTTTGTCGGCGGATGGGTCAGCGACCGCTTCGGCGCGCGCCGCACGCTGCTTGCATGTGCGGCAATCTGGGCCGTGGCGACCGCGCTGACCGGCATGGCGGGTGGTTTCGCTTCGCTGATCGCGGCGCGCCTGCTGCTGGGTCTCGGCGAAGGCGCGACGTTTCCGGCCTCGACCAGCGCGATGGCCTCGTGGATCGCCCGTGACAAGCGCGGCATGGCACAGGGCATCACGCACTCGTCCGCGCGGCTGGGCAATGCCATCGCACCGATGCTGGTCCTCACGCTGATGACCGCGTTCAACTGGCGCCTTTCGTTCTATCTGCTCGGTGCAATGAGCGCCGTCTGGCTGGTCCTCTGGTATCTGACCTACACGGAGCGTCCCGTCGATCACCCGCGTATCACGCGCGCCGAACTGGATAAACTGCCGCCTCCCAAGACGCGTCCGGTCGATCCGCGCGGCACGTGGATGCGCCTGTATAAACGCATGGCACCGATCTCGGCCGTGTACTTCTGCTACAACTGGATCCTGTGGCTGATGCTCGACTGGATGCCGCTGTACTTCATGCATTCGTTCCACCTGAACATCAAGAAGGCCGTGGTGTTCACCTCGGGCGTATTCGTGGCGGGCGTGATCGGCGATCTCGTCGGCGGCATGGTGAGCGACCGCCTGTTGCGCAGGACCGGCAACGTCAAGCTCGCGCGCAGCTATCTGGTGGCCTCGTGCATGGCGTTGACCGCGCTGTCGCTGGTTCCCGTCGTGCTGCTGCACGATCCGATGATTTCGCTGATCTTCCTTGCCGCGGCGATGTTCTTCAACGAAATGAACGTCGGCCCGATGTGGGCGATTCCGATGGACGTCGCCTACGACCGCTCCGGCACGGCCAGCGGCATCATGAGCGGCACCGGCTTCACTGCGGCGATCGTGAGCCCAGTCATCGCCGGGTTGGTCGCCGACCGGTTGCACAGCTGGGATCTGACGTTCGTACTGTCGATCGGCGTGATGCTCTTCGGCATCGTGCTGAGCTTCTTCATGAAGCCGAACATACCGTTTTCGAATGACGCGACGCAGCCGCGCAGCGAATCGCAACGCAAGGAGGACGCGCTGTCGGGCGCTTGACACTTCAGCATAAAATAAATCGTATTGATGCAAGCACGGTTTTTTAATCTATTTTGCTTATCCGATGCGGGGCGCTAATCTCGGCATATCGTCCCCCCAGGAATACATCGGAAGGCAATCATGGAAGCGCAAACCCTGAAGGTTCGGGTCGACGCCTTGTGCGAAGAAGCACACGGGGTCCGCTCGTTCAGCATTTCGCGGCTCGATGGGCTGCCGTTCGAGCGCTACGAACCCGGCGCCCATATCGACGTCACGAGTCCTTCGGGCGTCACGCGGCAATACTCGTTGTGCGGCGACCCGGAGTGTATCGAGTCGCAGATTTTCGCGGTGAAGAAGGAGGAGCAATCGCGCGGCGGCTCGCGCTCGCTTCATGAAGAGGTGAGCGTCGGCACCGAGCTGTCGGTCGGCGCGCCGCGCAACCTTTTTCGTCTCGAAGAAAGCGCGGACGAGCACATCCTGATCGGCGCGGGCATCGGCATTACGCCGTTGCTGTCGATGGCTTATCGGCTCGCCGCGCGGCACGCGCGCTTCGCGCTGCACTATTTCGCCCGCGGCGAGGCGCACGCGGCCTTCATGACGCTGCTCACGCGCGAGCCGTTCGCACGGCACGTGAAGCTGCATTTCGGCGTGCAGCCCGAGGAGCTGAAACCCGCGCTCGATGCGTGCCTGCTCGATGCAGGCGCGAACGCGCATGTCTATACGTGCGGTCCCTTGCCGTTCATGGATTTTGTCGTAGCGAGCGCTCAGCAACGCTTGCCCCCGGAAGCGATTCATCTCGAACGCTTCAAGGCGGAGCCGGCGCCCGCGGCCGAAGCGTCGCTCGATAGCTTCGACGTGCAGCTCGCGAGTAGCGGTCAGACGGTGCGAGTCGATGCGAACACGTCGATCGTCGACGCCCTCGCGTCGATCGGTATCGAAGTGGACACGTCATGCGGCGAAGGCGTGTGCGGTACCTGCATGGTCGATGTGGTCAGCGGCGAGCCCGAGCATCGCGATCACTGCCTGAGCAAGGCCGAGCGCGCAAGCAATAGCGTGATCTGCTGCTGCGTGTCGCGCTCGCGAACCCCCGTGCTCGTGCTCGACCTCTGATTCACCTGCGCGCAATCACATTTTCTCGAAGCCCGCGAGGATCTCGGTGATGAGGCCGCGCATCCACGCGATGCCTTCGTCTTCGTGGAAATGCTCGTGCCAGTGCATCGTCACGGCGGCCTTCGGCAGCGGCACGGGCAGTGCATAGATCCGGAACGCGTCGCCGCGGTTGAGGATATGCGCGAGCCGTTCGGGCAGCGTCGCGAACAGATCCGTCGCGGCGAGCACGCCAGGCACCGCGACGAAATGCGGCAACGCGAACGCGATATTGCGGCCGACGCCTTGCGCGCGCAGCGCGTCGTCGAGCGCATGGTGGCTATGTTCGAGCGAGCGCACCTGGATGTGCGACGCGGCCAGAAACCGGTCGAGCTTCAGCGTGTCACCGCTCGGCAGGTCGCGGCGCTTGCGCGTCATGCACACATACGATTCCTCGAACAGCAGGCTATGCCGCGTGCGCGGCAGCAGCGACGGCAGATTGCCGATCGCGAAGTCGAGCCGGCTCGAGCGCAGCGCCTCCTCGATCTCCTCCACCGGCAACGGCTCGACGACCAGCTTCACGCGCGGCGCGGACTTCTGCAGCGCCGCGCACAGCGCGGGCAGATAGGCCATTTCGCCCGCATCCGATAGCGACAGACGAAACGTGCGCGTGCTCGTCGTCGGATCGAATCGTTCCGCGTAACGCAGCGCCTGACGCACGGTGTCGAGCGCGTGGCCAACGATTTCCGCGAGTTCGAGCGCGACGGGGGTCGGCTGCATACCCGCGCGCGTGCGGATAAAGAGCGGATCGTCGAACATCGTGCGCAGACGGCCGAGCGAGTAGCTAACCGCAGGCTGCGACAGCGCGAGGCGTTCGCCCGCTTTCGTCAGGCTGCGCTCCTCGACGATCGCCTGAAACACTCTCAGCAGATTGAGATCGACGTGGTCGATGGAGGTCATGGGGTCTCTTGTGATATCAGCCGAACTTATTCGGCAACCTGTTTTTAATCGATTTGACGCATGATCGTCGCAAAGCGAGACTGATGTCAACGAGAGGATGCGCTGATGTGTTGCACGCGACTCGTCGCGTCGATGCGCGTCTTCATTCCAACCACGCAACTGTCCCCCGCATACGATGAGTACGCCGACCTATCAAACCATCGACACCAGCGCTTTAGCCAGGCGCGCCGAGGCCGATCGCATCGCGCCTTCCCTGTACTACGATCCCGAGCTGTTCGACGTCGAACTGGAGCGCATTTTCTACAAGACGTGGATCTGGGTCGCGCATGACAGCGAGCTGCCGAAGCCTGGCGATTTCATCACGACGACGATCGGCCGGCAGCCGGTGATCGTCGTGCGCGACAGGAGCGGCGCGGTCAACGTGCTGCAAAACCGCTGCCGGCATCGCGGCGCGACCGTGTGCGAAGAGCACAAGGGCAATGCGAAGGGCTTCACGTGCCCGTATCACAGCTGGTCTTATGCGCTCGACGGCACGCTGCGCGCTCTGCCGTACGGCGACGGTTACGAAGGCGTATGCGAAAAGGGCGATCTGCCGCTGAAAAAGCTGCGCGTGGGTGTCTATCAAGGCCTGATCTTCGCGAGCTTCAACGAAACGATCGAACCGCTCGAAGACTTCCTCGGCGGCGCGAAGCCGTGGATCGACCTGTTCATGAAGCAGGGCGCGGGCTATCCGATCAAGGCCAACGGCGAGCACAAGTTCAGGTTCAAGGGCAACTGGAAGATCCAGCTCGAAAACACGACGGATCTGTACCACTTCCCGGTCGTGCACAAGTCGTGGATGAAGTCGATCGACGACGAGACCGCCGCCGCGATCACGAGCTTCATGACGAGCGACCAGGCGTTCTGCCGCTCGCTCGGTAACGGTCACAGCCTCGCGGTGCTGATGCCCGAGATCGTCGATCTTGACCGCGACGATGGCGCGCCGCTGCCCGAGCGCTTCAGCGAACTCGCCGCGCAACTCGCGCAAAAGCACCCGCCGGAAGAAGTGCGCCGCATCGTGCGCTCGCTGATGGGCGTCGGCTTCAACCTGAACCTGTTCCCGAATCTCGCGCTGTCGATGGCGTTCTTCCGCGTTCTGCGGCCGATTTCCGCCGAGGAAACGGAGATTCGCCACGTCGCGCTCGCAATGGACGGCGGTCCTGAAGAAGCGAACCGCGTGCGCCTGCGCATTCACGAGCACTTCCAGGGCCCCTTCGGCTTCGGCAGTCCCGACGACGCCGAAGCGTGGGAGCGCGTGCAGCGCGGCTCGCATGCGGGACCGGACGTACCGATCCTCGTCAATCGCGGTCTGAATCGCGAAACGACCGCCGCGAATGGCGAGAAAACCGCCCACGCAACCGATGAAACCGGCATGCGCGAAGCCTACAGGCAATGGCGCGCAATGATGGAGCAGGCATGATGGACGACAGAAACGTACTCTTTTCCCACCAGACGTTTGCGCGCGCGATCGAGTTCATCTGGCGCGAAGCCGAATTGCTCGATCGACGCGACTATCGCGAGTGGCTCGAGTTATGGGACCCGGCGGGCCACTACGTGGTGCCGATCGATCCGAACGCGACCGATTACGCGGCAACGCTGAACTACGCATACGACGATCAGCAGATGCGCGAGCTTCGCGTGCAGCGCATGACGTCGGGCTATTCGGCATCCGCGTCGGATGCCGCGCGCACGGTGCGCACGGTGTCGCGCTTCACGCTCGCGAGCGATAGCGCGGACGTGGTCGAAGTGAAGTCGTCGCAGATCATCATCGCGTACAAGCGCGGCACGTCGACGATCTTCGCGGCCGATCTGACGCACAAGATCAGCATGGCGAGCGGCGAGCCGCGTCTCGTCGAGAAAGTGATCCGCCTGATCGATTCCACCGATGCGCTGAGCGCGATCGGCTTCCTGCTCTGACCGGTCATCATGCCGACACTCGAAGTCTATTTGCCGAACCAAGGAACGTTCCCATGAGCGACAACCGAAACCTGCCTTTGCGTGTGCTGTTCTGCTGCGGCGTCTCGCAGAACTTCTTCGACTTGCCGCGCGAACAGACCGGCGAAGTGTGGCAAGCGTACGGCAAGATGCTGAACGCTATCGAAGCGATGGAAAACGTGCGCGTGCTGGGCGTGATGGACGACGATCGGCTCGTGGTCGGCAACGCCGATGGCGCGCCGTGGACGTTCTACGTCATGGCCGACGTCGCCGACTTCGATACGGCGGTGGCCGTGTGCAATCTGTATCGGACGACGCCGGTTGGCGACTACAATCTGTGGCGCTACGGCAAGATCGAGGCGCGCGTGGGCCGTGCGCTGACGGTGCCGCCAGCGGTCTCCAACCATGCGTGACGCGATGACCGATCCGGCTATCGACGCGCTGCTCGCGCGCGTCAAAGCGCTAGAAGCACAGAACGCGGTGCGTAACACCATCGCGCGCTACATGGCGTTGTGCGATGTGCCAATGCGCGCGCTCGAAGGCGAGGCGCTCGCCGCGCTGTTCGCCGAAGACGCCATCTGGGAAGGCATCGGCCCGCAGTACGCGAACAAGTTCGGGCGTCTCGAAGGGCCGGCGCGGATCGTCGCGATGCTGCAGCATTATCTGCCGCCCACGCCGCACTTCGCGACCAATGTGCACTTTCTGACTGGGGAGCATATCGAGGTGAACGGCGACACGGCGAAGGGTCGCTGGATCATGCTGCAGGCTTCGGGTTATGTCGATGCGAAAGCGGAACTGATCGCGGCGCGCCTCGAAATCGACTTCGTGCCCGCCGCTCACGATGCGGGCGCGACATGGCTGATCCGCCATTTCCGTACCGAGCGTCTTTTCGATGCACCGTGGCAAGTCAACCCGACCCAGGGAGTTTCGGCATGAGCGCATTTCTGCAGACATTCGATCTGAGCGCGACGGACAACGCCGACGCGCCGACGATCGCGATCAAGGACAGCATCGACGTCGCCGGCCACGCGACGACAGCGGCAAGCCGCGCGCTTGCCGACGCACCGCTTGCATCGGAGCACGCCGAAGTCGTGCGGCGTTTGCTCGACGCCGGCTGGCGAGTCACTGGCAAAACCAACATGCACGAACTCGCGTTCGGCATGACCGGCATCAACGACTTTTCCGGCACGCCGGTCAATCCGCAGGACGCGGCACGCATTCCGGGCGGATCGTCGAGCGGGTCCGCGTCGGCGGTCGGGCAGAAGTTCGTGGACGCCGCGCTCGGTACCGACACCGGTGGCTCGGTTCGCGGTCCCGCCGCATGCTGCGGCGTTATCGGGCTGAAGCCGACGTTCGGCCGCGTGTCGCGGCACGGCGTGGCGCCGCGCGTCACGACACTCGACTGCGTTGGACCATTCACACGCGAGACGGACACGCTGATTCGCGTGATGACGGCGATCGATCCTTCGTTTCGCGCTGACGATGCGCGTCGAGACGTTTCGCAGTTGCGCATTGGCATGGTCGCAGTCGACGCGGATGACGACATCGCCAAAGCAATCGCCGACGCGGTCGGAAAGTCCGAACTCGCCACGCAAGCGATCGAACTCGCGTCCCTGAAGGACGCATTCACGGCCGGCCTCGCGGTGATCAACGCGGAGACATCGCGCGCATTCGGCCATCTGGTGGCAAGCGGCAAGCTCGGCGCCGATATCGAAGCGCGCCTGCGCGCGGCCGCGGCCACGAGCGCCGCCGATCTCGATGCGGCGGAACGCGTGCGCCGCACGTTCACCGACGAAGTGGACCGCGCGCTCGACCGGGTCGACGTACTCGTGCTGCCGACGCTGCCCGCATTGCCGATCACGCTCGAAGCAGCACGCGCAGGCACGTCGGTGATCGGCATGTCGTCGTTGATCCGGCCGTTCAACCTGAGCGGGCATCCGGCGCTGAGCCTGCCCGTTCCGATCGAACGCTCGACGCTGAAGGCGGGCCTGCAAATCATCGGTCGCAAGAACGACGACGAAACGGTGTGCGCATTCGCCGCGCACCTCGAAGCGCGCCTCGCGCAATCCGCCTGAACGCAATCAAGGAGTCAGCAACATGTCGAACAGAATCGCGCTCGTGACGGGTGCCGCGCGCGGACTTGGCGCCGTTGTCGCGCGTCGTTTTCACGAGGCAGGCTACAGGGTCGCGCTGGCCGATATCGCGATCGAATCCGCGCAAGCGCTCGCGCATGAACTCAGCAGCGACGGCTCGAGCGCCTGCGCAATCCGGCTCGACGTCACGCGCAAGGCGGACTTCGAGGCGGCGCGCGACGCGTTGCTGGAACGTTGGGGCGGCGTGGACGCGCTCGTCAACAATGCGGGCGCCTCGAAGGTCGTGCCCGTGATGGACATTACCGCCGAGCAGTTCGATCAGGTCATCAACGTGAATCTGCGCAGCGTGCTGTTCGGCTGCCAGGTATTCGGGCAGTACTTCGCGCAGCGCGGCGTGGGCCGCATCGTCAATATCGCGTCGCTGGCGGGGCAGAATGGCGGCTCGGCAACGGGCGCCCACTATGCGGCCGCGAAGGGCGGCGTGCTGACGCTGACCAAAGTCTTCGCGCGCGACCTCGCCGCGCGCGGTGTGACAGTCAACGCGATCTCGCCGGGGCCGCTCGATTTGCCGATCGTTCACGAGAGCGTGCCGGCGGACAAGCTGGCAAAAGTGATCGAAGCGATACCGGTCGGCAAGCTCGGGGCCGCGTCGTATGTTGCCGATGTCGCGGTGATGCTCGCTTCCGGTGACGCTTATTTTGCCAATGGCGCGTGCTGGGACGTCAACGGAGGCTTGTACATGCGCTGAGGCGTCTGCAAGGGCCGAGGCGGCCGGGTCATTCCGGCCGCTCGTCCGGCGGGCTCCATACTTCGAGCACGCCGCGCACGAGGGTCGGAATCGACGAAGCGCCGAGCTTTTCCCTGATGCTCGCGCGCCTGCATCGGAGGGCTGATACGTCGAACCGGCCGAACATGGTAGCACCGGTGGAACACCATGCGTCGGAGTGCGACGCGTTTTGCGAGGTGGCAGTTTGTGAAGTTGATATCAACCTATCGCTAACAACAGTTATCAACAGTGAGGAGATATTTGGCCAAAGTTCTGATGCCATGCATTCGCGTGCGGTGTCAAACTGAAGGCCATGCGCGATAACCCGCAGCATGGATCGATTGCGACGACCCCGATATGCCTCCACAGTGACGCAGTTCAGCGTGCGCGGGCAGATCGTGGTGCTGTCGCGCGAGCACACTCAATCGCCGAGACCCAGTTCCGCGTCGAGCGTTTGATCGACTTCGAGGAAGCTGCCTGTGCCGTGCACAATGACGGCGTTACTACCGAACGTCAGTGCGCCATCAAGACGCGGATTCGCACGATAGGTCTGCATCGTGTCGGTTGGCTCGTGCCGCCATGAGGGGTTGGGCGCGCCGGTGCGTTGGTCGATCGTCTGCACCCTGCAGCGTGTGCACAGCTTCACGAGGCGCAGTCGCATTGGCATGCCGTCGGCTTGTGTGTCGAGATGTTCAACGCAGTCTTCCTCGTATGCGTCGAGGCCGGACACAACGATGTTCGGTCGGAAGCGATCTAATGGAATCGCTGGCGCGCCTTTGGCGACGAGTCGCCGATTCAGGTCGTTGAGTGAAGTCTGTCCGATCACCAGCAACGGATATCGGTCTGCGAAACAGGTCGACGCGTCAAGGTCGCCGGTCCATTTGCGGCTGCACGCGCGTCGTACGCCGGGCGCGAAGCGTGTGAGCTTCGCCGACGTGCCGAGGTAATCCGTGAACCATGCGGCGGTTTCCGTGCCGGTGTCGATCGCATCGACGGTGTCGTGCCAGACGGTGACCGTCATCGTCACAAGTTGCGCCCATGCGACGCCGTCAAGCGGCGTGCGCAGCGCCGGCATGCCGGGCGCGGTGACCACGAGCGCGTCGTCGTCGAAGGCAGTGCGCACAAGCGCGAGGCGAGGATGCGTCCGCTGCGTGATCATCTCGCCGTGTGTGTCGGTCACCATCCAGTGACGATCATACGCAAGCCCGGTGTCGAGCAGTTGCGCGCGGCGCAGTGCGATGCCGCCGCAGGACTTGATCGGATAAACGAATAGCTCGCTGATAACTGGCATGGCGCTGGTTTCGATCGATGCAGAAAGTAAAAGCGCGATTATCTATCGCTCGTCAAGAGTCAAAAACAGTTCCAATCTTTTAGGTGGGCAAAATTGGAACAAATGGGTCGGGCAGTCAGACATAGGTCCGTTGTCCCCAGTCCCGATGCGGCTATCGGGGCGGCCCCTCGCGTCGCCGGAGAAACATCTATAGTTCGAGCGTGATGATCTCGCCGACAGGGCGACTGCAACACGCAAGGCGATATCCCCTCTCACGTTCGATGCTCGTCAGACCAATTTCCGACGAAGATTCCACTTCGCCATCGATTAGACGAACACTGCAACGACCGCAGATCCCCATTCTGCACTGACTGGGGATTACAACGCCATGCACTTCCAGCGTCTGAAGCAGCGTATCGCCTCGTAATGCTGTTATCACGCGATTGCTATCCGCCAACATTAGCTTACAAGGGCTTTCGATTGCGGGTGGCGACAGGGCTGGTATCCTTGTACTTCCGCTATCTAATTGATGCTGGTCGAGAATCACCGCGTTTGGAAATACACCGACGAGCTTGCACTCCCAGTCGGCGACGAACGAACTGCTTCCACACAGCACGATCGCCCCTGGCACTGGCATTCTGTCAGCAAGGCTGACAGGATCCGGGCGACCCGACATCAGATAAGAGATTCCCTCACGGACACGTTCTCGAGTGACAAATGTCGTCACGGACAACCATGGATGACGTGCTTGCAATGCCAATAATTCGGTAAAGTAGAGCAGGTCGTTCAACTGCGGCACACAGACGATTAGATTCACATCTGGGACTTGGGCGCCATGGTCAGCCAGCGCTGCCAATCCTCTGACCAGCCCCAATGGCAATGTAACACCCACCCCAGCGCACACCATCAGCACGGTCCCGTAGCGCAACAGCGATCTGGATGTCAGAACCCCCGACACGCCCTCTGCGATCAGCATCGAATTTTGCGTCAAGGATTGATGGATCGACGCGGACACGCCGTAGCCAAGCTGACGCTTGACTGCGATTTCTATGAGACCTTTATCTGGCCTGCCGGCGATTGAATAGTTTCGCCGTTGCACTTTGTTCTTCGCATCCGGATATTTCAGCAGTAGGTGTTTCCCATAATCGCACTCGTCGTAGCGTTCTGAATCCAGCAGGCGCAGCCAGTATGCATTGACGGAATTCGACATCCGGACAACGTTCTCACATCTAAAATGAAGTGGCCCTTTCATTCGGTTCTCTGGTCTCATTCGTCCATGGGTCTCTGGTTGGATGTATCCAACCTCAGGCTGTCCAGTAGGGGATCGCTTGCAAACCCAGCCTGTCGAGTAGAGTCATCACCGAGTCCTGGTACACCTTGACCTGACCTATCTTGTGCGAGTCCTGAATAATCTCGTCGCGGTTGGGGAAGTCGATGTGCGTCAGCACCGCTGACCACGCTCCCATTTCGTTATCGGCAAACATGTCGACCGTCTGAGGCACCACCCGAGCAAAATAGGCTCGTTCGCTTTGCGAAAACGAACCGATGATATGCTCAGCCGCGACACTGAACACGCTTGAGTGTCCCCATTCATCGATAGCGTGAGCGCGTGTGACTTCCTGGCAGATCGGTTGAATGAGTGTATCGTCAGACAGTGTCCTCAAGTAGTCGGTTATCAACGTCTCGCTTGCGCAGGCGATTGCGAACCGCGTCAGACGACGCTCCGATTCCGAGCCACAATGGGAAAGCAGTCGCGATCGCCAAGTCACAAGGTTGAAATCTGTGTAGTCGACCGGCCTTAGGTTGCGCTGCAGATAGATGTAGTTGCAAGCGCTAATCGACATCTTCGTATGCAAAGCTTCGTCGAGTAATGCCTCTCCCATTACCTGCTGCAACTCATATCTCGCTTGTCCGTTACCGACAGGAGACTTGATGAGATCCTCGCAGGCCGGCGTGACAATGTCGCATTCGACGTACACTGTCTTCAGGTTGTAAATTGCCCATGCATACGACAACACGGCTGATTTTAATTCAGGTCGAGCGTTCAACCACCGCGGGTGCGACCGGAAAGGCAGGAGTGATTCCGCGAAATCCGGTTTTTCGGGGCTGAACGCGATCGAGTTGTAATCCAATGGACCCTTGTTGACCATGGCCCGATCACGCCAAAGAAGAGAAAGTTTCTTTAGAGTTTCTTTTACGTGACTCGATTCAACATTAGCATCGGTAAGCATGTTTAACTTTGCGAAAGGTGATGGAGCCCGCCGTGCGTTGTATGGCAGGCTAGTATTGTGGAGGAACGAAGCGAGATCGAATAGGAAATTGGACGGGCTTGATGCCGTGATTCGTCCTGCGACGGCATAGTGCCTGCTCGCGGCGATGCCGTGCCGGACGGAAGCGCTCTATGGCAGCATCAAGCCTTCGACGCGCTCGAGGAAGCTGTCCGCACCGAAACTGGCGCGTTGCCCCTCCTGTACATGCCGATGGCGAGGCCTGCAATAATAACCACAATCGAAACCAGTTCGACCGGATGTACTTGCTCCCCGATAAGGAGCATCGAAGTTACGATTCCAAACACCGGGATCATCAGCGACAGCGGGGCAACCGTCGATACCGGATAAAGCTTCATCAGCGAGTTCCATCCCCAGTACGAGAAGTGGGTAGCAAGGTAAACTTGGAAGACGAGCGAGAACAAGGCAATGCCGTTGATGTTTTGCCAAGTGACCACGAACGGATGTGCCCCCTCTACCAGCCAGGTCCCGAGCAGCAGTGGAATGGGCGGAAAGAGGCTAGCCCAGACCATGAAGGAGAAGATTTCCTTCACCCCGGACTTTTTGATAAGCACGTTGCCAACGCTCCACGAAACTGCGCTCAGAACGATCAACGCAATGCCGAAGATCTGGTGTGCACCTTTTTGCGCGAGGAAGATTCCGGCCAGTCCAAGCAGCACCACGAAGGCGCCAATCCACTGCGCAGGACGTAAGGTCTCGCGAAACAGCAACGCCCCCCAAAACATCGTGAAAAATGCGCTCAACTGGATGATCAGCGATGCGATGCCTGGAGCTACGCCTGCTGCGATTCCGTAGTTGATGGCTCCCCACATGCCAACGCCAAATATCAACCCATACGCTGCCACATAACCGAAATGGACCGACGGTCTGCGGATAAAAAAGACCAGCGGAATGGCGGCGAGCGCGAAACGGACACCGGTCAGCACAAACGGATCCATTGAATCCAGACCGAGTTTGGTGATGGGAAAATTGATGCCCCATACGAAGGTGACGAGTAACGCGAGGGTTAAGTGTTTCTTCTCCATGCTTTCTCCAGGTAAAGAAGTGCTGCGGCCTGCGTGGGACACACGAAACGATCCACTGGAAAGACCGGCCCTTGGGTAAGGAAATATCAAGGACCGGTCAAGTGGTACTAGCTCAGCGAAAAGCGTTTTTGCAGCAGGCAAAGCCCGGCGATCTCCATCAGGACATGGTCGGCCGCAGCGCGTTGTGCTGCCGGCAGCGACCGGGCGGTAATGAGGAAGTCGCGCACAAGCGACACCTCAAAGAACGGTAATGAACTCAGCAGCGGGCTGGATAATGTGTCTGCGATCAGTTGGAACATCTTCGAGGCTGGGTTCAGGAGCGATGGAGGTGCGCGGAAGTATTGCTTCTTCCGGTCGTAGATCTCCTGTGGCAAATACGGACGCATCGCTTCGCGCAAGGCATATTTCTCGACACCACCGCGAATCTTCATCCAGACCGGCAGCGTGGCCGCAGCCTCCACAACCCGGTGATCGAGAAGCGGCGGCCTTCCCTCGAGGCTTCCCGCCATCTCCAGCCGGTCACCCAATGTCGTCAGGACGAGATTGGGCAAGCTCGATTTGGCAACCGCGTAGAGGGACTTGTTGACCGGGTCCCACTCGTCGAAGCTCCCGCCTCCCAGACGGTCGTAGAACTGCCGATAGGGTGACGCGTGCGCAAAGCGTTCGCGATAGCCGTTCTTGTAAAATCCCATCAACGGCCGGAACAGCGCCGACTGCGTCTCGATCCACGAAATGCTGTGACCGAGATTGCTGTTCACCCACCGCACGTCGTTGGTTGGTTCCTCGAGGAAGCGCTCGCCCTGCGTAGCCATCCTGTCCGCGAGGCGCTGGATTTCGTCCCGGTTTTGGTGTTCGTTATTGAATTGGACCATGTCACGACGGTAATGCGGGTAGCCCGCGAATACCTCGTCCGCCCCTTCTCCAGTTAGCACAGCTCGCATGCCCTTGCTTTGAATGAACTTGCAAAGCATGTATTTGGCGATGCTGTGAGCATTGGAGAACGGTATTTCCGTATGCCACAGTGCGTCTTCGAAATGATCAGCCAGATCGTCCTGACTGACCGAAAGCACATGGAGCTCAGCATCGTTGTGCTTTGCGGCTATCTCCGCATAGCGCCGCTCGTCGTACCCATCTGCTCCCTCAAACGACAGGTGAAATGCCTGCAAAGGTTTTTTCGAAAGAGTCGTCGCCAAGCCGAGCATGGCGGAAGAATCCAGGCCGCCGCTAAGCGAGACGCCAACGGGTACGTCAGCGTGCAACCGAAGACGTACCGCATCCTCGACGGTATTGCGCACACGCTCGATCATCGACACTTCGGTTTGTTCGTGGTCGATGTTTTCGCGAGCGGGGAACTGCCAGTCCCAATAGGTCTTCTCCTGCAGGCCGCAGTTGTCTGTGAGCAGGAAGGTTCCGGGCTTTACGCTACGCACCCCATTGAACAGCGTCCGGTCTCGAAGGGTGAAACCGCGGTTCGCATAGGCTTCGTGGTCCCATCGTGCCGGAAGCCCCGCAGCCACCATCGCCTTAACTTCGGAGCCGAAGTAGATTGCTCCATCATGCTCCGCGTAATAGAGTGGCTTCACGCCAATCCGGTCTCGAGCGGCGAACAACGTACCGCGGAGCCGATCGTATATCAAGATCGCGAACTCGCCCCGCAACTGCTTGAGTCCACGAACCCCGTGCCGGCGATAAAGATGCATTGCAATTTCGCTGTCCGACGAGGTCTTGAACCGACATCCCTGTTCTTCCAGTTTGGAGCGGATGCGGGCGTAGTCGTAGAACTCGCCGTTGACCATCATGACAAGGTCGCCTTCATCAGCCACGATCGGCTGGGTACCATTGCTGAGTCCGACCAGCCCGAGCCGCACGTAGCCGAACGCGACTTTCCCCTTGGGGTCGAACCAGGTGCTTTGGCTATCGGGTCCCCGATGGTGAATCGCGGCCATCGCTGCGTCGAGTTGGTTGGGCGCGAACTCGCGCGGTTGTTTAGAGAAAATTGCAACGTAACCACACATATTAGTCATCCGAAGTTATGCAGATTCGTAGGGTAAGGAAGATGTTTGGGAATCGGAACATTCCTTGTCTGGCGGCCGGCCGGTGCATTTTTTGCTCTACTATCCTCGAGGGCCGCTGGAGCATGGCAAGGCCCTGTTGCGAGTCGGATCTGTCGAACAGTCTTTCCCGGACGGATTCAAGCTTTCTTGCGATTCAGGAAAGCATCCATGAGTACGGATGTCTCGGGACCTGATTGGACCACTGATGCAATCAGCGCTTCTGTGTACAAGCCTTCATCATGACCTTGCTCAACAATTCGCGGCAGCGCATGGATGATCGCGTGATTCGTCATGGGAAGATTTTGAGCGGCGATAGTAGCCAGCTCGACTGCCTTATCTACCGCCGCACCAGTTGGCACCAGATATTGCGCGACACCTCGCGACACGCTTTCTGCGGCCGCGAGAGGGCGTCGAGTAAGCATCATGTCCATCATTAATGCCGTGCCAGCCAGTCGGGGAAAGCGGACAGAAGCACCAACGCCGACATACAAACCACGCGCGCCTTCAGGCAAAGAAAAGTACGCGCTTTCATCCACCACACGGATATGGCAGGCGGTTGCAATTTCGAGGCCGGCACCAATAGCCGCACCGGAAATGGCTGCGATAACTGGGACCTTCCCAAACTGGATAAGATGAAAGACCTCGTGCCATTGCCGGAAAAAATTGAAACAATCGATAACGGATTGCCCTTTAACTTCTGTGAGGTCGAGACCCGAGCAAAAGTGCTGGCTGGTACTGTAAAGCACCGCCGCTCCGATATCATCGGGAATAGTTGAAAATATTTCACGCAACTCTAGCAGCATTGATTTTGGCATTGCATTGCGCTTTTCCGGCCTATTTAGGCCTACCAACAAAACGTTTTTTTGGCGAGATACGCTAACTAGAGATTTTTCCATTTGTACCAGCTCGATTTGTGTGCTCTCGACAAAGATACTAGCGTGTCGTCAACAATCTTTAATTACAAAATTGGGCCGTTATATGTCAAAATAAGGCCACAAGCATCATGCAACAAAAGTTTCACGGAGTAGACTCGCGCACCACGCGGGATCTTTTTTTGAGACTAGCGTTGTGGAGCGAAACCGATTCGCCTTACATGGGAAAACAGAAAACAATGATGAACGTCGAGTCGACCGCAATTGATGTGACAGCCCTCAAATTCAGGCCAGGTGATGTTTTCGGCCGGCATTCTCACGACGAAGGTCAATTTGCATACGCAGCGACCGGCTGTGTCTCCGTATTTACGGATAAAGGGAACTGGATTGTCCCGGCACATCGGGCGATCTGGGTTCCCTCCCAAATCAGCCACGAAATGCATATGCACGGGTCGGTCACGATGCTGAATACATTTATCGGGCACGACGCAGCCCGGATGGCTGCGTTACCGCCTTCCTGTCAGGTCTATGGCGTGTCCGATCTACTTAGACAACTGTTTGATGCCATGCTGGCGTTACCGACCGGTGCGCGCATGCGGCGCGCACGCCTTGAGGCGATCTTGCTTGACGAATTGAGTGGTATGCCGCGACTGCCTTTAAGCGTGCCGGTGCCACAAGACCCGAGGCTATCCAAGGCATGTCGGTACCTACTGGATGCGCCGACACAGGCGATGTCGATCGAGAAAATGGCAAATCTGGCTAATATGAGTCGCCGGACGTTTACCCGGCAGTTCCGAGAAGCAACTGGCGTTAGTTTCGTAGCCTGGAAGCAGCAGGTTTGTGTGCTCGATGCACTATCTCGGCTGAGCCAGGGCGCGAGCGTAAAGGATGTGTCTGTCGACCTGGGATACAGCAGTACAAGTGCTTTTTCCGCCGCATTCAAACTTCTTCTCGGTGACGCGCCGGTTCGTTACCTCTCCAGATACGGCGCACTCACTCTTTCATCTAATTCGTGAAGCGCGGGCGGCGATCTGCCCGAACGCGGTGAAGTTTGGGGTTGTCGAATGAGAGGCTTTGGAAATGGATCGGTGAGGCGGAACTCGACCGCGGACCGAATGGATGATCGCGTTTATTCGCGATCATCCGCTGGCCTACGTCGCGAACCGATCAGTCTGATGCTGCCGATCGCCCCGTCGACCTAATACCGGCATGCGGCCTCACGGTCGGATCCGGGTGTCTTGAGACCCAGGGGGCCGCACCTCACTCGTTCTGAGTTTCCCCTCGCAAATCCGAGTTGCCGGGTAATTTCGAGTTGGCGCATGTGTTTCGCGTGACGCCGGGACGCGAGTTTCATCGCGCGTTGAATGCGCTCGAGCATCTGTTGCGAGTTGTACGGCTTCTCGACGAAGTCGATCGCACCGTGCTGCAAAGCGCGCACCGACATCGGAATATCGCCGTGGCCGCTGACGAAAATGATCGGCAAGGTTGCGCCGCGACGGTTCAGTTCTTCCTGCACGTCGAAGCCGCTCACCACCGGCATGCGGACGTCCAGCACGAGACAGCCGGGCACGTTGATGTCGAAGGCGCGCAGGAAATCCGCGGCGCTGACGAAGCCCTGCGACTGGATGCCGACCGATTCGAGCAGCCACGCGAGCGACGTGCGCATGCCGTTCTCGTCGTCGACGATATAGACGATGGGGGCGGCATCGGTGACGGGGGGCGGTCGCTTCGCGGCATTGGAATGGGCAGACGCGTGCATGGAAAAGGCACGCGGGAATGATCGTCAGAGGGCTTTCATGATAGCCGGCCGAAAAGCGGCCGCAAAGCCTCGCTAACGCTACCGGTTCATCTCGCGATGACTGGCAACCGAACACAGGAGACTTCAATATGTCGAGCCAACCAGTACAAGTTGATGCCGGGATCGATGAAAACCGCCAGCAGTTCAGACAGGCGATGGCGCACCTCGGCGCGGCGGTCAACGTGATCACCACGGCGGCCCCGCACGGCTGCTGCGACATCACCGCGAGCGCGGTGTGCTCGGTCACCGACACGCCGCCGACGCTGCTGATCTGCCTGAACCGGTGAGCGCGATGCACGCGGTGTTCGTCGGAAATCGTGATGCGTGTATCAACGTGCTGCCCGCGAGCCTCGAAAGTATCGCGCGGCACTTTGCGGGCATGACCAGTCTTTCGATGGAGGATCGCTTCAAGCTGCCTGTCTGGGATCAGGGAGAAAGCGACGTGCCGGTGCTACGCGGCGCGCTCGCGAGCTTGCAGGGGAAGATCGTGGCAGCGAAGGAAGTCGGCTCGCACTCGGTCATGTTCGTGGAGACCACGCAGATTCGCGTGCGCACCGACGGCGACAGCCTGATTTACTTCGACCGGAATTTTCACCGGGTGCCGCGCGCGTGGACGGGGCAATGGGTCATTTGAAGCGCTGCCGGCCGGTTCAGGCTCCGGCAGCGCTTACGATGTCGCTCCGGACATGGCTCCCGTAAAACCTCACCATTGCCCGGACCTCCTGGAACTCCTCACCATTCGCACTACTTCAGCAACGCCATCTGCACGACCTTGACGATCACGAGCGCGATCGCGAGCAGCAGATAGCCGCGCAGCACGCTCATCCAGACGCGTTTGGCGAGCGTCAAACGCGGCGGCGGCAGTTCGTCGAGCGGCGGCATGCGCCACGTGTTGCGCGCGTCCTTCGCATAGACCGGAGCCGGCTCGGCCGCGGACTCGCCGCGCAGCTTGCGCATCCCGAAGCTCGCCACATACCCGACGACCGCGAGCGACGTGCCGCCCGCCAGCACTTCGATGATCGTTTCCGCCGCGATGTCCGGATAGATCACCGACGCGGTCAGGATGATCGACAGCATCACGAGCACCCAGATCACCGCGCCGGTAAACAGATTGAGCTTCTTCGAATTGGCCCACGGACCGAGCACCGCGCGATCGTTGCACAGCAGCAGCAGGAACACGGTCGCGCTCGGCAGCAGTACGCCGGCGAGTGTCTGCACCGCTTCGGTCAAGAGACCGAGCGGGCTGCCTGGAATCAGCACCAATGCCGCGGCGGCCGCGACGATCGCGAAGTACACGACGTAGAAGCCCTTCGCATCCGACACGCTACGGTGCAGCGAATGGCGGATCTTGAACACGTCGCCGATCGCATAGGCGGTCGATAGCGACACAGCCGCCGCGCCGATCACGCACGCGTCGAACAGCGCGATCGCGAACAGCACGGCCGAGGTACGTCCCGCGTATCTCTCGAGACCAGCGATCACACCGCCCGCGTCCGTGAAGTTGCCGAACCCGGGCCGTCCGTCGAACAGCGCCGCGCTGAACGAGATCATCGCGACCGCGCCGATCAGTACGAACACGATGCCGATCCACAGGTCGGCTTTTTCGTAGTTCATGAAGCGCGGCGTGATGCGCTTGTCGACCACATAGCTTTGCTGGAAGAACAGCTGCCACGGAGCTACCGTCGTGCCGACGATGCCGATTACGAGCAACATCACGTCGGACAGCTTCGAGTGCGCGGGCCAGTTCGGAATGACGAAGTCGCGCGCGATCTGGCTGACCGGCGGATGAATCGACACGAGCACCGGCACGAGCAGCAGGCTCAACACGCACAGCGCGACCGCGAAACGCTCGAAGCGGCGGAAGTCGCCGGTGCTGACGGCGGCCATCGTCAGCGCCGCGGCGATGCACACGCCCGCGATCTTCGAGACGCCGAAGAAGTCGAGCACGAACGTGATGCCGATGAATTCCGTCACGATGGTTAGCGCGTTCAGCAGGAACAGATCGACGACGCTGAACGCGCCCCAGAACTTGCCGAAGCGCTCGAAAATAAGCCGCGCGTGGCCCACGCCCGTGACCGCGCCGAGCCGCAACACCATCTCCTGATTGACGAACAGCACCGGCACCAGCAACAGCATTGTCCACAGCAACGTGGTGCCGTAGTTCTGGCCGGCCTGCGTGTAGATGCCGAATGCGCCCGCGTCGTTGTCGCCGACCATCACGATCAGACCGGGGCCGAGGATCGCGAGCAGCGTGCGCAGGCGCGCCCACCAGCTCGTGCGTGGCGCGATGTCATGGTGAGCGATCGTGCCGAGCGCGCCCTTGATATCGCCGACGTGTGCCGAATCGAGCACGGCACTGCGCGCGGAGGAAATGTTCGTCGGAGTAGACATGTCGTTCTCTCCTGGTTGTATTTGTCGAAGGTCGGATCGCGAAACGCTATGCCACGCGCGACATCACGCGACGGCAGAAGGCGATGAACGGATGCGGTGCGTGCAGCACGAGCATGCCGTCGTAATGGGCGCGCGATTCCTGCACACGCGGGAACTGCGAAAGAAGAAGGCCGAATTGCATGAGGGATCTCCGTGCGCCGGTTTCGACGCGCTGGTGGAAAGCCAGCAGACACGGAGGCCGCGTATGTCCAGGCGCGGCGGTGGAGGTCTACTCGCTTTCCTCAGTTAATAGAACGGGGAAGCGGCATAAGTGATAACTGTCACTGTCGGGCATGGCGGCTCCTTGTCGGTGTGTAGCGGGGACTGCATTCGAGCGTCTGAAGCGTTGGCTACGCACGTTCGCTACGCACGTGTTTATCCACGCGTTCGCGCGCATTGCGTTGAACTGATTGCGTTGACTGACAACGCGCGCAAACGCGACCGCAAGCGCAAAGCTCGCGATGCGACGCCGTATCGGCGCGGGAACGCGCTTGAACGCGGCGTTCCTGTCGTGCGGATACGACGTTACTTTAGGTGCACGGGAAGAATCTGCGGCGCGCACCGTCTGCCAGCTGGCAAGACGGCGGCTGATGAAGAGAGCGCGGACGTCCTGCCGGTCAGGCAGCGAATCTGTTCGAAAGTCGGCTACTGCAGGTGTCCAAGGCGTAAGCCCCATTGGTGATGATTTTTGAATTCTAGGGTTCGCCTTCCGCCGAGGTCAACCTGTTTCTTAAGCAGAGCAGAAAAAATGTGCGGCGCGCGACGGTGGGCACTTTGAATGACATGCGGGTCGAGGCCGATATGGGGGTAGGTCGAACAGGGCACCGATCCGTCCGGCCGATGCCACCACGCCGTGCTCACTGATTGGCGCGCCGTCGCTCGGTCAGCCGGTTATGCACGCTTGTGACGCCGCGAACCGATCGCGCGGCGTTGCCGGCTCGCGCAATTTGCGATTGCCGCGGCACGGTGCCGGTCAGCGTAACGATGCCGTGACGCGCTTCGACACGGATGTTCGCCGAATTGAGGTTCGTGGTGCGCGTGAATGCGCGGCGGACGTCGCGGACGATCGCGCTGTCGGACCGGTTGTTGTTCCGGTTCGAAGCCGCTGGGACCGACTGGCTTTGCATCGACGCGTCGTTCGGCATCTCGCGCGTCTGTGCGTTTGCATAGGTCGCGCAAGTCGCGATGGCCACCGCGAACATTGCACCGATGATTCTGCTCGCGCCGTTTGTTTTCATTCTTCCTCCTTTGCCGGTTTGTCAGGAACTGCCGTTCGAGCCGCGTGCTGCCAGCGGGGAAGAGGCGGCGCAACGCACCACCGCCTCGCGACGAGTCATCGACCGTCGGCCCCGATTATATTCTGCGGCGCACGCGCCGATACTGATAGGTGAGAAGATTCGGGAGCCGCCGAGGTGAGAATGTGCGCACCTGTACGCGCACTTCAAATGAAGGTGAGGGAATTCGGGAGTCGCCTGGACGGTGCTACAAATTGCGAATGGTTTCCTGAGCAACTAATATCGCATTCCCAACGTTGCTTCCTTTTCGTCAGGTTCGCCCACGTCGATGCAACGTTTCCGTCTGAGGCGTCATGCGGTCAGGCCGTCTATCCGGAAGCCGGCGAAGGCGGCGCGCGCAATTGGATGATCAGAACGACGACGAAATTTGCGGCCATCTGCCCGCGCAGGTTAGAACGGCGATCGTCGACGCGATGAAGAACGTCGTCGCGGTGCATGGGCTGAAGAACGCGCCGATCGAATGAACGTGGCGCGTGCATCGCGTCAAAGGTGAGGATTTTCGGGAGTCGTGCGAGGCGGTTCTTTTGCAACTAACCGGCCGGGCCAGGAACGGCACAAACCGCGCGGCAAGAGGCTCGCGGGAATGCGCGCATTTATGCCTGTCAGCCATAGGTGAGGATATTCGGGAGCCGTCGATGCTGTATCGGGCGACGGCACGTCGTGCTGACGTACAAAACGCGCTTCGTGCAGTCGCCAATCATTGCATCCGTCGCGGTGACCGTGCGCCCGTTGTGTAACGTAAGTCGTTGAATGTCCAGGCGATCTGCCGCGTACGCGGCCGGCATCGGCGATGCGAATCGGCTGCGTTCGATCAAAGGTGAGGGTTTTCGGGACCGGTGTGTGAGCGCCGCAATGCGCTCGCTGAAATGCCCCTTCGAGTCCTCTTTTCACCTCAAAGGTGAGGCATTTCGGGAGCAATGCCGACGGTAACTGACGCCGATCCGCCACCGCTCCGTGCTTGAGGTGAGGATTTTCGGGAGCGCAAATGCCCGGCAGCAATAGGCCGTTCAGGCCGATTTCGCGATCTCGCGAATGTCCGCGACCGGCGTCTGCCCGAACGCATCGCTGAGCGCATAGTCGATCAGCTGCGCCGCGCATTGCTCGGGCGTCGACAGTTGGCCGTTGCGTTTCAGCTCGTCGAAGCGCTGGCGCATCGGGAACTGCTCTTCGCCGCTACCGCGAATTTGCGCCTGCATGTCCGTATCGATCACACCCGGCGCGAGGCTGCAGATGCGCAGGGCGCGATTCGCGTCGAGCGCGACGGCGCGCGCGTGATGATCGAGCGCGGCCTTGGTCGCGCAATAGATGCTCCAGCCCGGATACGCGTTGCGCGCCGCGCCGCTCGAAATGTGCACGATGCGGCGGTCGGTTGCGTCGACGGCCGCGGCGGCGAGCGCGCTCGCGAGCATCAGCGGCGTCGCGACGTTCAGGCTCACCGCGTCCGCGACGTTCGCGGCGTCCTGTCCTTCGATGGGCCCGATCGGCTGCACCATGCCCGCGTTGTTGATCAGCAGCACCGTCTGCGCGCCGCGCACGAAGTTGCTCAGTGCGTCGGTGGCGATCCATTGCGCGACGCGTGCGGGCTCGGCCAGCGGCAGCTCGATCTCTTCGAGTTGCGCGGCAAAGCGCGCCTTCAGCGCGGCATGCCGCGAGCGCGACAGACCCAGCACCGTGACGTTGCGCGCGAGCAGTTGTTCCGTGAGCGCCGCGCCCAGGCCGCGCGTATGGCCGGTGACGATCGCGCGAATTGGAGAAGAGGAGGTCATGTCGTTCCTGGTGATCGTTGTCTTGCAGAGTCGATGATTTTCTCACGCCGTATTCACACCGGGCGAAAGCGCTCGCGATACTGCATCGGCGTCATGCCAAGCCGCTTCGTAAACACGATGCGCATGCGGTCGGCGGTGCCAAAGCCGCAATCGTAGGCGATCGTCTTCAGCGCCGCGGCGCTGCTTTCGAGCAGCTTGCATGCGGCATCCACGCGCGCGCGTTCGACGAATTCATGCGGCGTCACGTTTTCCACGCTCCAGGCCGAGTCGTTCGACCAACTGCTCGCGGGGGCTTGTGATCGGCCATATGGACGGCGTGCTCGGCATGCCCGGTTGGCACTGGCTGTTCCTGCTCGGCGGCTTGTCGTGCGTCGTGCTCGGTCTGCTGGCGCTGAAGCTGAAGGATCGCATCGACGACGCGGGCTGGCTGTCGTCGGCGGAAAAGAGCCTGCTCGCTGCGCAGATCGCGCAGCAAAGCCGCCCGGCAGAGACCGGCCATTCGCTGCTGGGCGCGTTGAAAAAGCCGGGCTTCCTGACGCTTGGGCTCGTGTACGTCCTGATTCAGGTCGCGTCGTACGGCCTGAATTTCTGGGCACCGCATCTGATTCACGTGGCGGGCACGAAGAATCCCACCGTGGTCGGGCTGCTGACTGCGGTGCCTTATGTGTGCGGAACGATCGGCATGGTGGTGGTCGGGCGCCGGTCGGACGATGTCGGCACTCGGCTTCTTCGCCGCGGGATTCTTCGACAAGCAGACCACCTTGCTGGTGGTCGCGCTTGCCGTGATGGGCGCGGGCGTGGTCGCGTCGATCCCGGCATTCTGGGCGCTGCCGCCAAAGCTGCTGACGGGCGCGGGCGCCGCGCTGTATCGCGTTGATCAACACGCTCGGGCAACTCGGCGGGATCGTGAACCCGGTGATGGTCGGACGCGTGAAGAATCTGACCGGCAGCACGACGCCGGCGCTGTATGTGATCGGCGCGATGAGCGTGGTGTGCGCGCTGATCGTGCTGTATGGGTTGCCGGAGTCGTTGCGCAGTCGTGAGACGACGCAGTGAAATCGAGGGTGGAGGGCGCGGCCGTTGGCTTGCATCGCGTGAGGTGCCGCGCCGCTGCCCGCTCCCGCATCCGCGCACGATAGGCCTGCCGCATCAAACACTTGGCAGGCCTGTGCGCAGGTTGTCCACAAGCTTGTTCCCAAATTATGTGGACAACTGGACTTCGAGGTCGGCGCGAGCGATACGGCATCCTTGCTAAGCGCACTCGCCAGTATCACGGACTCCGTAGCGACGCTCACTGCCTACGCGTGCACCGCGCGCGGATAGTTCTCACGCTTCAAGCACTTAAGCTCGCTGTGCGAAGGTTGTCCACAGGCTTGCCAACAATTTAGGTGGACAAGTTTTGTTTGCCGACGGAGTGGCGAGGAGCGGGATTCGGCATCAGTTGTCCGCATCACGTCTTCAACACGGAGGCCGAAGCGACCACCTCCTCCGGCACCTGCACCTGCAAAACCGCATCCCGCTTATCAAGCAGATGCTGCCGCAAAATCGCGCTGAGCTTCTTGCCGTCGCGAGCCTCGAGCGCCTTCAGCATTTCATCGTGATCGTGAATCGCGCGGTCCCACTTCGGCGTCTGATAGTTCGAGCGAAAGCGCAGCGCCTGCAGCCGCCGGTTGACCGACACATACGTCTGCCGCAGCGCCGAATTTCTCGCCGCTTCGTTGATCTTGTCGTGGATCGCCTGGTTGCGACTGTAGTAGCCCGGCAGATCGTTCTGCGCGCGGCACGCCAGCATCGCGTAATGCAGCGCCTTGATCTCTGCGAGTTCGGCCGCCGTTATGCGCTCGGCCGCGAGTTCGCCGGAAAACGCTTCGAGGCCGCTCATCAATTCGAAGGTTTCGCGCACTTCCGCTTCCGACATCTTCGATACCGACGCGCCCCGGTTCGGCGAAATTTCGATCAGACCTTCGGCGGCCAGCACCTTCAGCGCCTCGCGCAGCGGCGTGCGCGAAATGCCGAGCGTTTCGCACAACTCCCGCTCGTTCAGTTTCTTGCCGGGCTCCAACGCTCCCTCGACGATAAAGCGGCGGATGTGCTCCACCACCGTGTCGTGCAGGCGCTGACGCTCGACCTTCGGCATTAGCGGGCCAGCGGTTAGACCCGCATCGATATCCGAATTTTGCATACAAAAACCCTCAGCTTCATATGAATAGGATTTTATCGGAACCGCATCGATTAGTTAATCAGTGTCCACACGCGGGTAAACACGGGCCTGAACGGCCAATTTTCGTCTTGGAAGCGTCACGGTTCATCTGATATAGTTTTTTGCATGCAAAATTCAATTGGAGGACTCTGATGCTGAAGCTAGATTTTCATCCCGCTGGCCGTCATTTCCTGCAGATTCCGGGGCCGAGTCCGGTGCCCGATCGCATTCTCCGCGCGATGAGCTATCCGACCATCGACCATCGCGGACCCGAATTCGGCGAACTGGGTCTCAAGGTGCTCGACGGTATCAAGAAGATCTTCAAGACGCAGCAGCCGGTCGTCATCTATCCTGCGTCCGGCACGGGCGCATGGGAAGCCGCATTGTCGAATACGCTGAGCCCCGGCGATCACGTGCTGATGTTCGAGACCGGCCACTTCGCGACGTTGTGGCAAAAAATGGCCGAGAAGCTCGGCCTGAAGCCCGAATTCCTGGGGCTGCCAGGCATCGAAGGCTGGCGGCGCGGCGTGCAGCCGCAGATGATCGAAGAGCGTCTGCGCGCCGACACGCAGCATGCGATCAAGGCGGTCTGCGTCGTGCACAACGAAACCTCGACCGGCGTCACGTCCGACATCGCCGCCGTGCGTCGCGCGATCGACGCCGCGGGCCATCCGGCGCTGCTGCTCGTCGACACGATCTCCGGTCTCGCGTGCGCTGATTATCGTCATGACGAATGGGGTGTCGACGTGACCGTGTCGGGCTCGCAAAAGGGCTTGATGCTGCCGCCGGGCATCAGCTTCAACGCGATCTCGCCGAAGGCGATGGCCGCCAGCCAGCACGCGAAGCTGCCGCGCAGCTTCTGGGACTGGACGGAAATCGTCGACATGAACAAATCCGGCTACTGGCCGTACACGCCGAACACGAACCTGCTGTACGGACTGCATGAAGCGATCGAGATGATTCTCGGCGAAGGGCTCGACAACGTGTTCGCGCGTCACGAGCGGCTCGCCGAAGCGACGCGCCGCGCGGTGCGCGCGTGGGGGCTCGAAATCCAGTGCGCCGATCCCGCCGTCTATAGCCCCGTGCTGACGGGCGTGATGACGCCCGACGGTGTCGATGCCGATGAGGTGCGCAAGCTGATCTACGAACGCTTCGACATGTCGCTAGGCACGGGCCTCGGCAAGATGAAAGGCCGCATGTTCCGCATCGGCCATCTTGGCGATTGCAACGATCTGATGCTGCTCGCGACATTGGCTGGTTGCGAAATGGGTCTGCGGCTTGCTGGCGTGCCGCTCAAGGAAAGCGGCATGCCGGCCGCGATGGAGTGGCTGAGCCAGGCACCGAAGACGCCGGGGTTGAAGGCCGCGGCTTGATTGTCGGGCGCAGGGAGCGCTTCCCTCATCGAGCCGCGCGCAGAACGCGGCCAGAACAACATGCAATGCGTCCATAGCGGCTCTCGCGGCCGACGGGCGACGGACGCAGCGCGCCACTTCAGGCGCGCCGTCGACATATGCCATGGAGAGCGACGATGAAGCGGTTTCGTTTGACCAGTGCGACCAGTATCGTTCTAGTGATGCTCTGCATCATGTACTTCATCACGTACCTCGATCGCGTAAACGTCAGCACCGCGGCCGCGGGTTTCGGCAAGGAATTCAATCTCACGCATACGCAGGTCGGGCTCGTGTTCTCGGCCTTCGCATATCCGTATCTGGTGTTTCAGGTGATCGGCGGCTGGGTCAGCGATCGCTTCGGCGCGCGACGCACGCTGCTGTTCTGTGGCGCCATCTGGGGTCTCGCGACGGTGTTCACGGGCTTCGCGGGCGGGCTCGCTTCGTTGCTCGCCGCGCGGCTCGTGCTCGGTTTCGGAGAAGGCGCGACGTTCCCGGCTGCAACGTCGGCGATGTCGCGCTGGGTCGCGAAGGAAAAGCGCGGCTTCGCGCAGGGCATCACGCACGCGGCGTCGCGAGTCGGCAATGCGGTCGCGCCGGCGCTCATCGTGATCGTGATGACCAACTGGGGCTGGCGTGAATCGTTCTTTATCTGCGGCGGGCTAAGTCTGGTGTGGGTGGTCATGTGGGCGCTCACGTTCACCGAGCATCCGAAAGATCATCCGCGCATCACGGCCGAGGAACTCGCGGTGCTGCCCACGCCGAAGCCGAAGGTCTCCGGCCTGCCGTGGGGCAAGCTGTTTCGCCGCATGACGCCGGTCACGATCGTCTACTTCTGCTACGGCTGGACGCTGTGGCTGTTCCTGAGCTGGATTCCGCTGTACTTCCTGCATAACCAACATCTGGAATTGAAGAAGTCGGCGATCTTCGCGTCGGTCGTGTTCTTCGCGGGCGTGATTGGCGACACGCTCGGCGGCATCGTCACCGATTCGATCTTCAAGCGCACCGGCAGCCTCAAACGCGCGCGCAGCTGGATGGTGTCGGTGTGCATGCTGTTCTGCCTGCTGTCGCTGATTCCTCTGATGTTCACGCACGACCTGACGCTGTCGATTGCCTGTCTCGCGTCGGGCTTCTTCTTCGCCGAGATGACGATCGGCCCGATGTGGGCGATCCCGATGGATATCGCGCCGGAATTCGCCGGCACCGCGAGCGGCATGATGAACACGGGCTCGGCGCTCGCCGCGATCATCTCGCCGGTGATGGGCGGCTTTCTGATCGACCACTTTGGCAACTGGGATCTGCCGTTCCTGGGCAGCATGTTGCTGATGGGCATCGGCGTCGTGCTCGCGTTCCGCATGCAGCCGGAGAGCCGCTTCGAAGTTGGCGCGTCGGAGAAGGCGCACGTTTCCACCCGGATGGGCGTGTAACACATGACTTCATCATTGAGTCAGCTGCTTGCCGATGCGCGTCGCAATCGCACGGTGCTCGATACGTTGCCGCCGGAGCTGCTTCCTTCCGATGCCGACGCGGCCTACGCAATCCAGCACGAAATCTTGAGCGCGTGCGGCGCGCGAATCGGCGGCTGGAAGATCGGCGCGAAATCGGCGAGCGGACCGATTCAAGGCGCGCCATTGCCCGACACCGATCTGCACGCCGACGGCGCGCGTCTGTCGCGCGAAGGCTTCGCGCCGCTCGGTCTCGAACTCGAAGTCGCGTTCCGTTTCGGCCAGCGTTTCGAGCCGTCCACGAAACCGTACCGCGAGGACGAAGTGCTCGGTAGCATCGGCTCGATCGGCGCGACCATCGAGATCGTCGCGAGCCGCCATGCCGCGTGGCCTGCCATCGACAAACTCGCGCAGCTCGCGGACCTGCAGAATCATGGCGCGCTAATCGTCGGTGAATTCACACGGTATCGCGAGGATTTTCCGTTCGTCGCGCCGTCGCTGCGCTTCGCGTTCAACGGAGGCAATGTCGTCGAAACGACGCCCGCGAATCCTGCCGGCGATCCGCGGCGGCTGTTGACGTGGCTCGTCAATCACGCGAGTTCGCGCGGCATTGCGGTGACGCCGGAGATGGTGATCACCGCCGGTTCGTACACCGGCATGTTCTTTCCGCGCGAGGCGGGCACCGTGAGCGGACGTATCGAAGGACTCGCGCCGGTGCATCTGACGCTGTACTAGGTAATTCGAGCCGTGCGGTTCAGGCGCGCTCCTCACAGGCCGACGAAATGACGAATCCCACTGCGGGCTTGCTCGTCAAGCCGATCCATCTGGTCCCCTCCGCCGCGCGCGCAACGAGTCCGCTCGCGCAGCATCTGCGCAAAGCGCTGCGCGGCGACGTGCTGTTCGATCTCGCCAGCCGCGGCCGCTACGCGACCGATGCGTCGATCTATCAGATCACGCCGGTCGGCGTCGTGGTGCCGCGCGATCAGGACGACCTGCGCATCGCGCTCGAGATCGCGCGCAGCGAGAAAGTACCGCTGCTCGCGCGCGGCGCGGGCACGAGCCAGTGCGGGCAGACGGTCGGCGAAGCGCTGGTGGTCGATACGAGCAAGTGGCTCAACAACATCGTCGCGTTCGATGCCGACGCGCGCACCGTGACGGTCGAACCCGGCGTCGTGCTCGATCATCTCAACGCGTGGCTGAAACCGCATGGACTGTGGTTCCCGGTGGATGTATCGACGGCTGCCCAGTGCACGATCGGCGGCATGGCCGGCAACAACTCATGCGGCTCGCGCTCGATGGAATACGGCAACATGGTGCACAACGTCGACGCGATCGACGCGATTCTCGCCGACGGCAGCGAAGCGCGCTTCGCGTCGCTGCGCGAGCCGCCGCAAGGCGAGCGCTTGCAGCAGATCGTCGCGGGCGTCACGCGGATCGCGCAGCGCGAGCGTGACGAAATCGTCGCGCGCGTGCCGAAGGTGCTGCGCCGCGTCGCGGGCTACAACATCGATCTGTTCGACTGCCAGAATCCGCGCGCCTATACCGATGACGGCAGCGCGAACCTCGCGCACCTGCTGGTCGGCTCGGAAGGCACACTCGCATTCAGCCGACAGATCACGCTGAAGCTCGCGCCGCTGCCCGCGCACAAGGCGCTTGGCGTGGTCAACTTCCCGACCTTCCGGCAGTCGATGGCGCTCACGCAGCACATCGTCAAGCTGAAGCCGGTCGCTGTCGAACTCGTCGATCGCACGATGATCGATCTCGCGTTGAGCAATCCCGCGTTTCGTCCGGTGATCGAGAAGGCGCTGGTCGGCGACCCGCAGGCGATTCTGCTCGTCGAGTTCGCGGGCGAGGATCGCGACGCGCAGCTCGCGTCGCTGAAGCAGCTCACGGAGTTGATGGGCGAGTTGGGCCTGCCCGATGCGGTCGTCGAGATGCCGGACGCAAATGCGCAAAAAGCGCTGTGGGAAGTGCGCAAGGCTGGTCTCAACATCATGATGAGCATGAAGGGCGACGGCAAGCCAGTGTCCTTCATCGAAGATTGCGCGGTGCCGCTCGAACATCTGGCCGACTACACGAGCCGGCTGACCGACGTGTTTCATCGCCACGGCACCGAAGGCACGTGGTACGCGCATGCGAGCGTCGGCACGCTGCACGTGCGGCCGATTCTCGACATGCGCCGCGACGGCGCGACGAAAATGCGCGCGATCGCCGAGGAAGCAGCTGCGCTCGTGCGCGAGTACAAGGGCGCGTATTCCGGCGAGCATGGCGACGGGCTATGCCGTGGCGAATGGGTTGCGTGGCAATATGGGCCTCGGCTCAACGAGGCGTTCAGCGAGATCAAGGCGTTGTTCGATCCGGACAACCGCTTCAATCCCGACAAGATCGTGCGTCCGCCGAAGATGGACGACGCGCGCAATTTCCGCTTTGCGCCGGGCTATCGCGAACAGCGCATCGAAACGGCGCTCGACTGGTCGACGTGGAACGTGAAGCGCGACCCGCTGACGGGAGAAGAAAGCGCGCCGGGCAGCGGCGACGATCTGAGCGGCGGCCTCGCGAAAGCGGTCGAGATGTGCAACAACAACGGCCACTGTCGCAAGTTCGACGCGGGCACGATGTGCCCGAGCTATCGCGTGACGAAGGACGAGCAACATTTGACGCGCGGGCGGGCCAACACGTTGCGGCTCGCGATTTCGGGGCAGCTCGGCGAAAGCGGGCTCGCGAGCGATGACGTGAAGGAAACGCTCGACCTGTGCGTATCGTGCAAGGGCTGCAAGCGCGATTGCCCGACCGGCGTCGATATGGCGAAGTTCAAGATCGAGGCGCGGGCGGCGCGTGTCAAGACGCATGGGGTGCGGCTGCGCGACAGGCTCGTCGCGTTCATGCCGCGCTATGCGGGCGCGGCGAGCCGCATGCCGAGGCTGCTGGCGCTCGCGGACAACGTGCCGGTGCTGTCGGCGTGGTTCAAGCGCTCGGTCGGATTCGCGACCGAGCGGAGTTTGCCGCGGTTCAAGAAGGCGTTTCTGGCCGACGCGGTGTCCGCAAAGCCTGCACGCAACGCTGCGCAGGCGTGCGCGCTGAAAGAAGTCCTGCTGTTCGTCGATACCTTCAACAACCACCTCGAGCCCGACAACGCGCGCGCCGCGCAACAGGTGCTCGAAGCGGCGGGCTACACGGTCCACTTCAATGCACGCCCGGGAGAGCGTCCCGTGTGTTGCGGCCGCACGTTTCTCGCGGCGGGTCTCGTCGACGAAGCGAAAGAGGAAGCGCGGCGCATGCTCGAGCTGTTCAGGCCGTTCGTCGAACGTGGCGTGCCGGTGGTGGGGTTGGAGCCATCGTGTCTGCTGTCGTTGCGCGATGAATTTCTGCAGTACGGTTTCGGCGAAGAGGCGCAGCGCCTCGCGCAGCACGCGTTTCTATTCGAGGAATTTCTCGTGCGCGAAGAAAAGGCCGGACGATTGCAGCTCCAATTGAAGCCGCTGCCGATGCAGCAGGCACTCGTGCACGGCCACTGCCATCAGAAGGCGTTTGACGCATTCACGCCGGTGCAGACCGTGCTGAAGTGGATTCCCGAGTTGAAGGTATCTACGGTCGAATCGTCGTGCTGCGGCATGGCCGGCAGCTTCGGCTATGAAGCGGAGCACTACGCGAGCTCGCAGGCGATGGCCGAGCTGGCGCTGCTACCCGCGGTGCGCAAGCTGGACGCGGCCACGGTGATGGTCGCCGACGGCACTAGCTGCCGGCATCAGATTCACGACGGCGCGGGCGTCGACGCGATCCACGTCGCGCGCGTGCTGGCGATGGCGCTGCGATGACAAGGAGCTAACCGCAAAGCGAAACTCGAACGCGAATCTCAAACACCGATAGCCTGCCGGAACCCACTCGGCGTCACCCCTATTGCCTCGCGAAACCGGTGACTAAAGTGACTCGCGTTCGCATAGCCACACTGCCCGGCGATCTGCGCGAGCGGCAACGTCGTCGTGCGCAGCAGCGTGCGCGCGCGATCGAGCCGCTGCCGCGCGACCCAGGCGGCGGGCGGCAACCCGAACGACTCGCGAAACATCCGCGCAAGATGAAACTCCGATAGCGCCGCGACACCCGACAGCTCCCCGAGCGTCAACGGCTGCGCGAGATGACTGTCGATATAGTCGCGCAGGCGGCGCCGCGTCGCGGCCGACAGCCCGCCTTTCAGCGCCACGTTCGCGCGCCGTACGCCTTGGCCGCGCAATAGCAGGCTCAGCACTTCGTGCGCGGTCTCGTTGGTGCGCAGCAGACCGTCTGGACTTTCCCACTCCTCGTTGACGAGCGACTGACACAGACTCGCAATGCGCGGGTCCTCGAAATAGGTGCGATCGGCGAGCGTCAGTTCGCGCGGTTCGCGGTCGAGCTCCTGCACCGCGCGTCGCGTGAAGTGTTCGGGCAGGAAGTACAGATGCATGAAGTGCATGTGGCCGCGCACCCACCAGCGCGATTCGTGATCGCCGGGCAGTGCGCACAGCCGCGACGGCGCGCCGTAGTGGCCCGGCATTTTCTGGCGCTCGGTGCGATAGCCGCCGTCCAGGTAGCACGACAGCGTGTGATGGCCGGGCCGTTCGTAGACGGTCTCGTCCTCCTTCGTGTCGCGAGTCCATAGCGCGATCGCGAGTCCGTCGCCGAGCCACGCGAAGCGGTCCAGATGCGCGTTCGCACTGGCGAGCGTGTGACAGACCGACTGCAGGCCAAAAGGCATGCCGGCGGTGGATATCACGGGGACGGACGGGGTGGGGTTCACGGCGGCGCGCGGAGGTTTCGGTGTAGGGTGCTGGTTGAGCGGGCAGTATACGGCGGGGTCCCGTCTGCCTGCGCATCGGCGCGAAAAAGTG
The DNA here is from genome assembly GCF_014201005.1 of Paraburkholderia lebeckiae. NCBI lineage: Bacteria > Pseudomonadati > Pseudomonadota > Betaproteobacteria > Burkholderiales > Burkholderiaceae > Paraburkholderia > Paraburkholderia lebeckiae. Next base: position 180,286 of record NZ_JACHDK010000003.1, on the reverse strand, counting down.
CGCAATTTTGGACAATTGCGATCGGCGGCGCGGTTGCATAGTCGGGCTTTCTTCCATGCTGCACGTCATCGCAGTCCGTCATTGCAGTCTGAGGCCCGACCATGAATCTCCTCCTTTATGCCATCACCGTGCTGATCTGGGGCACCACGTGGATCGCAATCAAATGGCAACTCGGCGCGGTGCCGCCACCGGTATCGATTGCGTGGCGTTTCTGGATCGCCGCGCTGCTGATGTTCGCACTGGCGCGCATCATGCGCCGTCCGATCTGGCCGCCGCGCGACGCCTGGCGCTACCTCGCCGCGCAGGGTCTCGCGCTGTTCTGCCTGAATTTCCTGTGCTTCTACTACGCCGAACAGCTCGTGCCGAGCGGGCTCGTCGCGGTGGTGTTCTCGACCGCGCCACTGCTGAACTCGATTAACGGGCGGCTGTTCATGGGCCGGCCTCTGCAGCCGAGCGCGATTGCAGGTGCGTTGCTCGGGCTCGTCGGCATTGTCTGCCTGTTCGTGCAGCAGATGGCCGGGCATCTCAGCGACCACACCGCATGGCTCGGGCTCGGCGTCGCGTTTCTCGGCACGCTGTGCTTCTCGGCCGGCAACCTGCTGTCGAGTCGCATGCAGTCGATGGGCCTGCATCCGTTCGCGACCAACAGCTGGGCGATGCTGATCGGCGCTGCCGTCCTGACGCTCGGTAGTCTGTTCGCCGGCTATTCGTTCGCGGTGGAACCGTCGGCGCGCTATCTCGGTGCACTCGCGTATCTCGCGGTGTTCGGCTCGGTGATAGGCTTTACGGCGTACTTGATGCTCGTCGGCCGTATGGGCCCGGAGCGGGCCGCCTATTGCACGGTATTGTTTCCGATCGTCGCGCTCGCGGCATCGACGCTGTTCGAGGGATATCGGTGGTCAGCGCTCGCGGTGGTCGGTCTAATGCTCGTGGTGGCCGGCAATCTGGTGGCGTTCGATCTGACGCGGCGGATTTTCGAGCGTCGCCGGGGGGCGCGGACATGATGAGCGTCTCGCTCAAGCTGAGGATTTACAGAAGCAGAAAAAGCGACTGAATCTCTGATCGGTGAGTCTTTACGGGAACCGGTATTTACCAGTTTCGTGGAGGAAAGATTTTGTCTGAAACATGATTCTATGCAAATGGAATGAATTCGATGAATCGGCATTCAATAATCATTTTTCATCAATAAATTTACCATTTTTATGTGAGAGGATAAAAGGCACGAATCTGATGTGCGCGTCTCGCGCCTAGCAAGGACTGACTGCCGTGAAGCCTTTCTCCCGCCTTGGCTTGGCCGTGGTATTAATCCACAGCCTGTTCTCGCCGAATGTTTCCGCACAATCCCAATTGAATTACACGACCTCATGGATCGGTAATAGTTTCGGATTCGGCGACGGAAAATGGATGCAGCAGGATATTCAGGCCATTAGCGTCGGCGCCAATGGCACCGTTTATACGAATGCGCCGTGGGACGAAAGCGGCAGTGAAATCACCGCCTATCGCGCGGGCGATAAGCTCGCGGTGGCCGGATCGACGCACGGCTGGGGTGCGGCCGGCGGCGACGCGGTGGCCGTCAACCAGACGTACCTCTATGCGGCGATGTCGATCGGCAACGAGAACAGTGCGCTGGTCGGCGCCGACTATCCGCCGGCCAATCAGACCTGGTACGGCATCACGCGACGCACGCTTGCGAATCTCGCGACCGGCGCGCCGTTTTCCGGCGGCATCGGCAATAGCGCGAACGCGACGAAGAACAGTTTCGTCGCGGTCGATACGGTGAAGACTGGCACCGACGCGAGCATTCGCGGCCTCGCCGCAACCGACAGCGAGCTCTACGTGGCCGACACCTACGGCAACCGGATCGCCGTGTACGACGCGCAGTCCATGCAGCCGCTGCGTTCGTGGAGCGTCGCGTCGCCGGCCCGCATCGCGATCGACACCGACTCGACGCTGTGGATCATCAGCGGCTTCGGCACGGGCAATCTGAGCATCCTGCACTACCGCGCCGACGGCACCGCGCTCGCCGGGCCATTGACGCTGCCCGCCGGCACCGTGCCGCGCGACCTCACAGTGACGCCATCCGGCCAACTGCTGGTCGCCGACAATGGCGTTTCGCAGCAGATCCTCGTGTTCAACAAGGGCGCGGGCGGCCAGATGCAGGCGGGCACGTCGATCGGCACGCGCAACGGCATTTTCCACCCGATGCGCGGCGTGCCCGGCGATACGCGTTTCAACGGCATCACCGGCATCGGCGTCGACGCGGCCGGCAATCTGTACATCGCGCAAAACGGCGAGGGACCGCGCGCACCCGGCTCGGCATCCGTAGGGCAGGGCGCAGTGCTGGAGAGCTACGTGTACGGCAGGCGCGTGCTCAACTGGCGGCTCTACGGTCTGAGCTTCGTCGATAGCGGCGCGTTCGACCCGGCCACGCCCGCTTCCATCTACACGGGCTCGAAGCGCTTCACGCTCGATTACAGGCAGCCGGTCGGCCTGGAATGGTCGTATGCGGCGTTCACGCTCGATCGCTTCGACTACCCCGACGATCCCGCCTTTCACGAGCCGCGCGGCGTGCGTGGCGAACCGATGGTGCGCAGATTCGATGGCCAGCGCTTTCTCTATACGCTCGATCCGGGCGCGCACTATCTGAACGTCTATCGCTTCGATGCCGCGCATGGCGAGATCGCGATACCGTCGGGGATGCTCGCGCAGAATCCGCTGCCCGGCGCATGGCCCGCCGCGCAACCGACGTACGGCGAATGGCTGTGGCGCGACAGCAATGGCAATGGTGCCGTCGACGCGAGCGAGATCAGCGGCAATCCGTCGACCGGCAGCACGGTCGGCGACGGCTTCTGGTGGGTCGACGAACCCGGCAACGTGTGGCTTGCCACACCATTGAGCGGCGTGCGCGAGATGCCGCTGCAAGGTCTCGACTCCGCCGGCAATCCGATCTACACGTACGCGAGTGCGAAGATGTTCGCGATGCCCGCGCCATTCACGCGGCTCGCGCGGCTCGTCTACGTCGCATCGACCGACACGATGTATCTGTCCGGTTTCACGAGCGCGATTCCGTGGGACTCGACGCACTGGAAGGAAGCGGGCCCGGTGCTTGCGCGCTATGACAACTGGAGCAGCGGCACACCGACCCTGGTGTACACGGTCTCGCTGCCGTGGAATACGCAAAGCGATCCGCAGACCACCACGGTCGGCGTCGCGGTGGCGGGCAACTATATCTTCGTTGCCGAGCTGTACACCGATCGCATCGACGTCTACGACGCGCGCAACGGCACGGCGGTCGGTTACATGACGCCGGGCGCGAGCGTCGGCGGCACGAGCGGCTGGGTCGACGTGTATCTCGGCATCAGCGCGGTGCGGCGCGATAACGGCGAGTACGTGGTGCTGGTCGAAGACGACGCGCGCGCGAAGCTGCTGATGTATCGCTGGACGCCTTGACGTGGATCGCTGTCGCGCCGAACACGAATAGACGGCGGCGCACGATCGGTATATAACAACTTTACCAATGCACTCAATGGAGCGATGTTCGATCATGACGCAAGACGTTTCTCCCAAGCCGCCCTCCGACGATCGTCCCGAGATCGAGCAGCTCGACGCGGCGCTCAGTCACGTCGATCAGCAGGTGTCGTCAGGCGGCATTGCGTCGGGCGCCGCGAAAGGCATTGTGTACAGCCTGATCGAAACGCTCGGCGCGCTGGTCGGCGATCCCGACCTGCCGGAGCACGCGCGTTCGGGTTACGAAGGACTGCTGGAAGCCGCGCGCGAGTTGCGCGCGAAGTTGGACCGCTGAGTGGACCGCTGAACGCGCGGGTCCGCTCCGGCGCAGCCATCGTGCCGTCTGTTATACAAAAGCGCACTGTGTAACTCACCGTGCGCTTTTTTCATGCTCTTTGAGGCTCATGCCCCGAGCGCCACCTCTTCACCGCTCGTCTGCGCCAGCAACTGGTGAATCTGCGCGACCACGGCCGCGCCTTCTCCGACCGCCGCGGCCACGCGTTTCGTCGACCCGGCACGCGCATCGCCGATCGCATAGACGCCTTCGACCGTGGTCCCGAGATCGCACGCGGTGGCCGAGCCATCCGCGCTGATGCCGGTCAGCACGAAGCCTTTCGCGTCGAGCTGCACGCCGCAGGTACGCAGCCATTCAGTGTTCGGGTCCGCGCCGGTGAACAGAAACAGATGCCGGGTGTCGAAGTGATCGACGCCGCCGGGCAGCGGCCGCTTCAGCGCGACCGACACGAGCCCGTCCTCATCGCCTTCGAGCCGGCCGACTTCCGAATTCGGATGCACGAACACGTTCGGCAGCGAGCGGATGCGGTCGATCAGATAGCGCGACATCGTCGCCTCGAAACCGCTGCGGCGGATCAGTACGTGAACCTTGGCCGCGTGCGTCGCCAGATAGACGATCGCCTGGCCGGCCGAATTGCCGCCGCCAACCAGCACGACCTCCTGGCGCTTGCACAGCTTCGCCTCGACCGGCGACGCCCAGTAGTAGACGCCGCGTCCGTCGAAGCGCTCGAGCCCGTCGAGCGCCGGGCGCCGGTACACGGCGCCGCTCGCGATCACGATCGCCTGCGCGCTGATGTGGCCGCCGCATTTCAGCTCGAGCCGATACGGCGACTGCCCGCAATGCAGCGCTTTCACGTTGACTGGGATCGCAACGTGCGCGCCGAACTTCTGCGCCTGCACGAACGCGCGGCCGGCGAGCGCCTGGCCCGAGATGCCGGTCGGAAAGCCGAGGTAGTTTTCGATGCGCGAGCTCGCGCCCGCCTGGCCGCCCGGCGCGCGGCTGTCGAGCACGATCACCGAAAGCCCTTCGGAGGCCGCGTACACCGCGGCGGCAAGTCCCGCCGGCCCCGCGCCGACGATCGCGACGTCGTACACGTACGTGTCGTCGAGATCGGGCAGCATACCTAAGCGAGTGGCAAGCTCCGGCATGCTCGGATGACGCAGCACCGAGCCGTCCGGGCAGATCACGAGCGGCAGATCCTCGCGCTGCGCGGCGAACTGCTCGATCAGACGCAGCGCGTCTTCGTCGCGTTCGTCGATCACCGAATGCGGATGACCGTTGCGCGACAGGAAGCCTTGCAGCGTCACGAGCCGTGCGTCGCTGCTATTGCCGATCAGGATTGGCCCGCCCGCGCCCTTTTCGATCAGCGCCACGCGCCGCAGAATCAGCGCGCGCATGATGCGCTCGCCGAGTTCCGCTTCGGCGACGATCAGCGCGCGCAGGCGCTCGGGCGGAATCAGCAGCGCTTCGACGGGGCCGATCGCGAGGCCGTTCACCAGCGAGGGCTTGCCCGACAACTGCCCGACCTCGGCCAGGAAATGCCCGGCGCCGCGCTCGCTGATCACGTGCTCGCGGCCGATGCCGTCACGCTGATAGACCTTCACGCGCCCTTCGAGCAGCACGAACATGCCGGGGCCGGTGTGACCGGTCTCGAACAGCAGCTCGCCGGACTTCCAGTGACCGATCTCGCCGAAGCGGCGCAGCCGGTCGATCTCGGCGCAACTGAGCTCCGGAAACATCTGGTGCATGCGCGTCGATAGCGACGAAAACGGCGCGTCGGCGACGACCCCCTGCTGTCCTTCCACCTCTTGAGTCGAAACGTCCTGAGTCGAAAGCATCGAACCGCTCCTTCGATATTCATTGCACGATTGAACGCGAGGCAACGCGATGCGCGCTCCACGCCGGGACGAGCCGTGCCGCGCGCGTCAGGCGGACGCTGCCGCCGCTAATTCCAGCTAGACGGCTTTGGGCGCGATGTGGTCGACCGCGACTTCCGGCGGCGGCATCTCGGGCAGCGAGTCGACAGGCTTGCCCGAGTCGCGCCAGGCTTCCATGCCGCCGCGCAGCGGCAGCACGTCGGAGAAGCCGGCTTCGTTGAGCTGCTTGGCCATCCATGCCGCGGAAATCTCGTTCGGGCAGGAGCAGTAGATCACGAGCTTCTGATCGCGCGCATAGGTGGCGACGATGTCGTCGAGTTGCCGTTCATCGGCGAATTGCGCGCCGGGGATCACGAACGGATCGAGCTTGCGCTTCTCCTCTGAACGGATGTCGAACAAGACCGGCGCCCGGTCAGCCGCGAACAGCTTCGCGAGTTCGTCGACCTCGATGCGCGCGGACGCGAGCTTCGCGATCAACTGACGGCGCCGGATCCACCGGTACGCCGCGTACAGCACCAGCAACGCGACGACGACGAGCGCCGCCGTGCGCCCGAGCCGCCCGGCGATCGCGAACAGCATGTCGATCTGCCGCGCGAACAGCGCGCCGATGATCAGCCCGGTGCCGGACCACAGCGCGGCGCCGACGCCGTCATAGGTGAGGAAGGTGCGGTAGCGCGTGCGCATCGCGCCGGCCATCGGGATCGACACGATCGACAGCCCCGGCACGAACTTCGCGACCGCGAGCACGCGCACGCCCCAGCGGCCGAAGAAGCGCTCGGTCTTTTTCACGCAGGTGTCACGCGACAGCGACAGCCGGCAGATCGTCTTCAGCGTATTGCCGCCGTAGATGCGGCCCGCGACGTACCACGCGCTGTCGCCGATCAGCGTCGCGAAGATCGACAGCACGAGGACCGGCAGCAGTTGCGTGCCGACCGAGCCGGGGTGCATCGCGGCCATCGCGCCGAACAGCACGAGCGACGGCATGGCCGGCACCGGCAGCCCGAGCGCGGCGGCCAGCACATTGAGGAAGACGAGCGCCGGTCCATATTGCGCGACGAGGTCATGTAGCATCGGTTTAACATCCGCGGCCCTTGCGGGCGCAGCGTGGTAAGGAATGCACAGGGGAATTCAACGATTATGGACGTATTTTCGAGACGTGCAACCGGCCCGTCATCTGGCTGCGATCGGGCCGGCATGCGTGGCCGCATGTCCCGAGGCACAAGCGTGGCAACCGCTTGTGACAAGGTGCTGAAGGCTGGGTAAGCGTGCTCGACGAGACGCGCGAAAGCGCTTGCAAAAACCCGTAGGAACGCGGGGATTGACGGCGTGAGCGGAACAAACGGAAGCACGGCGACGCGCGCCCAATGCGAATAATCCCGCGCTGACGCGTCGAAGTGCGACGCAACCGGCGCGAGAGGCTGACGAGTCACGCGACGGTCACCCCCGCCGCGCGCCTGCTTTACTGACGATGATTGTGCTGCTCGCCCGGCAACTCGGCGCCATGCGCGCGGATCGCGGCGATCAGCTCCGCAGGCGTGATTTCGTAGCGCACTTCGCGATGTATGCCCGGCTTGCGCTCATCGACCTCGATCAGCAGGATGCCTTTGCCGTCTTCGGTCGATTCGAGGCGCAGCGAGCGAAGTTCGCGCGCCGTTGCGTCGTCGTATTCGGTGAGCAGGGCCATTGACCCGGAGGACCCGGTGATGCGCATCGAAGTTGTCCTTGTTGCGTTGGTGATGGAACCATTGTACGGGGCGGACGGCATGCCGTCTGCCGCGTCCTCGTGCCGTGTTGCGTCTGCCTCTGTCTCGCCGGGGTTTTAGTCGAGTGTGACGCTGTCGCTAGCGGATTCGCGGTTGCGGAGCGAGCAACCAGTTTAACGCGACTCCTCGTCGCGACGGATGCATTTTTCATGCCCCACCGTGGCGCGACGTGCGTTCGGATTTTGTCATGCGGGTGACGCGGGGGCGGGCTAGGAAGCGTTGGGCGCGCGCAAAAAAATAGCCCGTCCGGACAGGGACGGGCCGTTAAACGCCGTTGTTACTCGGGTCAGCCTGCCCTTGCAACATTGGGCGCTGACGACTCCATCCTGGTGCTTCGTTGGCGGGCTGTCGAGGTGGGAGTAATGCGGATCTATCAGATCAAAGTACTGTTTTCCGGTTCGGCGTTCACACGAGGCCGGTCGCGTAATACACCGCGATCACGAAGAACACCGCGAGCGTCTTGATCACGGTGACCGCGAAGATGTCGCGATACGACTGCCGGTGCGTGAGACCCGTCACGGCGAGTAGCGTGATCACCGCGCCGTTGTGCGGTAGCGTATCCATGCCGCCGCTCGCCATCGCGACTACGCGATGCAGTACTTCGAGCGGAATATGCGCGGCTTCCGCACCCTTGATGAACGTATCCGACATCGCGGCGAGCGCAATGCTCATACCGCCCGATGCCGAGCCCGTGATGCCCGCCAGCGTGCTCACCGACACCGCGGCGTTGACGAGCGGATTCGGAATGCTTTTCAGCGCATTGCTGACGACGAGAAAGCCCGGCAGCGCCGCGATCACACCGCCGAAGCCATATTCCGACGCGGTGTTGAGCGACGCCAGCAGCGCGCCCGCCACTGCCGCCTTGGTGCCCACCGCGAAGCGCTGGCTGACGCGACTGAACGCCGTCACGACGACCATCACGATGCCGAGCAGCAGCGCGCCCAGCACGGCCCAAATTCCCACGAGAGCCTTGACGCTCGTTTCGACCGGTGCATGCAGCCCCGGCAGGATGTCCGGGGTGACTGTGAAGGACGGGCCGTACCAGGTCGGAATCCAGCGCGTCAGCAGGAAGTTCGCGACGCCGACCATGACGAGCGGCGCGACCGCCAGCAGCGGATGCGGCAGCTGCTTCGACTCGACGCGCTCCGGCTCGTTGACGAGGTCGGTGCCGTAACCCTCGCCGGTCGCCATCGCGGCGCGGCGGCGCCATTCCAGATACGACAGACCGACCACGATGATGAACAGCGAGCCGAGCACGCCGAGCGTCGGCGCGGCCCACGAGGTGGTCTTGAAGAACGTCGTCGGGATGATGTTCTGGATCTGCGGCGTGCCGGGCAGCGAGTCCATCGTGAACGAGAACGCGCCGAGCGCGATCGCGCCGGGCATCAGCCGCTTCGGAATGTTGCTCTGGCGATACAGCTCGGCCGCGAACGGATAGACCGCGAACACGACGACGAACAGCGACACGCCGCCGTAGGTGAGCAGCGCGCACACCGCGACGATCACCGCGTTCGCGCGCGAGCGGCCGATATAGCGGATCGCGGCCGCGACGATGGACTCCGAGAAGCCCGACAGCTCGATCACCTTGCCGAAGACGGCGCCGAGCAGAAACACCGGGAAGTACAGCTTTACGAAGCCGACCATCTTGTCCATGAAGATGCTCGTGAAGACCGGCGCGACGGCGGCGGGCTCGGTGAGCAGGACGGCGGCGAGCGCCGCGATGGGCGCGAACAGGATCACGCTGTAGCCGCGATACGCAGCAAACATCAGAAACGCCAGCGCGGCGATAACGATGAGAAAGGTCATTGAGTCTCCATAGCCTGTTTGTTCTACATGTTTGCCGTCCTGATCAAGCGACGGGGCGGCGCGGTCGGAACGCAGGTTCCATGCCATGCCTGTCGCTTTGCTGCCGGCGCGCCGTGGCGCATGGCGCGGCCGCGCAGCGGCGGGCCGAGGCATCGTTGGCGGATTGTACCCAAGCGTCTCCGAAACGGGACTTCTACCCGGTGAAGATCACCTGAAACCAGGGTAAGTCATTATGCATAAGGCTTGTCGTGTGTCTCATTTTGGAGATAAATTCGTCCACAGATTGAGATCGATGCCATCAAAAACGATAAGCGGAGACAACGACAGCATGATGACCGACTGGACGGGCCTGCCCGCCACCTATGACGAGGTGCTTCGTCGGGCGATGGATTCGCTGTTTCGCACGTTCGAAAACTTCAGCGAAGGCACCTTCATCGTCGATGGGCAGGCGCGCGTCGTATGGATCAACAAGCGGTATGCGGCGCGCTTCGGCTTTGCCGACCCGCAGCAGGCGATCGGCCGCGATTGCGAAGCGGTGATTCCAAACAGTCTGATGCGCGAGGTCGTCAACACCGGCAAGCCGATCCTGCTCGACATCATGGAGACCGATCGCGAGCCGCTCGTCGTCACGCGCCTGCCGCTCAAGGACGATGCCGGCGTGACGATCGGTGCGGTCGGCTTCGCGCTGTTCGACGAGCTGAAAGCGCTGTCGCCCCTTTTTTCGCAGTACTCGCGGTTGCAACAGGAACTGATCGCGACGCGCCAGTCGCTTGCGCAGGCGCGCCGCGCGCGCTATACGTTCGGCAGCTTCGTCGGCACGAGCGCGGTGTCGCTCGAAGTGAAGCGCCAGGCGCGGCGCGCGGCGCAACTCGAAGCGCCGGTGCTGCTGCTGGGTGAAACCGGCACCGGCAAGGAGCTGCTCGCGCATGCGATTCACGGCGGCTCGGCGCGCGCGCACAAGCCGCTCGTCAGCGTCAACGTCGCGGCGATTCCCGAAACGCTGCTCGAAGTCGAGTTCTTCGGCGCCGCACCCGGTGCGTACACGGGCGCGGATCGCAAGGGGCGGGTCGGCAAGTTCGAGCTCGCCAACGGCGGCACGCTGTTTCTCGACGAGATCGGCGACATGCCGCTGCCGTTGCAGGGCAAGCTGCTGCGCGTGCTGCAGGACAAGGAATTCGAGCCGCTCGGCTCGAATCGGATCGTGCGCGCGGATGTGCGGATCATCGCGGCGACATCGGCCGATCTGCCCGCGCTCGTCGCGGCCGGGCGTTTTCGCGCGGATCTGTTCTACCGGCTCAACGTGCTGACGATCCATGCGCCGGCGCTGCGCGAGCGTCCGTCCGACATCGAGGCGCTTGCCTACGCGATGCTCGAGGATCTGGCCGCGCAGGCAGGCGGCGGCAGCCACTTCGAATTGCACGACGACGCGTTGCGCGTGCTGTGCGCGTACGACTGGCCCGGCAACGTGCGCGAACTGCGCAACACATTGGAGCGCGCCGTGATGCTGTCCGACAGCGAGCGCATCGACGCGCGCGTGCTCGCGCCGTTCATCGGCTCGGGGCAGGGCGGCGCGATGGCACCGGCGCGGACCCCGTCTGTCGCGGCCGCCAGCGTGGACGTGGCCGCCACCGCCGAACCCACCGCGTGGAGCGACGCGATGGCCGCGTTCGAAAAGCGCTTTCTCTGCGACGCGTTGCGCGCGAACGGCGGCCGCGTCATTGACACTGCGAAACAGATCGGCATGGGCCGCGCGACGCTGTACAAGAAGATCGCCGCGCACGGCATCGACGTTTGACTCGCCGCGCCCGGCCAGCCGCGCCGCGCCAACTGACGCAGCACGAGAGCAGCGTGGCACAATCGCGAGATCGAAAAACAAGACGTGACCGGGGTCTCCATGAAATGCCTTTCCTTCTTCGCGCGCCGCTCGAGCGGCATACTGGCCGTCGCCGCGATCGTCGCGCTTGGCGGTTGCAGCAGCAGTGCGCCGCTGTTTCTGCCGGACGGCCGTGCGACCACGCTCGTGCAATGCCCGGTCGGTTCCGACTCGTGCTCGCAACAGGCGGCCGCCAGTTGCAATGGCGCGTTCGACGTCGTGCGCCAGTCGAGCGAGGGCGGCACGTTGAGCCTGATCTACGCCTGCCGCGCGACCGCGAAGTAAGCACCTGATGCCGTGCCGGTGCAATGCCGGCGCGCGCGGCTGGCCGATCCGTTGGCGGCCTTCGGTTTTTTTCACCTGTTCCCGGTTATTCCCTGCCGATTCCCGATACGCTCGCGGACCATGCTCGTGTCATTCCCGTCACCACATGGCCGTCATAAATTCATGCGCCTAATGTGTGCCCGATAAGCGGTTAGCATGCGAATTGGGATAAGTAAGCCGCATGCGGCATTTTTACAACGTTGAGTCACCGCGCAGCGATTATCCTTTGCGCCCGGACCACGATTTATCTTTACCTTCGGGGCGTCGAACGAAGTCAGTGCGCCAGGCAACGGAACGTGAAATTTGACAGCAGTATTCTTTTTTAAACCGTTGGGGATTTAACCCCGGCGAGCAGAAATTGCCGGTTTTTTCCGACACAGGAGAAGTTCAGGAAGGTTTTTCGCTACTGGCGGGCATTACGTTGGCCGCGCGGGCCAACGCGGCTTCATGCTTTCGATTTTTTTGCTTCAACACTAATTCAATAAAATCCGGGGAAAGCAATGAATCATCAGCAACTCGAAAAAGACATCGAACATCTCGAGCACATAATTTCTCATATTTCCGCAGAAGACCGTATTCCTTTGTCTTACTGGCGTAACCGCCTTCAGCACGTTTCCGGCGCGGTTCTCGTGCCGGCGCAGGCAACCCGTGTCAAACGCCTCGATGCCGCGCTTTGCGCGTTGGAAAAACGGCAGAAAGCCTAATGTCGTCATTGTGTCCGCCAATCGGGATCGGCAGTTAGGAAAGCCGTCGTGTGCGCATTCGCCGGAGAGGTTTTATCGTTCGGTTTGATCGCCCAAAGCGACCGGGGCGCGCGCACGGTTTCTTTTACCGACACAGGATGAACATGCAGATAGCAGGACTTGCCGCGACCCGGCTCGCGACGCTGACCAACGCGATGCAGGGCTACGTGGAGCGGGGCGAAGTGGCGGGGGTGGTGTCGCTCGTATGGCGGCGTGGCGAAATCGGCTACTTCGAATCGGCGGGCCTACGCGACGAAGCCGCGCAATTGCCGATGGAGCGCGACACGCTGTTTCGCATCGCGTCGATGACGAAGCCGGTGACGAGCGCCGCGATCATGATGCTGATCGAGGAAGATCGCCTCGCGCTCGATGCGCCCATCTCGCGGTGGCTGCCCGAGCTTGCGGCGCCGCGCGTGCTGCGTGACCCGACCGGCCCGCTCGACCAGACCGATCCGGTACGCGCGCCGATTACGGTGCTCGACCTGCTCACGCATCGCGCGGGCTTCGCGTATGACTTCACGGCAACGGGTCCGCTCGCCGAAGCCTACGCAGCCGCGTTCAACGGCTTCGAGGCGAGCGGCGGCAACAGCGCGTGCCTTGCGCGCATCGCCGCGTTGCCGCTGATGTTTCAGCCCGGCTCGCGCTGGCACTACGGCGTGGCGACCGACGTGCTCGGCGTGCTGATAGAACGCGTGAGCGGCATGACTCTTGGGGAGTTTTTCCGCACGCGCATTTTCGCGCCTCTCGGCATGCGCGACACCGCGTTCTGGGTGCCCGACGCACAGCTTGCGCGCCTCGCCACCGCATACAACATCGATCCCGGCTCGCGGCGACGTGTGGTCGAGGATCATGCGGCGGCGAGCCGCTGGGCCAATCCGCAACGCTTTCAGAGCGGCGGCGGCGGGTTGGTCTCGACCGCCGAGGATTATCTGCAATTCGCGCAACTGCTGCTCGGGCGCGGCCGCGTCGGCGACACACGGCTGCTGTCGCATCGCTCGGTCGACCTGATGCGCAGCAATTTCCTGAGCCGCGAGCAGCGCCGCCTGCCTGCCTTCGGTCACGTGATCTGGGCGGGGCAAGGCTTCGGTCTCGGCCTGTCGATCGTCGATGATCCGGCGCAGCAATTGCCTCTCGGCTACCGCTCGCTCGGCTCGTTCGGTTGGCCCGGCGCGTACGGCACGAGCTGGTTCGCCGATCCGGTCGAGAACATGGTCGGCCTGATGCTGATCCAGCGCCGCTCGATCGACCCCTTCCCGATGGCCGCCGACTTCGAACGCCGCGTCTACGATGCGATCGATGATTGAGCGCGGCCGCCGCGCATGCGCTCGGCCGCGCGATTCACTATCCTGTGATTTATTCGTCTGATAGTGTCCGCCAACCATCCATCGCGATTTATCGCAGTGCGTTCAACCGAGGGGGGAACACCGGCATGGCCTCTTACAAACAGCTGACTGCGCAACTCGAAAAACTCCACAAGGAAGTCGCAGCCGCGCGCGAGAAAGAAGTTTCGCAAGCTATCGCCGATATCAAGCAGAAGATTGCCGAATACGACCTGACCGCCGAAGAACTGGGCTTGACGAGCGCCTCGCCGAAGCCGCGCCGCAAGTCGTCGACGACGTCGGTCGCCAAGTACCGCAATCCGAAGACCGGCGAAACCTGGAGCGGCCGTGGGCGCTCGCCGGCCTGGCTCGTCGGGAAAAATCGCGAGCGGTTTCTGATCGAAGGTTGAGCTTCGTCGTAGACGCCGATGCGTCCGGGTTCTCTGAAGTGATGCGTGGTTTGATCCGTATCGCACCGTTGCAAAGGTCCCGAAAACGCTCACCTTTGCGTGACGCCTGACCGTACACAGCGATATTCACCGATGCATTCGAACCACGCGGGATGCTTCGGTGAGCCAGGCTTTGTCGCGCGACGCACCTCCGCGGGTGCGAATCACCATCGTGCCGCACCGCTCCGCGCCGCTCGTCGAAAACCCGCGACAGCCTTTTCTGGCGGGCGTTTCAAGGCGTCGAGCCGGAACCTGTTGGTAGCGGTGCAAAGCTTTATCGCCGTTTTGCCGCGCGTCGCGTTGGTGACACCCGCGCCCTGGCAGGTGCGTGCATGCGCTTCGCGATCCTCACCTTTGACCGCAAATCGATATTCGCCGCCGCAAGTCCCGAAAACGCTCACCTTTGCCAGAAGCATGCGCGGTGCGCCGACGCCCGCGCCGTCGCCCCGCCCGGCGGCTGGGCCCTTTCGCCCGGCCGTCGCGCCAGACGTGTATCATTCGCACCTTGCGCCGTTTTTGCGCCAGCGATTCCCGCATTGTCGAACGCTGGGTCGTGACCCGTTCGCCACCCGTTTTCGGACGCGGCGCGAGCGCCGGCCGATCCGGGCCCGCGCCCGATTCTCGCAGCTCGACGCCGCCGCGCCACGCGCGGCATACCGGCCGCCCACGGCGCCGGGAACCGCCTGAACCCCTTTCCGTGACCGCCAGACCCGATGTCAGTCTCCGAACTCAAACGCCGCCGCACGTTCGCGGTCATTTCCCACCCGGACGCGGGTAAAACCACGCTCACCGAAAAACTGCTGCTGTTCTCGGGCGCGATCCAGATCGCCGGTACCGTGAAGGGCCGCAAGAGCAACCGCTACGCGACGTCCGACTGGATGGAAATCGAAAAGCAACGCGGCATTTCGGTCGCGAGCTCGGTGATGCAGTTCGAGTACGGCGATTGCGTGATCAATCTGCTCGACACGCCGGGCCACGAAGACTTCTCCGAGGACACCTACCGTGTGCTGACCGCGGTCGACGCCGCCGTGATGGTGATCGACGGCGCGAACGGCGTCGAAGCGCAGACGCTGAAGCTGCTGGAAGTCTGCCGCAGCCGCAAGACGCCGATCGTCACGTTCATCAACAAGCTCGACCGCGAAGTGCGCGAGCCGCTCGAACTGCTCGACGAGATCGAGCAGCACCTCGGCGTGGCGGCGGTGCCTTTCACATGGCCGATCGGCATGGGCAAAGATTTTCAGGGCGTCTACGACGTCCAGCGCGATCAGGTGCGCGTGTTCCGCGCCGGTCAGGACACGGCCGGCGGCGCGGTCGAAACGCTGCAGGCGCTGAGCAATGAGGAAGGCGAGCGTCGTTTCGGCCACGCGTGGGTGCGTGCGAAGGAAGAAATCGATCTGATCTGCGGCGCGACGCCCGAGTTCGACCGTGAGCAGTTCCTCGCCGGCCAGCAGTCGCCGGTGCTGTTCGGTTCGGCGATCAACAACTTCGGCGTGAAGGAGATTCTCGACGCGCTGGTCGACCTCGCGCCGCCGCCGTCGATGCGAATGACCGTGCAGCGTCCGGTGCAGCCGGAAGAGTCGAAGTTCACCGGCGTCGTGTTCAAGGTGCAGGCGAACATGGACCTCGCGCACCGCGACCGCGTCGCGTTCATCCGCGTGTGCTCGGGACGTTTCGAGCGCGGCATGGCGGTGAAGGTCACGCGCTCGAACAAGACGTTCCGCGCGAACAACGTGGTCACGTTCCTGTCGCAGCGTCGCGAGACGGTGAGCGAGGCGTATCCGGGCGACATCATCGGTATTCCGAACCATGGCACGCTGAGTCTCGGCGATACGCTGACCGAAGGCGAGCAGCTGCAGTTCGTCGGCCTGCCGTTCTTCGCTCCGGAAATTTTTCAGACCGTCGAAGTGGTCGATCCGATGCGCGCCAAGCAGCTCGGCGAAGCGCTGAGGCAGCTCGGCGAAGAAGGCGCGATCCAGGTGTTCCGTCCCGAAGCGGGCGGTCTGATGATTCTCGGCGCGGTCGGGCAGTTGCAGTTCGAAGTGGTGTCGCACCGTCTGTCGACGGAATACAAGGTCGACGTGCGCATGGCGCCGGCGCGTTACCGCCTGTCGCGCTGGGTGACCTGCGACGATCCGGGCGAGCTGCGCCGCTTCACCGACTCGTACTCGGCGCGAATCGCGCTCGATGCGTCCGATGCGCCGACCTATCTGGCCTCGCACGTGTCGGAGATCGAAGTCGCGCAGAAGGCGTGGCCGAAGATCGTGTTCAACGAGTTGCGCGAGCACTCGGGGGCGCCGTTCAGAAAGGCGATGTAAAACCACGAGTGTGTTTTTTAATAAAGTTCTCATTCTTGAAATAAGATCTTCATTCTTGAAATAAAGTTTTCATGTGATGGTCCGGTGCGGTCCGGGCCGTCCACAAGCAGCCTCAATTGCGGGAATGAATATCGAGACAAGATGAGGCGCCGGAAACACGGAACTTTCCGTCTCTGCCGTCGCGTCACTGCGAATGTCGACAAGACCTGGAATCTGGCGAAGTCGGTGACGGTGGAGTCCGCAGTCGGTCGCCCGTCACACAGGTGTGCTCAACGAAAATAGAAGCGTTTACAGGTAAACGCTTCTAGCCGTTTTCGCCCGGCCATTTCGATACAGCCTTGTTTAAACAGCGTAAACGCTTCTTATTGCAAGGTTGAGAATTGGCCGGTCCGGCGGATGAATTTCGGAAAAAGCCGACCGGAATGATGCACACGAGGGCGCGCCGTCACTTCCATCCCCGACCGTACCTCTGAGCACCTATCTAACGCATCGAGCCTGCAATCAACCACTCCACAGCCCCGGTCGGATAGTCCTCCGGCCACTCCCTTGCCAGCAAATCCACCGCTTCCCGCATCCGCAGCGCCCACTCGTCGTCGCTCGCACCCAAGCTCCCCGCCGTCATTGATGCCAAGAGCGATTTCGCGCAAGCCATCCTGTCGAGCGCGCGTCGCAAGCGTTCGCGCATCTCGTCCTGCAGGCCAAGTTCTCGCGTGACCAATCCGACGTCGGTCGCAGCGTCTGATAGCAGAAGCTCGAAGAGCTCTCCAAGGGGCGGTTTCTCGATATTGCCGACCGCAACTCATTGTTTGCTAAACGCGGGCTGCACGGGCGTTTTATTCTTGTCTGCAGGGTTGCCTAGTCGCGCACCTATCCGCCCCGCCCGGTGAAACTGGTAGTGTGGACTCGCACTGCAGCTTGGTTGGACTCCCGGTCTTCGATTGCCGTCGAGGACCACTACGCCTTGGGGACAATGCGCAGTAGGAGGCTCCTCTGTCGAGCATTCGACATATATCCGATGTACTTGATAACGCCCTGAAATCTCGGATAGACTTCGCTTCTGTTTGCTAAACGAAAGCTTAAAAGAGCCACTGCTGGCAAGAACCAAGCGAACATCCGGGGAAAATCATGCGCGCAAAAATCCGCACGGCGCTCGTCGCCGCAAGTCTTATTACACTGTTCGCTGGCTGCAGCCAGCCGACCGAAACCGTAATTCCTTCCGACACGACAAGCTGGGATACCAAGCTTGCACCGAGCATGCAAAAGCTCAGTGAAGAAGACCGCAAGCTCGCCGCGGGCTACCTTGTGCGAGTAAAGATGAGTGAGGTCTTTGGAGCTAAGGGCGGTATCCCGATTGGAATGACGCTCGGTCAGGCAATCGAAGAGCAGCGGAAATGGATTGCGGCGCAGAAAGAAAAAGAAGCTGAAGAAGCGGCGCTGAAAGAGAAGCTCCAGAAGCAGCGAGAGGAAGCGTTGGCGCGCATCAATCAGGCGGTCACGGTCACTCTGCTGGAGAAAGGCGAACGGTTTAAAGATTACCAGGTCGGGCGCTTCAGTGACCAGCAGACTTTTCGAATCGGTGTCAAGAACAAGTCTGAGAAAGCCCTTGCCGGTGTCTCCGGTGACCTTGTATTCATTGACGTCTTCGACAAGGAGGTCGGTCGGGTCAGCTTCAAGATTGCCGAAACCATTGCGCCGGGACAGGACTACGTGTGGCAAGGGACTCGCGACTACAACGAATTCATCTCCGAGCAGAAAGCCGTGTGGAATTTGGAAGAGGGCAAGTACAAGACCAGATTCGAGCCGGATACGCTCGTCTATGCGGATGGCACAAAGCTTGTCGGGGAAACGCAGTAATCCCACCGTTGCACGGCTTCGCATTGCGATTGCAACGAGCCTGTTCATTCTCCTCATCTCCTTCTCACGCCTTTATCTGGGCGTGCACTGGTTTTCAGATGTTCTCGCTGGAATCAGTTTCGGTGTGGCGTGGATAGCAACGGCGGCCGTGCTTCATTACGTTGGAGACGAAAATCAGAAGGATGCTACTTCGCTCGGTGTGGCGTCCTTCGTCACGTTTACCATCAGTGCGACAGTACACATCATCATGCAGCACGGTGGCGACATGATTCGCCCCGCCCCGGGGTAGCTTGACGGGCACCACCTGCAAGCGGCAGCTGAAAGCGAAAGTAGGCGCTTCGCGACTGCTTGACCTTCCCGCCGTGGGAAGCTTCAGGATGTGGGTTCCGGTTTGCCCAGGAGGTAAAAATGAAATTCGAAGTTCTGGATATGTCATGCGGCGGGTGTGCTAACGCTATTACGAGCGCGGTCAATGGCATTGACCCGGCAGCGAGGCTGAACATCGACGTGAATGCAAAGCTCGTGACAGTCGATTCGACGCTTGTGCCCGACCGTGTGCTCGCGGCAATTGAAGCTGCAGGGTTTCACCCCACTGTCAAAGCCTAAATGCATCGTGTCGTCCATGAGAGCCGAGTCGTGATTCGGGACGTCATGTCGTGGGGCTGTCCGCATTGTCCTTATGGCGCCGCGTTTCGAACCTGCGCCTTTGGATCAATGCGAGTGAGGCCCGACGTCCGAATGACGGCACCGCCAATAGCTACAAATGCTGACAAGAGCGTTTTTTGCTATCACCGTTACCCCGGGGTGACGTTTAATCAAGAAAATTCAAGATGCAAAGCTCAACCGCCCTTCGTGCCGCGTCCGTTTTCGCCTGCATGACGTTGGCTATCGCTGCTCTTCCCGCGAACGCTCAGCAGAGTGCGTCGATGCCTGGGATGAATATGCTCAGTTCGGCAGATACCGGGTCGAGCCCGTTGACAGCGGTGTTCAAGGAGGCTGGCGAGCGCATGATGAAAGTATGAGTTCCCCTCCGCACACTGGAGATGCCGATAAGGATTTCGTGTCACACGTGATTCCCCATCACCAGGGCGCCATCGAGATGGCCGAGGTGGAACTGATGAAGTACGACAAGGACCCTGAGTTGAAGCGACTGGCCAGGAACATCATCAACGCCCAGCACGACGAAATCGGCTTTATGCAGAGATGGCAGGCGAAACACGGCGGCAAGTAACTGCCTGCGTCAATGTGGGTGAGCGCCCCGATACGGACGCAACGCGAATCCGGCTAGGGCTACGCCACTTACCGGGCTGCGAGAAATGGCTCGTGTCGGGGAAGAGTCGCGCTCGGTCCCGTCTGCGACCAATCACACGCTATCGAAGGCCAGCAGCGGCAAATCAGTCGTCGTCCTCGTGACGATGGTGTTCCCATCCACGGTGCCGGCCGTGGTCATGCCATCGGCGCTCGTCGCGGTAACCGCCTTCATAGCCGTATCCGTAGCCATAGACTGGAGCCGGCGCGTAGACCACCGGGGGCGGCGCCTCGTACACGACCGGAGGTGGGGCGACATAGACGGGACCAGGAACGCCCAGAAAAACTCCGATGTTCGCGTGCGCGAATGCCGCGCTGGACGCACAGGCGGTGGAAATTCCCACTGCGAGAAAAAGGGTAGCGCGCTTCATGGAGTTCTCCTGTCCGGCCCCGCTCTGGCGGATGCCAGACAACGACGAACGACGCAGATTGTAGTGGTACCAAGCCGCAGCAGGTACAGCCGGATTGTCAATTCTGTAACCGGCAGTAACCGTAAAGGTCCCGCCGGTTATAGAGGCTGATTACGACGCGCTCAGGGAGTCGCCCGAGACATGAACGCGCTCACCGACCTGGACCGGCGGCTGCGTTGTGTAGTTGAAATTCCGGTAGCTGCCATCCTGCATCCTGACCTGCACCTGGTAGCTGGTCTCCTTGCGCACGGCATGCTCAATGCCGTTGCCCGCAAAGCCACCGCCGACGGCGCCGGCAATCGTTGCCAGAACGCGACCGCGTCCTCCGCCGACCTGATTTCCCAACAGCCCGCCAGCGACTGCGCCGCCTACGGCCCCGAGACCCGTTGTCGGCTCGGGTTGCTGAACCGTGTTGACGGCGACTACTTCGCCGGCATTCGGGTCAACGGCGACTGGCCGCTGCGCGGGCTTCGCCGAGGATTGATATGCGTCGTTGTTCCCGTAGCCCTGGGCCTGCTCAACTGACGCACTATGGTGATGATGGACGCGCGGCTGGGCGGGTGCTTCCTCCCGGGTTACGTGTTGCTCCAAGTTCGGTTGCGGCGAAGCGACCGGTGCGCTGGCGATTTGTGCCGCGACTGGTATAGCTTGCGTCGGAGGCGCCGTCACAGCCCGGGACGTCGGAAGAATGCCCGTCATCGCCGCAATGCCCGTAGCGCTGGCCAGGATGACTGCTACGGCTGCACCTGCAACCAAAGGGTGAATGCGACCGCGCTGCGGTGAACTGGACGTCAGGTTGGTGCTCATGTCGCGCTCCGTTGATGTGTATCAGGAAGAACGCCGCAACCGACAGAGCGGTGCACCGGGCCACTGCGAGATTTGTAAGCAGTTGTAGTGCGCTCCGAAGGGCTCAAGGAGAAGCCTCCTCAGGCGCAGGCCGTAGAAGAGTCAAGAACAGCCACGCTGTCAGACTGCGTTCGTTTTTAAGGTCAGGATACGGCGCCGGAACGTTGGTTTCCACTCAACGCGGACGCGGGTAACGGAGCACCCGCCAGGTATCAAAGTCCGCTGCGGAGGGCAACTTGATACGGACCTCGCTAACTCGTCTCGTCAGAATGCCCATTCGCGGTTTCGCCACCGGACAACGGTCGCGGTGATTCACGCTGCAGCTTCGCCATCCGGCGAGACCTGTCGTTGATGACCTGATGACGCCGGTGGTCGGTCATCGTCTTCCAGCCGCGAATTTCCTCGCGAGTACGGAGGCATCCCACGCACAAACCGGATTTGCGATCAAATCGGCACACGTCGATACACGGTGAGTTGACTGCCATTGCTCAAGCCGCCGCGCGGGTGGGATTCACCTCGACCGTCACATGCGACAGGCCCTTGAAGCGCTTGAGGGCCAAATGATAGAAGCTCGGGCTACGTTGCGATTCACTAGTCGCAACCGATACCACGGCGCTCATGTGACCAGGCCCCACGCGCCACACGTGAAGGTCGAGCACCTTGTCACCGTTGTCTTCAATCACATGACGCACGTGGTCGGCCATCTTCCGGTCCGGGTTCATGTCGAGCAGAATTCCCCCTGTGTCGCGCATCAAACCGTAGGACCAGTTCGCAATCACCAGTGCACCGATGACACCCGCGAGCGGGTCCATCCACAGCCAGCCAAACGCGCGAGCCAGCACGAGACCAATAATGGCCAGCACGGAGACTGCCGCGTCTGCCATCACATGGATGTAAGCAGACCGGATGTTGTGGTCACGGACGGCGGCTTCGCGAACAACGTCATGGTCGTGCTCGTGCTCTTCGAATTCGACTTCATGCTCGCCATCGGACAGCCGGACGATAGCCTTGAACGCGTGCGGTTCAGGGATGTCTTCTTTCGACTCCAGGTAGCCACCCCGGTCAGCAAACGCGAAAGGCTGCCGCGTGCCATCAGGCCGTATTGTCGTCACCGAGATAGCAGCCGCATCGAGCTTCGAATTCGAGGTTTCTGGCGTGATGCGGAATACCGGAGATACGCCATCTTCAAAGATGGATAAAACGAAAACACCTGATGGCGCGAATACGCGTTGAGCCTCGTCTTCGTGCGCATGCTCATCGTGGCCATGGCCATGGCTCTGTCCATGACTGTGACCATGATGGTCCCCGCTTAGCAACCAGACACTCGCAATGTTGACCAGCAGCCCGACCACCGCGATTGGAATTGCTTCGCCGAAGTGAATAGGCACAGGCGAGAGAAACCGCGAGACGGCTTCGTAGCCAATCAGCAGGGCAATCATCGCCAGCACGACGGCACTGGTGAACCCTGCCAGGTCACCGAGCTTGCCAGTACCGAAAACAAACCGCGAATCAGCCGCGTGTTTGCGAGCGTAGGTGTACGCTAACGCCGCAATCAGCATCGCACCCGCGTGCGTCGACATATGCAGGCCGTCGGCGACAAGCGCCAACGAGCCGAACATGCTCCCGCCGACGATTTCAACAAGCATCATCGCGCTGCACAGCGCAATCACCGCCCAAGTCTTGCGCTCGTTGCTTTCGTGAGCTGCGCCCAGAAAGATGTGGTCGTGCCCCGCCCCAAAAGCGGTGTTTTCAAATTCGCTCATTACTGCCTCTACTTGAAGTAGCTGTGGACCACTTCGATTAGCTGCTCCGTCGCACTACCGTCGCGCCCGTCGCCAGCTTCTTCTGCGTCGACCAGATGGGTGCGGATGTGGTCCTCAAGCACCACCGCCAGCAGACCCTTCATCGCGCCCCTGCAGCTCGTGATTTGCTGAAGGACGTCATTGCATCCGCGCTCTTCCTCAAGCGCACGCTCGATGGCCTCGACCTGCCCTTTGATACGACGGACTCTGTTCAGAAGCTTCTGTTTTTCGCGAACGGTGTGACTCACCGCATATCCGTCGCACCGTTGCATCTTCCCGGTTGTTCACAGATTCTGTTGGCAAGGCTGTGGATATTCTGAGTATGCAACCGCCAACTTGTTGACGCGTAGACGATTTCTGCGGTGGCGTCATTCTTCGTGCAGTAACAGTCACCTCCATCGCGACCGTGGCGTTGTGGCCTACGCGGCCAGTCTGCGAGTGGCCGCCCACTCGGGGTCCATTGCAACCGAAGCGTCAACGGGCAGCGAACAGAACAGGTGCCAGGGTTTGAGGCGCCGCTGCAATCAACCACGCTATCGGATGGCACACACAGTTCTTGAGGACGCTGGCAGTGGCGTTCCCGGATGTTGCCGGTCACAAGGCCGTTGTGAAGGCAATCAGCCACGGTGGACTTGCCGAGAGAATTGCAGTCTCGAGCACCTTGTCCAGGCCGGTTAGGGCAAGCACGCCGAATGCGACGAAGAATGCTCCGAAGATGGCCTTTCCGACCCTCGCCGCAGAACCAAGTCCGCCGCGCCACCTTGTCATCGACGCTCGCGAAAGCGTACCCAGTATGACCAGCGGAAGGCCGGCGCCAACACCAAACACCATCATCAGCAAGGCGACATCGGCAAGGTTTCGTCCCTGCGACGCGAGCGTCGTGGCCGCTCCTAATGTCGGACCAACGCACGGTGTCCAGACGACGCCTACGAGCAGTCCAATAGCGAACTGACCGGGCAGGGTCTCGCCCTTTACCTTGCTCAACCACCTCTGGCCCGCGCTGCCGAAGCGTGCGGTCGCACGACTGAACATTGTCTGCAGGCGGGCAGAGAGCACCACCAGTCCAAACAGAATCATCATCAGCGCGGCAACGTTGCGAAAGATGCTATCTTCGAAACCGAGCGATGCGCCCAGCGTCGCCAGAAAAATGCCGATGACTGAAAAGGAGGCACCCAATCCGAGCGCGAGTGCGAAGACTGCCATCCGGTGCGCCGACAACGCCGACGCGACGAGAACCGGCACCAGCGGCAGCACACAGGGGGACAACGTCGACAACGCGCCCGCCGCGAAGCTCAGTCCGAATGTCCCCAGTCCGAAGTCCATCACAAGGCCTTTGCGAACGTATCCCTGATATCCCGCTCGCGCGTTTGCCCTGTCGACCGGCCGACTTCGTGGCCACCTTTGAACACGACGAAGGTCGACTGCTGCGTCACCTTCATGGCGTGCTTCAGGGCGGCTTCCTTGTCGTAGTCGGCCACGAAGATAGTCACCTGCTTCATATCCGGTTGCGCTGCAAGGCGGTCGACAATCGGCTGCTGAACCTTGCAGGTCGGGCACCAGGTCGCATGGAAGTAGACAATGACCGGCTTGCCGGCGGCGTTCAACTGGTCAAACTGCGCCTGGCTGAACGCCTGTTCGCCGCCGACCGCACCGACTGCAGCAAAGGCAAGCGTTGCAACAAGAAAAATGCGCGCTATCGTTTTCCACATGCTCATTCTCCGGATACCAGCGGTGCACACATGTTATTCGTTTGACAGGAAAGGCCATTGCGCGTTTCCTCGGCAAATCAGCGGGCGCAACACGCACCCGCCTGTTGCACCGGGGGGCACGCCGTCGTGCCATATGAGCAGTAAACGCAGCAATCCCCGGCCTTCGGCTTGAGAACTGTTTTGCAGCGCTCGCACTCGTAAAACCACACGCAAGCATCGACGGGCATCATTTCTCGTTTGGCGTGCCCGCACATCGGACAGGTGATGGTCGATTCACGTATGACTGTCTTCATCACTTCGTCTCTCTGAATCTGGACTGACTACCTCATTCTTCCCGTTATAGTCGCCGAACCGGATGCGTCACTCAATGACAAAAAAGGTCGGTCTCAGTCTGCCGGGCGACGTGACCCATTGCTGGAGACGGTACTAAAGCGTCTATATAACAGATGGTCCACCGACCAGTTGCCCGCGCCCCGGCACAACAGAACCAGCAGCATGGCAGCCCACTGGATGTGCGTGGGCCACGCCTGCGGATACACAAACACCTCGATGACGGTCGTCATGCCGAGCAACACAAACGCGACGGGTCGCGTGGCCAGGCCCGACAGCAATAGAACCGGTGTCGTCAGTTCGATTGACACTGCAAGGTAAGCGGCGACCTCCGGCGGAAGCACCGGCAATCGATAGTCTTCCCTGAACAGTTCGAGCGCGGCGTTCCAGTCGGCAAGTTTGGTCATCGCCGAGTTCCAGAAGACCGTTGCCACAGCGAACCGCAATGGGAGCGCAAGGACCGTATACGGCACGCGCTCCAGCCATCCAACGACATGTAGTATGCGGCCGTTCAGCGTCGACCCGCGAAGGGCGGATTGAGATTCTCGTGTCATGTGCGCGGGCTCCCTGTTGTCGGACCGAACGTGCCGGCATCGACAAAACAACCCGATGCCAGGAGCGATGCGAGCCATACGTACGCATCCCTGTCCGACGCTTCGGCAAGCGCGTCGTGCAGTGGGTGCCCCGCAACCAACGCCGTTGTAATCCGCCATTGCCACTCGGCTATCTGCCTGACCTCTACGCCGGCCGCGCTCCGGTAAACGTGGAGCCAGACCGGGTCAGCATCCAGTCTGATATCCGCCAATGCTTTATCGTCGTGGGTCAATACCGCACGCCA
Organism: Paraburkholderia lebeckiae; assembly: GCF_014201005.1. Lineage (NCBI taxonomy): Bacteria > Pseudomonadati > Pseudomonadota > Betaproteobacteria > Burkholderiales > Burkholderiaceae > Paraburkholderia > Paraburkholderia lebeckiae. Next base: position 154,918 of record NZ_JACHDK010000003.1, on the reverse strand, counting down.
GATTGCATCCACCGGAAAGTCTGATTCAAGCAGTCGGACAGCACGGCTCGACACAAAACGCACGGACTGCAACCCGTCTTCGTTCAGTCGCTCAAGGCGTCGCAGGTCGAGCGGCTTTGCGTCTGACGCATGCAGCACCTCGTTCACGGCCCATTCAAGGCGCGCGGTGTCCGGCAGATAGTCGAGCGACGCTGTTTCCCCCATCTGTGCCAGGAAATCCGGGAACGTCGCACCATAGCTATCGAGCTGCGCCTGCGACGGCGGGCATTGCGCAATGAACAATCGAGCCGCACCTTCGAAGAATTCTTCCCCGACCAAGGCCTGTACGGCCGGATAGGAAAGCTGCAACGCTTTGAGCAGGGTACTGTTCATCGTATTTTGATAAATGGCGAGCCGTGCCTGAGGGACTAGCCCTTCGGCTACTACGTATTTAGCTGCGGCGCCGTCAGCAAGACCGAGCAGGTCATTGCGGACCGCGCGTTGCAACTCAAGCAGCGTTGGCGCAGACGTTGTCATTCTGCTCCCCCTCCATAAATGCCTGCGCAATCGCCGCCTCCTCCATCAGGACTTCGAGCGTTGGCACGTCCGTATCCCACTCGATAAGGGTGGGAACGGGACCGAAGCGCTGGAGTGCCTGTTGAAACAGGGCCCATACCGGCGGGGCCACGCGCGAGCCGTGGTCGTCGATGCGAATGACCTGCCCATGGTCGAGCTGCCGCACACTGTGACCGGCCAGATGAATCTCGGTCACCGCCGACGGAGGCAGGGCATCCAGATAGGTCCGTGCATTCCATCCGTGATTGCGGGCACTGACATAGATATTGTTGACGTCGCACAGGACGCCGCACCCTGTGCGACGCGCGAGCTCCGTCAGGAACTCCCACTCAGGGATGGTCGAGTGGCTGAAGCGCAAATAGGTCGACGGATTCTCTATCGAGATGCGCCGCCGCAGATATGTCTGGACGTAGTCGACATGCGTACAGACGACCGCAAGCGCCTCTTCCGTCAGCGGTAATGGCAGCAGGTCCGCAAGGTAGGTGCCGCCACTCATGCTCCACGACAGGTGCTCGGAGACGAGGCCCGGCTCAATGCGGCCGACGACTGCGCGCACGCGCTCCAGATGGGTAGCGTCTAACCCCTCGGCGCTACCCAGAGAGAGCCCGACACCGTGAAGAGAGACTGGGTAATCGCGACGTATGGCATCCAGATAGCCCGGCGCGCTTCCGCCACCCATGTAGTTCTCGGTGTGCACCTCGAACCACGCGACCGGCGGGCGCTTTTCGAGCACCTCTTGATGATGTCGGAACCTCAGCCCAATCCCGGCATGTGCCGGTATCGGGCTGTCCACGGATTGCAAAGCAACAGAAGAGACGGGCATCGACGACTCCGCTGCTTATGCGGGCTTCAGCTTGCCGCCCTGGATTTTGCTGCAATCTCCAGCGGGGAGCAGAACGAATGACTTGGCGTCGCGTGCCTGGGTGGCCTGACCGGCGCAGGAGTGGGCGCCCTCCGCGCAATCGTTCTTCGACACGGCGTTAATGCCATAGCACTTCTCGAGTTTGTTCTTTTCCATCCGGGCCATGTTGTCTTTGACGACCTGGGGCATCTTGCTCATGTCCTTCATTTCCTGAGCCTGAGCCGGCAGCGCCTGTAGCGCAAGCGCCAGGCCGATTGCCGACGACAGGGTCGAAGCGGCCATAACATGTTTGTTCATCGCGCATCCTCCTGAGAGTTGCGGCCCTGCACCCGAGCCGTATAGGAAAGTTCGGCCGGTCGTCGCAAAAGGTTACGTCCCGGGTAAACTTTTCTACGTGACAAATGGCTGTCCTCGCAGCAGAATTTTCGGATGCCCCCGCATCCGCACACAACCAGCCCAGTCCCAGGTTCCGCGAGAGACGGCCCTGAGACGTCTGCATCTGGCCAACAGCCCGAGCCACCCGCCAGCCGTGCTGACGGCACGCTGGACTGGTCCAGTGCCATGGCGAGAGCACAGGCGGGCGACAGGGAGGCCTATCGCCGGCTGCTCCAGGACATCGCCCCCTATCTTCGCGCGCTCGCGGCACGCCACATCCGCAGTGATGAAGACATCGAGGACACGGTTCAGGATGTGCTGCTCACCGTGCACTCAGTCCGCAATACCTACGACCCGACCCGCCCTTTTGGACCGTGGCTGGTGGCCATTGCCAACCGGCGCATCGTCGATGGACTGCGTCGGCGCGGGCGCATCGGGTCACATGAAACCCTGGTGGAAACGGACCTGGAAACCTTTCCTGCTGCCGAAGCGAACCTACAGGAAGAGGCGGCAGATGCCCGCCTGGTCAGGGAAGCGATAGAACAACTGCCAGTCGGACAGCGCGACGCCATGCGAATGCTCAAGCTTGAGGAAATGTCCCTTCAGGAGGCTGCGGCTGCGAGCGGAACGTCGGTTGCCGCGTTGAAAGTGGCCACTCACCGGGCGATGAAACGGCTGCGTGGACTGTTACTGCCTCGAGGTAGCAAATCATGACCCGGACCTCCGACCTGATTGACGTGCTGGTTGCCGACGCAACGCCGGTCCGGCGCCTGCGTCATCCCGCGACGAGGGCTGCATGCTGGCTGTTGTTCGCGGGCCTCGTGATGCTTTTCGTCGGTATCGCACATGGGGTGCGTGCGGACCTGGCGCTCAAACTCCATCAACCTCTCTTTGTCACAGGCGTAGTCGCAGCCATGATGACCGGCGTCCTCGCAGCAATGGCGGCCTTCATCGCCAGCGTGCCAGGTATGTCACGTCGCTGGCTTCTGTTGCCAATACCTGCCTCGCTCGTTTGGGTGGCGACCATTGGCTATGGCTGCCTGACCAATTGGGTCTCCATTGGGCCGGACGGTATGTCTTTGGGAGAAACGGCCCGATGCTTCGCAACGCTGGTGCTCGTCAGCGTGCCGCTATCCGTGGCGATGCTCATGATGCTGCGCTACATAGGCCGCCTGTCGCCAACCCCGGTCACCATGACTGGAACCCTTGCGGTCGCGGCGCTAACCGCGATAGCGTTGTCAATCCTGCACCCGCTCGACGCCACGATGATGATACTGGTGTGGAATTTTGGTATTACCGCGCTGTTCCTATGGTTAAACGGCCGGTATGGACAGCGGCTCCTGTCATGGGTTGCCACTGCAGACAAACCAGTGTAGCTGCGTCACCGCTTGCGGAAGCAGCAGTACAGAAACTGCTGTCTGGAGTGACTGGGCGTCTCGTGGTCTTCGAGCGTGCTCGAGAGCAACTCGAATCCGGGGCCGATTTCATCGGACAGGCCTGCCACGTCGTATCTCGTCACGTCCAGCCCGCTGCACCTGACGGGTCCTTCCGGGCCGAACGTCGCAATGACCGCATGCGCCCCGGGCTTGAGTGAAGTCGTGAGCAGGCTGACATATGCGTCTCGCTGCGACGCTTGGGTCAGGAAGTGAAACGCAGCGCGGTCGTGCCAAACGTCATAGCGAGCTTCCGGCAAATGCACCAGTGTGATATCGGATTCGACCCACGTTACGTATTCGGCAAGCGTTCCCAACCGTCGTCTGGTTGCCTCAAGAGCGACGGCTGACATATCCAGAACGGTCAAATCCCGGTACCCGCGCACGAGCAAATCATCTACCAGTGTCGATTCGCCGCCACCCACATCGATGATGCTTTCGTCAAGGTTCGATGCAACTTCGCTAATCAGCCTCAGCGAGGTGTCAAGGTGCGGCCGATACCAGCTTACGGCGCTCGGGCTCTTCGCCCGATAGACATGGTCCCAATGTTCCTTGTTTTCCATCCGGATTCCTCGGCGACCGAAACTCTTGCATTCACCTCGAAAGTCTAGCGCATAGCCCGTCTAAATCGCCGGAAGCACTGAGCGACGCGGCGCACACCGTCATGCGCCGGGGGCACACCGGCACTTCCCACTCACATGGCGATTGCACTAGTAGATTTCGGGGAATTCGTCAGAACGTGTCGTCAGGGGGTGGCCGCATTTTGTGTCTGTAGTCAATTTTGTTGCGGCAGGTTCTAGTGGGTCACGCGTGTGCGTATGCTCACGACGCTCCCGTGGCATCGCCGTCGAAGGCTCCACATTATGAACGATTGGACTAAAGCCCGCGATGAACAGAATACTGATGTTTCCGGTTCGTTCCATGGCATCTCCCCAACAAACAATTGAACGTCGCCTCACGCGAAGTATGGCGACACCGCTCCAGTGCCAGGCAGGAGCCCCAAAGTATTTGAAAAGCGCTAGCGACGTGCCGTATCAGACAGAAAGGCAAGCAGCGCAGACACGCACACATCCTCATCGATTTCAGGCCAGAGCAACTGCTGGCGGTCCATCGAGATAGCAATGTGTTCGCGCTCAGTTGGCGTTGCCGCCTCCAGAACAGGAAACCAGTTCAATGGAAACCGGACAGCCCGGCCGTCGGACAGGTCCAGAAGCAAATGCGTGCTGTCGAAACGCACGTCAACTGCCGTCCCGCGCATGCTTACCTCCCGGAAGGGAAACAGGTTACAAGACAGGTCGCAACCGGGTGGCGTTGAGGAAAGAACGCCCGACGACGCGAGTCAGCACGACCTGCGTCGCCAGACGCCTGAGTGACGGGAACCCGATATCGAACGTTCAGTGCGGGGACGTGCTTCCTGGCGCGTTCTGGCGCGGTATGTCGAGCAGACAATGAATCGACTTTATCAACCGATTTATAGGGACTGGCTTCAGCAGCAGCACATCCCATAGTGGCTCCGCCGGTTCAGGCGGCAACGCGGCCGACAGCATGACCACCGGGATGTCAGCTGTCGCGGTGTCGCCCTTCAGGCGTCGACACAATTCGACGCCATCGACGCGCGGCATCATCCAGTCGGTCACAATAAGACCGGGACTCTCGATGGCAGCGACGGCGAGCGCGGCCTCCCCATCGCCGGCTGTGAGCACGCGGTATCCTTCCCGCTCCACCAGCAGTCGAAGCGGACGCAGAATATTCGGGTCGTCATCAACGAGCAGTACTATCGCCAATCTAGGTGCCGCGTTTGTATAGCAGGGAAATTGTTCGGTGCAGTAATGGTCATACCCAGGCTTGTCTGCGTCCCGGAAGGCGTTATTGCCCAGGTCTTTGTGGTGCAGCGCCTAAAATTCAATCGGCACGGTAATTTTTCCATTCAAGCACCCATCAGTTACCACCGTGGAGGCCATATGGCCGGACCGTCTGCATCATCGGCAGCGGACCGCGCGCGGCGCGAGGGTAGTCTCGCCACACCGACGCTCGACACGCGTCCGCATCGCCCGCCCGACTATGCGGCGGAAAGCAGCGCGATGCACCGTCTGGCACAGGCGCTGACGTCGTCGGACGGCGCCATGCTGCAGACGCTCTCGGATATGGCACTGAGTCTGTGCGACGCGGGCAGCGCGGGCATCGGCCTGGTGGAAACGGACACCGACGGCACGCCCATCTTCCGCTGGGTCGCGGTTTCGGGTGCATGCGTTGCCGCCGTGGGCAGCACCATCCCGATTGCGGAGAGTCCAGGCGGCGTGACGCTGGAACTGGCAACGGGGCAACTCTTTTCCTTTCCCCAGCGCCACTTCGCCTTTCTGAAACACATTGCCCCCGAGATTGTCGAAGAACTGGTTGTACCGATTCCGGGCGAACCTGAGCCGTGGGGCACCCTGTGGGTGATGTCTCACGACAGGGAACGCGTTTTCGATGCCGAGGACCGTAGAATCCTGACCAGCCTCGCGAACTTCACCTGTGCAACGCTCACGATGACCCGGGCGAAAGCTGACGCCGAAGCGCGCGCGGCAGAGGCGGAGGCGTCAAGGAATGCCCTGACTCTCGCCGAGGCACGCAAGGACGACTTCATTGCGTTGCTGAGCCACGAACTGCGCAATCCTCTCGCACCTATCGACAGCGCCCTGACTGCCGCACGAAAGCTCGCTACAGATAATCCCGCCGTATTGTCTGCGCTCGGCATCGCCGACAGGCAGATGCGGATACTGAAACGGCTCGTCGGCGACCTGCTCGACGCGTCCCGGATAAGGCATGGCAAACTGTCTGTGCGCCCTTCGTACGGGCTGCTCCAGGATATCGTGGCCGATGCGGTGATGGCGATGAAAGCCGACGTCAGAAACGGTGAGCACCGCATCCATGTGACCATTCCGCCGTTTCCGGTGACCGTTCACGCCGACGCTGCCCGACTCACCCAGGTCATATCGAATCTGCTGACGAATGCCGTGAAATACACCCCTCCTGGCGGCGACATCACTTTGTCAGTCGAGGCACCGGACCTGAGCATCGAGCCGATACACGATTCATCGCCCCGCACTGCGGTCATCACGGTGAGGGACAACGGCGCGGGCATTTCGTCGTCACTGCTGCCACACGTCTTCGAGATGTTTGCCCAGTCGGCGTCAGCACGCGGAAAGGCAGAAGGCGGACTCGGAATCGGACTGGCGGTCGTGAAGCATCTGGTTGCCGCGCACAACGGCACGGTTATCGTTGCGAGCGACGGTGAAGGCCAAGGGACGGAAGTCACCGTGCAGCTTCCCATCGTCTGCAAAAGCATGAGTGCCCCCGTCGCGTCCGCGACACGCACCATGGCACCGACTCGCATCCTTCTCGTGGATGACAACGCAGACGCCACGGCGGCGCTCGGTACATTGCTGGAACTGGAGGGGCACGAGGTGAAGCGGGCACTGAGCGGACCCGACGCGCTCTCGATAGTGGAATCTTTCACGCCGGACGTTGCGCTGATTGATATCACGATGCCAGGGATGGATGGCATCGAGCTCGCACAACTACTTCGCCTTCGCGCCCAATGCTCCCTGACGAAACTGGTCGCATTGACCGGCAGTACCGATGCCCCAGGCAGACCTCAGATTGATGAGCGGATATTTGACTGCCATCTCATCAAACCGCTGTCGCTCGATGACCTCGCGGATGTCATGCGCTCATAGCGGCGCGGTCGGCGGAAAGTGTCGATGGCGACGGCATCATTCCCGGGCAGCGCCAACTCCGCCGATTCACTGGTCACGAAAATCTGGCACCGCTCGTGACACATCGAGGACGGCATCCGGGACATATAAAGGAGGCTAGCCCTCACGGCACATGCCGATGCCCCGAAAGGCCAATATGCCGTCGGCGGGAGTTCGTGCAGGGAACAAAACTCATCAAGGGTTCCCGCATCGTCGCCAGCTTCGAAACCCCGGGGCGAAGCGCATGCCCCAGGACCGGATTGGGCGCGCGCATGAGTAGACAGCCACGACTATCCCAGTGTCGCCAGCAGCTTCATGAAGTTGCGCTTGGCACGATAGGTCTCGCGGATGGTCTGCAGTTCATCGGCGAACTCTGCATGCTCCTTCAGTTCTGCTCGCAATTTCCCGATAGTCCGCACGATGCCGAACGCCTCCTCATACCGGGCATTACGCGTTCCACTCTCGGCGGCGATGGGTAGCAGGCGGTGATACAGGACGATGGCGTCATGCGGATGGGTCTTCCCGCGCACGGATGCCATCGTTGCCCACATGTGTGTCGCCACCGGACCGCCGCAGAACGTCTCCCAGGCAATATCGTGCTTGCGCCCGGCAAGAAAGATTTTGACCAGTTCGGTTCGCGTCGGCATCTGCCAGGAGCTGCGCTGCGCCTTGGTCGAGCCCTCTTCAGCACGAACAAGTTCCCACAAATGATTGAGCGCGCGCTCGCGCGTCGTATCGTGCTGGCCGGTAGCCTTTGCGACATCCATCAAGGCGGCGAATGCTTCTGCACCCGGACGCATCTCGAAGCGTTGCCACGCGAACGCATCGGCTTTCGCGAATTCGCCGCGGCGCAGGTATTCCTGAATGCAGAAATCGAGCAGGCGCTGGTCCAGGTTCTTTCCTGATTCCGCGAGGCCGCGTTCGGCCCACGCCAGTCCTTCGTCGTAACGTCCGTGCTTCGCGCAAAGCTCTGCGACCAGCAGGAAGCGGTAGGGACTCGACAGGTCCTTTGAGCGGATGCGAATCAGTGCGTCAATATCGCCGTCGAGGTCGGCCAGCGCCTCCATCGCGCGTTCCAGCCGCATGCGGAGCGGTTCGAACGACCGGCGAAATTCATTGCTCGGCGCCAGTGCCGGCAGGGCGTCCCATGCGCGCTCGACAAGCGTGCGGTACCGATGAATCCCAAGGTCGCCGAGCGGTTCGGCGTAAGCCGGCAACACATCGTAGAAGGTATCCCACACGCCGTCGGTCTGGAACCGGAACAGTCGCTCGGCAAGCTTCGTTGGGTCCGGCCGGGTCTGTCGGCATGCTTCGAGATGTACGGCGACAAGCTCCATGATGGCCGGCATCACTTCGCCGCCGGAGTCATCAATCTGCTCGAGACTTGCTTCGGCGCCGGCAATCGCCAGTTCCGCAAGCTCGACCAACTGGGTGGCCTGAGGACTGGCGAGCCGCTGCCGCAGCATGTGCGCGAGCGACATCAGCCCATCGCCGTACGCGCCGGCTTCGCGCCAGTCGAGCGGCCTCGAAATGCGCGTCGCCTGCCGTACCGCGGTCTTCATGCCCGGGAGGTCACTGGCGTTCGCCGCGCGCGCCGCGAACAGCAGCCTGTCGCGCAGCGCCATGTCGCGCTCGACCGCTTCCAGCAGCAGGTCGCGCACGGCTTGCGCATTCAGCGTCGCAACATATTCACGAATCTGCTCCTCGTACGTCTTGCGCTTTTTACGAGGCTTTGCCGGCTCTGATTCCTCGGCATGAAACACTTCCGCGCCGGTATTCTCGAGCCACGACAGGGCGACCGCGACCGCGTGCTTGCAGAAGATACCGTCCTCGCCGACCGGACAGTCGCATTCGTAGGTCAGCTCGCCGTCGTCGCCCGCGCCAAGCTCGACGCTGTACCGGTGCGTGCCGCGTACGTTCGCGCGAAGGACACCATCGCGCTCTTCGAGGCGCGAGACGGCGCCCTCGTGAAAATACGCCTTGCCGCGCCCGAACGTTTTTGTGTCCGCGAGCGACTGGATTTCGGCGAGGCTAATGACGTCGTGAAGTGGTGACTGGCTGGACATGGCGTGCGTTTGAGATATGCGAGAAGGAAGGATGCACGAGCCAATCGGCTGTGGCACGAATCCGCAAAACCAACGGCCACCCAAAGGCGCCCGTCGCATGCGAAATTCCCTGACTCTGCAGGAGGAATTCCAATTTCGGGAGGGACCAGGCGCGTCCGTTGGTACGACGTCTTTCCTTGAGCGATACGACAGATATAAGCAGTAGAGGGGTACTACCAGCACGGTTTGTCAGCGCCCCAAGCGTAACGCTCCCGTAGAGCGGCGGCGCGCACAATTCGGACCCTGTCGACGTCGACGAACGCAGCGGAATCACCGGCGACGTGGAGTCAGGTCAAGCGAACCGTTCATCTACCCTCACGCCGTCTCCACAACTTACGCGTCGGACTTCCACGGCCATGAGGGGTAGACTCGCCCACTGCTTTCAACGCTCTCCCGTTGGTCCTCGGCTTGTCCGCCATTGCGCTCGACATCGACAGCGCTCGGAGCCTCGTCCGCCTGCAAGTCTTCGGAACTGCCATCGGTCGAGTCAGCACACACGTCCTCGCCAGCTTTCAACGGCGGCAGGCCCACACCGAACCACGGAACTTCGCCCCGTAACGCAGCGACATACGCACGCCATCCCTCCACGTTGCCGGCAAACAGGCTCCGTCGAACAGTGGAAGCAAGACGCCTGCGATTCAGCTCAGGCTCAAGCAGTTCCCGTGGCCATGCGAGGAAGGCGTCTGACACTCGCTGAACAAACTGCTCGGCTGTCATCCGCGGCGATACCTGTTCCAGGAGCGGGAAGCCTCCAAGCGGGTCGTGCGCTGCGGCCAGTTCGCGTACGGTCTTGTGGCCGTCACCACATTTCAGGAGACAGTTCACGACCTCCAGTACGTCTCCAAGGTGAAGCAACAAGGCACGGCGCTCGAATGCATCATTCATCTGCTCATTTCTCTCTACGTGAGTCGAAGCACGATTCTAGCTCGTCGGTCGCGCAGCGCCGTGAGAGGCACGACGTTCGCGTTGCCTCGAGCGGCAAAGATTCAGACTTCTCCGCGGACCCGCTTGACAACGCGTCCATCCTGTCGATTTATCAGCAACCCGGAACTTCCAGTGCATGGCGAGGCGACAGGAGTCGCCCTCAGGCAACGCGGGCGCGCGGATTTCGATGGTCAGGGACGAGCCGGACTGTGCCGTCGGTCGTCCGGTTCCTGGCAATTCTCTGAGGCCCACTCACCTCGAAATATCCGGTTTCAGAAATCACAAACCCCTGGTCAACATTGCGAGCGTCTGCGGCGTTAAGGAGATGAACGGTGCGAAACCGTACCGTTACCTGAACGGAAAACTTGCTGGAGCGGAACATGAAAAACACCAACGCGCAGTCCCTGCGTTGTCAGGTCGAAAAGTGGCTCGCACCGGCTCCCACGATGCACGTTCATGTGACCAGATTCAGTCGCGCCGCAGGGGACGGGAGACGCTACGTGTGCGTCGAAGCATCGTCACCAGCCGGAGCGCGCGCGTTGTTTTTCTTCAGGCACGATGACGGCAGCTGGAGCGTGTTCCCGCCCACTGTCAACAGGCGGAAGTCAACTGCAGAGCATGCTCTGGTGCAGGTGGCCGCCCCCACCTTTTGATGACGGTCACGAGTTCGCCGCGCTCAATCGAGGCGCTCGGGATTCAATCTGGTTTCGGGCCGGTGCACGGCTATTGAGCCGCATTTTCGCAGGATGGGCGAAGTCCACGGACACGTAGGGCGCCACTGCACGGCGCGTCGGTCGTCCCGGCACAAATCGAGCAAGTGTGAGCTATGCAGGTGAAGACCGCCCGAGCGACGGGAACTGGATGTCGAACAAATCTGACGCCGATTGTCGTCGTCGAGATGGGAGGGGGAACCGGTTGGTGTGCATGATGCCGGTGCAATCCGGGCACACAAGATATTCATCGGAGCCGGGAAAGCAAGGCGACAGCTCACCCGCCGCGGCCCCTTGAAGACACGGCTCCTTCATCAAGGTACATTGGTAACTGTGATTGGGCTAAGGCTTGCAACACTCACGCTCACTGAAGTAAATGCGCTCTTCGAATTTTGTCGGGAACGGACGATGGCAACTGGAACAGTGAGTCTGTTCCTCTAACCAGCAGCTAGACCGGCGCGCACGGCTGCCAAGGCGCCACGCATTGCGTGTTCACCTTAGCTCGCCGCGCCGTGCGACCCCGGGTTCAACGTTCCTTCAAATTATTGCTTCGCCGCTTTTGCTGCTTTCTCGACTGCCTGGTCAGCCGCTTCGGTCACCTCCGATGCGGCTTTTGTTGCAGCGGCCAGGTTACTTTGCGCGACTTCGACTGCCTGCTTCGTGGCCTTTTGCACGCTTTCCTGACTGGTGTTGGCCAGCGTGAAAGCTTGTTTCAGAAATGCGATTGTGGCTTCGGAGCCGACCGGGGCGTTTTGCGCGAGATTCTCGACGAACGATTGAACCTGGCGGCTGACCTCCTGGTACCGCGCATTGACGACCTCTGCCAGCTGCGTTTGCGTGGTCGACGCAATCTCCGCAACCTGACGTTCGTATGTCAGGACCTTCTCCGCCGAGTGCAGCGCCAGCGCGTCTTGCAGACCGATAACTTCCTGTCGGTCCTTTTTCGCCAGCCCGTCTTGCTCGCGTTGGTGCCAATCGGCAAGCGTCGTTTTCGCCGTATCCAGATTCAGTCTGACGAGCTTTTCCTCGCCCTCCAGCATTCTGCTGGCCAGGCCGAAAAAGAAGTCAAGATTAGCTTGCTGCGCTGTAGCAGCCTGTCCCTGAAAATCAGCCATGTTCGCCTCCGGAAGATGTATGCCCAACGCCCAGCATGTTCGGCAACGGTGACCTACTGATGAAGCGCGTCGTATGGAAGCTCCCGAGCAGCTGCATTTTCGGCACCGGCTCCGCAGGCGTATTGGTCTTGGCCACGAGCCCGTACAACGTCCTCAGCACTGGGCTGCGTAAGGGTGCTCTGCGGACGTCGACAGATGCAGGAGCTGCAAACGACGAAAATACAATTACAGGACGGCAGCGGTCGGGGCGCCAATTGAATCTGCCTATCTGGGGCACACTTGAAAAAGGGTGTTTTTTCTCTCGCCGCCACCTGCTGGATGCGTCTGCGTCCTTATTGCGATGGCGCTTTCGCCGGAGACCATCATCGCGATGTGTGACGAGGTCGTGGAACAGCACGCCGCTCTTTTCCACGCAAGCAGATATTCGCCACTGGAACTTCCCGGACCCGCTGGTGACCAAAGCCGGTGACGCACGAACAGGTGCCGACCTCCGGGTAGTTTTCCGACAGACCTACGTCTGCGAGCGTTGTCATTGCGCTGCTACTTCACTCGAAGAAAGCGGCGGAGTGACTTCTGACCCCGTACGGGATAGGGAAAACGGTATCCGTGTCGATTACACCGGGCATTTAAAGCGTTAACTCAGAGCGGGGAAGGCGCGCCGCAACGGGCGTTCAGGTGCAGTGAAGTTCACGCGAACGACATGCCAGCCCGAGTGATGGCGTTCGACCGCAAGCATCAACATCGAAGTCGTGTCATACCTTCGTAGCCTGAAGCACGTAGGTTTGGTCACGATGAGTTACAGGAGCATTGCACGTCATGAATCGTCGTCTGAATCTTGATGTACATCTGCAAGGCACTCTCAAACACAACGGCTCCAGGCGGGCCTTCGCTGCACGACTGGACATGACCATCAAGCGCGCCAAGGTGACCTCCGGTCGGGTGGCCAGGTCACTCGGCGTACCGGAACACGAGGTGACCCTTTGGCGCGCCGGAGTTACCGTTCCGAAGAGCACGGATTGTGCGCGCCTTTCTGAACTTCTCGACGTGGACGTCGTCTGGCTATGCGCAGGTCAAGCGTAAGCGACAGCATGTCATGGCAGTTCTCATCGGACACGGCCTCGCACGCGGTTCGGCTTGTCGCCACTCACCGGCGCCTCGGTCGGGTCACGTGCCTGGCTCCTGCCACTGACCGGCAGCACGGTCGAAATGGCATGTTTGAAGACAAGTTGCGCAGCGAGGCCAGACTCCAGCAGAACTGCAAACTGGTCAAAGTCGGCCAGTTGACCGCTCAGTCTGATGCCGTTCACGAGGAACACGTTTACGGTGGTCTTGTCGTTCTACGGTGGTCTTGTCGTTCAAGAGCATCTGCAAAAAATCGTCTTGTACGCTCGGGCGTCCGGCCATGTTCGTAGTCAAAGCGATAGGCCCTTAGATTGTACCGGCGATACCTGAAGCCGCCAGCCTTTTCGAGTTTGGACACACGATGGCGACCGGTACAGTAAAGTGGTTCAATGACGCAAAGGGTCTTGGTTTCATCACGTCGGATGGCGGCGGCGAAGACCTTTCGCTCATTTTTCGGAAATCAGCGGGGACGTGTTCAAGTCGCAGCAAAGAGAATCAGGAGGTCAGCTTCAACGTGAAGATAGGGCCGAAGGGCAAGCAAGCCGCGAATATCAAGCCAGTCCAGGAGATAGTCTGTCTCTTTGCCGCCTACGGCGCCGGTTCGTCAGGCGTCGTACGTTCAAGGCGGAGTCGGCCAAGAGCGCCTGTCGAAAAAGCAGAATCCGCCACCAAGCGCCGAGATTGGAAGTCAACGCGAAGCGCGGCGCGGCGGCGTCATCACGCATGACTCGGACGCCAATTGCTTCGACAAGTTCGTCGGCGTGGGCCTTTCTGCTCCCGCATCGACGCTTTCGCCTTCCGCTGTGAAACTGGCACGCGGAGCAACTTCACGAGTAGCTGCTCGCGAAAAATCTCTGGAGGATTGAGCAATGGACAACGTTTCGCGGGAAGAGAAGATTCGTGTACGGGCCTACGAGCTCCGGGAAAAAGACGGCAGCCCCGACGGTCGCGCCGACGAGTATTGGGAGCAACCCCGCGCACAGATAGAAGAGGAAGAATCCGATGCCGACGGGAGCGGAGCCGACCTAAAGGGTCGGCTGCCGCTGTGACGAAAACTGGAATGGCGCTGACGAAGAGCCGCCATTGACCGCTTGGTCGAGTTGCAATTATTGAAGGCGGGGCGACAGCGGCGCAATGCTCGCAACGAGCCTCTTCGTTGTCGCTTTGCGCCGACCACTCGACGTTCCGGACGCTATTCAGCGTCGCTGGTGTCCTGCCGCACCACGCTCCTGACCGCGAGGCTGACCTGGCAGGTTAAACGGCGTGCCTCCGCAGCGACACCCTTGTCAGTAAGTCTTCTTCATTCCACTGCTGTCAGAGGCGGGCGCATTCATTCCCTCTTCTTCTGCATTTTCGGCTTCGTCTGTTTCTGCGACATATCGCCCGACTTACCCATGGTGTTTGCGCCGGACGCGCCAGATGGTGACTTTGTAGCGCCGCTTGCTTTCGGCGTTCCCATTCCGGTGCCACCCTGGCCTGCACCGGCGCCCCCTCCACCACCTGTTCCCGCACCCTGCGCGTATGCGGCGTCGATGCATGGCCCGTGAACTTTGACCTGCATCAAGCTGCCAAACGACATGTGGCGACTCTTGCAATTGGTCATGACAAGCGTACTGCTGGTAGACGATGATGCGGAGGCTTTGGCCGCGTGGGGCGCAATCTGTGCCACTGACGGATTTGATGTAAGAAGCGCGAGCGACGGCCAGTCAGCATTGGCAATGTTCATCGAATCCCCAGTCGACATAGTGGTCGCCGACTGGCGCATGCCGGTGATGTCGGGCAGCGAACTCTGTCATCGTTTGCGCACGCTGCCTGGACTAGCTGACGTTGCTTTCATACTGGTTTCCGGCGAACCCAGTCCACCGGCCTTCATCAATTACGACGGCTTCCTTCCCAAACCCGTGGACGGACCGGTGTTGCTGGCCACAATGCGACGGCTGCTGGCGGACCACATAACCCATCGCGAGCAACTGCGCCGCAAGACAACGTAGTCGAAAAGCCGCCTCTTGTGCTGACGAGGGAAATCGAAATATGCTGTTGAAAGGAAATGCAGATTCCAAAGGCACGTTGGTAAGTCAGCAAAAATTTCTGCTCGCAGTAATCAGGCCGCCAAGCAGGTGAGACATATCGACAAGGCGCTGCGCGACCAGATGTCGAACCTCACCTTCGCATTGCCATGTTCCGTACACGGCAAGTAGCGATGCGCCGAGCGCTTCCTTTCTCTGCTTCTCGAGCAGGCTCGGCTACACGATTACATTCACGTTGCCGGTCTCGTCTTCAAGCGTCACAAACATGCCCCCCTTCGCAGTGCCCGGCCGTTGCCGTGCGGTAACAAGACCGCAGCCTCGTGCGAGCCGCTCGTCGCGATAGGTGCGCAGAGTCGACGCTGGCATCAGCCGGTTTGCGAGCAACTCCGGCCGCAGCAGTTCGAGCGGATGTCGACCAAGCGTAAGACCGACAGACCGATAGTCAGCGACGATGCCAGCACTTTGCTCAAGCGACGAGTCCCAAACGCTGATGGCCACATCGACCGGCAGCACCTTGACGCCATGGCGTTGTGCATCCCGTACTAACTGCGAAGGCGAGGAGAAGCGCATCGCTGTCAGTCCGTCTTCGCGACCGATGCGCTCCCTGCTTCGTCCTGCTTTCACGCACTATCATTGACCGAATGCTTCGCGTTCGAGTTGTTCACGGGAAACGTGGCGCACGTCCTTGCCTTTGACTACGTAGATAATGAATTCCGCTATGTTCGTCGCATGGTCGCCAATGCGTTCGATGGCCTTTGCGATGAAGAGGTAGTCCAGCGCGATGGGGATGATTCGGGGAGCCTCCATCATGTACTTCACCAGCTCATGGACGAACAAACGAAACTGGTCATCGATAGCGTCGTCGTCGCGGACGATTTGTGCTGCGGCAACTGCGTCGAGGCGCGCGAATGCATCAAGCGCACCGCGGAGGATAGTCATGGCCATCTCACCGGATAACGCGATTTCCGCGACACTGATGGTCGGTGCATTGTGGTCTTCTGCAATTCGTCGAGTCCGCTTAGCGACCTTCCGCGCTTCATCCCCAGCACGCTCGAGGTTCGTGACGATTTTCGAAATGGCCATCAGCAGACGCAGGTCGCGTGCAGCCGGCTGGTACCGCGCGATGAGGTTGATGCACTCTTCATCGGCCTCCGCTTCGATGGCATTGACTCGACGCTCGTCGGCGATGATTCTGTCGACCAGGTCCAAATCGAGGTGGTTAAGCGCCTGCATCGCATTCATGACTTGCGATTCAACGAAACCGCCCATCTCGAAAACCTTGGACAATACGTGGTTGATGTCAGCGTCGAATCGACTGGAAAGGTGGTTATCGGGCATAGGAATCCGTGCCAGTCGACCCAGCTGTTTTTGTAATCGCCGCGCGGTTTCGTGACCGCTCCATCACGTCATGGCGCGTGTCGTATGGAACAGTGGCCGATGTTCCAGGAACCGCGCAGGAGCATTCAGCGAAGCACAGCGGCGAACCCCGGCCCGCACGGGCAATCCGCTCGGACCGTCGTACAGCTACGATTTTGCTGGTCGACCAGTCTTGACGGTTTCGACCGCAGAAACAGCTGCCAGCAGACCCTCGGCAGTGGGGGCCGAGTCCAGCAAGAGCAGACCAGCGCGAAGAAGCTCGCTTTTTTTCACCGAGACGCCTGCGTCGAGACACTTCTGTTTCAGCGCCGCGATTTTCTCGTAATCGGACCTCGGCATCGTGAAGCTGTCGCGAACCACCTTCTCTTTCTTCGCGCGTTTCGCTTTCACCCCGGCTGCCGGACTGACTTGCGCTGCCTCAACGGGTTTCGCGCGCTTCTGTTTGCCGGCCTTCGTCGGAGCCGGCTGGGCATCTGGCGCTGCGGCTGCGGCCACGCTCTTCTCATCTGCTGGCTTCTCATCGGCTTTCGCATGGCCGTTGACATTCTTCGGGAAGTGAAAGGCCTTCTTCGTCGGCTTCCTCACGCTGGGTTCACTCATGACCATCTCCAGACTGATAAACGGTATAAACAGTATATACCGTTAATTTGCGATTGCCAGACCGCATTCGAGATGCCGCCCTCATGCCAGGACCATCAAGTTGTCCACACAATCTGTTTGCAAGGCTGTTGACAATTCCCGGGCAAGCGGGACAAGTAGCTGAAAAGATTGATTTTGTGCAGTGCGCGCCGAACATGTGCATTTCGCAGCTCATCTGTGTCGGGCACCAAGCAGTGGAGTAAGCGCACCAGTGGTCGACAGAACACAAAAGCGTCCCTAAAGACAAAACGAAACGATAGGTCTATTCAATTTGCATACGGTTGGGCAGCGTCGTCTAATCGACCTCCCGAGGTTGCCGTTCCTACTCAACGCTAGGAGAGTGCCATGGCCCAGCCCAACGCTGAGGATGTCATCAAGGCTATTGCCTCTGACACCAATACCCCCACCGAGACCGTGTCGAAGCTGTATGAGGACACGTGGGCCGAATACAGCGACGGCGCGCGGGTGATGGATTACATGACAGTTCTCGTGGCCAAGCGTGTTCGCGAGAATTTGCGACATCGGCACTAGGGCCGAATTGACATCAATAAACCATCACGACGCCGTGCAACGCCGCATTCTGCCGCATTGAAGAAGGGCACCGAAAGGCTCCTGCTCCTGTATCGTTGACGTACCTCATGTGATTGAGTAAGTTCGACTGGTCATAGTTACTACAGGGCGGTGTTGATGGTCGAAGATTACGAAACAACCAGGGAAATCGAAGTCGAGTTGGATGGCACCCGCTATCGGGGCCGCTACCGCGTCATGAGCGGCACGGTTATCGTCTACTTCGAGGACGAAATCAAGTTCGCCAGCCATGACATGAACGGGCCTGACGTAGTTGCTAGATGGCTGCTGACCGACCTGTCGCGACGGGTCGAGTCGAGGAAGCGGAAAGCGTCTGGTCGCTAGAATGATTCAGGAATGGCTGTACTCACGGCCCCACCTGACAGCCTGTACGCAGCATTTCGAGCGCGACCCGTCCGTGGAGTTGCTGCTGCTCCCCCAGATATTTGACTGCCTTCTTCAACGCATGCGGTTCGCCGAGCTGAAAAGCATATTCGCGGAGTAAGGTTTCGCTGGTCACCAAGTCGTTCAAATGGCCAAGGTGCTCCTGGACTTGTGCGAGTTGTTCAATCGCCGCCAGGTAGTGGTCGTCAAGTACCGGCGCGAAGAATTCGAGTGAATATCGCAGCTCGAAAGACGTGAGCCCGGTGCCCACCAAGAGCTAGACATCATTGTTCTACTCCGACGGGTCTTCAGGCTAGAGCAGATTTATCACGCGCCCAAGAGACACTATGACAAAGAGGAAATTGCTGACGTCCTCGTCATAACTGACGACCTGTGCCTCATTGTGCAAGCTAAGGATTCGCCGAATACGGAGCAAACGCTGAATCGCAGGCTGGAGCGAAAGAAATCTGTCTCTGTGCGCCAGGTCAAGGAGGCACTCAAACAAGTGTCTGGAGCTGTGAGCTACCTTCGCAAAACGCGCCCGCTTCGGATGATTCTCGGCGACCGAGAAATCTCAACCGACCTCAGCAATCGCAACGTGCTCTCGCTGGTGGTGGTCCGAGAGCTGTTTATCGACACATGCGCTGATTACAGCGAGGCATTGTTCGAAACGTTCGAGCAAACTGGACAGCCCGTGCATTGCCCTCGACTACGGAGAGCTCCACCAGTACACGACCTATTGCGCGGACCAAGGGATGTTCCTGGGAGCATACTTTCAGGTGTGCGACACGGCGCGCGAATTGGGCGAATTTCCGCGGCTACGGTTCGGTATGAGAGATGTGCACGCCTTGTGGCCACGTCAAGCCGTCGACACGATGATGAAACCTACTGAGACCACCAGGGCGGGTCTGTGGATGAGCTACCGGCGACATCGTCTATACCGGCAGGCGGGCCGTCAAGCGCGCAAGCAAACTTTAACGAAACGCTATCCGTCGTGCTGCAAAAAAACGAACGTTAGTGGATTCCGCGTTGCCGTCATGGCCATTCGGAAATTCCTAGAAGGTGTTATGCACTTTTGTTAAGGGCTGCAAAGTGGACGAGCATGAGCACGGAGAAAACGACGAAATGCAAACCAGCCAGGGTTTCGGGCAATCGCTCGTAGTCTCTGGCTAGTCTGCGGAAGCGGTTGAGCCAGCCAAAGCTGCGTTCGACCACCCAGCGGCGCGGCAACAACACGAAGCCCTTTTTCGCCTCCGGCAGCTTGATGACCTGAAGCTCGATGCCTTCGTCGCGTGCAGCCTGCGCGGGTTCTTCGCCGGTGTATCCTGGTCGGCGAACGCTACCTTGACAGTCTGGCCCGTGGCCTGCTGAACCTGCCGCGCCAGTACCCCGACCTGCGCGCGCTCCTGCTCGTTGGCCGGGCGTCACATGCACGGCAAGCAACTGTCCCAAGATATCGACTGCCATGTGGACTTTGCTGCCGCGTTTGCGTTTGTAGCCGTCGTAACCGGCGCGAGGTCCACTCTCGCAGGTCGACTGCAGCGTGCGTCCGTCGAAAATAACCGCGCTCGGTTGACCACGGCGCTCCTGCGCGACCCGGATGACCGAACGCAGGTCACTGACCATCGCCTCGAAGCAGCCTGCCTGAATCCAGCGCTGCGTCTGCTGATAGACCATCTCCCAGGGTGGAAAGTCATTGGGCAGCAAACGCCACGGTGCACCCGCGCGCACAATCCAGCGCAATGCATTGAACATCTCGCGCAGCTCGTAGCGGCGCTGGGGTGCGTCCTTGTTCATCAAGGTCAGGTAAGGAGCGGCGAAGTACCATTCTTCATCCGACACATCCGTTGGGTAGGGTCTGCGGTTTTTCATCCCGCCAGGGTACCAGGTCTGGCCGAAAGTTCATAACACCCTCTAAGGCTTTTCGGCAAGCGCTCATGGTTCGGTAAGGTCTTCAAGGGACAGCTGCCAAAGACAGCCGAAACACTTCACCAGCTAGCTGAAACTGTCGAATCTATCCAGTGTCGGCGCGCACAATGGGCCCATGACCAATGGCCGGCAGACTTACCGCTTACTGCTTGGCGACTGCGAGCGCTTGCATGTGTGAAGTTTGGCAAGGGAGTGTCCCCAACGACGATTGATTTCATCGACCAACTCGTCGCAGGGAGGAACTCAGGAAAAGCACCGGCAGTTAGTAGCGCAAGCCTCCGTGCCAGGCGCTAGTCTCCATAAACGAGCACGGCTGCGCCGCTAACGGACATGCATTGGCGGCGTGGCCTGCCGACGCCACATGTACGGAACGGCACAGCGTTAGGCCACCAGGCGACGCAGGTTGGCAGTCCGGCCTCAACGGCGCAGAAAATGAATACTTTGCGGAGTCGACGCGTTGCGCTTGACTGCCTGCCACATGAAAACTTTCGCATGCGTAGGCGGACGTGGAGAACGGTAAATCAAGGACTTACTGGGCCTTCACGTGATAACTCTTTCTGAACGGACAGCGAGTCCGCTGGTTTCGAAGCAAAAAAGCCGCGTCGTTCGACGCGGCTTTTTACTTTTCCGCCGCAACAACGTCCCGCGCCAGCGCGCGACTTCGCCTATGCTGACGGAACCACCCGCCCCGCCGCGAAGCCGGCTCCAATTCCTGTCCAACCGCATGGAGCGCCCGTGACCGTTCGCAACCTCGACGCCTTGTTTCGCCCGAAATCCGTCGCCGTGATCGGCGCGTCCGAGCGGCCGGGCAGCACCGGCGCCATGGTCTGGGCGCGTGTGCTGGAAGGCGGCTTCGACGGCCCGCTGTGGCCGGTCAATCCGAAGCACGCGACGCTCGGCGTCCACCCGGTGATTCCCGACGTCGGCGATCTGCCGCAGGCGCCCACCGTCGCGGTGATCTGCACGCCGCCTGCGACGTGGCCCTCGTTGATCCATAAGCTCGGTGGCATGGGCACGCGCGCCGTAATCATCGTTGGCGAGGTGCGCAGCGATGAAGACCGGCTCGAGCTGCGGCACGCGCTGTCGGCGGCGCGGCCGCATCTGTTGCGCATCGTCGGACCCGGCAGTCTCGGCGTCGTGTCGCCGGCGCTCGGCGCGCATCTGGGCGCGCCGTCGTGCACGGTCAAGGCGGGCGGCGTCGCGTGGGTGTCGCAGTCGAATGCGCTGACCAACGCAGTGCTCGGCTGGGCACGAGCGCGCGGGCTCGGTTTTTCGCACGCGGTGGCGCTCGGAGCGGAGGCCGACGTCGATGCCGGCGACGTGCTCGATTACCTCGCGAGCGACCCCGGCACCCGCGCGATCCTGCTCGAACTCGACAGCGTGCGGGCGGCGCGCAAGTTCATGTCGGCCGCGCGCGCGGCGGCGCGCAACAAGCCGGTGCTTGCGCTGCGCTCCGGCCGCGACGATCCCGCGGACGGTCTCTACACAGCGGCGTTCCGGCGCGCGGGCCTCGTGCGCGTCGACGCGCTCGACGATCTGCTCGACGAAATCGAAACGCTCGGCGTCGGCCGCGTGGCGGCGGGCGCCACCGCCACGCTGATCACTAGCGACCGCGGTCTCGCGACGCTCGCGCGCGACGCGTTCACCGCCGCCGGCGGCCTGCTCGCGCCGTGGCCGGCCGCGGCGTCGGACGCGCTGCGCGAGGCGTTGCCGCTCGCGGTCGGCGGCAATCCGCTGCTGCTCGGCGACGGCGCGCGTCCTGAGCACTTCGGCACCGCGCTGAAGCTGCTCGGCGAGTATCGCGAGACCGGCACCGCCGTCGTGGTGCACGCATCGACGCATGGCGCGCCCGTCGACGATGTCGCGCAGGCGCTTATCGAGCATCAGCGTTTTGCCTATCGCGGACTGCTCGCGTGCTTTTTCGGCGGTGTCGATGCGGCAAGGCGCGACGCGCTGCATGCGCAGGGCATCCCGGTGCACACGACGCCGCAGCGGCTCGCGCGCGCCTTCGCCCGTCTGGTCGATTACCGGCTGGGCCGCGAACTGCTGATGCAAACGCCGGAAGGCCTGCCTGCGCAGATTCCCGAGTCGATCGACGCCGCCCAGGCACAGGCTCGCGAAGCGTTGGCGGCGGGCGCGAGCGAGCTTGCCGGGGCGGCGGCGGCGCGGTTTCTATCGCGGTTCGGGTTGCGGGTGGAGGGCGCGGAAGGAGGGGGCGCCCACGCGTCGGGCGCCGATGCGCCGGGCGCCGATGCACCGAGCGCCGATGCGCCGGGCGCCGATGCACCGAGCGCCGATGCCGACGGCGCCGCAAAGCCCATCGTCGACGTCGCCGTCGAACTGCACGACGACGACAACTTCGGCCCCGTGTTCCGCTTCGCCGCACCGCCGATCGACGGCGTTTCCAGCGGGATGCACGTGTACGGCCTGCCGCCGCTCAATCCGATGCTCGCGCGCGACATCGTCACGCGTTCGCACTACGCGAGGCTGGTCGCGCCGGAGCCGACGCTCGCGGCGTTGACGGCGGTGTCGCAAGCGGTTTGCGACGTGCGCGAGATCGTCGGCCTGTCGTTGAAGCTCAGGGTCTACCGGGACCGGGTGACGGTGGTCGATCCCATGTTGCGGGTCGGCGCGCAGCGCAGCCGTCTCGCGATCGTGCCGTATCCGCGCCGCTTCGAGGAAACGATCGACTGGCAGGGGATGCGTGTAACGGTGCGGCCGATTCGCCCCGAAGACGAAAACGCGCATCGCGAGTTCGTGCAGGCGATGACGCCGGAAGATTTGCGGCTGCGTTTTTTCGGTTCGGTCGGCGCGTTCGACCACTCGCAACTCGCGCGCATGACGCAGATCGACTACGACCGGGAAATGGCGCTGATCGCGACGGTCGACAACGAAGACGGCGTCGCGCAGACGCTCGGCGTGGTGCGCGCGGTAGCCGATCCCGACAACGAGACGGCCGAATTCGCGGTGACCGTGCGCTCGGATCAGAAAGGGCGGCGCCTCGGCCAGTTGCTGATGCAGCGGATCATCGCGTACGCGCGGGCGCGCGACACGCACTGGCTGATCGGTGAAGCGTTGCGCGAGAACGCCGCGATGATCGCGCTCGCGAAGGCCAGCGGCTTCACGATCACGCGGACCGATGACCCCGGTGTGGTCGGCTTCCGGATGGCGCTCGACGAAACGGCGGGGGCGGACCCGAAGTCCGCCGCGCAAAACCAGCCGGCGCGTTGAGCGGCTGACGTCGCGAACCGCTCAACGCATGGCTTCACCGCCTCACGCCGCCAGCTTCTGTGCCGCCTCATCGACCTGCGCGCGCGTGACCGACAGCTCGTCAAGCCATGCCTGCGCATACACGGCGCCGGTTTCGCGTTCGAGCCGCGCGATCGTCGCGGCGCAGCGGTTCGCGTCCTTCAGCGTCGAAATGAACGCTTTCACCGACTCACCGCCCTTGAACGCGTCGAACAGCGGCACGCGAATTTCGTCGGGCAGCGCACGGGTGGTCCATTGGTACGGCTTACCGTTGAACGTCAGCGACGGCGGCAGCACGCGCTCCTTGCGCGCGGCCGGAATCAGGCCGTAGGTGCGCGCCGCTTCGCCGATCTGCTCGGGCGAAAACAGCTCGTCGGGCGTGATGTGGAACTGCTGGATGAAGGTCTCGATGCTTTGCATCGCGGCGGCGCGGTCGTCGCGGCGCTTCTGCGCGTGGGCGACGATGTCGCGCAGTTCGTCGGCTTCTTCGGCGGTGATCGTGAAGCTCGACTGCTTCTGCTGGAGTTCGGAAAAACGCTGGAATTCGGAATCGGTCAGAAGTTTGGCCATTGCTCAATCGATGCGCGCGCATGAGCCCGTCATGCGGCGTTATTTTGGAAGGGCCGCCATTCTAAACCATGTGCGCGTGCGCGCCGCCGCGCACTTTACCGCGCAACATACCGATCACGCCGCCTGCTCGCGGAACATCGACAGCGCCTGCACCGTGTCGCGCAGCAGCGTGGTGGCCGCTTCGAGCGTCGGCGCGACGTATTCGTCGATCCGCCGCAGATATGGGCAGGTCAGCACCGCGATCGCCTGTCCCGACGGCGCGAGTATCGGGAACGTCACGTCGGTGACGCCGAAGGTCTGCTGGCTGTCCTTCTGCCAGAAGCCCGCCGCGCGGATGCGCTCGCAGGCCTCCTCCAGCGCGTCGCGATCGAGCGTCACTTCGCCCTTCACCTTCGTGTGCTCCGCAAGCATCTGCCGGCGCTGCTCGACGCTCTGGAACGCGAGCATCACGCGCCCCGAACCGGTGTCGATCAGGCCGACCCGTGAACCGAGCCGCACTGACATGCCCCATGTGCCCGGTCCGTCGACTTGCGCAATCACCAGCAGGTTGCCGCGGTCGTAGACGACGAGGTGGCAAGACTGCTCGGCCGCGTCGGCGAAACGCTGCATCAGCGGCAGCGCTTCTGCGATCAGCCGGTTCATTGGCGGATGACGGTGCGCGAGCGCGAACAGCTTCAGGCTCAGCGAGTAGCGGTCGCCAGCCGCCGAGCGCACCACGTATTGGCGCGCGACGAGGCGTTCGAGCATCCGGTACATCTCGCTCGCGTTGCGGCCCAGCTGCCGCGTGATTTCGGCGCGCGTGAGTCCTTCCTTCTGCTCGGACAGTAGCTCGAGAATGTCGAGGCCTTTATCCAGCGCGGGGGCGCGATAGCGGTCGTCGTCCTTGTCTTCGGCGTCCATCGTGAGGGTCGGAGAATTCGGGCTGGAGTTCTTATTATCTGGTGTACGCGGGCGAGTGCGTAGCATTTCGCGAACTGATGGCCTATGTCCAGGGAAAACCCAGGCATCCGCGCCGCGTCGTTTTCTTGACTTGGAAAAATTCGAATATGAATAATACGTTCATTGGTGAATAGATGCACTCCCAAGCGGTGCGCGGAGTGTGACCGCCGCACCTCGCCGCCGCATGGTAAAAAGACCACAAAATCTGGAGACACGCTCATGTCGGCATCGATCGTATCGAAAATCGGGCAGCGGCGCCGTATCGGCCGCGGCTCGTTGCAGGTGAGCGGACTCGGGCTCGGCACGGCGCCGCTCGGCGGCCTGTACCGCGACCTGTCCGACGAGGAGGCCCAAGCGACGATCGCCGCCGCCTGGGACGCGGGTGTGCGCTACTTCGACACCGCGCCGCACTACGGCAACACCAAGGCCGAGCATCGGCTCGGCGCCGCGCTGCGTCACTATCCGCGCGGCGAGTATGTGCTGTCGACCAAGGTCGGCCGCCGCTTCGTGCCGCGCACGTCGCGATTCGACGACCGCGAAGGCTGGCAGAATCCGTTGCCGTTCGAAGCGATCTACGACTACACGCACGACGGCATTCTGCGTTCGTTCGAGGACAGCCAGCAGCGCCTCGGCATCATCGATATCGACGTCCTGCTCGTGCATGACATCGGTCGCGTCACGCACGGCGACCAGCATCCGCACTACTGGCGGCAACTGACCGAAGGGGGCGGCTTCCGTGCGCTCGAGCGCCTGCGCTCGACGGGCGCAATCAAGGCGCTCGGCCTCGGCGTCAACGAGGGCGCGGTGATCCTCGACGCGATGGCCGAGAGCGATATCGATTGCGCGTTGCTCGCGGGCCGTTATACGCTGCTCGAGCAAACCACCCTGGACGACCTGCTGCCCGCCTGCGAGGCGCGCGGCGTCAGCATCCTGCTCGGCGGCGCGTTCAATTCGGGCATTCTGGCGCGGGGCGTCGAAGGCGATCTGAAGTTCAATTACGGCGCCGCGCCGCCCGAGGTGATCGAGCGCGTCGCGCGTCTGGAGGCGGTGTGCCGCGCCCATGACGTTCCGCTCGCCGCCGCCGCGTTGCAGTTTCCGTATGCGCACCCGGCGGTCGCCACCGTGCTGACCGGCGCGCGCAGTGCCGGCGAATTGCGCGAGAACGTCGCGTCGTTCGAACTGCCGATCCCCGCGGCCTTGTGGTCCGCATTGCGCGACGCGGGCCTGCTCGACCCCCGTGCGCCCGCGCCCGAGGACTGATCCGACCATGCCGATCGATGCTCACCAGCACTACTGGGACCCCGGGCGGGGTGACTACGAGTGGCTGACGCCGGAGCTGAAAATCCTCTACCGGCCGTTCGGGCCTGATGATCTGAAGCCGTTGCGCGAACAGGCCGGCATCGAGCGAACCGTGGTCGTGCAGGCCGCGCCGACGCTCGACGAAACTCGTTACCTGCTCGACATCGCGCGGCACGAGCCGTCGATCGCGGGCGTGGTCGGCTGGGTGCCGCTGTTGTTGCCGAACGCGCCCGATCTGATCGAGGTGCTCGCGCGCGAGCCGAAGTTCAAGGGCGTGCGGCCGATGCTTCAGGATCTGCCCGACGACGGCTGGATCGCGAATCCCGATCTCGCGCCGGCGATCGAGGCGCTGATCGCGCACGATCTCGCGTTCGATGCGCTGATCTACGCGCGTCACGTGCAATACGTCGAGATCTTCGCGCAGCGTTTTCCGGCGCTGCGCATGGTGGTCGATCATGGCGCGAAGCCGCCGATCCGCTACGGCCAGGCGGGCTACCAGGTATGGCGCGACGCGATCACGCGGCTCGCCGCGCTGCCGCAGGTGCACTGCAAGCTGTCGGGTCTCGCGACCGAGGCCTCGCCCGGCTGGAGCGAGGACACGCTGCGGCCCTACGTCGAACATCTGCTGAACACCTTCGGTCCCGCGCGGCTGATGTGGGGCAGCGACTGGCCGGTGCTCGAACTGAACGGCGACTATCTGCTGTGGCATTCGGTGGTGACCACGCTCGTCGCGTCGTTGAGCGACGCCGAGCGCGACGCCGTGTTCGGCGACAACGCCACCGCGTTTTATCGGCTTTGATTTCGTTAGCAGCCCATTCAACTGGAGTCGTAGATGACACAAAGACTGGCCGGCAAAACGGCCCTGATCACCGCGGCGGGACAAGGTATCGGTCTCGCCACCGCCGAACTGTTCGCGCGCGAAGGCGCGCGCGTGATCGCCACCGATATCCGCATCGACGGACTCGCCGGCAAGCCGGTCGAGGCGCGCAAGCTCGACGTGCTCGATGGCGCGGCGATCAAGGCGCTCGCCGCGGAAGTCGGCACGATCGACGTGCTGTTCAACTGCGCGGGCTTCGTACACTCAGGCAATATCCTCGAATGCAGCGAGGAGGACTGGGATTTCGCGTTCGACCTCAACGCGAAGGCCATGTACCGTATGATTCGCGCGTTCTTGCCGGCCATGCTGGAGAAGGGCGGCGGCTCGATCATCAACATGTCGTCGGCGGCGTCGAGCGTGAAGGGCGTGCCGAATCGCTTCGCGTACGGCGCGTCGAAGGCCGCGGTGGTCGGCCTGACGAAGTCCGTCGCTGCGGATTTCGTCACGCGTGGTGTACGCTGTAACGCGATTTGCCCGGGCACGGTGTCCTCGCCATCGCTCGAACAGCGAATCGCCGCGCAGGCTCAGGCGCAGGGCGCGTCGCTCGATGCGGTGCAGGCCGCCTTCGTCGCGCGTCAGCCGATGGGCCGCATCGGCAAGCCGGAGGAGATCGCCGCGCTCGCGCTGTATCTCGCGTCCGACGAGTCGTCGTTCACGACGGGCCAACTCCATGTAATCGACGGCGGATGGTCGAACTGATTCTGATTGACTGACGAACCGAACACTACTGAACGTAAAGGGAAGTGCAACGATGAAATTGCTTCGTTATGGGCCGAAAGGCCAGGAAAAGCCGGGCCTGCTCGACGCGCACGGCAAGATTCGCGATTTGTCGAAGGTGGTGGGCGATATCGACGGCGCTGTGCTCGGCGATGAAAGTCTCGCGAAACTGCGCGCGCTCGATCCGGCAACGCTCCCGGTCGTCGAAGGTAATCCGCGCGTTGGACCGTGCGTCGGCAAGATCGGCAAGTTCATCTGCATCGGCCTGAACTATGCGGATCACGCGGCGGAATCGAATCTGCCGGTACCGGCCGAACCGGTCATCTTCAACAAGTGGACGAGCGCGATCAGCGGCCCGAACGACGACATCGAAATCCCGCGCGGTTCGAAGAAGACCGACTGGGAGGTGGAACTCGGCGTCGTGATCGGCAAGGCGGCGAAGTATATCGACGAAGCGAACGCGCTCGAGCACGTGGCCGGCTACTGCGTCATCAACGACGTGTCGGAGCGCGAATGGCAGATCGAGCGCGGCGGCACGTGGGACAAGGGCAAGGGCTTCGACACGTTCGGCCCGATCGGCCCGTGGGTCGTCACGCGCGACGAAGTCGCCGATCCGCAGAACCTGAGCCTGTGGCTCGAAGTGGACGGCCATCGCTACCAGAACGGCAGCACGAAGACGATGATCTTCAGTGTCGCGAAGCTGGTGTCATATGTGTCGCAGTGCATGAGCCTGCAGCCGGGCGACGTTATCTCGACCGGCACGCCGCCGGGCGTCGGCATGGGCGTGAAGCCGAACCCGGTGTTTCTGAAGCCGGGGCAGACGGTGCGTCTGGGTATTGAAGGGCTGGGCGAGCAGACGCAGAAGACTTACGCGGCGGAGTAACGCGCTTTCGCTTTCCGTCATCTTGCTGTGAAATGAAAGGCCGTTCCTGTTTCGCGCAGGAGCGGCTTTTTTCATGGCGTCCCGGCTTTAAGCCCCCGCCTCCTGCTCCCCGTTCTCCCCGATCCGATTCACGGTCCCCTGCGCGACCGCCACCAGCTTCTCGCGGTTCCCCTCCATCACGAACACACTGCATTGGCACGTCGCCTGATGCCTGCCCGCATAGACAACGCTAGCGCGCGCGATCAGCATGCCCTTCACTGCCGGGCGCAGATAATTGATTTTGTACTCACCGGTCACGACTCTCGGACCCAGCGACAGCGCGCCAGCGAACGTCAACGCATTGTCGGCGAGATAGCTGATGACGCCGCCATGTACGAAGCCATGCTGCTGCCGCAGTTCATCTCGAATCGGCAGACACAGGGTGAGCTCGTCGCTGCCGGCGTGCATCAACTCCGCGCCTAGCAGCATGCTGAACGGCTGGGCGTGCAGTGCGCCGCGCGCCCGGTCGAGTAGGTCGGTCATCGTGGTTCCTTCGTGCAGGGTCTGGGTAGTGCATCGGTGCAGCAGAGCATCCGCGCGGCGTGCGCCACGCGGTCCCTACCCACTCTAGGAAGTGCAACTGCACTGCGCAAGGTGATTCCGCGCGACCAGCGGCGCATTGTTGCGAAAAACGGCCCCAGTCGCGACGATCGACGATGAAACCTGCATGTAGAGCGCTTTTTGCGGGAATTGGCCTCAAGCCGCCAATCGGCCTGCCGTTAACCCTGGTGTAACCCCCCGTCATCCTTTGTTCCCAGGTGTCCCACGATGTTCAGCAAGATCAAGGTCGCATCCGGCCTCCTATGTGTTCTGGCCGCGTTCTGCGTCTTCCAACTCGTCACGGTAGGGTTGGGCTTCTGGTCACTGGCGCGGACGCACGACGACGTCGGCGATCTGTCGAACGTCGCGCTAAAGCAGGTCGACGCGGTCAATCAGACCACGCAGCGCCTGATGGACGCGCGCATCAATCTGTCGCGTGCCGGCACGCGCATGGTGCGCGGGGGCACCGAGCCCACGGACATCGTGCAGCACGCTCGCGAACAGCTCGCCGCCGCCGATCAGTCTTTCGCGGCCTTCATGAGCGCGCAGAAGACCAGCGACGAAAACAGCGCGCGCGCCACCGCGCTCGCCGAACGCTACAAGACGCTGCTTGGCGCGCTCGCGGAGCTCGCGCAGTATCTCGATTCGAACAACATCCAGGCCTTCCTCGATCAGCCGACGCAGTCGTTTCAGGACGCCTATCTGGCGGAAGTGCACAACTTCGGGCAATTCGGCGACGCCGCGAGCCGCGCGTCGCTCGATTCGATCGATGCGCGCGTGGCGGCGTTTCGCATCGTCAGCGTGGTGATTTTGCTCGTGCTCGTCGCCGGCACGCTCGCCGTCTATACGGCGCTGCGCCGCGGCGTCGTGGCACCGCTCGAGGAAGCGGGGCGCCACTTCGAGCGCATCGCCCAAGGCCGTCTCGATCAACCGATCGCCGCACGCGGCAGCAACGAAATCGGCCGTCTGTTCTCGGGCCTCGCCACGATGCAGGCGAGCGTCGCACGCACCGTCAAGAGCGTGCGCGAATCGGCCGACTCGATCCATCTTGGCGCCAACGAAATCGCGACCGGCAACGCCGATCTGTCGGCGCGCACCGAAAACCAGGCGGCATCGCTCGAGGAAACGGCATCGAGCATGGAGGAACTCACAGCGACCGTGCGCCAGAACGCCGATCATGCGCGCGAAGCCAATGCGCTCGCCGAGACCGCGCTTGACGCGACGTCGCGCGGCAGTGAAGTCGTCGATCAGGTGGTCGACAAGATGCGCGGCATCGCGCAGAGCTCGGACAAGATCGCCGAGATCATCTCTGTGATCGACGGCATCGCATTCCAAACCAACATCCTCGCGCTGAATGCCGCCGTCGAGGCGGCGCGCGCGGGCGAGCAGGGCCGCGGCTTCGCGGTCGTGGCCGGCGAAGTGCGCGGCCTCGCGCAACGCAGCGCGCAGTCGGCTAAGGAAATCAAGACGCTGATCAGCGAATCGGTCGCGGAGATTCAGGGCGGCTCGACGCTCGTCGAGCGCGCTGGTGAAGCGATGAGTCATGTGTCGGCGTCGATCTCGCGCGTCACGCAGATGATGGCCGAAATCAGCGCGTCGTCGCTCGAGCAGAGCACCGGCATCGAGCAGGTGAATCAGGCGGTCGTGCAGATGGACGAGATGACGCAGCAGAACGCGGCGCTCGTCGAGCAGGCCGCGGCGGCGGCGGCTTCGCTACATCAGCAAACCGAGCAATTGAAACAGGCCGTTTCCGTGTTCGAAATTTCTGAAAGTGTGTTGCGTACGCAACAGCGCGGAGCAATGTCCGTCGCAAACGCAGAATTCGCAATAACCGGAATGCATGCGCTTTAAGCGGCGACGCTTGAAAACGGACGCAGAAATAGAAAATGGCTCGCGTAAAGCGAGCCATTTGCATTAGACGCAAGCGCCTGTAGAGGCGCCTATCGTGACGTCCAGGTCTGTCTCAAAGTACCCGAAGGAACTTAGACCGGCTGGATGTTTGCAGCCTGCTTGCCCTTCGGGCCTTGCTTGACTTCGAACGACACTTTCTGGTTTTCCTGCAAGGACTTGAAGCCCGAAGACTGGATTTCCGAGAAGTGTGCAAACAGGTCTTCGCCGCCGTCGTCCGGGGTGATGAAGCCAAAGCCCTTTGCATCGTTAAACCACTTAACAGTACCTGTTGCCATTTTTGATCCAAATAAATGTTGTGTATTGCATCGCGACCGCAATCGCTCCAATGCGAGAGCGAGCGCGAGGGGAGAGTTGTATCACGTCTTTATGACAGACGCCAATCAACCTGCGTCCGGGTATTCCCCGGTTTTGATGTTTTTTCGCGCTTTGAGAACGTCTGACGAGAACTTTTTTGCGCCAGGGTTTACCAGCGGCATAAAATTTCTCCCGCGACCCGGCGGCGGACATTCGTCCGTGCGTGCCGCACCTTATTGAGACGATCAAGCGTTGAACTTCATCTATCACTGGCCAAATTCGGCTAAGTTCACGCTCGAAATTCGGCGTCCGCAGACAGCGCCGCGTAGGCGGTGGCCAGATGATAAGGCGTCGTTGACGGCATGTCCGCACGTGCAATTTCGCCGCTCGAAGTCTTGCATTCGAACCAGCCGTGTTCATGCAAAAAGCATCGCTGAAAACGTGCGATCTGTTGCGGCAGCACCGCGCGCACGGCCGGATCGTCGTGACTGGCGAGCGCGCGCAGATATTCCGTCTGCGCCCAGATCCGCTGGGTCGCGTCGGTGACCTTGCCGGCCTCGTTGAGCGATGCGCACACGCCGCCGTTGTCCGGGTCCACACCATGCTGCTGCGCGAAGGTGAAGGCGCGCGCCAGCGCTTCGGTTAGCCCTGTGCCGTCGAACAGCGCGCCCGCCTGCCTGACCAGCCAGTACCACTCAAACTGATGTCCCGGCTCCAGACGGTTGCCGCTCGCGCCGATCGGCAATTCGGCGATACAGCCGCTCGGCGCATGCACGAAGTGTCGCGCGACCGCGCCAGCGAGGCGGCGCAACGCGGCGCCGAAGACGTTGTCGCGCGTCGCCTCGCAGGCGGCGAGCCACGCTTCGGTCAGGTGCATCAGCGGATTCTGCAACGGCGTGGCGGTGACCTTCGAAAAGTCGACGTTGAGCGCGGCGTTGAACAGATCGCCGTCGGCCGCGAAGTTCGACTGGATCAGCGCGGTCGTGTTGTGCACGAGCTTGAGCACATCGAGGTTGTCGGAGCGCCGCGCGTATTCCGCGCACGCGAACACGACGAACGCATGCGTGTAGAGGTCCTTGGTCGTGTCGAGCGGCACGCCGAGTGCGTCGACGCTGTAGAACCATCCGCCGTGGTCGGTGTCCCGAAAGGTGCGGGTCAGCGAGTCGAACAGCACGCGCGCGTGTTCCATGTCGCCCGCTTGCGCAAATGTGAACAATTGGCGCGCGCACGCCATCGCCCGGTAGCGTCGCGCGGGCAGCGGCTCGCCTCCGGTGGCGTCGAGCGCTTCGTAGGGCAGCTGCAACGCGTGGTTGAAGCCGGGCCCCCGCCACATCGGCAGCACCACGTTCGCGAAGTGCTCGCGCAGCGCGGTCGCGACGGTGGTCGTCGAAGCAGGGGGAGGGGTCGTGCTTGGCATGGTCGGTTGGTTCGGGCGCGCAACGTGCGCAGTGTATCGAGGCAGCGTTCAGGGCGGCGGTTCAGGATTCCGCTCGCCGAGACTGCTGCGGTGTGCGGCCTAGCATAAAGCAAACGCCTCGCGCTGACAGCTTGGGTCAAGCATCCGAAATGCTCGACGCTTACGCGGGGCGACAGACGCATCAGGCGCGGCAGATGCACGAGCCGCATGGAATGCGCAACGCGAAGCGCACTGAGCTGCCGCCGCCGCTCATTTCGGATAGGGAGGAACAACGATGCTCGGTAATCTCGAACTTATCTCCCGTCTCGTGCTGGCAGCGGTGCTCGGGAGCACGTGATACTCGATCCGTCGCGGATGGCCGCCCCGGTCGTGTCGGGCATCGGCTTTCCAGGGGCGGGCTCGATCCTGCTGCGCGGCGAGATCGTGCGCGGGCTCACGAGCGCGGCGAGCCTGTGGTCGGTCGCGGCGTCGGACTGGCGGTCGGTGGCGGCATGTATACGGCGTCGATTGCGGCGACCATCATCGTCCTGATCATCCTCGCCGGCATCAAGCCGCACGAGCGGCGCTTCATCACGGCCACGCAGCGGCATCAGCTGACGATGCTGGTCGAGCGCGAAACGCTGACGTTCCATTTGTTCCACGACGAACTCGGCACCGCGAGTCCGCGCGTCAAGCAATTCGTGATGCAGTAAAGCGACGATGCGAACCAATGCGACGAAGTGATCGTCACGCTGCATCGCGTGTCGATTCCGGAATACGAGTCGATCGGCGCTCGCCTTTGGCAATTGCAGGGCGTGCGGGAGTCCCGGGGCGACGACGCGAGGTCGTGAAAGGCGCGTGGGGCACGAAAGGGCGCAAATCGTCGGGTAATGGCTTCGGCGCGGGCGGAGCGCCATGCGACAATGCTGGCTCTAAATATTCCAATGGCAATGACAAGCGGCATCCGGCGCCCCGTTCCTGGCGACGACCGCTTTTTCCTCTATGGCAGAATCCGCAGCATCCCCGCAGTCCATGTCCCGGCGCGTCGCTTCGAAGAAGCAGCGCCAGGGCGCCGTCTCCACCGAAACCGAAAACAAGCTGGCGCGCGCGGCGCGCTCGGCGCAACGCCTCGCGCAACTGAGCGGCGTCGCCCGCGACGACGGCACGCTCGACCTGTTCCCCGACGATCCGACCCGCGCAACGCTCGAGGCGATGAACATCGACGTCCGCCAAGGCACGCTGCACGGCTTCGAACTGCCGGACGTGGTGCTGCAGGCGGTCGGCGCATTCGATGAACATGGGTCGCTCGACAAAACTGCGCGCCGCGCACCGCGTGCGGCGAAGCTGGATGCGTCGATGCCGGTGAACGGGCAGTTGAGCGGGTTTGACGTCGGGCCGGTGGTGGCGGTTGCGGATGCGTCCGCAAACGAGCCGGCGAACGGCGGCCCCGACGACGCAGCGCCGAACGCCGCAGCAAACACCGACGACAAGCCCGCGGCAACGGCGCGTGAGCCATCCGCGCCGCTCAGCTCGGCGATGGCCGCCGCGACCGTCGCGCGCAGCGTGAGCGCGTTGCGCCAGGCGGCCGAAGCGGAGTCGGCTGCGACGGCGGGCGCGGGCAAGCCACAGCAGCGTTTCGCCGCGACGTTCGCGAAAGCCGCGACGGCATCGCGCGATGCCGCAGCGGCTACCGCTCCGGCTTCGCTTGCAACGTCCGCTGTGACCGACGGCAGTAGCATGAACCAGTGCGCCGACGAGCCCGCGACGCGTACGCAATCCGCCTCGCCAGAGGCCGTGACCACGAAACTGGACGACAAGCGATCCGTCCCCGCGCCGTTGACGACACCCCGGTCCTCGTCCGCAGACAACCATGCCGGATTCGCCACTTCCTCGCGTGACGCGCGCCGCACCGACGCGGCGGCCGCCGCGCTACGCTCAGAGCCGGAACTCGACCACGCGCGTGCCACCGCGTTCGCCGATACGGTAGATGCGCTCTATGGCGTGATCGCCGATCAACGCCGCGCCGCGACCGATCATTCGCGACGCGTGAAATGGATGCTGTCGATCGTGGTCGGTGCGCTGCTGGTGACGGTGGCTATCGGCATCGCGCAGACGCTGCTGCTGATGCGCCTCACGCGCGAGACGACGGCACAGCAACACCGCATCGAACAGATGATGCAGAACCAGCAAGCGGCGATGGTGAGCCTGCTCGACGCGCATACGGCGACAGCGAACGCCGCGTCGGCGCCTGCGGCCACGACCGCCACCGCAGCGCCCGTCCAGCCCAGCGCTACGCAGACGCGCGCGAGGCACGCCCGCGCTTCGCACGGGCGCCCGCCGGGTCATTAAAAGGGGACGTTGTCGCGATGCAACGCCGCCCGGCATCGCGGCTGCCCGCCGCAGCGAAAATTTGCTGCATTGCACTAGCTTTTCCCTAGGGGAAACCCCTATAATCACGACTAAGGGAAAACCCTAGCAATGCAGTCACTAACCGGGAGTCGCCATGAGCTACATCTTTGCACTGTTCCAAAAGGTCAGCGACCTCTTTGCGTCGCCCCATCTGCCGCTGGATTCGGACTACTCGTACGCAGCGCGTGCCCGTGAAGCAGAGCGTCTGCGCCGCGCGCAGGCCACGCTGTTCGGCATCAAGCTGACGGACTAAAAACCAGCTGCACCTCCCGAGCGCGCGACAACGCGCCGGGGCGCGCACCTCGAGTGCGCTTCTCATCGAGCCACTATTCGCGAAATGCGGATCGTGGCTTTTTGTTTTTTGGGGCGCTCTTATCGCGATGCACCATTGCGCGACGAGACAGACGTATCAGCGCCAGGCCTCCAACGTCTGTCCGAATCCTTGCGAAATATTTCGGGGCCGAAATGAATGTAACCAGCTTTCACGCTGATTCAGCGAGTCGAATGAAAGCGTTGCCCGTAAGTCTTTGTTGAATGAAGCGCAAAAGCGAAGCCGCGCTTCCATCATCAAGCCCCATCTATGAAATGCTCGCTTACAAGTGCTAACGTCTTCACGCGATCCGGGCCGCTAAAGTGAGTCTCAAGCGTACGGCGTCTGGTTCGGCTCACAAGCGAAGCGAACGAAGCGAATCGCACGATCCGAACAAACACGGACGCTGGCCTGGAATAAAACTTTGACGGGAGGTCATTATGAAAAACTTTGGCAAGGCATCGCGCTCGCTGATCGCAACGCTGCTTGCGGGCGGCGCACTTGTCGCGGCTGGTAGCGCATTCGCGCAGGACCGCGTGATCGTCGAACACGGTCCGGCGCCAGTCGTGTACGGCCAACCGCATATGATGCCGGTGGGCGTGTCGATCAACATCGGCTGGCACGGCGATCGTTACTGGGACGGCCACCGCTACTGGGAGCACGACGAGTGGATGCGCCATCATCCGCACGACTACGATCCGCACCACCGCGGCGGCGATCGCGACGATCACCGCCCGCCGCCCTCGCGCTACTAAAGCGCGCCTGACGGCGCCGCAACAGGCGGCGTGAGTCCACGAAGCCGATCTTCCCTCGAGGGGAAGGCCGGCTTCGTCGCATTTGGGCGTGCGAGTCCGACCGTGGTATTGCGCGTGCTGCGCTATGCTTCGGGACTTTCATCGACGGCAGCGGGAGCGCGTGTGGGCAAGACGACACAGGATGTAGCGATAGGGGTGGTGGGCACGGGACTGATGGGCGTCGGCATTGCGACGCAGGCCGCGTTGCATGGATACCGGACGATCGTTCACGACGTTGATCCGGCGCGACTCGCGAGCGTCGCGCCGAAAGCGCAAGCCGTGCTCGACGAACTGATCGACGCGGGCCGGATCGACGATGCTGCCAAACAGGCGGCGCTCGCGCGCATCGAAACCAATGCGCAACTCGATGCGATCGGGCAAGCGCGCTTCGTGATCGAGGCGATTCCCGAAGTGCTCGAACTCAAACACCGCCTCTACGCGACGCTGACCAGCCTGCTCGCCGATGATGCGATCCTCGCGAGCAACACCAGCGGCTTCCCGCCCGACCAGCTTGCCACCCCGCTGCTGTGCGCGAAAGAACGCTTCGTGATCGCGCATTTCTGGAACCCGCCGCACATGATTCCGCTCGTCGAGGTCGTGCCGGGCACCGAGACCGCGCCCGAAGTCGTGCAGCAAACCGCCGGACTGATGAGCGCGATCGGCATGGAGCCGGTCGTGCTCGCGAAGGCGATTCCGGGCTTCGTCGGTAATCGGCTGCAGTTCGCGGTGCTGCGCGAGGCATTGCATATCGTGCGTTCGGGAGCGGCAACACCCGAAGTCGTCGATCGCGTGATGAAAGCTTCGCTGGGGCGTCGCTGGGGCATCGTCGGACCATTCGAGGGCGCGGACATGGGCGGACTCGACACGTTCGTCGACATCGCGTCGCATCTGATGCCGCAACTCGCGAAAGACGAGGACGTGATCGATCTGCTGCGCGCGCAGGTCGACGCTGGGCGTGTCGGCGTGCGCAGCGGCGCGGGTTTTCATGACTGGGATGAAGCGCGCATCTCGCGGGTAAAGGAAGGGCGCAAGCGCGTGATCGGGCGCGGCTAGTGCGGTATAAATAGCCGTTCCGTGCCTGGCACTCCGCCGCTTTTCGCGCTAACTGCCACACGCGTCGCAAGCGAACCTAAGTCAACTCCAAGCCAACCCCAAGCCACTTCATGTCTCACTACTTCTACGACCCCGCCGCCGGTCACGGCTTGCCGCACGATCCTTTCAAGGCGATCGTCGCGCCGCGGCTGATCGGCTGGATTTCGTCGCGCGATGCCGAAGGCACGCTCAATCTCGCGCCATACAGCTTTTTCGGCGCGTTCGCGACCTTTCCGCCGATCATCGGTTTTAGCAGCGAGGGCCGCAAGGACAGCCTCGCCAACATCGAGGCGACCGGCGAATTCGTGTGGAATCTCGCCACCCGGCCGCTCGCCGAGCAGATGAACCGCTCGTCGGCGCCGGTCGCGCCGCACGTCGACGAGTTCGCACTCGCCGGTCTCACGCCCGCGCCGGGCCGCAACGTCGCCGTGCCGCACGTGGCCGAATCGCCGGCCGCGCTCGAATGCAAGCTGCTGCAGATCGTGCGTCTGCATGACGTCGACGGCAAGCCGATGGACAACTATCTGTCGCTCGGCCAGGTGGTCGGCGTGCACATCGACGAGGCCTATCTGAAGAACGGCCTGTTCGACACGCACGCCGCGCAGCCGATCATGCGCGCGGGTTATCGTGCCGACTATGCGCAGATCGGCGAGATGTTCCAGATGATCCGGCCAACGGCCTGAACTCGCCCTCATCAGCTTCCGCTGATTAGCTCCACTGGCCTGCTCGATGCTCGCAACCGCCGCTCCACCGCGCCGGTATCGATGCCGGCGCGGTGCCAGCTTCGACGCCGTGGCGTGACGGGACGGTTTGATGGAGCGGCGGATCGCTCAGGGTGTCACCGGCGGCGGTTTGCGTGGGGAGTGCGCGGACGTTTTTGCTGCGGAGTTGCCGTTGTCGCTCCTGCTGCCGCTCTCGCCCACGGGCGCATCCACTTCCACCTCGACAACAGAGGCCGCGACCGGCGCGGCCGCCGTGACTTCCGCTGCGGTCGCCGCGGGCACCGGCTGGATCGGGCGCGCACGCGAGTTGACGAGCACCGCGCGCGGTTCATTGTCGTAAATCACGGCCCGCACGCGCGGATAAATGTGGCGCTCCCAGCGACGTCCGCTGAACACGCCGTAGTGGCCGACGCCCGTTTGCACGTGATGCGTCTTCAGATACGGCCGCAGACGATCGCACATGTCCTGCGCGGCGAGCGTCTGACCGACTGCGCAGATATCGTCCTTTTCACCTTCCACGGTCAGCAACGCGGTGCGGCGAATCTTCGACGGGTCCACCAGACGCCCCTCGACTTCGAGCGCGCGTAACGGCAGCGCATGCTGCTGGAACACGGTGTCGACGGTCTCCAGATAGAAGTCGGCGGTCAGATCCATCGTTGCGAAGTACTCTTCGTAGAACGTGCGAATCGTGTCGGCTTTCTGCGGATCGCCCTTGCCGCGCTCGTAGTACATCGTTTCGAACGAGTCGGCGTGGCGGCCCGGATTCATCGCCATGAACGCGGCCAGCTGCACGAAACCCGGATACACGCGACGCTGCGCGCCGGCGAAGCCGAACGGCACCGCGCTGATCAGGTTGCGCTCAAACCACTCGATCGGCCGGCTCCTGGCCAGTTCGTTGACGCGCGTCGGATTGATGCGCGTGTCGATCGGGCCGGCCATCAGCGTGATGCTGGCCGGCTGCGCGGGATGGTCGTCGGCGGCCATCAGCGCGACGGCGGCGAGCGCCGCGACGGTCGGTTGACAGACCGCGAGCAGATGCGTGCCGGACCCGATCGTCGCGGTGAAGTCGATCACGTGGCGCACGAATTCATCGAAGCCGAAGCGGCCTTCGCCGAGCGGCACGTCGCGCGGGTTGTGCCAGTCGGTGATATAGACGTCGTGCTCGGTCAGCATCGTGCGCACGGTTGCGCGCAGCAGTGTCGCGAAGTGGCCCGACATTGGCGCAATCATCAGCACGCGCGGCTGCGGCGTTGAAAGCACGGCGTCCTTGCGAAAATGCAGCAGCGAGCAGAACGGCGTGCGCGCGACGACTTCCTCGACCACCGCGACCGGCTCGCCTTCGGTGACGACGCTGTCGATGCCGAACGGCGGCCGCTTCGGCGTGAGTCCGCCGAGCATCAGAAGTTCGCACGTCGCGCGCAGCGAGCGTCCGTGCGGCGTCTGAGCGAATGCCGACCACGCATCGAGCGAACGGTTCGCCAGCGCCGCGCCGTGCCGCAGCGGTAGCAGCAGGTCGGCGCAGGCCTGATAGGCGGGATAGGCGAACAGATTCATACTTTCGAATGCGCCAGAAAGACCGGAACTCAAAATAAAAGCAAGTGGTGCGCCAGGCGCTGGCGCGCGTTGCCCCGTGTATAGCGTCATGTCTGCGTGCGTCGGCATATCCCTTGCATGCGTAGGCGAAATGGGCCGGCCTTGCCGCGCTTTGGTGCGCGCGCGCACCGCGGCGTGCATGGATGCAGGCGCGCGCGGCGCAATGCCCGATCTGGAGGACACACGGATGGGAAATACTACGCTTACGATAAGCAGCAGGAATTATTCGTCCTGGTCGCTGCGCGGCTGGCTGCTGACGAAGTTCAGCGGCTTGCCGTTTGAGGAAATCGTGGTGCCGATCGACGACCCCGCGACGCGCGCCGAACTACTGCTGCTGTCGCCGTCGATTCTGGTGCCATGCCTCGTGCACGACGGCGTCAAGGTCTGGGACACGCTGGCGATCGCCGAATTTCTGAACGAGCTGAAGCCGCAAGCCGCGCTGTTGCCGCACGAGATCCGCGCTCGTGCGCATTGCCGCTCTATCTGCGGCGAGATGCATTCGGGGTTTGCGTCGTTGCGCTCGGCCCTGCCGATGAACCTGAAGGCGCATTTCCCGGGCTTCAAGGTATGGGCGCGCGCGCAATCGGATATCGAGCGGATCGTGACGATCTGGCGTGAATGTCTGAAGGAGTACGGCGGCCCGTTCCTGTTCGGCGAGCGGACCGCCGCGGACGCGATGTACGCACCGGTGGTTACGCGTTTCGTGACCTATGACGTGCAACTCGATCCGGATATCGTCGAATACGGGCAGCGCATCATGGCGCTGCCCGAAATGCGCGAGTGGATCGCGCTCGCGCGTCAGGAGGTCGAGGAGATCGACGAACTGGACGTCGAGTTCTGAGCGCGGCGGCCCCCCGTCCGCCGCCGTCGGCATTAAGCGGATCCGTCAGCCGCGCTCGCCTTCGAGCTTGAACACGCTGACCAGCTGCGCGAGCCGCGCAGCCTGCTCGCGCAACTCGGCCGCCGCGGCTTCCGCATCGACGACGATCGTCGCATTCTGCTGCGTCGCCTCGCCGATCTGCGTGACCGCCAGATTGACCTGCTCGATGCCGCCCGACTGCTCGCGCGATGCGACGTTGATCTCGCTCATGATCGCGCGGACCTGGCCGACCTGAGCGACTATTCCCTGCATCGTCGCGCTCGCCTCTTCGGCGATGCGAAAACCGCTTTTCACGTTCGCGCTCGACGCCGCGATCACCCCCTCGATCTCCTTCACCGCCGCCGCGCTGCGCTGCGCGAGCGCGCGCACTTCCGACGCGACGACCGCGAAGCCCTTGCCGTGCTCGCCCGCGCGCGCCGCTTCGACGGCCGCGTTCAACGCGAGGATGTTGGTCTGGAAGGCGATGCCCTCGATCACCGTCGTGATCTCGGCGATCTTCTGCGACGAGCGGCCGATCTCGCCCATCGTCGACAC
Organism: Paraburkholderia lebeckiae; assembly: GCF_014201005.1. Classification (NCBI taxonomy): domain Bacteria; kingdom Pseudomonadati; phylum Pseudomonadota; class Betaproteobacteria; order Burkholderiales; family Burkholderiaceae; genus Paraburkholderia; species Paraburkholderia lebeckiae. Next base: position 114,009 of record NZ_JACHDK010000003.1, on the reverse strand, counting down.
CACGCGCTCGACCGCGCGGCCGCCTTCGAGCGCAGCGTCGGCGGCGTGGGTGACGAGGGTGTTCGCTTCGGTCGCGTGATCGGCATTCTGCTGCACGGTCGACGTGATCTGCTCCATGCTCGCCGCGGTTTCTTCAAGGCTGCTCGCCTGCGTCGCGATGCGCATCGCGATGTTGCCGCTGCCGCTGGCGATCTTCTCGGTGCCCGTCGACATGTCGGCCGACGCGTTGCGCACCTGGGCGACGATGCGCGCGAGGCCTTCGCCGATGCCGTCGATCGCCAGCATCAGGCGGCCGATCTCGTCGGCGCGCGCGCGGCCGTGCTGCGCGACGCGCACGCTCAGATCGCCCGCGGCGAGACGCTCCGACGCACGCGCGGCTTCGTCGAGCGGACGGCTGACGAGCCGCCGCACCGCGACGAGGAACACGATCGCGAACAGGCCGACCAGCGCGAGGCCGAGCAGCAGGAAGGCGTTGCGGGTGCGCACGATGTCGGCCATCACTTCGTCGCGCGGCGCGACGCCGCCGACGAGCCACTGCCACTCCGGCACCGTGACGAACGACACGAACTTGTCGCGCGCGTCACTCTCGCCGAGCGTCGCGTCGGCCGAACGGTAGTCGAGCTCGCCCTGCTTCATGTCGAGCATGCGCTGATACGGCGCGTTGGCGTCGTCGGCTTTCTGGCCCGCGGCGGCCGGATGCACGAGCAGCTTGCCGCGCTCCGCGCCGCTCGACGCGTCGAGCACGAAGTAATAGCCGCTCGTGCCGATCTTCAGCGCGTGGATGCCGTCCTCGACCGACTGGATCTCCTTGTCCACGTCGACGCCGACGAACAGCGCGCCGATCACGCGGCCGCTCGCGTCGGCGATCGGCCGGTACTGCGTGATCATGCGCTTGCCGAACAGCATGGCGAGGCCGGTGTACGAGCGGTTCGCGAGCAGCGGCGCATACGCCGGCCCCTTGCGGTCGAGCAGCGTGCCGACCGCTCGGGTGCCGTCCTGCTTCTTCAGCGAGGTGGTCACGCGCACGAAGTCGTCGCCGCTGCGCGCAAACAAGGTCGCGACCGCGCCGCTGCGTTCGAGGAACTGGTCGGGAATCGTGAAGTCGAGATTCAGCACCTTGCCGCCGGCCTTGAAAGTCGGCGTCGCGGTGCTCCCGATGTCGACTTTCTGCGTGTCGTCGAGCGAAAAGTCGGTGGGCAGGAAGCTCGCGAACAGCGCCATCGACCGATCGACTTCGGCCGACAGCGCCTTGTCGAACAGCTCGATCATCGCGGCGATCGAGCGGTCTTTTTCGGCGATGCGGGCGAGCACCTGGTCGCGGACCTGATCGCCGACGGCGCGTGCGAGCGCCCACGCGAAGGTGCTGAAAATCAACGCGACCAGCACGCACGAGAGCACGGCAAGCCGCGCGCCGACGCTGGCGCGGCGCAAGAAGAGAAAGTTCATGGGCAGGCGTGAAAAAGGGGACAGGCGACGCATGTCGGGCATGGCCCCGAACGGCATCGATTTACTGGTTTACGGCTCGGGAGACGGCGGCTTTAGGGCGACTGAAAGCCGTTCGTAATGGGATGAAAGGGGCCACAAAAAAACCGGCCCCGAAAAAGGGACGAGGCGGAATGCCGAAGGTGTTGCTGCGTTGCTCAGCGCACCCGATCGACGGTTCGGCCGGGCGCGCTTCGCCACGTCCGCAGCAACAACGCATTGGTGACGACGCTGACGCTCGAAAACGCCATCGCCGCGCCCGCAAGCATCGGATTCAGCAAGCCGAAGGCGGCCAGCGGAATGCCGACCAGGTTGTAGACGAATGCCCAGAACAGGTTCTGCTGGATCTTGCGCCACGTTCTGCGCGAGATGTCGATCGCGTCGGCGACGAGCGCCGGGTCGCCGCGCATCAGCGTGATGCCGGCGGCGTGCATGGCGACGTCGGTGCCGCTCGCCATCGCGATGCCGATGTCGGCGGCGGCGAGCGCGGGCGCGTCGTTGATGCCGTCGCCCGCCATCGCGACGATGCCGGCGTGGCGCATCTTCAGGTCGCGGATCACGCGGGCCTTGTCGTCGGGCAGCACCTCGGCGTGGAATTCGTCGATGCCGAGCGCCCGCGCGACGCTCGCCGCACTGCCGCGGTTGTCGCCAGTCACGAGCACGCTGCGGATGCCCATCTGCGCGAGCCGCTTGACGGCCGCGCGCGCGGTCGGCTTCACCGTGTCGCCGAACGCGATCAGCGCGAGCACTTCGGGGGCGTGAGGCGCGCGCGTCATCAGCCACGACACCGTGTTGCCCGCCGCTTCGAGTTCCTGCGCGCGCGTGGCAAGCGCGGTCGGCAGCGCGATGCCGAGCTCGCGCAGCCAGCGCGTGCTGCCGAGGGCGAGCGTGCGGCCGTCGACGTCGGCTTCGACGCCCCTGCCGGCGACGGCGCGAGCGGCGGCGGCGCTTGGCCCGCCCTCGTGTTCGCCGGCCATTTGCCCGAGCTGAGCCTCGTGCGCGCGCATCACCGCCCGCGCGAGCGGATGATCGCTATGCCGCTGCACCGCCGCCGCGAGCGCGAGCGCTTGGTCGCGGCTCGAGCCGCCGATCGGCTCGAACGCCGTTACCGATGGTTGGCCGAGCGTCAGCGTGCCGGTTTTGTCGAACGCGACGATCGACACGCGATGCGCGATTTCCAGCGCTTCCGCGTCCTTGATCAGCACGCCGTGGCGCGCGGCGACGCCGGTGCCGGCCATGATCGCGGCGGGCGTCGCGAGGCCGAGCGCGCACGGGCAGGCGATCACCAACACCGCGACCGCGTTCAGGATCGCGGTTTCCGCGCCCGCGCCGGCGAGCAGCCAGCCGATCAGCGTCAGCGCGGCGAGCGCGAGAATCGCCGGCACGAAGACTTCGCTGACGCGGTCGACGAGCCGCTGGATTGGCGCCTTCTCGGCCTGCGCGCTTTCGACGAGCCGGATGATGCGCGCGAGTGTCGTCTCCGCGCCGATTGCGGTGGTCGTCACCACGAGCGCGCCTTCGCCGTTGATCGAGCCGGCCGTGACGGCGTCGCCGGTCTGTTTCGGCACCGGTAGGCTTTCGCCGGTGATCAGCGCTTCGTCGATATGCGTGCGGCCTTCGAGCACCGCGCCGTCGACCGGTACGCGCTCGCCCGGCCGCACGATCACGACGGTGCCGACCCGCACCTGCGCGAGCGGCACCTCGCGTTCGCCGGCGCCGTCGCGGATGCGCGCGCGCTCGGGGCGCAGCGCGTTGAGCGCGCGGATCGCGTCGGTGGTCTGGCGCTTGGCGCGCGCCTCGAGCCACTTGCCGAAGCGCACCAGCGTGATCACGACCGCCGATGCCTCGAAGTACAGATGCATCGTGTCGCCCGGATGCATCGCGAGTTCGTACACGCTGATGCCGTACGCCGCCGATGTGCCGAGCGCGACCAGCAGGTCCATGTTGCCCGCGCCGGCGCGCACCGCGCGCCAGGCTGCCCGATAGAAGCGCGCGCCGAATATGAACTGCACGATCGACGCGAGCACGAATTGCAGCCAGGCTGGCAGCATCGCGTGGAGGCCGAACCATTCACCGAACATCGGTGCGACTAGCGGCAGCGTCAGCAGCGCGGACGCAACGACGCTCGCGAGGTCGCGGCGGGTTTGAATCCGCTTGCGGTCGACGACGGGGGCGTGGGTCGTGTCGAGGATGTCGCGTTCGTCGCCGGACGCGGCGATAGCTGCCGTTGTCTCGGCTGGAGCGGCAGCAGCGGGCGGCGCGCTCAACGTCGCTTCGTAGCCAGCTTTCCTGACGGCTGCGAGCAGCGCGCCGGTAACGGCGGATGCGCTGCCTTGCGGATGAACGGTGGCGGTTTCGGTCGCCAGATTGACCGACGCGCGCGCGACCCCAGACACCTTCGCCAGCGCTTTTTCGACGCGCAACGCGCAGGCTGCGCAGGTCATGCCGCCGATCTCCAGTTCAATGCTTCCCGGGGCGGCGGCGGGTGTCGCGGTTTGCGTCGCGCTTGGCGCGGCAAGCTCGGCGTTCGCGACCGGCGTCGCTTCGTATCCGGCCTTGCGCACGGCATCGGCCAGTTGCTGAGGCCCGAGCGTCGCGTCGCTTTCCACGCGGACGCGCTCGGTCGCGAGATTCACCGACGCGCGCGCCACTCCCGGCAGCTTGGTCAGTGCTTTTTCGACGCGGCTCGCGCACGACGCGCAAGTCATCCCGCCGACGTCGAGTTCGACGACGCGCATGGGCGAAGAAGAAGCAGAAGCGGCAGCGTCGGCGGGGCGCTGCGGGTTGGTAAGTGCGGTCATGGCAGGCGAGGCTCGTGGCGGCATTGGGCCGCATCGTGGATCCAGTATCGACCTTCCCATGACGGGAAGGTCAAGGCCGGATTATGCGGCCGCCGTCAGAACGCCGGCGGCGCATCGAGCATCGCCTGTCCCACCGCCTTCTGTTGATCGCCGTCGCGCGCGAGCAGCGTTTGCGCGGCGCCGCGCCGGTCTTCGGCCGCCTTGTTCTGCCCGAGCTTCCATTTGCCGACGAGCCGCGTTACCTCGATCTCGATACCGACGATCGCGCCGAGCATCTGCGCGATGTAGTCGGCGGGCGCGTCGCCCATCTTCCATGGCACCGGCTCGCCGGCCTCCATCTCGCGCGTGAGTCGCGCGACGAGACCGCGCACGAACGATTCATCGTCATGCACCACGATCCTGCCATGTGCATGCACGACCATATAGTTGTAGGTCGGCACCTGCTTGTGCGTTTCGTGTTTGCTCGGATACCAGCTCGGGGAAATATAAGCGGTCGGCCCCTGGAAGATCACGAGCGCTTCGGGATGGGTCGCGGCTTCCTGCCAGACGGGGTTCGCCCGCGCGACGTGCGCGCGCAGCACCAGACGTGACGAATCCGCCGCATCCGCCTGCGCCTCGAACGGCAGATGATTCGCATCGAGCCCGTTGGGGCCGTGCGTAATCAGCGCGCCGAACGGGTGCTCGGCGATCAGGCGATGAAGAACCTCTGGACGGTTCTCTTCGAAATGGGCGGGCATGTACATTGAAGTATTCCGAATGCAGGACGACGAAAGAGTGGAGGCGAACGGCCAAGCTTGCGGTTCGACGAATGCGCGAATCGAAAAAGCGTGGCGCGCTCGCGCGAGCCGTTGGCGCGGGAACATAATGTGGCGGCGACGTCGATTGTCACATCGGTGACGCGCCTGCGCGCTGTCAGCCGCAATTCCGTGCTTTGTGCTTGCCTGGCTAGCAAGGATACGATACAACGCGATGTTGTCGGAATCGCAATCCGCGGACTCGCTGCGCAGTGTTTCGGGAGAACTGCGCATGCACCAGGCGCTGCACACCGGCATCCCCCATAGGACCGCACGTTCCGCACTCTGAACGAATGACAAAAAATCTCCGAGAACTGTTTTTGCTTCAACGAACCTGCGCGTCGCTCGCGGGTCTCGCACTGCTGGCCAGCTGTGCGTCGACCCCCACCGCGACGCAACAACGCACCGGCTGGATCAAGGACGAAGTCGCCGACTCCTACGTATTCGGCTATCCGCTCGTGCTGATGAGTGCCGCGCGCGATGCGGCGGTTGGCACCGAGCCGGGTCAGGCGCCTTTCAACACGCTGCGTCACGCGCAGGCGCGGCCGCCGATCGGCGCGACCAATCCGCCGCAGCCGAGCCTCGACACGCTCGGCTCGACCGGCTGGCTCGACCTTGCCGCCGAGCCGGTGATCCTGGCGCTACCTGATTCGCATGGCCGTTACGTCGATGCGCGGGTGCTCGACATGTGGACCAACGTCGCGTGGTCGACGGGGCCGCAGTTCGCCGCGGGCATGGGCACCGCGAAGAGCTTGCGCGCGCAGACGATCGCGTTCGTCGCACCGGGCTGGAAGGGCGAGCTGCCGAAGGGCGCACAGCGCGTCGAAGTGCCGACGCGCAACGCATGGATCAGCGTGCGCATCCAGTCGAACGGCGCGCGCGATCTGAACGCGGTGCGCAAGCTGCAGCACGCGGTCCGTCTGGAGCCGCTGAGCGTGTTCGTCGGCGACGCGGAGCCGGCGGTGCCGCCGCGCGGTTACGCAAGCGGCGTCGCGGGCCCGAGCGGCACGCCGGCGCAGCAGGTCGCCGCGCTCGACGCGAGCGGCTTCTTCGGCCGTCTCGCCGACGCGTTGCCTGACAATCCGCCGACACCGGCCGATCCGCACGCGCTCAAATTTCTCGCCGACCTCGGCGTGACGCCGGGCGATCCTGTGAAGCTGCCGAAGTCATCCGATGCGCTCGCGGCCGGTCTCGCCGACGGTCGCAATCGTGTCGCGACGCCGCCGTCGAATCTGCTGAGCGCGAACGGCTGGAGCTGGTTCGGCGATACCGTCGGCAACTACGGTCCCGACTATGGGTTGCGCGCGTATGCGGCGAGCACACAGTTGGGCCTCGGTACGAAGGACGACGAAGTACGCGCGTTGGTCACGCAGGACAGCGACGGCAACGCGCTGAACGGCGCGAATCGCTATGTGATCCACTTCGCGGCGAACCAGCTGCCGCCGGTGCGCGGTTTCTGGACGATCACCGCGTATAAGAAGGATGGCGCGCTGGGCGAGAACGCGCCGGCGCGGCTCGCGGTTGGCGATCGCAATGGCGCGCGCCGCAATCGCGATGGTTCGCTCGACGTGGTCGTGTCGTCGACGCGCAGCCGGACCGGTAACTGGCTGCCCGCACCGCGCGCGGACATGCAACTGGTGCTGCGCCTGTATGCGCCGAAGCCGCAAGCCACCGACGGCAGCTGGCAGCCACCGCCGGTCGTGCGGCAATGATGTGAACGGCGCGCGGGCAAACCGCGCGCCGTCCGGTTTCGTTATCTAACGCTCGCGAAAATCTCGTTCGCGGGAAAGCCAGTCAGTCAGCAGCACGAATCGTCAAGGCGGGCCTGACATTCCTGTCTAACCATTGGTTCACGCCTTATACTGCCGCTTGCGGGATCTCTGTTTTTCGCGGCGGGCTTGCCGCCGCATTCCTCCACATCGAGCATGGCAAGCCTCAATAAAGCATCGTTAGCCTCCTCCATACAGACCGTGCGCGCAGTCGCGCAGTCGCGCCGTACGCGACGGATTCTCGTCGGTCTGCTGATCTTCGTCGTCGTGTTCGGCCTGCTCGGCTTTTTCGCAGCGCCTCCGCTGATTCGCCACATCGCGAGCCAGCAACTGAGCAAGCAGCTTGACCGGCCGGCGTCGATCGGCCGCATCTCGCTCAATCCGTACACACTGCGTTTCGAGGCCGACAACGTGCACATCGGCGAGCGCGGCGGCGCGGGCGACTTCGTCGATATTTCGCGCCTCATCGTGAAGCCATCGTGGAGTTCGCTGTTTCGCGGCGCGCCCATCGTCGACGAAGTGCAGGTCGATTCGCCGCGCTTTCATATCGTTCGCCTCGATGCGCAGCACTTCAATTTCAGCGACCTGATCGAGAAATTCGCGAATCAGCCGGCAAAACCGAATAGCAAGCCGACGCAGTTCTCTGTCTCCAACATTCGCGTCGAAAACGGCCAGATCAGGTTCGACGACCGGCTGCTCGGCACGAGCCACGTGATCGATCAATGGAAGCTCGGCATTCCGTTCATCGCGACGCTGCCATCGAAGACCGATATCTTCGTCGAGCCGCTGCTGCGCGCACGCATCGACGGCGACAGTCAGCTCGCGATCGACGGCAGGACCAAGCCGTTCGCGGCATCGCGCGAGTCGGAAGTGTCGCTGCGCTTCGACGAGTTCGACGTGCCGAAGCTGGTGTCTTACGCGCCGTCGAAGCTGCCGGTGATCGTGCAGTCGGGCAAGCTGTCCACCGACCTGAAGCTGAACTTCGAGATGTCGAACGACACGCCGTCGCTGCGCGTCGCCGGCACCGTCGATCTGAACGACGTCAACGTGCAGGATCAGGGCAAGGCGCCGTTTTTCGCGGCGCGCGCCGTGCATGTGGCGGCGGCATCGCTCGAACCGTTGAAGAGCATCTATCACTTCGACGATATCCGCATCGACGCGCCGAGCGCGAGCCTCGCGCGCGACAAGGACGGCGTGTTGAGCGTCGAGCATATGTTCGCGCCCGCGCCGGAAAAAACCACGGCAAAGGAAACCGCGGACGCGAATGCCAACGCCAAAACCGCCGCCGCCGAAAAGGCGGCCCCGCCGTTCGACGTCGCGATCAAACGTTTCACACTCAACGACGGCACCGTGAACGTACACGACGAAGCCGTGTCGCATCCGGTAGAAGCCGGGCTGCAAAACCTCGCGGTTACGCTGACCGATTTCTCGACGCTCGCGTCAGCGCCAGCGCACTACACGCTGAACACGAACCTGAAGAACATTGGCGGTTCGCTCGCCGCCGATGGCACGGTCGGCCTCGCGGCGAAGACGGCGAGCGCGAAGCTCGATCTGAAGTCGCTGAAGCTGCCGCCGTTGCAGCCGTATCTGGATACCGCGACGTCCGCGCAGGTGCTCGACGGCGCGTTGTCCGCGACGACGAAGATCGACGCGAACTGGTCGAAGTCGCCGATGGCGCTGACGGTCGCGGACACGCACCTGGACATGCAGGCGGTGAAGCTCGCGGCGCGCGGCGGCAAGACGCCGGTGATCTCGCTCGCGCAGGGCAACGTGGTAGTCAAACAGGTCGACGTCGCGGCGCGCACGGCCGACGTGACGAGCGTAGACGTAACCGGTCTCGCGGTAGACGCGCAGCGCCTGAAGGACGGCACCATCAATCTGAATGCGCTCGCGGGGGCGCATCAACAGGCGACGGAGCGCACGGCGATCCACGCGGCGAAACAGGCGCACGCGGAAGGCCCCGCATGGCACTACAAGATCGCCGAATTGACACTCAAAGACGCGACCGCCGATTTCACCGACAACACGACGCCGCAGCCGGTCAAACTGAGCTTTACGCCGGTGCAGCTGAAGGTGCAGAAGATCAGCGACGACTTGAGCCGTCCGCTGCCGGTAGACCTGCAAGCGACGTTGAACAAGAAGGGCACGCTTGCCGTGAAGGGCGACGTGACCGCGACGCCGCTGAAGCTGGCTGTCAAGATCAACGCGAACCGGCTCGACGCGGCCGCGTTCGAGCCGTACTTCGGCAACAAGCTGAACGCGGCGCTCGCGAGCGCGCTGCTGAACGCGAACGGGGATCTCGCGGTCGCGCAGGCGAAGTCGCTGAAAGCGAACTATCACGGCGACATGGCGCTCGTCGACGTGCGCATGCTCGACAAGGCGACGTCGAACCCGTTCGCGGGCTGGGGCTCGCTCGCGCTGTCGAACCTGAAGGCCGATTACGACGAGCACGGCACCGTGGTCGACGCAAGCCGCGTGACGTTCTCGAAGTTCTATGGGCGTGTGCTGCTCGACGCGCAAGGTAAGCTGAACCTGAAGGATGTGGTCGCGCACGAGGGCGGTACGGCGCAGTCGCTGACGCGCGACAAGAGCGGCTCGCACCCGATTCCGCTGACGCCCGAGGCGGTGTCCGAGGCAGTCGCGGCGCCGGCGCCGGTCGCGGCATCTGCCGCAACGCCCGGCAAGCCTGCCGCCACGGCCGTCGCCAGTGCCACGGCCGCGAGGCCGCCAGCAAACCCGGTCAAGATGCACTTCGGGCAACTGGTGTTGCAGCAGGGCCGCGTGACCTATACCGACAACTTCGTCAAACCGAACTACACGGCGAACCTCGTCGCCATTCAGGGCACGATCGGCGCGTTCGGTACGGAATCGACGACGCCCGCGCCGGTCGACGTGGCCGCGAAGCTCGCGGCCAACGGTCCGCTGACGATCCGCGGCACCATCAATCCGCTGATCGCGAAACCGGCGCTCGATCTGACCGCGAGCGCGCACGACATCGAGCTGACCAACCTGACGCCGTATTCGGCGAAATACGCGGGCTATCCGATCACGAAGGGCAAACTCAACGTCGATCTGCATTACAAGCTCGAGAACGACCTGCTGAACGCGAACAATCACCTGTTCATCGATCAGCTCACCTTCGGCGATCACATCGACAACGACACCGCGACCAAACTGCCGGTGCGTTTCGCGATCTCGCTGCTGAAGAACTCGCGCGGCGAGATCGACGTGAACCTGCCAGTGTCGGGCTCGTTGTCGAACCCCGAGTTCAGCATCGGCGGGCTGATCTGGCATGCGGTGCTCAATCTGCTCGAAAAGGCGGTGACCGCGCCGTTCTCGCTGATCGCGCACGCGTTCGGCGGCAATGGGGAGGACCTCGGTTACGTCGAATTCGAGGCCGGCTCGGCGACGCTCACCGATGCCGACAAGCAGAAACTCGACACGATCGTGAAGGCACTCACCGACAAGCCGTCGATCCGCATGGACCTGATCGGACGCGTCGATCCGAAGGTCGACGAGCCGGCGCTGCGCACGCAGTACGTCGATCAGATGGTCAAGCGGCAGAAGATCAAGGATACGGTGGGTAATGGTGAGAGCGTCGATCCATCGACGGTCACGGTCGATCAGAAAGACTACGACAAATATCTGACCAAGGCCTACAAGTCCTCCGACTTCAAGAAGCCGCACAACTTCATCGGCATGACGAAGACGCTGCCCGACGACGACATGAAGGGCGCGCTCGCGGCCAACGCACCGATCGACGACGCGAGCTTGCGGCAACTCGCGCAGCGGCGCGCGCAGAGTGTGCAGCAGTACCTGGAAGGCAAGATCGACAGAAGCCGCGTGTTTATCGTCGCGCCGAAGATGAATGCCGACGACATCAAGGACAAGGGTGCGACGACGCGGGTCGATTTCGGCTTGAAGTGACGCAGGAGTCGCGGCGCACGAGCCGTGCCGTTCGGCGAGCCGATAAAAAAAGCCCGACCTGAGGTCGGGCTTCAAAGTCGGCTGCGCCCTCCACAGGACGCAGCCCCTGCAAAACAGCGAGGCTGTATGCGTTGCCGCGTGGCTTAAGCAGCCAGCAGCGAGCGCAGCACGAACGGCAGAATCCCGCCGTGCTTGTAGTAGTCGACTTCGATCGGCGTGTCGATACGCAGCAGCACCGGAACACGCTTGTCGCCGTCCTTGCCGTGGATCACGAGCGTGACTTCCTGTTGCGGCTTGAAGTCGTCGCCGAGGCCTTCGATGTCGTACGTTTCTTCGCCGGTGATGCCGAGCGACTGCACGCTATCCGAGCCCTTGAACTGCAGTGGCAGAACGCCCATGCCGACCAGGTTCGAACGATGGATCCGCTCGAAGCTGCGTGCGACCACAGCCTTCACGCCCAGCAGTTGCGTGCCCTTGGCCGCCCAGTCGCGCGACGAGCCCGTGCCGTACTCTTCGCCCGCGAACACGACGGTCGGCGTATCGGCGTCGATGTACTTCATCGCTGCGTCATAGATGGACAGCTGTTCGCCGCTCGGCTGATGAATCGTCAGGCCGCCTTCGACGCGCGAGCCGTCCGCCTTCACCGGGATCATCAGGTTCTTGATACGGACGTTCGCGAACGTGCCGCGCATCATCACGTCGTGGTTACCGCGCCGCGAGCCGTAGCTGTTGAAGTCGGCCTTTTGCACGCCGTTTTCCTTCAGCCAGCGGCCTGCCGGCGAGTCTTCCTTGATCGAGCCTGCCGGGCTGATGTGGTCGGTCGTGACCGAGTCACCGAAGATGCCCAACGCGCGTGCGCCCTTGACCGGTGGGATGCTGGAAGCCGGCGTCATCGAGAAGTCCTTGCCGAAGAACGGCGGCTCGGCGATGTAGGTCGACTTCGGCCAGTCGTAGACCTGACCTTCTTCGCCCTCGATCTTGCTCCACAGGTCGCCCTTCTTCGTGAGCTGCGAGTAGTTCTTGCGGAACGCGTCGGCATCCATCGCGTACTTCAGCAGCGCGTTGACTTCTTCGCTGCTCGGCCAGATGTCGCCGAGGTAGATGTCCTTGCCGCCCTTGCCCTTGCCGACCGGCTCGGTCATCAGGTCGCGCGTGATGTTGCCGGCGATCGCGTATGCCACGACGAGCGGCGGCGACGCGAGGAAGTTCGCGCGGATGTTCGGGTGGATACGCGCTTCGAAGTTACGGTTGCCCGACAGCACCGCTGCCGCGACGATGTCGTTCTTCGTGATCGCGTCGTTCAGTTCCGGCGTCAGGTCGCCCGCGTTGCCGATACAGGTCGTGCAGCCGTAAGCGGCCAGCGTGAAGCCGAGCTTGTCGAGGTACTTCAGCAGGTCGGTCTTCGTCAGATACTCGGTGACGATACGCGATCCCGGCGCCAGCGACGTCTTGATGTGGGGAGCGACCGTCAGGCCAGCTTCGACCGCCTTCTTCGCAAGCAGACCGGCGGCCAGCAGCACGCTCGGGTTCGACGTGTTCGTGCACGACGTGATCGCGGCGATCAGCACGTCGCCGTTCTTGACGTCGACGCCGTTGCTGGTCGTGTATTGCGCGTCGAGATCGGCGGCCTTCTTCGCAAAGCCGTTTTCGGCGACCGGCTTCGAGAACAGGTCGGTGAAGGTCGACTTCACGTGGCCGATCTCGATGCGGTCCTGCGGACGCTTCGGGCCTGCCAGCGACGGCGCGACCGTCGCGAGATCCAGCGTGACGACCTTCGTGTAATCGATATCGCCTTCGCCCGGAATGCCGAACAGCTCCTGCGCCTTGAAGTAGTTCTCGAACGCCGCGATTTCCGCGTCCGTGCGGCCGGTGCCGCGGAAGAAGTCGATGGTCTTTTCGTCGACCGGGAAGAAGCCCATCGTTGCGCCGTATTCCGGCGCCATGTTGCCGATCGTCGCGCGGTCCGGCACCGACAGCGAGCGCGTGCCTTTGCCGAAGAACTCGACGAACTTGCCGACGACCTTCTCCTTGCGCAGCAGTTCGGTGATCGTCAGCACGAGGTCGGTCGCCGTCACGCCTTCGATCAGCTTGCCCTTCAGGTGCACACCGACGACGTCCGGCGTCAGGAAGTACACCGGCTGGCCAAGCATGCCTGCTTCGGCTTCGATACCGCCCACGCCCCAGCCGACCACCCCGATGCCGTTGATCATCGTCGTGTGGCTGTCCGTGCCGACCAGCGAATCCGGGTAGTACACGGTGTCCGCGCCGTCGGCCTTCTTGTGCACGCCGCGCGCGAGGTATTCGAGGTTCACCTGGTGAACGATGCCGACGCCCGGCGGCACGACCTTGAACGTGTCGAACGCCTGCATGCCCCACTTCATGAACTGATAGCGCTCGTTGTTGCGCTGGAATTCCAGCTTCATGTTCAGGTCGAGCGCGTTCTTCTCGCGGAAGTGGTCGATCTGCACCGAGTGGTCGACGACCAGATCGACCGGCACCAGCGGCTCGATCGACTTCGGGTTCTTGCCGACGGCCTTCGCGACGCCGCGCATCGCGGCGATGTCGGCGAGCAGGGGCACGCCGGTGAAGTCCTGCAGCACGACGCGCGACACGACGAACGGAATTTCGTCGACGCGCGCCGCGGTCGGCTTCCAGTTCGCGAGTTGCGTGACATGTTCTTCGGCGATTTTCTTGCCGTCGTAGTTGCGCAGCACCGATTCCAGCACGATACGGATCGAGACCGGCAGGCGGTCGATCTTGAGGTTTAGAGCCTTGCCGAGTTGCGGCAGGGAGTAGAACTTGCCTTTGCCGGAACCGCTGTCGAATTCCTTGAGCGTTTTGTGGAGGTTGTGGGCCATGGTGTTTTCCTTGGTTTGGATCGCGGAACTACAGTACTCAACCTAGATGACGTACAGATCGACGTATTCATTGACCGGCGTCGCTTCGAGCTTGGCCTGGTCGAGCGATACCTCGAGAATCGCCCGTTGTTGCTTGACCGGAAAGCGCCGCGCGAGGTTGGTCTTGAACTTCTCGACCAGCAACGGAATACCGTCTTCACGACGGCGCTTATGACCGATCGGGTATTCGACTACGACTTCATCGAACTTCGACCCGTCGTTGAATTCGATCGTCAGTGCGTTGGCGATCGAACGCTTCTCCGGGTCGTGATAGTCCTTCGTGAACTGTGGGTCTTCGACGCATTCCATCTCCGCGCGCAATGCATCGATACGCGAGTCCTGCGCGACTGAATCTTCGTAATCGGCAGCCGTCAGACGGCCGAAAATCAGCGGCACCGAGATCATGTACTGGATGCAATGATCACGGTCAGCCGGATTGTTCAGCGGACCTTTTTTATCGATGATGCGAATCGCCGCTTCGTGCGTGCGGATCGTGATGCGGCGAATGTCTTCGACGCGCCGGCCCTGCGCGGCGAGCTGCACGTGCAGCGCGAGCGCGGCTTCTACGGCGGTTTGCGCGTGGAACTCGGCCGGAAACGAGATTTTGAACAGCACGTTTTCCATCACGTACGAGCCGTACGGACGCTGGAACCGGAACGCGTTGCCGTTGAACAGCACGTCGTAGAAGCCCCACGTTTTCGCGCTGAGCACCGACGGATAGCCCATCTCGCCGGTCTTCGAGATCAGCGCGAGGCGCACGGCGCGCGAGGTCGCGTCGCCGGCGGCCCACGATTTGCGCGAACCGGTGTTCGGCGCATGACGGTAGGTGCGCAGCGCCTGCCCATCGACGAGCGCCTGCGATACCGCGTTGATCAGCTCGTCGCGCGTAAGGCCGATCAGCTGACCGACCACCGCGGTCGACGCGAGCTTGACGAGCAGCACATGATCGAGCCCGACCTTGTTGAACGAGTTCTCAAGCGCGATGCAGCCTTGAATTTCGTGCGCCTTGATCATGGCGATCAGGACGTCTTTCATCGTCAGCGGCGCTTTGCCGGCTGCGATGGCGGTGCGCGAGAGCCAGTCGGCCGTAGCGAGAATACCACCGAGGTTATCGGACGGATGGCCCCATTCGGCGGCGAGCCAGGTGTCGTTGAAATCGAGCCAGCGAATCATCGCGCCGATGTTGAAGGCGGCCTGGACCGGGTCCAGCTGGAACGACGTACCCGGCACCTTCGCGCCGTTGGGGACGATCGTGCCTGCCACGATCGGTCCCATCAGCTTGGTGCAGGCTGGGTAGGTAAGCGCTTCGAGTCCGCAACCGAGCGTGTCGATCAGGCAATGACGCGCGGTTTCCAGCGCGAGCGCGCTGTCGATCCGGTAATCCAGCACGTAGTCGACGATCTCGACCAGGACGGCGTCCGGGGCGGGTCGTACGTTGGAGATCGGGGCGGACATCGGGGGCTTCCCTGGCGGCGAAAATCAGTTGCCGGTCTTGTTGATCGCGTTCGATTGCGTTGCAGCCGGCGCGCCCTGTTCCATGGCGACCGTCTTGCACTCGTCGGCGAGACGCGAGCTGTCCTTGTCCTGGAACAGCATGGCCTTCGTCGGGATCACGACGAGGTCCATACCCGACGCTGCATCGTGGAAGCGGTCGGCGCCCGTCGTGGTCGCTTCGCGCGGCAGGTTGTAGTTCTTGTTCGCCCAGTGAACCACGACGATCTGGTCGCGCTTCATGTCGCCTTTCATTTCGAAAGCAAGGCCGTCCTTGCACGCCCACTTTTCAGCGCCTTCCGGGATCGGATCGACCTTCGCTTCCTTCTCCGGATTCGGCTTGCGCTTGATCAGGCGGCGCGGCTCCGGGCGCTTCGCGACGGCCTTGGTGGCCGGCTTCTTCGTGGTAGTGGCCGTGTCCGCAGCGGTGGCGTCAGTCGCGACGGTCAGCATCGTCGTGGACAGGGCGCCAATCATGGCGGCGATCATCAGCTTTTTCATGGAGAAAACCTTTCTATCAAAATCAGTTAAACAGTGCGCGGACGACCGGTCCGGCGGCCGCGCGGGTTGAACTGCACGCGCTGTGGAGCGCGCAGCGATCGTTATTTTCTCCTATTTAGCGGCACGTACTTTAAATTCTCGGGTCCGGTGTAATTCGCGCTCGGGCGGATGATCTTGTTGTCGACGCGCTGTTCGATGATGTGCGCGCTCCATCCTGCCGTACGCGAGATCACGAACAGCGGCGTGAACATCGCGGTTGGCACGCCCATCATGTGATACGACACCGCGCTGAACCAGTCGAGGTTCGGGAAAATCTTCTTTGCGTCCCACATCACCGATTCGAGCCGTTCGGCGATCGAGAACAGTTTCGTGTTGCCCGCTTCCTTCGACAGCTTCTTCGCGACTTCCTTGATGATCTTGTTGCGCGGGTCCGAGATCGTGTACACCGGATGACCAAAGCCGATCACGACTTCCTTGTTCTCGACGCGGCGGCGGATGTCGGCTTCGGCTTCGTCAGGCGTCTGGTAGCGCGACTGGATTTCGAACGCGGCTTCATTGGCGCCGCCGTGTTTCGGGCCGCGCAGCGCGCCGATCGCGCCGGTGACCGCCGAGTACATGTCCGAGCCCGTGCCCGCGATCACGCGGCCGGTGAACGTCGACGCGTTGAACTCGTGCTCCGCGTACAGGTTCAGCGACACGTGCATCGCATCGACCCACGCCTTCGACGGCTCGACGCCGTGCAGCAGATGCAGGAAATGCCCGCCGATCGAATCGTCGTCGGTTTCGACCTCGATGCGCTTGCCGTTGTGCGAGTAGTGATACCAGTACAGCAGCATCGAGCCGAGCGAGGCCATCAGCTTGTCGGCGATATCGCGCGCGCCGGGCAGGTTGTGATCGTCTTTCTCCGGCAGCACGGTGCCGAGCACCGACACGCCGGTGCGCATCACGTCCATCGGATGCGCGGCGGCCGGAATCCATTCGAGCGCGGCTTTCACGTTGGCGGGCAGGCCGCGCATCGACTTCAGCTTCGTCTTGTACGCGGTCAGTTCGGCCTGCGTCGGCAGCTTGCCGTGGACCAGCAGATAAGCGATCTCCTCGAATTCGCACGCCTCGGCGATGTCGAGAATGTCATAGCCGCGATAGTGCAGATCGTTGCCGGTCTTGCCGACCGTGCACAGCGCGGTGTTGCCCGCGGTCACGCCCGACAGCGCGACGGATTTTTTCGGTTTGAAGCCGCTTTGCGTTTCGTTGCCGCCGGTTGCGCCAGCGGCTTGCGTCGTCTCGCTCATGTTCCGCCTTCTCCTGTGTGCCGGCTCATCGCTGCCGTTTGAAAAACGCGTCGCTTATGCCACCGACTGTCGGTTGGCGCCCACTTGCAAAAAAAGCGGCGCCGCTTCTTGTGGAACAGCGCGGCCGGTGGTTTGCGCGCGGCGCAGCACCGACCAGTAATAGCGGTAGCTCGCGCGGTCGTGCAGCGTATCGCCGTGACGCGTCGGGCCCCAATGCGCGGACTGCGCGGCCAGCAGGATTTCGGTGGCCGTCGCGATTTCTTCGTCGCGCGGGGCGAACGCGGCGACGATCGCCTCGATCTGCGCGGGGTGGATGCTCCACATGCGCGTGTAGCCGAACTCGTTGCGGGCGCGCTGTGCGTCGTTCGCGACCACGCTCATGTCGCGCACTTCGGTGGTGACGTTGTGCGACGGCACCTTGCCGAACGCATGGCAGGCCGCCGAAATCTCGAGCTTCGCGCGCCGCACGAGTGGATGATCGAATTGGCCCGGCGAGCGCATCGCGGTATCGGGGATCGCGCCGTCGTGCGCGGAGACGAAGTCCATCAGGCCGAAGCTCAGCGCCTCGACGCCGGGCAGCGCGGCGAGTTCGAACACACGCGTAAGCGCGCCGTGGGTTTCGACCAGCAACTGCACCGGCACCGGCTGCGCGAGGCTGAGCTCGCGTCGCGTCGCCTCGATGAACGCGATCATTTCGGCGGCGTCGTGGACGTTGCGGATTTTCGGCAGCGTGATGTAAGCGGGTGCTCGCTTTGCGGCGCGCAGAATGAGGCGTACGTCGTCGCGCCAGTGCGCGTGAGCGAAGTCGTGGATGCGCACGCCGACGCGGCCGAAGCGGTCATGCTCGCTGCCCAGTAGCGATGCGACCAGTTCCGCGTGCTCGGCCTCGCGGCCGACCTGCGCGCCGTCTTCGCAATCGAGCGTGAGATCGAACACCGGGCCGAGTTGCCGCTGTAACGCGAGCGACTTCAGCATCAGCTTTTCGCTGCCCGCGTAGTGATCGCAGGCAGGCAGCACAGCGGGCGGCGCTTCGCCCTCGAACAGCACTTCGGCGGGTGTGAGAACGCGCATCTTCGGCGTGTGGGGCGTGGTGAGGATCAAGGATGTCGGATTCGGGCGTGCTCTGCACGAGTGCGGTCGGGCAACGGCAAAGCACGTTCGAATCAGAGGCGAATGGCGATGATCGCACGGCCATTCACACGAAAAAAACCGGAACCCGCCGCGCTGACGCTTCGGAGTTCCGGTTGATCGGCATCAGATGCTTAGCCGAGCAGGTGCTGAACGCCGTCGCGC
This sequence comes from Paraburkholderia lebeckiae, assembly GCF_014201005.1. Taxonomy (NCBI): domain Bacteria; kingdom Pseudomonadati; phylum Pseudomonadota; class Betaproteobacteria; order Burkholderiales; family Burkholderiaceae; genus Paraburkholderia; species Paraburkholderia lebeckiae. The sequence goes on along the minus strand of NZ_JACHDK010000003.1, from coordinate 95,765 downwards.
TCTTCCAGCAGTTCCTGCAGCGTGCCGTCCATCTTTTCGCGCGAGAACGCGTCGATTGCCAGACCTTCGACGCGCTTGTACTCGCCGTTTTCGCAGGTCACGGGCACGCCGTAGATGATGTCTTCAGGGATGCCGTACGAGCCGTCCGACGGGATGCCCATCGTGACCCACTTGCCGTTCGTGCCGAGCACCCAGTCACGCACGTGGTCGATTGCAGCGTTAGCCGCCGATGCCGCCGACGACAGGCCGCGCGCTTCGATGATCGCCGCGCCGCGCTTGCCGACGGTCGGGATGAACGTGTTGCGGTTCCATTCTTCGTCGTTGATCAGCTTGGTCAGGTCCTGACCTTCAGCCGTTGCAACGCGGAAGTCCGGGTACATGGTCGGCGAGTGGTTGCCCCACACTGCGAGCTTTTCGATCGACGCGACCGGCTTGCCCGACTTGGCGGCCAGTTGCGACAGCGCGCGGTTGTGGTCCAGACGCAGCATCGCGGTGAAGTTCTTCTTCGGCAGATCCGGCGCCGACTTCATGGCGATGTATGCATTCGTGTTGGCTGGGTTGCCGACCACCAGAACCTTCACGTCGCGGCTGGCGACGTCGTTCAGCGCTTTGCCCTGAACCGTGAAGATTTCGGCGTTGGCCGACAGCAGATCCTTGCGCTCCATACCCTTCGAACGCGGACGCGCGCCGACGAGCAGTGCAATGTCTGCGTCCTTGAACGCGACCTTCGGGTCGTCCGTGATCACGACGCCCGACAGCAGCGGGAATGCGCAATCATCCAGTTCCATCACGACGCCTTTGACGGCGGCTTGCGCTTGCGGCAGATCGAGCAGTTGCAGGATCACCGGCTGGTCCTTGCCGAGCAGGTCGCCATTGGCGATGCGGAATAGCAGGGAGTAAGCGATTTGACCTGCGGCGCCGGTGACGGCAACGCGCTTTGCGGGCTTAGCCATTGAGAAATCTCCAGGACGATGCGTTAGACGCTAGGGAAAACGCCATTCTATATGCGCGTTCAGCGAAGCGTGATGAAACACGGCGGAATTCACTGTTCGCGTGCGGGCTCGGAATTGGCGAGACCGGGCGGCGCGTTGGGGCAAGACCGCCGTGCCGGAAAGCTGTACTGCCGGAGCGGGAGGGGATGGCCCAGGGCTTACGCCGGGCCGGGGCCGCAACTGCACGGTGCGGGCTCCTGCAAACAGCGCGTTTCGGCAAGCGTCGGGCCAGCGGGTGCAACACGGAGACAGCGCGCGAATGCAACGGATGGCGGCGAATCGAAACCTGGACTGCGTAGGGGGCAGCATGGTGCAGAGTGGCTGCCGGAGCGTCGCGGCACTGCATCAAACCGCCGCCGAAAAATCCCGCAAACCCTTGCTCGACAAGGAGTGTAGGAGTCGAAACAGACAAAGTCAACAGTATCTTATGTCTTATATAAGACACATCTATCGCGGGGAAAACCCTAGACGTGCCCCAGCCCTTTATGATGAAATGCGCGCATGAATTCGAACCCGGCGAATCCTGTGAACCCGAACGGCCAGGGGGCCGCCGGCGAAGATGTATCCGCTGTTTCCGCTGCGGCGTCGCCTACCTTCAGCCCCTTATATCAGCAGATCAAGGGCTTGATTACGCAGAGCCTCGAAAGTGGCGAATGGAAGCCAGGCGAGATCATTCCTAGTGAAGTCGAACTGGCCGCGCGTTTCAAGGTGAGTCAGGGTACGGTGCGCAAGGCGATCGACGAACTCGCCGCCGACAACCTGCTGGTGCGCCGCCAGGGCAAGGGCACGTTCGTTGCGACGCACAACGAAGAGCGCGCGCAGTTCCGTTTCCTGAGATTGCTCGCCGACGACGGTGTCGAGCATCCGCACGTGAGCCGTCTGCTCGAATGCCGGCGGCTGCGCGCATCGGCGGAAATCGCGCGGCAGCTCGATCTGAAGCCGGCCGATCCGGTCGTGCTGATCAAGCGTTTGCTGCAGTTCGACGGCGAAGTCACCGTGCTCGACGAAATCTGGCTGCCCGGCGTCGTGTTCCGCGGGCTCACGCTCGAGCGGCTGTCGGAGTACAAGGGTCCCCTCTACGCGATGTTCGAGACGGAATTCGGCACCCGCATGATTCGCGCGACGGAAAAAATCCGCGCGGTCGCGGCGGAGCCTGCCGTGGCGGACCTGCTGCATGTGCCGGCGGGTTTTCCGTTGCTCTCGGTCGAACGCGTGTCCTATACCTATGGGGACCGGCCGGTCGAAGTCCGGCGAGGTTGGTATGTCACAACCGGGTATTACTATCAGAACGATCTGAGCTGAATCGGGCTGAAACGAGGCGCGGCGTCCCACACGCGTGCCAATCGGAAGGCGCTTTCAATGCGCGCGCGGCAAAGGACCCAGCGTGGTTTTCGCTGCAGCGCGATATAAAAAGGCGCTAAAATCGCGGATTAGTGTGACTACATAGTAGGGGTCTAGCATGGCAGAAGCCGTAAAAAAACCGAGGCCGGAATTCCGGAACATCGGTATTGGGCAAATACTGACGGCATACCGTCTCCCGCTGGCGGGGCGCGTGTCGATTCTGCATCGCGTGAGCGGTGCCTTGTTGTTTCTCTTTCTTCCGTTTCTGCTGTTCCTCTTCGATCAGAGCCTGACTTCCGAACTGAGCTTCGAAGTCTTCAAGGGCTTCCTCTCCAATATCATCGTCAAGCTGATCACGCTCGTTCTCGCGTGGGCTTTCCTGTTCCACTTCTGCGCCGGCGTCCGTCACCTCGTGATGGATACGAATCATGATGCCGTGTCGAAAGAGAAGGGCAAATCGACCTCCATCGTGGTGATCGTCGTCTCGTCGCTGCTTACCATCGCATTCGCGGCAAAACTGTTCGGAGCATTCTAAAAAATGTCAGCCAATAACCGAATCGGTTCGAAGCGTCTCGTCGTCGGCGCGCATTACGGTCTGCGCGACTGGCTCGCGCAACGCGTCACCGCCTGCGTGATGGCGGTGTACACGGTGATTCTGCTCGCGTGGTTCTTCCTCGCGCACGACTTTTCGTACGACGGCTGGGCGTCGATCTTCGCGACGCAGTGGATGAAGCTCGCCACGTTCGTCACGCTTCTCTCGCTGTTCTACCACGCTTGGGTGGGTATGCGCGACATCTGGATGGATTACGTGAAGCCCGTTGGCACGCGTCTCGTCCTGCAGGCGCTGACGATCCTCTGGCTGCTCGCATGTGCGGGCTACGCTGCGCAGATTCTCTGGAGAGTATAAAAGCATGGTTGCAATCAAGAATTCTCTGCCGCGTCGCCGCTTCGACGTGGTCATCGTCGGCGCGGGCGGTTCGGGGATGCGCGCGTCGCTGCAACTGGCGCGCGCCGGTCTGTCGGTCTGCGTGCTGTCCAAAGTGTTCCCGACGCGTTCGCACACGGTCGCTGCCCAGGGCGGCATCGGCGCTTCGCTCGGCAACATGAGCGAAGACAACTGGCACTATCACTTCTACGACACGATCAAGGGCTCCGACTGGCTCGGCGACCAGGATGCGATCGAGTTCATGTGCCGTGAAGCACCGAACGCCGTCTACGAACTCGAACACTTCGGCATGCCGTTCGACCGTAACGCGGACGGCACGATCTATCAGCGCCCGTTCGGCGGCCACACTGCGAATTACGGCGAAAAGCCGGTGCAACGCGCCTGCGCGGCGGCTGACCGTACCGGTCACGCGCTGCTGCACACGCTGTACCAGCAGAACGTTGCTGCCAAGACGCAATTCTTCGTCGAATGGATGGCGCTGGACCTGATCCGCGACGCCGACGGCGACGTGCTCGGCGTGACCGCGCTGGAAATGGAAACCGGCGACGTCTACATTCTCGAGGGCAAGACCACGCTGTTCGCCACGGGCGGCGCGGGCCGGATCTTCGCGGCATCGACCAACGCATTCATCAACACCGGTGACGGCCTCGGCATGGCGGCCCGTTCGGGCATCGCGCTGCAGGACATGGAATTCTGGCAATTCCACCCGACCGGCGTGGCCGGCGCGGGCGTGCTGATCACCGAAGGCGTGCGCGGCGAAGGCGGTATTCTGCGTAACTCGAACGGCGAACGCTTCATGGAGCGCTATGCGCCGACGCTGAAGGATCTGGCGCCGCGCGACTTCGTTTCGCGTTCCATGGACCAGGAAATCAAGGAAGGCCGCGGCGTGGGTCCGAACAAGGATCACGTGCTGCTCGACTTGTCGCACATCGGCGCCGAGACGATCATGAAGCGTCTGCCGTCGATCCGCGAAATCGCGCTGAAGTTCGCGAACGTCGACTGCATTAAAGAGCCGATTCCGGTCGTGCCGACCATCCACTACCAGATGGGCGGTATTCCGACGAACATCAACGGCCAGGTCGTCGGTACGCCGCGCGGCCCCGAAGAAGTCGTCAACGGCTTCTACGCAGTGGGCGAATGCTCGTGCGTGTCGGTGCACGGCGCGAACCGTCTCGGCACGAACTCGCTGCTCGACCTCGTGGTGTTCGGCCGCGCTGCCGGCAACCACATCGTCAAGCACGTGAAGGAACTGAAGGAACACAAGCCGCTGCCGGCCGATGCAGCCGACTTCGCGCTGTCGCGTCTGGCGAAGCTCGATAACTCGTCGTCGGGCGAGTACGCGCAGTCGGTCGCGAACGACATCCGCGGCACGATGCAGAAGCACGCTGGCGTGTTCCGTACGTCGGCACTGCTGGCCGAAGGCGTCGAGGCCATCCGTGAAGTGGCGGCACGCGTCGACAACATCCATCTGAAGGACAAGTCGAAGGTCTTCAACACGGCCCGTATCGAAGCGCTCGAAGTGGCGAACCTGATCGAAGTGGCGCGCGCCACGATGGTCTCCGCCGAAGCGCGCAAGGAAAGCCGTGGCGCGCACGCGCAAAACGACTTCGAACATCGCGACGACGAAAACTGGCTGCGCCATACGTTGTGGTTCAGCGAAGGCGATCGCCTCGACTACAAGCCGGTTCACATGAAGCCGCTGACCGTCGAATCGGTTCCGCCGAAAGCGCGTACCTTCTAAGGCACAAGTCAAAGGAATTCAGAGAAATGGCCAAGCGTACATTTGAAATTTACCGCTACGATCCGGACAAGGACGCCGCTCCGCGTATGCAGACGTACGAGATCGAAATCGACTCGCACGAACGCATGCTGCTCGACGCGCTCATCAAGCTGAAGGCGCTCGACGAAACCCTGTCGTTCCGTCGCTCGTGCCGCGAAGGCGTGTGCGGTTCGGACGCAATGAACATCAACGGCAAGAACGGCCTCGCGTGCCTGACGAACCTGAACGACCTGCCGCAGAAGATCGTGCTGCGTCCGCTGCCGGGCCTGCCCGTCGTGCGTGACCTGATCTGCGACTTCACGCAGTTCTTCAACCAGTATCACTCGATCAAGCCGTACCTGATCAACGATACGCCGCCGCCGGAGAAGGAACGTCTGCAGTCGCCGGAAGAACGCGACGAGCTCGACGGCCTGTACGAATGTATCCTGTGCGCGAGCTGCTCGACGTCGTGCCCGAGCTTCTGGTGGAACCCGGACAAGTTCGTCGGCCCGGCTGGTCTGCTGCAAGCCTACCGCTTCATCGCGGATAGCCGCGACCAGGCAACCGGCGAGCGCCTCGACAACCTGGAAGATCCGTACCGTCTGTTCCGTTGCCACACCATCATGAACTGTGTCGACGTTTGCCCGAAGGGCCTTAACCCGACCAAGGCAATCGGCAAGATCAAGGAATTGATGGTTCGCCGCGCTGTCTAGTATCAATGAGCTCCGCGCTCCCTGGCGCGCGCTGCCCCCGAGAGGGCGGTCAGTGCGCTCGGGCGCGGCGCGGGGTGTACCGACATGACCGAAACATCGCATCAGTCCGACCCTCTCCGCCGCGCGCGTCTTCGCTGGCGCGCACGGCGGGGCCTGCTGGAAAACGACCTGATTTTCGAGCGTTTTTTCAGCCGATATGAGCATGACCTCAGCGATGCCGACGTGGGCGCACTCACGCGCCTGCTCGAGCTGAGCGATAACGACCTGATGGACTTGCTGCTCGCGCGCAAGGAACCAGAAGGCGATCTGGCCGACCCGGACGTGGTCCGGGTTCTGGAGTTGCTGCGCAACGCTTGAGCGCCGCCAGTCCGTTGTTCCAGGCGTGCAATTATCGAAACCCTGTATCCATACTTCGATTGAGGATGTGCTATGACCCCGTCAGATGTTAAAGCCACGCTATCGTTCAGCGACAATTCGCCGAGCGTTGAAATGCCGATTTACAAGGGCACGATTGGCCCGGATGTGATCGACATTCGCAAACTGTACGGCCAGACCGGCAAATTCACGTACGACCCGGGCTTCATGTCGACGGCGGCGTGCAATTCGGCGATCACCTACATCGACGGCGACAAGGGCGAACTGCTCTACCGCGGCTACCCGATCGACAACCTCGCGCAGAACGCCGACTTCCTCGAAACCTGCTACCTGCTGCTGAACGGCGAGCTGCCGAACGAGAAGCAGAAGGCCGAATTCGTCGGCACCGTCACGAAGCACACGATGGTGCACGAGCAGATGCAGTTCTTCTTCCGTGGCTTCCGTCGCGATGCGCACCCGATGGCGATTCTGGTCGCCGCGGTCGGCGCGCTGTCGGCGTTCTATCACGACTCGCTCGACATCAATAACCCGCGTCACCGCGAAGTGTCGGCGATCCGTATGATCGCGAAGCTGCCCACGCTGGTCGCGATGGCGTACAAGTACAGCATCGGCCAGCCGTTCGTGTATCCGAAGAACGACCTGTCGTACAGCGCGAACTTCATGCGCATGATGTTCTCGAACCCGTGCGAAGAGTACGTGGTCAACGACGTGCTGGTGCGCGCGCTCGACCGTATCCTGATCCTGCACGCGGACCACGAGCAGAACGCGTCGACGTCGACCGTGCGTCTCGCCGGTTCGTCGGGCGCGAATCCATTCGCGTGTATCGCGGCGGGTATCGCGTGTCTGTGGGGCCCGGCGCACGGCGGCGCGAACGAAGCCGCGCTGACCATGCTGGAAGAAATCGGCTCGGTCGACAACATTCCTGAGTTCATCAAGCAGGTGAAGGACAAGAACTCGGGCGTGAAACTGATGGGCTTCGGTCACCGCGTGTACAAGAACTACGATCCGCGCGCGAAGCTGATGCGCGAAACCTGCCACGAAGTGCTCGAAGAGTTGGGCCTGCACGACGATCCCCTGTTCAAGCTCGCGATGGCGCTGGAAAAGATCGCGCTCGAAGACGAGTACTTCGTGTCGCGCAAGCTGTACCCGAACGTCGACTTCTACTCGGGCATCGTGCAGCGCGCGCTGGGCATTCCGACGTCGATGTTCACCTGCATCTTCGCGATGGCACGCACGGTCGGCTGGATCGCGCAGTGGAACGAAATGATCGCCGATCCCGAGCAGAAGATCGGCCGTCCGCGTCAGCTGTTCATCGGCGAGACGCTGCGTGAAGCGAAGCCGATCGTACAGCGCTGATCGCTGATCGAACCCGATACGCGCGCTTCGTCGCGGCATACTTGCCGCGCACAAGCGCGAAATTGAAGTGAATGAAACGCCTCAACGGGTTGACCGTTGGGGCGTTTCTGTTTCTGCGGCCGCCGCGGGTCGGGCGTGCGGCGCATTGGCGTCGCCGGTCGCCGATGGTTGCCGGGTAACACCGATACAGGTATCGGCACTACCAGCCAACCCCATGTTTTTTATCGGTTTTTTCGCCGTCTATGCAGCCCATCGCGGTGCGCAGCGTGGCATAATCGATCGACACAGTCAGCCCGCAGTCATTACTACCCCGCATACCATGGCACAGACCCTCTACGACAAATTGTGGAACACGCACGTGGTCCACACGGAAGACGACGGCACCACGATTCTCTACATCGACCGCCACCTGCTGCATGAAGTGACCAGCCCGCAGGCGTTCGAAGGCCTGAAAATCGCCCAGCGTCCGGTGTGGCGCATCAGCGCGAACCTGGCCGTGTCCGACCACAACGTGCCGACCACGGACCGCAGCCACGGCATCGCCGATCCGGTGTCGAAGCTGCAGGTCGACACGCTCGACGCCAACTGCGACGCCTTCGGCATCACACAGTTCAAGATGAACGACCTGCGTCAGGGCATCGTTCACATCATCGGGCCGGAACAGGGCGCCACGCTGCCGGGTATGACGATCGTCTGCGGCGACTCGCACACGTCCACGCACGGCGCGTTCGGCGCGCTTGCGCACGGCATCGGCACGTCGGAAGTCGAGCACGTGCTGGCCACGCAAACGCTGCTGCAGAAGAAGAGCAAGAACATGCTCGTGAAGGTCGAGGGCCAATTGCCGCGCGGCTGTACCGCGAAGGACATCGTGCTCGCGATCATCGGCAAGATCGGCACCGCGGGCGGCACCGGCTACGCGATCGAATTCGGCGGTTCGACGATCCGTTCGCTGACAATGGAAGGCCGCATGACGGTCTGCAACATGGCGATCGAAGCGGGCGCGCGCGCCGGCATGGTCGCCGTCGACGATACCACGGTCGAATACCTGAAAGGCCGTCCGTTCTCGCCGCAGGGCGTCGAGTGGGATCACGCGGTCGAGTACTGGAAGCAGTTCAAGTCGGACGACGGAGCGCATTTCGATCGCGTGGTCGAGTTGAACGCCGCCGAAATCGTGCCGCAGGTCACCTGGGGCACGTCGCCGGAAATGGTCACGCCGATCGACGGCCGCGTGCCGGATCCGGAGCGCGAAAAGGACCCGGTCAAGCGCGACGCGATGGAGCGCGCGCTCAAGTACATGGCGCTCGAGCCGAACGCGCCGATCGAGTCGATCAAGCCGGATAAAATCTTCATCGGGTCGTGCACCAACGCGCGCATCGAAGACATTCGCGCCGCGGCTTACGTCGTGAAGAAGCTCGGCCGTCGCGTCGCGCCGAACATCCGTCTGGCGATGGTCGTGCCGGGTTCGGGTCTCGTGAAGGCGCAGGCGGAGCGTGAAGGCCTCGACAAGGTCTTTACCGAGGCCGGTTTCGAATGGCGCGAGCCGGGCTGCTCGATGTGTCTGGCAATGAACGCCGACCGGCTCGAGCCGGGCGAGCGTTGCGCGTCCACGTCGAACCGCAATTTCGAAGGTCGTCAGGGCGCTGGTGGCCGCACGCACCTGGTGAGCCCCGCAATGGCCGCGGCTGCGGCCATCGAAGGGCATTTTGTCGACATTCGCAAGCTCGGATAAATCGCATGATGAAGAACATGAATCGCACCACTCTATTGCGCCGCTTCGCACTCGGCACGTTCGCCGGGCTCCTGCTCGGTCTTGCCGGCTGCAACACGGTGCACGGATTCGGCCAGGACATGTCGCACCTCGGCAATTCGATCAGCAATCACGCTGAGAAATAAGCGGTTTTTGATTTTTGCCGGCGATACGGCGCGGGGGTTCCAGCCGCCAGTCGCATCGCCCGGTCCTGAACAGGCGCAAGCGTCATGGATAAATTCATCGTACACACCGGCGTCGTGGCGCCGCTCGATCGCGAGAACGTCGACACGGACGCGATCATTCCGAAGCAGTTCCTGAAGTCGATCAAGCGCACGGGTTTCGGTCCGAATGCGTTCGACGAATGGCGCTACCTCGACCACGGCGAACCGGGTCAAGACAACTCGAAGCGTCCGCTGAACCCGGATTTCGTGCTGAACCAGCCGCGCTACCAGGGCGCCTCGGTGCTGCTCGCGCGCAAGAATTTTGGCTGCGGCAGCTCGCGCGAACACGCGCCCTGGGCATTGCAGCAATACGGCTTTCGCGCGCTGATCGCGCCGAGCTTCGCGGACATCTTCTACAACAACTGCTTTAAGAACGGCGTGCTACCGATCGTGCTGACCGAACAGCAGGTCGATCATCTGTTCAACGAGACGTATGCGTTCAACGGCTTCGAGCTGACGATAGACCTCGAAGCGCAAGTCGTGCGCACGGCCGACGGCGGCACCGAATATCCGTTCGAAGTCGCGGCGTTCCGCAAGTATTGTCTGCTGAACGGTTTCGACGACATCGGCCTCACGTTGCGTCACGCGGACAAGATCCGCCAATTCGAAGCGGAGCGTCTCGCGAAGCAACCGTGGCTGAACAATCGCCTCATCCGTTAAGCGAAACCGTGAGGGCGGTAGGGGCGTGAAGTCCGCGCGCCAATGTCGGTTCGCGCCAGAAAGATCCGAAAAAATCATCAAGGAATTCGCATGAAGATCGCAGTGTTGCCGGGCGACGGCATCGGTCCCGAAATCGTCAAGGAGGCCGTCAAGGTCCTGAACGTGCTCGGCGAGAAGTTCGAACTCGAAGAAGCGCCGGTCGGCGGCGCGGGCTACGAAGCGAAAGGCCACCCGCTGCCGGATTCGACGCTCGCGCTCGCGAAGGAAGCCGACGCGATCCTGTTCGGCGCGGTCGGCGACTGGAAGTACGACAAGCTCGAACGCGCGCTGCGCCCTGAGCAGGCGATTCTCGGTCTGCGCAAGCACCTGGAACTTTTCGCGAACTTCCGTCCGGCGATCTGCTACCCGCAACTGACGGGCGCATCGTCGCTGAAGGAAGAAATCGTTTCGGGTCTCGACATCCTGATCGTGCGCGAACTGAACGGCGACATCTATTTCGGCGCGCCGCGCGGCCTGCGTACGTCGCCGGACGGCCTGTTCGCCGGCGCGAAGGAAGGCTTCGACACGATGCGCTATTCGGAACCCGAAGTGCGTCGCATCGCGCACGTCGCGTTCCAGGCGGCGCAAAAGCGCGGCAAGAAGCTCACCTCGGTCGATAAAGCCAACGTGCTCGAAACGTCGCAGTTCTGGAAGGACGTGATGATCGACGTGTCGAAGGAATACGCGGACGTCGAACTGTCGCACATGTACGTCGACAACGCCGCGATGCAGCTCGTGAAGGCGCCGAAGTCGTTCGACGTGATCGTGACCGGCAACATGTTCGGCGACATCCTGTCCGACGAGGCGGCCATGCTGACCGGCTCGATCGGCATGCTGCCGTCGGCATCGCTCGACAAGAACAACAAGGGCTTGTACGAGCCGTCGCATGGCTCCGCGCCGGATATCGCCGGCAAGGGCGTTGCCAATCCGCTCGCCACGATCCTGTCGGCCGCGATGATGCTGCGCTATTCGCTGAACAAGGCGGAGCAGGCCGATCGCATCGAAACCGCGGTGAAGAAGGTGCTCGAACAGGGCTATCGCACCGGCGACATTCTCACGCCGGGTTGCAAGCAGGTCGGCACCGCCGCGATGGGCGATGCCGTCGTGGCCGCGCTGTAAAACGCGTGCACCGCATGCGCTCGCAGAGCGAGGGCGTGCGGCGGCCAGGTCAACGATACCGGCCTTTTAAAAACGCGAATCGGGCCTTGAAACAGGCCGATTTGCGCGTCATACGGCGAAGAACGCCGCCAGTTTTCCGTTTTCGTGTATATTCTTGCGATGGCTCAGATCTCCCCAATCTCCTCGATTTCCAAAATGCATGGCACAACGGCCCGTGCGATCGAGTTCGCCATTACCATCAAAACCATTACCCCGAAAACGATCACGAAGCGCTGATCGTCCGCCGTGCCCGCCCATCTTCCCCGCGCGGTCACTGCGGGCAAAGATGCGGGGAAGTTTCCATTCGAAGGGTATGAAGTCATGAACGTAGGTCTCGTAGGTTGGCGCGGCATGGTCGGCAGCGTCCTGATGCAACGTATGCAGCAGGAAGGCGATTTCGACTTGATCGAACCGGTGTTTTTCAGCACCAGCAACGCGGGCGGCAACGCGCCTTCGTTCGCCAAAAACGAGACCAAGCTCAAAGATGCGACAAGCATCGACGACCTGAAGAAGTGCGACGCGATCATTTCCTGCCAGGGCGGTGACTACACGAACGACGTGTTCCCGAAGCTGCGCGCGGCGGGCTGGAACGGCTACTGGATCGACGCGGCATCGTCGCTGCGCATGAAGGACGACGCGGTCATCATTCTCGATCCGGTCAACCTCGACGTGATCAAGAACGCGCTCGTCAAAGGCCAGAAGAATTTCATCGGCGGTAACTGCACGGTCAGCCTGATGCTGATGGCATTGGGCGGCCTGTTCCGCGAAAACCTCGTCGACTGGATGACGGCCATGACTTATCAGGCCGCATCCGGCGCGGGCGCGCAGAACATGCGCGAATTGCTGTCGCAAATGGGCACGCTGCACGGCGCGGTGAAGAACGAACTGGCAGACCCGGCTTCGGCGATTCTCGACATCGACCGCCGCGTGCTCGAAGCGATGAACAGCGACAGCATGCCGACCGACCACTTCGGCGTGCCGCTCGCGGGCTCGCTGATTCCCTGGATCGACAAGGATCTCGGCAACGGCATGTCGAAGGAAGAGTGGAAGGGCGGCGCGGAAACCAACAAGATCCTCGGCAAGCCGGCCATGGGCACGCCGGGTTCGATTCCCGTCGATGGTCTGTGCGTGCGGATCGGCGCAATGCGCTGCCATTCGCAAGCGCTCACGATCAAGCTGAACAAGGACGTGCCGCTCGACGAAGTGAACGACATCCTCGCGTCGGGCAACGACTGGGTCAAGGTTGTGCCGAACGAACGCGAAGCGTCGATGCGCGATCTGTCCCCGGCGGTTGTCACCGGTACGCTGACGGTGCCGGTCGGCCGCGTGCGCAAGCTCGCGATGGGCGGCGAGTATCTGTCGGCCTTCACGGTCGGCGATCAACTGCTGTGGGGCGCGGCTGAACCGCTGCGTCGTATGCTTCGCATTGTGCTCGACAAGTAAAGTAAACTACGCGCTCACGACGCGTAGACAACTCAAGAAGCGTCGCGCTTGCGCGGCGCTTTTTTCATTGTGTGCTCCGATCATCTTGTCTCTTTCCACTCGCAAAAAAGGCTGCGCGCTGACGCGCCAGGAGTCCCGATGAACTTTCGACGCTCCGCTCTTCGGGCTATGTCCATTCGTCACGAGAAGGTGCGATTCAGCAGCCGTCCGGCGGCGATGGCCGCTTGTGCCGCTTTCGTCCTTGCGCTGCTCGGCGGTGGCGCGGGCAATGCGCTTGCCGCGCCGGCTAGTGCCACGAGCGCGCCGGATGCCGCTTCCGCTGTCAGTTCCGCTACCGCTGTCGTTGCTGTCGCTGCGGGCTCTCAGTACACCGTACACGCAGGGCAGTCGCTGAACGATGTCGCGATCGCTATTACGCAGTCGCATGACCGGGCGGTACTCGCGCGCGCTACGCACGCATTGTTCGACACGAATCCAGCCGCGTTCATGAATCACGATCCGAGCCGGATGCGTGTAGGAGCGGTGTTGATCGTGCCGGCGCTCGATGCGTCGGGGGCCTTGGCGGCTTCGTCGACTGGGGCCGCGGCAGGGGCGTCGGAGTCCACGGCGGCTGCGCCCGCTTCCGCGCCGACTGCCGCGCCGGCCGCGGCGGCGGCTGCCGCCAGCACGGCGAGTGCAGTCGCGCAGGTCAACGCCGCCGCCGCGAGTGCGGCCAGCGCGGCGGCTCAAGCGACGACGCCAGCCGCACCCACGGTTTCCGGCGCGGCCAGCGCGGCGGTATCGACCGGCGCGGCGGCGGGCGGTGCGGTTTCGTCCGCGCCAGTGGCCGGTTCGGCGCCGGTGGCGACGAGTGGCACGCAAGAATGGGCCGGATCGATTCAACCGGGGGCGAGCGCGCCCGCCGGACAAGCGCCGTCGGTAGCGACCGCGACTGCACCGGCGGCCGCGGCCGCGCAGGCGGCTTCGCAGCCGCATCCGCAGGTGTCGAGTCTGCAGCAATTGCTGGCGCTGAAAAACCGCGTGCTGATGGAGTTGCAGAAGCACGGTATCGGCGGGGCGCCCGTCGCTTCAGGCCCAACGCCGACGAGCGCTGCGCAGCCGGCACCGGCAGGTTCCGCGGCGACTGTGGCCGTGGCGCCGGAGCGCGCGAATGTGACGACGTCGCCGTCGAATGAGGGCGGCATCTCTCAGCGCGATTTGAGCATCGCGGCGGCCGTGGGCGCGGCACTGATCGTTCTGCTCGCTGCTCTGCGCATGGGTCGCCGCAAGCGCGATAAAGAGGCCGCGGCACGGACTGCCCAGGCAACTGATGCAGAAATGGCGAGATCCGCGCGTGAGGCCGATTCGCGCAATGGCGGCGCGGCGGCGGGGCAGGCGGCGGTCACGAAAGGATCGGACGCACAAGACCAAGAGGTTGCACGGCAGGCCGCAGCAGCAGAGCATGCGGCTGCGGAACGTGCGGCAGCCGAACAGGCAGCGACAGAAAGCGCGGCTGCGGAGCGGGTGGCAGCGGAGCGCGCGGTGGCCGAGGAGGCGGCGGCCAAGCGCGCCGCAGCGGAACGTGCGGCTGCGGAACCTGCAGCAGCCGAGCAAGCCGCAGCAGAAAGCGCGGCAGCCGAACGTGCAGCAGTCGAGCAAGCCGCAGCGGAAAGTGCAGCGGCCGTAGAACACGCCGCGGCGGAACGCGCAGCAGCGGAACAAGCGGCAGCCGAACAGGCAGCAGCCGAACAAGCAGCAGCACGCGTCGCCGCCGAACATGCGGAAGCGGAACGCATAGCAGCAGAACGCAGCGCATCCGAGCGCGCCGCAGAAGAACAGGCGGCACAGCAAGCAGGCACGCCCGAACCTACTGCACCGACGGCGCCACTCGCCAGCATCCCGCTACCCAGCGAAAGCGAACTGTCCAGCGAACCACCGGCGGTCGCGCCCGCCCATGACGAGACGCTTCGCTCCGCCGCGACGGCCGCCAATCTCGCCGCCGCGGCAGAACTCGGCGCCGACGCGTTGCCGCTGGGACCGCTCGAACCGGTCAGCGCCGCGACGCAGGACGAGAACGCGCATCGCCTGCAATGGGACGAGGAACCCACAGAAAGTCCGACCGCAGAGAAAACGACAGGCACGACGACAACCCCGAGCCCGAGCGCCGCAGAACCGCCCTCGACAGCGTCGCACACCACGACGGCCGAACCGCAGTCCCCCTTGAACGTTCCACCCCCAGTGATCGATTTCACGCAACATCAGATCGAACCGCGCCCCACCACGTCGTTCGGTCAGCCGTTCAGCGACATCCCCGTGCCGACGGAACCCGCGCCGTCCGCACCGACCGAGTTCCCGCGCGAGGCCGTCGACGCGTTCGGCAGCCTCAACATGCCGCTGCCACCGCGCATCGACGTGCCCACCGTCGGCGAAGCGGAGCCTTCCACGTCGCTGTCGACGCAACCGGTCGCATCGCCCGACACGACCGCGCAGCAGGCCTTCGGCGTCCATGGCGCGGACGACGACGCCCCGCACATCGCCGACCAGATCGCCGCCGGCACAGCCGGCCACGGCGCCGTCGCGGGCCTCGGCGCGGCCGGCTTCGGCGCGCTGAAGCTCGACTTCGACCTCGAGTTGCCGCCGAGCCCGGCTCAGCCATTGCCGGCCTTCACGCCGGCCGATCTCGGCCGCATCGCTCGCAACAAGCTGGAATTGGCCTCCGAGTACATCGAGCTCGGCGATCTGGCGGGCGCGCGCGCGCTCATCAACGAAGTGATCGAAGCGAACGATCCAGCCACGCGCACCGAAGCCCGCGCGTTGCTTTCGACTCTCGCACCGCTGTCGTGAAGCGCATCGCATTAGGCGTGCAATACGACGGCGCCGGATTCGCTGGATGGCAGTCGCAGCCGCACGGCAACACGGTACAGGACGAGCTCGAACGGGCGCTGCGCGAATTCACGCGCACGCCCGTGCAGACGGTGGTCGCCGGCCGCACTGACCGCGGTGTGCACGGCTTGGGCCAGGTCGTGCATTTCGACACCGACCTCGATCGCCTCGACATCTCCTGGGTGCGCGGCCCAAATGCGTTTCTGCCGAAGACGATCGGCGTGCAATGGGCCAAGCCGATGCCCGACGATTTTCACGCGCGGTTTTCGGCATTCGAGCGGACCTATTACTACGTGCTGTACATAAGTCCGGTTCGCTCGCCGATGCTCACGACGCGCGCCGGCTGGATGCACACGCCACTCGACGTCGACGCGATGCGCTCGGCCGCCGAGCACCTGATCGGCGAGCATGACTTTTCGGCGTTTCGTTCGTCGCAATGCCAGTCGAAGACGCCGTTCAAGCACCTGTACCAGATCGACGTCAAACGACAGGGTAACTTCGTGCATTTCCGCTTCCGCGCGAACGCGTTCCTGCATCACATGGTGCGCAACGTGATGGGCTGTCTGATCGAAATCGGCGGCGGCCGCCGCCCGGCCGCGTGGATGGCCGACGTGCTCGCGAGCCGTAGCCGCGATTGCGCGGCGCCGACCTTCATGTCAGACGGCTTATACCTCGCGCAAGTGGGCTATCCTGAGCGATTCGGCGTGCCCGACCCGGCGACGGGCAGCGTGCCGTGGAGCAGCGTATGGACCGAGCAACCGGAAACATGAAAGCAGCAGAGAACCCCGCCATTCAGACCGACGCCACCGCCTTGCAAGGCGTGCCACATCGCACGCGCATCAAGCTGTGCGGACTATCGAAACCCGTCGACATTGCACACGCGATCGACCTCGGCGCCGACGCGATCGGCCTCGTGTTCTATCCGCCGAGCCCGCGCTCGGTGAGCGTCGCGCAAGCGGTCGAACTCGTGCATGAGGTGCCGCCGTTCGTGTCGGTCGTCGGTCTGTTCGTCAACGCGACGCCGGAATGGGTTCACGAAGTCGCGAGCAACGTGAACCTGACGCTGTTGCAGTTCCACGGCGACGAGACGCCTGAGCAGTGCGAGGCGCTCGCCGGCGTTGCGGGTTTGCCTTGGTTGCGCGCATTGCGGGTTGCGGCGGATACTCGATCGGCCGATTTGGTAAAATCGGCGTTCAACTATTCAGCAGCCAGTGGTCTCCTGTTCGACACCCATGTCGAAGGCTACGGCGGCGGTGGGAAGGTTTTCGATTGGTCACTTATTCCAGCAGAGCTCGCGCATCGGGCCGTTTTGAGTGGTGGGTTGAACGCGCAAAACGTCAGTGATGCGATCCATCGCGTGCGCCCGTACGCGGTCGATGTCTCGAGCGGCATCGAAGTAGCGGGCGCCCGGGGCGTGAAGGATCACGCCCGGATGGCGGCGTTCGTACGCGCGGTGCGCGCTGCGGACGCTGAATGATTCAGGCTCGCGGGCGCTTTCCGATGAAAGCCGCGAGCCATCCTGAGAAGAGTGATCACCATGTACAACTTGCCTGACGAAAGAGGCCACTTCGGCCAATTTGGTGGTGTATTCGTCGCCGAAACGCTGTTTTCCGCACTCGACGAGTTGCGTGAAGCGTACGAGAAATATCAGAAAGACCCGGAGTTCGTCGCCGAGTACGAGCGCGAATTGAAGTATTTCGTGGGTCGCCCGTCCCCGATTTATCACGCACAGCGCTGGAGCGAATTGCTCGGCGGCGCGCAAGTTTATCTGAAGCGTGAAGACCTGAATCACACCGGCGCGCACAAGATCAACAACGTGATCGGCCAGGCGCTGCTTGCCAAGCGCATGGGCAAGCCGCGCGTGATCGCGGAAACCGGTGCCGGTCAGCACGGCGTGGCCACGGCGACGATCTGCGCGCGCTTCGGAATGGAGTGCGTGGTCTACATGGGCGTCGAGGACGTGCACCGCCAGGCCGCGAACGTTTATCGCATGAAACTGCTCGGTGCGACGGTCGTGCCGGTCGAATCGGGGTCGCGCACGCTGAAGGACGCGCTGAACGAAGCGATGCGAGACTGGGTCACCAACGTCGAAAACACGTTCTACATCATCGGCACTGTTGCGGGTCCGCATCCGTACCCGATGATGGTGCGTGACTTCCAGCGCGTGATCGGCGACGAATGCCGCGTGCAGATGCCAGAACTCGCTGGCCGTCAGCCGGACGCCGTCATCGCGTGTGTTGGCGGCGGTTCGAATGCGATGGGAATCTTTTACCCGTATATCGACGATAGTTCCGTGCAGTTGGTCGGCGTCGAAGCGGCCGGCGACGGCCTCGAAACGGGGCGTCACGCGGCATCGCTGATCGCCGGTAGTCCCGGCGTGTTGCACGGTAACCGCACCTATCTGCTGCAAGACGAAGACGGCCAGATCATCGAGACCCATTCGGTGTCGGCAGGCCTCGACTACCCGGGCGTCGGCCCCGAGCATGCGTGGCTAAAAGAGAGCAATCGCGCTCAATACGTAGGCATCACCGACGAAGAAGCCCTGAAGGCGTTCCACGATTGCTGCCGCATCGAGGGCATTATTCCTGCGCTGGAGTCGAGCCACGCGCTCGCTTACGCTACGAAACTCGCGCCGACCTTGTCGAAAGACAAGATTCTGCTGGTCAACCTGTCGGGCCGCGGCGACAAGGACATGCACACGGTCGCCGAGCGATCGGGTATCCAGTTCTGAGCCGCGACGATGCGTGACGAGTTCGACGAGCCGCAGCCGGCAATTGAAACCGCGAATCCGGCCGCCGAGGTACCGACGGCCGCGGCATCTGCACCGCTGCTGGCGCAGGTGCCGGCCGGCATTCAGCTGTTGAACCGCGATTTTCTAACCGATGTAGCGAACATTCCCGATGGGTCGATCGACCTGATCGTCTGTGATCCGCCTTATGGGTTGGGGAAGGACTATGGCAACGACTCGGACATGCGCACGGGCGAGGAATTTCTCGTCTGGACGCGCGGCTGGCTAGAGCTCGCTGTACCGAAGCTCAAGCCAACAGGGTCGCTCTATATCTTCTGCACCTGGCAATACGCGCCGGAAATCTTCAGTTTCCTGAAGACGAAACTCACGATGGTCAACGAAATCATCTGGGACCGGCGCGTGCCGAGTATGGGCGGCACCACGCGCCGCTTCACGTCAGTGCACGACAACATCGGTTTCTTCGCGGTGTCGAAGGACTATTTCTTCGATCTCGATCCCGTCCGCATCCCGTACGATGCAGTCACGAAGAAGGCCCGTTCGCGAAAGTTGTTCGAAGGAAGCAAGTGGTTGGAGCTTGGCTATAATCCGAAGGATGTCTGGTCAGTTTCGCGTCTGCATCGGCAACACGCCGAGCGCGTTGCGCACCCGACCCAGAAACCACTGGAAATCGTCGAGCGAATGGTACTGTCCAGCTGCCCGAAGGGCGGCCGCGTGCTCGACCCATTCATGGGCAGCGGCACCACCGCAGTCGCTTGCGCCCGTCATCAGCGCGAATTCGTCGGCTATGAGATCAACGAGAGCTATTGCGCGATAGCGCGCGAGCGCGTCAGCGCCGCCGCTACGCCTGCTGCGCCCCGTCGGACCCGAGCCAGGCCAAAAGTGCAGTCGTCGACCGAAGTGCAGTGAAAAGCGCGAGATTCGCCGCTAAGTTCGCTGAAAAGCGCGCGGCAATGGGCGCGCGATGGCCCTAATTCGAGAGTACTTCCATGTCCCGTATCAAGAACACGTTTGCCACGCTGTCCGCCCAAGGTAAGAAAGGCTTGATCCCGTTCATGACCGCTGGCGATCCGGACCCGGCTCGCACGGTTGAGTTCATGCACGCCCTCGCCGCCGGCGGCGCCGATGTGATCGAACTTGGCGTGCCGTTTTCCGACCCAATGGCCGATGGTCCTGTCATTCAGCAGTCGTCTGAACGCGCGCTCGCGAAGGGCGTGTCGCTACGCCATGTGCTGGCCGACGTCAAACGCTTCCGCGAAGCCGACGACAAAACCCCGGTCGTGCTGATGGGCTATGCGAATCCGATCGAGCGAATGGGCGCCGAGGCCTTCGCGAAAGCCGCGAAGGAAGCCGGTGTCGATGGCGTGCTCGTGGTCGACTATCCGCCTGAAGAGTGCGCAAACTTCGCGGAACAGATGCAATCTGCCGGGATCGATCCGATCTTTTTGCTCGCGCCGACTTCAACCGACGAACGTATCGCGGAAGTCGGCCGCATCGCCAGCGGCTACGTCTACTATGTGTCGCTGAAAGGAGTCACCGGCGCCGCAAATCTGGACGTTTCCAGCATCGCGAGTAAAATCCCGGCCATCAAGTCGCGCGTCCCCCTGCCGGTGGGCGTCGGTTTCGGCATTCGCGACGCGCAAACGGCGCGTGCGGTGGGCGAGGTGGCCGATGCCGTCGTGATCGGCAGCCGTATCGTTCAATTGCTCGAACAGGCAGCGCCCGACGCCGCTGCCGAGACGCTCACGCGTTTCATTGCCGAGGTGCGCGAGGCGCTCGATAGCCTCGCGAATGCCCGATAACAGTTATTTTTTGTCGCGGTAACGTGAGCGGCGGGCTCGTCCCGCCGTTCGCGCGACTGCTGACCCAGAAGGATTCCCTATGAGCTGGCTCGATAAGCTGCTGCCGCCAAAAATCAAACAAACCGACCCGAAAAACCGCAAGGGAATTCCGGAGGGCCTGTGGATCAAGTGCCCGTCGTGCGAAGCCGTGCTGTATCGCAACGACGTCGAGGCCAATCTGCATGTTTGCCCAAAGTGCGACCATCACATGCGCATCGGCGCACGTGAGCGGCTCGACGGCCTGCTCGATCCGGAAGGCCGCTACGAAATCGGCCAGGAAATCGTTCCGGTCGACGCGCTGAAGTTCAAAGATAGCCGCAAGTACCCTGAGCGCATTAAAGAGGCGATGGACGAAACCGACGAGACCGACGCAATGGTCGTGATGGGCGGCGCGATTCACACGCTGCCGGTCGTCGTGGCGAACTTCGAGTTCTCGTTTATGGGCGGCTCGATGGGTTCGGTGGTCGGCGAGCGTTTCGCGCGCGGCGCGCAGAACGCGCTCGAACAGAAAGTGCCGTTCATCTGCTTCACCGCTTCGGGCGGCGCGCGAATGCAGGAAAGCTTGCTGTCGTTGATGCAGATGGCAAAGACCACCGCGATGCTCACGAAGCTGGCGGAAGCCAAGCTGCCATTCATCTCGGTGCTGACCGACCCGACGATGGGCGGCGTGTCCGCGAGTTTCGCATTCCTCGGCGACGTCGTGATCGCCGAACCGAAGGCGCTGATCGGCTTTGCTGGTCCGCGCGTGATCGAACAGACCGTGCGCGAGAAACTGCCGGAAGGCTTCCAACGCGCCGAGTTTCTGCTGCAAAAGGGCGCGATCGACATGATCGTCGATCGTCGCAAGCTGCGCGAAGAGATCGCGCAATTGCTGGCGCTGTTGAGCCATCAGCCGGCGGACGCAGTCGCGTAAAAGCCGGGCAGCACCGCATTTGCCGCTCTTTCGCCCCGCTGTCGAAGACGCGGCGGAGCCAGAGAAGCAATCAAAAAAATAGCGCGCCGCGTGAGCAATCAAGCGGCGCGCTGTCATTTCCAGGATAATTACGGTCGCCTGCGATGCGGCAGCGGTCGAAGCCGAAGCTGGCGCGGCTCAAGGCGCGGGTTTGTGCGCATAAACCGCGCAACGGCCTACGCTCATGACCGGCGACCGCGACCGCGACCGCGACCGCAACCGCAACCGCAACCGCAACCGCAACCGCAACCGCAACCGCAACCGCAACCGCCTGACCAGCACCCTTCGCAGCACTGCAGAACCGGACTACCGCGACCCACTCAAGATTCACCCGATGACGACATTCCCCACTCTCGACGCGTGGCTCACGCACCTTGAATCTGCGCATCCGGTCGGCATCGACATGGGTTTGGGCCGCATCTCCCAGGTACGTGATGCGATGCAGCTATCGTTTGCGTGCCCGATCATCACGGTCGGCGGCACGAATGGCAAAGGCTCGACCTGCGCGATTCTCGAAGCGATCCTGCTGCGCGCGGGCTATACGGTCGGCTGCCACACGTCGCCGCATCTGCTGTCGTTCAACGAGCGCGCGCGCATCGATGGGGCAATGGCAAACGACGCAGATCTGCTGCCGCACTTCGAAGCCGTCGAGGCCGCGCGCCTGAGCCTCGCCAAACCGGTCACGCTGACCTACTTCGAATTCACGACGCTAGCGATCATGAGCCTGTTCGCGTCGCACGGCCTCGACGCGGTGATTTTCGAAGTGGGCCTCGGTGGCCGTCTCGACGCGGTCAATATCCTCGATACCGACTGCGCGATCATCACGAGCATCGATATTGACCACACAGACTACCTCGGCGACACGCGCGAAAAAATCGCGTTCGAAAAGGCCGGTATCTTCCGTCCCGGCAAGCCCGCGATTTGCGCGGACCCGGTGCCGCCGCAATCGTTGATCGATCACGCGGAAAAGATCGGCGCGCAATTGTGGTTGTTCGGCCGCGATTTCCGTTACGAAGGCCAGGCCGGCAGCGAGCGACAGCAGTGGAGCTATGTCGGCCCGACGCTGCGGCGCTCGGCGCTCGCGTATCCATCGCTTCGCGGGGCGAATCAGCTGATCAACACGTCGGCGGCGCTGGCCGGGCTCGAAGCTTTGCGCGACCGTCTGCCGGTGTCCGCGCAGGACATCCGGCTCGGCATCGCCAACGTGGATCTTCCGGGCCGTTTCCAGGTGCTGCCGGGCAAGCCGTCCATCGTGCTCGACGTCGGCCACAATCCGCATGCCGCCGCGGTGCTCGGGCAGAACCTCGGCAACATGGGCTTTTTCCCGTACACGTACGCGGTGTTCGGCGCGATGCGTGACAAGGACATCGCCGGCGTGCTCAATCATCTGAAAGGCGAGATCGATCACTGGTGCGTAACCGATCTGCCGACCCCGCGCGCTGCGTCCGCGCAAGAGATCGAAACCGTGTTGCGCGAGCTGGGCGTGGAAGACGGCGCCGACAGCAGCGTCACGCGTTACACAACGCCGGCGCTGGCTTTCCAGGACGCGCTAAAACGTGCGTCAGAGAATGATAGAATCGTCGTCTTCGGCAGTTTCTATACGGTAGCGGGTGTGATGGCCTACCGGAAATCGCAGCAACACTGAGCGGGCACCAGGCTCGAACCAAGCGATTCATGGGAATTTTCTCGTTCGGCAAGAAAGACGACGCGCCCAGCCGGCGCGGCGCAAACACCAGTTCCAATCGGGCCGCCCGGGGCGAACGCGTCGAGCGGCGCACCCGCCGCACCGAGCGCACCGTCGATGCAGATGCAATGCTGCTCGACCCCACACTGCCTGAAAAGCAGCGCGCGCGCCGCCGGCTCGTCGGCGCAATCGCACTGGTTGTCGCGGCGGTGATCATCCTGCCGATGGTGTTGGACTCGCACCCCAAGCCCGTCACCGACGACATCTCGATCGACATTCCGAACCGGCCCGCGCCGAAGCTCTCCAGATCCACCGACAACGAAGACGTGCAGGCCGGCGTCGCGCCGGACAATCCGCCGGCCGCCGACACGGGCGTGGCTGCGTCCAGCCTCGCGCCGGCAACGAGCGCGGCGACCACGGCGGCAGCCTCGGCCTCCGCCGCCAAACCGACGCAATCGACGCAATCGACCGCAGCGAAACAAGGAGCGACCCCCTCCGCCGCAACTGGCGCTCTTACCGCCGTCACGCCGAAACCCGCCGCGAAGCCGCAAACGCAGTCGCTCGCAGCCAACACTGCGCCTGCTGCCCCCGCCAAACAGACGAAGGCACCCGCCACCGCACCGTCGGCGTCGACCGACGACGAAGCGAACACGGCCACCGCCAGCGCCGACGCGAACTCCGGCACGCCGGCCTCGCCGCCTGGCAACCGTTTCGCGGTGCAGCTCGGCGCCTTCTCAAACGAAACGAACGCGCGCAATTGGGCAGCGAAGTTGAAAGCGGCAGGCGTGCCCACATATACGGAACATAGGAAACAAGCCGACGGCTCGACGCTGACATTGCTGCGTGCGGGCCCGTTCGCCGACCGTGCCGCGGCCACCGCTGCTGTCGCGAAGGTCCGCGAGGCGGGCCTCGTGTCGGGCTCGAACGGCAGCAGCGCACAGTAAGCGAGCGATGTTCACTGCCTTCGACTACGCTGTAATGGCGGTGATCGGTTTGTCGGCGCTGCGAGGCGCCTGGCGCGGTTTGCTGTCGGAAGTGTTTGGTTTGATCGGCTGGGTCGCGGCGTTTTTCATCGCTTGCGAGTTCGTGGGCTACGTGGTCCCGTATATCCCGTCTACCTGGCCGGGCGGCGCGTTGACGCAGTGGCTGCTGGCTTTTTCGCTCGTGGTGATCGGCGTAGTGCTGGTCACGAGCGTGGTTAGCGCGCTGCTCAGCCGCCTCGTGCAGGTCACGGGACTGGGCGGTGCGGACCGCTCGCTCGGCTTGATGTTCGGCCTCGTGCGTGGGGTCGTTCTGGTGCTGATTCTGGTCGCCCTCGCAGGCTTGACCGAACTGCCCAAAGAGGAATTCTGGCGCAACGCGCTGCTTCGTCCGTATGCGGTTGCGGGCGTACGCGCAATGAAACCGCTGCTCCCCGAGGCGCTCGCCGCTTACGTCCATGTGGACGATTCGGGCGTCCCGAGCAATGCGCAACAGGACTCCGGCGCATACCGACTGCCTTGACGTCGTAGCGCGTCCCGTCGCATGAAAGCGCGGGCGCGGTCGCAGGCACCGGTCGCCATCACGAATTTCGTACCTTTGAAGGACATGCCATGTGCGGCATCGTAGGCGTAGTTTCCCACTCCCCGGTCAACCAGCTGATCTATGACAGCCTGCTGCTTCTGCAGCATCGCGGTCAGGACGCCGCCGGCATCGCGACGGCGAACGGCAGCAATTTCCACATGCACAAGGCCAATGGCATGGTGCGCGACGTGTTCCGCACGCGCAACATGCGCGGCCTGCCGGGCACGACGGGCATCGGCCAGGTCCGTTACCCGACCGCCGGTTCGGCGTCGAGCGAAGAAGAAGCGCAGCCGTTCTACGTGAACGCGCCGTTCGGCATCATCCTCGCGCATAACGGCAACCTCACCAACTGGCAGCAGCTGAAAGATGAGATGTTCCGCATCGATCGCCGCCACGTGAACACCAATTCCGATACCGAAGTGCTGCTCAACGTGCTCGCGCACGAGCTGCAACTGTCGAGCTCGGGTCTGCAGCTCGATCCGGCCGCGCTGTTCAAGGCGGTGTCGGGTGTGCATCGCCGGGTGCGCGGCTCGTACGCGATCGTTTCGCTGATCGCCGGCTACGGCCTGCTCGGTTTCCGCGACCCGTTCGGCATCCGTCCGCTGTGCCTCGGCAAGCAGGAAACGGCAGAGGGTGTCGAGTGGATGCTGGCGTCGGAATCGGTGGCGATCGAAGGCATCGGTTTCGAATTCGTGCGCGACGTGCAGCCGGGCGAGGCGATTTTCATCGACACCGAAGGCCAACTGCATTCGCAGCAATGCGCGACGACCACGAGCCTGAACCCCTGCATCTTCGAACTCGTGTATCTGGCGCGTCCGGATTCGGTGCTCGACGGCGTGCCGGTCTACAACGTGCGTCTGCGCATGGGCGACTACCTCGCCGAGAAGATCAGGCGCGAGCTGCCCGACGTCGCAATCGACGTGGTGATGCCGATTCCCGATTCGTCGCGCCCGGCCGCGATGCAGGTCGCGAAGAAGCTCGGCGTCGAGTATCGCGAGGGCTTCTTCAAGAACCGCTATGTAGGCCGTACCTTCATCATGCCGGGGCAGGCGGTGCGCAAGAAGTCGGTGCGCCAGAAGTTGAACGCGATGAACATCGAGTTCAAGGGCAAGAACGTGCTGATCGTCGACGACTCGATCGTGCGCGGCACGACGTCGCATGAAATCGTGCAGATGGCACGCGATGCGGGCGCGAACAAGGTGATTTTCGCGTCGGCGGCGCCACCGGTGAAATTCCCGAACGTCTACGGCATCGATATGCCGACGCGCGGCGAACTGGTCGCGCACGGCCGCTCGGACGAGGAAGTTGCGCGCATGATCGGCGCGGATCACCTGGTGTATCAGGACGTCGATGCGCTGAAGCAGGCGGTGCGCGATATCAATCCGGCGCTGAAGGAATTCGAGGCTTCGTGCTTCGACGGCAACTACGTGACCGGCGACATTACGACCGAATACCTCGACCGCATCGAAAGCGCGCGTCTCGCGCCGTCGTCGCAATCGGATCGCGATGCCGCGAGCGAAGCGATCGACGGTGGCGGCCCGGCGCGTTCGCAGTTGCATCTGCAACTGTCGGTGGGTTGAGCGTACACACCGCGCCACGAGCGTATTAACACGTTGGCTTGCGTCGATTTGATCTCAGCTTGTGGACGCGGGGCAACCCGAAACAGCTAAAGCGAAGGGCGGAACGCCACGGTCGTCCGCCCTGGCTCCAACCTCCCCGCGCATGAAGCCCGCTTATGCCGACGCAAAAGCGGGCTTTTTTGTTGCTGCCTCATTTACCCACGGAAGCAGCCACGGAAACCTGGAGACCAGAACCAACATGGACGACTTCCACGACTTTGACTTCGACACGCTGGCCGTTCGCTCGGGCACCGTGCGCAGCGATTTCAACGAGCACTCGGAAGCGATTTTCCTGACCTCGAGCTTCGTGTTCTCGAGCGCCGCGGACGCCGCCGAACGCTTCAGGAACTCCGAGGACTATTTCACGTACTCGCGCTTCTCGAACCCGACCGTCTCGATGTTCCAGGACCGTCTGGCCGCGCTCGAAGGCGGCGAGGCCTGCATCGCGACGGCTTCGGGCATGGCCGCGATCATGTCGGTCGTGATGTCGACGTTGCAGGCGGGCGATCACCTCGTCAGCTCGCGGGCGCTATTCGGCTCGACGCTCGGCATGTTCTCGCAGATCTTCAGCAAGTTCGGCATAACGACTACGTTCGTCGATCCGACTGATTTGAACGCGTGGAACGAAGCGGTGCGTCCCGAAACGAAGATGTTCTTCCTCGAAACGCCTTCCAACCCGCTGACGGAAGTGTCGGATATCGCAGCGATCAGCAAGATCGCGAAGGCCGCGAATGCGCTGTTCGTCGTCGATAACTGCTTCTGCAGCCCGGCGTTGCAGCAGCCGCTGAAGCACGGCGCGGACGTCGTCATGCATTCGGCGACAAAGTTCCTCGACGGCCAGGGTCGTGTGCTCGGCGGCGCGCTGGTCGGTTCGAAGAAAATCATCATGGAAAAGGTGTTTCCGTTCGTACGCAGCGCCGGGCCGACGCTGTCCGCGTTCAACGCGTGGGTACTGTTGAAAGGCATGGAAACGATGTCGCTGCGCGTCGAGAAGCAGTCGGCGAATGCGCTCGAAATCGCGCGCTGGCTCGACTCGCATCCGGCCGTCAATCGCGTGTTCTATCCGGGGCTCGAATCGCATCCTCAGCACGCGCTCGCGATGCGTCAGCAGAAGTTGGGCGGCGCGATCGTGTCGTTCGAGTTGAAGGGCGACACGCCCGAGCAGATGCGTACGAACGCATGGCGCGTGATCGACGGCACGAAGGTCTGCTCGATCACCGGCAACCTGGGCGACACGCGTACGACGATCACGCATCCGGCGACGACCACGCACGGCCGCATTACGCCCGAAGCGCGCGCGGCGGCAGGCATCAGCGAAGGTCTGATCCGGCTTGCGGTGGGGCTTGAAAACGCGGGCGATATCCGTGCGGATCTGCAATGTGGGCTCGAAAGCTGACAGGCAGGGCAAAGCCTGTGCGCGGCATACAGGCTTCAAATGGCCTCAAAGCCCTCAAAGCCCTCCGCGCCATCTCCGCCGCGCTCAGTGCCGCAACGCGCGCCACTGCCCGGGGGCCAGCCCGAAACGCCGCGTGAACGCGTGCGTGTAAGCGCTCTGATCGCCGAAGCCGATCTCGAGCGCGATATCGGTCAACGAAAGACGCGGGTCCGCAAGCAGCGTGATCGACGTGTCGAGCCGCAGCCGCTGCAAATAGCGATGCGGCGTCTCGCCGAACGCATCGATAAACAGTTGATGAAAACGCCGCATGCCGAAGCCGCAGTGCGCGGCGAGGTCCGCGATCTTCAGCGGCTCGGACAGATGCGCGCGCAGCCAGCGGTCGATGCGCGCGAAATCGAGACGAACGCCTTCGCTCTGCACACCGGCAAGTGCCCCGGAATCGGCGACAAGCGCGGCGCCCAGGCGTGCCGCAGCATCCCAATGAAAGCGACGGTGACCGAAGGCATTACCTTGCGCTTCGCCCACGCCGCCCGCAGCATGCGCGGCAATCGCGCGCACGAGCTGCGCGAGCGACGGATCGACGGCCACGGCGCGCGCGCTCGAACAACCGCTCGGGCACCGCCAGCGACGCCGCAGGCAAATCGAGCACGAGCTGCCGGTTCGTGCCGACACCCGCATAATCGTGCCGCGCGCCGGCCGGGATCAGCCATGCGGAGCCGGCGTCGATCTGTTCGGCGACGCCATCTACCGCCATCACCATTGCGCCGTCGAGCCCCAGCACGACCTGGTGGAAGTCGTGCACGTCCGACGCTTCGATCGCGCCATAGCAGCGCAGCGAAACGTTGGGGGCGGCGACGGCGGCGTGGCTCATGACAATACTTTGGTGTAACTCAGACTTCGAGCAGTTCGACTTCGAACACGAGCGTCGCGTTCGGCGGAATCACCCCGCCCGCGCCGCGCACGCCGTAGCCGAGTTGCGGCGGAATGGTCAGCTTGCGCTTGCCGCCGACCTTCATGCCTTGCACGCCTTCGTCCCAGCCCTTGATGACCATGCCGCCGCCCAGCACGAACGCGAACGGGTCATTGCGGTCCTTGCTCGAATCGAACTTCTGGCCGTCGGTCAGCCAGCCCGTGTAATGCACGGTCACGGTCTTGCCGGCCACGGCTTCGGCGCCGGTGCCTTCCACGAGATCTTCGTACTTCAGGCCGGATTCGGTCGTCACAGTCGACATGCGTTGCTCCTCAGATCAAAACGTAAAACCGACATTGTAGGCGCGTTGACGTCGATCGCGGAGTCTGGTCCGGTTCCGCGCATGGCATGCGGATTGCGTCCCGCATCGCGATTCGGCCTCGACTGGTCGGTCCGACCGGGATGCCTATAATGAGGCTTCCGCCCATCATCCAGCATTGCCTGAGAGGACTCGATCGTGACTACGTCACCCAACGGGACTGCTGGCGCCCAGCCGGCGTCGGCCGGCTTCGTCATCACCGAACGCAGCGCGCGGCTGCGCGCGGAAACCGCGTTGTTCATGCGCGATCACGTGCTGTCGCTGGTGTCGCACGACCTGCGCGGTCCGTTGAATGCGATTCATAGCTGGGCGTACGTGCTCGAGCGCAAGCTCGACGCGAACGATCCCAATTCGCAGCGCGCGATCACGGGCATTCGCAGCGGCGTCGATCAGCAGGTGAAGCTGCTCGAGACGATCGTCGATGCGACGCGCGCCGAAACGAAATCGCTCACGCTCACGTATGAACCCTTTCCGCTGCATCCGCTGCTCGACGAAACCGTCGACGAAGTCCGCGCCGGCCTCGCCCGCGCGCGCGGCGTCGAAGTGCGGCTCGACTCGCAGATCGCCACCGAGCAACTGAACGGCGACCGCGCTCGGCTCGCCGCCGCGGTGTGGCTGATGCTGACGTTCGCCGTCGAAGCGAGCGCGCGGGGCACCGAGGCCGCACTGGCCGCGCGCGCGGACAACGGCACATGGCATGCGAGCGTCACGTACGAGCCGAACGAGGCCGCGTTGAACGACGCCGCGCTGCCGCATGTGCTCGAAGCGTTCGCGCGCAAGCAGGCGGGCGAACCGCGCGAGGCGAAGCGCATCGCGTGGGTGTTCGCGTTGTGCAAACGCGTCGCGGAGGCGCACGGCGGAAGCTTCGAGCAAAGCGATACGACGGAAGCGGACGGCGTTACCGCGACCCCCGCCACGCTCGTGCTGCGCGTGCCATTCAGCGCGGCGGCGCCGAAATGAGCGTCGCGCGCGAATGCGTTGGCGCACAATCAAGATTTCATCGAGCTTTCAGCCCCTATACTGACAACTTTTGTTGCCGGAGCCCGTCGCTTTGATCCAGGTTGTCGCTCTTATCGGTGCAATGTTTCTGGTTGCGCTCAACGGCTTTTTCGTCGCCGCCGAATTCGGTCTGGTCAAACTGCGGCAGACCCGCGTGCAAAGCCTCTCCACCCAGCATGGCATGCGCGGACGTCTGCTCGCGAAGGTGCACGGACAGCTCGACGCGTATCTGTCGGCGTGTCAGCTCGGCATCACGCTCGCGTCGCTCGGCCTCGGCTGGATCGGCGAACCGGCGTTCGCGCAACTGCTCATGCCGCTTTTCACCGTGGTCGGCGTCGAGTCCGAGAAGCTGATGCATGGCATTTCACTGTTCTTCGCGTTTTCGTGTATTTCGTTCCTGCATATCGTGGTCGGCGAACTCGCGCCGAAGTCGCTTGCGATTCGCGAGGCGGAGAAAATTTCGCTGTGGGCCGCGGCGCCGCTGTACGGTTTCTATTGGGCCATGTACCCGGCCATCTGGCTGCTCAACACGAGCGCGAACGCGGTGCTGAAGGCCGCGGGGCTCGATACCGACCAAGGTCACGACTCGCATTACTCGACCGAGGAACTCAAGCTGATCCTGCGCGGCCGCCGCGCGAACGTCGCGAGCGAACTCGGTGCGTCGACCGGCGCGTACAGCCAGGACGAATGGAACACGATCGCGCACTCGCTCGACTTCTCGCGAATGACCGTATCGGACCTGATGCGGCCGTCGCATGAAATGGTGTGCCTGCGGCGCGATCTGCCGCTGCGCGACAACATGCAGGTGGTCGCGCGGCACCGCTTCAGCCGCTATCCGCTATTCGAGGATGCATCGGGCGAACGCGTGGCCGGCATGATCCATCTGAAGGACCTGCTGCTCGCGCGCCAGGCGGGCAGCACGCTCGACGACCTGTCGCGCTACGTCCGCCCCGTGCAGTACGTGAAGCCGGACATGCCGGCGCTCGATCTGTTCCGGCGCTTTCGCAAGGGCGCGCCGCACTTCGCGCTGGTCGGCCACAAGAACGCGAAACCGATCGGCTTCCTGACGCTCGACAACCTGCTCGGCGCGCTGGTCGGGCAGATCCACGATGAATTCCGCCAGGGCGACGCCGACTGGACCCGCATGGACGACGGCACGCTGATGGGCAAGGGCAGCTTGCCGGTGGTGTCGCTCGAACGTGCACTGGGTATCGACATCGATGAAGGCAAGGCCGAATCGGTGGGCGGGCTCGTGATCCAGGCGCTCAACGATCTGCCGAGCGAAGGGCAGCGCGTCGAGTTCGAAGACTTCGACGTCGTGGTCAAGAAGATGAAGGGACCGCGCATCGTGCTCGTGCGCGTATATCCGAAGGTGTTCGACGACGAGGGCGGTTGAGGCCCGAGCCAACCCGAAGCCTCAACCCTTTTTGGCCGCCTTAGCTTCGAGGCACCCCATCCTCCACCAGCACCGCGACCGGCATCGCGGCGAGCGCGTCGCGCAGATACAGCAGCCCGTAATCGTCGACTTTCGGCGCGGCGGGGCTCAGCCAATCGAACAGCGCACGCGCCGACAGATCGGGCGGCATTTCGATGGCCGTATCCGCCCATTGCGCCGGCTCGACGAGCGGCAGACCAGCATCATCGCCAAGCAGTCGCGCGGCCAACCGGCTGGCAATCACCACGGCCCACGCGTTGCCATGCCGCCGCGCGAACGCGATCACACTCGACGCATGCGCGCCGCGCACCGTGAGCGGCAGATACGTGCCCTGACTCAGCAGCTCCGGCAGATGCGCGCGCAACGCCAGCACGCGCTGGATCACCGCGAACTTTACGCGCCCGTCGCGCCAGTCCGCCAGAAATTCCGACGGCGGCGTTTGCGTCTGCGGCAGCCACGCCTCGCGTTTCGCGAAATCGACGGGCCGCCGATTGTCCGGATCGACGAGGCTGAAGTCCCACAGCTCGGTGCCTTGATAAAGATCAGGGATCCCAGGCGACGCGACGCGCAACACCGTCTGCTGCAGGCTGTTGAGCGCGCCCGCGCGACCAATGCGCTCGACGAACGCCGACAGCTCCTTCAGAAAGGCGTCGCGCCGCTGCGGCGCAAGGATACCGAACAGGAATTCGCGGCAGCCGGCCTCGTAAGCTTCGTCGGGCGCGAGCCAGCTGGTTTGCAGCTTCGCCTCGCGCAGCGCCTTCAACTGCCATTGCGCGACGCGCTCGGCCAGCTCCTTGACGCCGGCTTCGTCGTCGGCGCGCAGCGCCGGCGGCCAGCAGCCCACCAGCGTTTGATACAGCATCGCCTCGGCGGCGGGGCCGGGAGCCCATGCATCGCTCTTGTCCTGGCTCACGCTGCTGATCGGCGTGCCGTCGAGCGCTCGACGCTGCGGCGCGTTCAACGTCGACCATGCACGCAACGTCGCGCCCCATTCGTCGGCGATCTCGCTGAGCACCGCGAGCCGCGCGCGCACGTCTTCACCGCGCTTGTGATCGTGCGTGGCGGTCGCAAGCATCGCATGAGGAAAACGTTGCGCGCGCTCGAGATTGCCCGCATGAAACCGCTCCACCGACAGCGCGAACTCGCCCGGGTCCGAGCCGACTTCGTTGCGCGACAGCAGACGGCCGTAGCGATAGCACGCGGTGTCCTCGATCGCCTTGGCGGCGAGCGGCGCGGTCAGCTGCGAAAACAGCGTTTGCGCGCTGCGCCGGGACGAGCCCGCGTGCGGCGGCGCTCCGCCGCCTTGCGCCTGCTGCTGCGACTGCGCGCCGGGCCGCGCGGGCGGGGCCTCTTCGGCGCTGCCGCCGAGCCACGCATTCACGCGCTCGAGCGCCGCATGGTCCGAGCGCGGCAGCGAAGCGCGCGCCCCCGCGAGCGCCTCCTCGAAATAGACGTTGTCGGCGGCGCTGCGCAGTCCGCCCAGCGGATACATGCGGTACACGGGGAAATGCACGACCAGTTCGGTCAGCACGCGGCGCAGCGCCGGGTACGTGAAGTCGCGCGTGCTCAGCGAATCGCGTGCGATCCGATGCAGCGCGCGCGCCGCGCGGTCCAGTTCCGCGGAGAAGTTTTCCGCGAGAATCTTGCGCCGCGCCGCGTGCGCTTCATCGGCGAAGCGCGCGCTGCGGCCGGTGAGCTCGGCCCACGTAGCGGCGAGCGGGTCCGCGCCGGCCGGATCGTGCAGCAGCGCGCCGACGTCGCTCATGAAGTCGTAGCCGGTCGTGCCGTCGACGGGCCAGTCGTCGCGCAACGGCTCGCCACGGCCGAGAATCTTCTCCACCAACACATACGGCGCGGTGTCGCGCAACTCGCTGAGCCGTTGGCGCAAACGCTGGCAGTATTCGCGCGGCTCGGCGAGCCCGTCGATGTGATCGATCCGCAAGCCGTCGACGAGCCCTTCGCGATAGAGGCGAAAGATCAGCGCGTGCACTGCCTCGAACACCTCGGGCCGCTCGACGCGCACGCCGGCGAGCGTCGAGATGTCGAAGAAGCGCCGCCAGTTCACTTCGTCGGAGGCGGTGCGCCACCACGCGAGCCGGAAATGCTGCCGCTCGATCAGCCGATGCAGCCGGTCGCGCGTGACCGGATCCTCAGGCGCGTAAGTCTCCAGCACGAACTCGATCGCCGACTCGCCTTCGCGCGCGACGAACTCGCGCAGCTCGTCGCGCGCCTCGGCGGCGCGTGGTTGGTCGGCGGGCTGCGTGGTGAGTCCCTGAAAGCGATTCGCGAGCGCGCTCAGATCGGCGCGGTCGGCGCCTTGCAGGATCGCCGCGTAATCGACCGGGCAGATCGGGAACACGTGGGGACCATAGCCGATTTGAAAGCGTCCGCTGTCGGCCGCGAAATGCAGCCTGATGCGGCCCGCCGCCAGTTCTTCGCCGTACGACGCGCCGAGCGTCGGCAGCAGCACCTTGCCGCGCAGCGCGGGATCGGGCGAATGCCAGTCGACGTCGAAATGTCGCGCATACGAGCTGTGGCGGCCCCATTCGAGGATGTCGAGCCACCACGCGTTGCTCGACCCGCCGACGCCCATATGATTCGGCACCATGTCGACGATGAGCCCCATGTCGTGCGCGCGCAGCTTGTCGACGAGGCGCTTCAGGCCCGCCTCGCCGCCGTATTCGGCACTGACCTGGGTGTAGTCGACGGTGTCGTAGCCGTGCATCGAGCCGGGCTCGGCCGTCGTGATCGGCGACGCGTACAGGTGGCTGATGCCGAGCGCGGCGAAGTAGTCGACGTGTCGCGCGGCGTCGTCGAACGTGAAGCCTCGATGGAACTGGAGGCGCAGTGTGGAGCGTGGAACGGTCATGGCGTGTCAGGCTCCGCGGAAGTGTTGGATGAACGCGCGGCGGCGCGGCGCGCGCCGTCGACGGCCAGCAGGCGGTCGGTGAACACGGGGTCGTCGAACATCGCGTCGACGGGCAGCGTCATGCGGCGGCGCCAGTTCGGATGTTCGTCGATCGAGCCCGGCAGGTTCGGCTGCTCGTCGAGCGCGAGCAGGTCTTCGAGCGGAAACGTGACGAGCGGCCCGGGTGTCGCGGCGACGAATGCGAGCGCTTCGTCGACCGGCGCGTTGTCGGCGTCCGGCGGCGCGACGTCGGGCGCGGCCACGCCCGCTTGCTGGAACGCGCGCCACAAGTCGGCGCGCTGCTGCGCGCGCTCTTCGAGCGCCGCTTCCTCGGGATCGCGCCCGTCGGCGCGCGCCATCGTCTGGCCGATGCGGTTGCGCCACATGATGTCGCTGCCGCGCCACCAGCCGGCGACGGTCGGCAGATCGTGCGTGGTCGTCGTGCCGACCGCGTAGCGGTCCCAATCGGCCGGCGCCTTGAAGCCGTTGCCGTCGGGGGCGCCTTCGAACCACAGCACGCGAATCCCCTCGATGCCGTGCTCGTCGAGCCGCTCCCGAAACCCGGACGGCACGGTGCCGAGGTCCTCGCCGATCACGATCGCGCGATGCCGCCACGATTCGAGCGCGATCAGCCGCAGCAGGTCTTCGAGCGGATAGCGCAGATACGCGCCATTGCGCGCGCTTTCGCCTTCGGGCACGAGCCACAGACGCCGCAAGCCGAGGATGTGATCGATGCGGATGCCGCCGGCATGCGCGAACGCCGCGCGCAGCATGTCGATGAACGCGGCGAAGCCTTGTGTGCGCATCGCGCGCGGCGAAAAGGTCGTGAGTCCCCACGACTGGCCGGCCTGATTGAAGAGATCGGGCGGCGCGCCGACCGACACGCCCTGCAGCATGTCGTCGGGATAGGACCATGCATGACTGCCGGCGCTGTCGCAACCCACCGCGAGATCGGCGATCAGGCCGACCGCCATGCCGGCTTCGCGCGCGGTGTGCTGAGCGTGCAACAGGCCGCGCGATGCCAGCCACTGCAGGAACAGATGAAAGTCGACCTCGTCGCGATGCGCGGCGGCGAACGCCTCGACTTCGGGGCTGCGTGGGTCGCGCAACGCGTCGGGCCAGTTGCGCCAATGGCCGTCGCCGCCTTGCGCGAGTTGCGCGGCCTGCAGCGCTTCGAAGCGCGCGTGATCTTCGAGCGCGCGCCCCGCGCGTTCGCAGAAGCCGTGAAATTCGAGCGCGCGCGGCGAGTGCTGCGGGCGCTCGTTGGCGCTGAACTGCTCGTAGAGCGCGCGCAAAACCGTGAGCTTCAGCGGGGTCGCGTGCGGCCAATCGATCAGCGGCAGGTCTTCGTATTTGGACCACGCGTTGCCGGCCTGCGCCGATGCGGACGCTGATGCATCCGCGCCGAACACCGCGGCCGGATCGATATGCGTGACGTTGAGCCATAAACGCGACGACGGCGCATACGGGCTGAAGCGCTCGGGCTGCGCGCTGAACATCGCGTGGGTCGGACTGACGGCGAGCGCGTGCGCGCCGCGCTGCGCGCCGTGCCGCGCCAGCTGCGCGAGCGCCGTGTAATCGCCGATGCCGCCGTCGCCGGTGCGGCGCAAGCCATACAGTTGCGCGGCGATGCCCCACAGTGGCGGCGCGGGCGGCGCGGCTTCGCGTTCGCCTTCTCCGTCGCCGCCGTGCAGCGTGCGCCACGCGTCGGCGACCGTGTAGCAGCGCGGCGGCGCGACCGCGAGCGTTATGCGCTGGTCGTTGATCACGAGCGTGTGATAGCCGGCTTCGTCGATCGGCGCGAGCAGCGCTTCCTCGCCTTTCGGCGCGGTGAAGCGGCCGTCGATGATCGAGCCGCTCTCCAGCTCGATCCGGTAATGGCTGCCCGACTTGACCGCGGCCGCGGGTAGCGCGATGCCACGCCCGATCACCGCGGTCATCAGCGGCGGCAGCCTACGGCCCGATAGTTCGGCCTCCAGAGCAGCGGCGCTGTGGCGGATATCCGTGGCGTTGCCGCACGGCAGACCCATGCGTTCGAGCAGCGTGCCAAGTGTCTTTTCGGGCACATGCTGCGTATTGTGGTGCGCGTCCTGCCACTCCACCTCGAAGCCTGCGCGGGTGGCGAGCGCGGCGAGCCTGTCGTTGGGGCGTCGGGTCGTCACGCGCGCTGCTCCTCGTGCGATGCGATGCGCGCATCGTGGCGGCTCGCGAATTCGTTGATGTCGCCGGTCAGCCACGCGATGCACGCATGCGCGGGCAACACCCGCGCGTCGGCCTGTTCGCGCGCGCGCGGCGGTGTTTCGAAAATGATCTTGCCGTCGGGGATGGCGTCGAACGCGACGTTCTGCTGCGACAGATTCAGCGCGATCGACAGCGTCTCGCCATCGCCGAGTTTCCAGCGCGCGATCAGCGCGTTCGCGTCGCCGCCACCGGCATCGCGCAGCACGGTCGCGCCGCATGCCTTCGTATGTTTCAGGCGCGGCGTGATCAGCTTCGCGCGCACCGCGAGCGCGGACTTGTAGTAATGCATCCAGTCGAGCCGATCCGGCGTCGGCTTTACATCGGGCGCGGGTGGCGACGAGGCGGCGAAGGTCTGGGCATCGTTCGGATCGGGAATCTGCGCGCGGCGTTTCTCATCGCTGAACGCGGCAAAGCGCGCGAATTCACGGCGTCGCCCTTCGCGCACCGCGTCGGCGAGATCGCCAGTGTAATCGGTGAAAAACAGGAACGGTTGCGTCGATCCATGCTCCTCGTCCATGAACAGCAGCGGAATTTGCGGCGACAGCAACATCAACGCGGTCGCGGCGCGCAGCGCGTCATCCGAGGTCAGCTTGCGCAGACGTTCGCCGAACGCACGGTTGCCGATCTGATCGTGGTTCTGCAAAAACATCACGAACGACGTCGGCGGCAGATGCGCGCTCGCTTCGCCACGCGGCGCACCATCGTGCAGCGGCGACGGCTCGCCCTGATACGCGAAGCCTTCGGACAACACTCGCGCGAGCCGGCGAATCGGTTCGTTTGCATACGCGTGGTAATAGCCTTCGGTTTCGCCGGTCAGCAGCACGTGCAGCGTGTTGTGCGCGTCGTCGTTCCATTGTGCGTCGAAATGCGCGTCGAGCAGGCTCGCGCTGTTGTGCTCGTTTTCGAGCACCAGATGCACGTGGCGGCCATGCTGCACGTGCGCGCGGATATGGTCCGACAGCTCGCGCAGCCACTCGGGATTGTCGATCGCATGCACCGCATCGAAGCGCAGTCCGTCGAAGCGGTACTCGTTGATCCAGTAGACGGCGTTGTCGGTGAAGAAGTCGCTGACTTCGCTTCGCTCGAAGTCGATCGCGGGGCCCCACGGCGTGTTCACGCCTGCGCGGAAAAACGGCTCCGCGTAAGTATGCAGATAGTTGCCGTCCGGTCCGAAGTGGTTGTAGACGACGTCGAGAAACACCATCAGGCCCACACCATGCGCGGCGTCGATCAGCGCCTTCAGTTTTTCGGGGCGGCCGTATGCGGAGTCGGGCGCGTACGGCAACACGCCGTCGTAACCCCAGTTGCGACGACCGGGAAAGTCGTTCAACGGCATCAGTTCGATTGCGGTGACGCCGAGCGCGACGAGCTCGGGCAGGCGCTGTTGCACGCCCGCATACCCGCCCATTGCACCGACGTGCAATTCGTACAGCACCGTCTCTTCCCATGGCCGGCCGTGCCATTCGGTGTGTTCCCAATGGTAGGCGCGCGGATCGATGACCTCGCTCGGGCCGTGCACGTCCCGCGGTTGGAACCGCGAGGCCGGATCGGGCACCGCCTGCCCGTCGTCGAGCTGGAACCGATACAGCGTGCCCGCGCCGCTCTCCACGGTGATCTCGAACCAGCCGTTGCCGGTCGGAGCCATGTCGTGCGCGCCTTGCGCCGGGCCATTTTCGACGACCACCTGCACGCTGTTGCACGACGGTGCCCAAAAACGGAACCGCGTGCGCGGTCGCGTGCCGCTCGCGCCGATCAACTGCGCGCTGAACGGCAGGCAGTGCGCGTGATGATGCGTGTGAGGATCAATCGGACTTTCAGACATGTGTTCACCATTCGAATCTGCTAACGAGCCTGGACGGCAATGCGACGCAACGCAAGCAGGCATTGCATCGCAACATTCTTGCCACCCCGGCTGCGGTGCGATTGGTTCACGCTCGAAGGAGGTCGCCGCAGTGCATCGTTCATTGCGAACCATCGTCCTTTGCGGTCTGCGCGCCCGGATCGGGCGGCAGCGCGGTCAACAGCCGCGGCCCGTGCTGCGCGCCAGCCACCCAGCCGGCTTGCCAATCCGCTTCGCCGGTCGGTTGCGCGGCGAGTATCACGAGGCCGTGCGCGGCAACCTCGAGTTCGGCCGTCGCGAGCCGCTGCGGCGCGCGTTCCGGATCGGCCGTGTCTAACAGCACATGCCATTCCAGGTGCGGCGCGGGAGGCGCGAACTGCAGCGGTTCCTCGTGAGCGTTGAGCATCAGTAACAATACTTCGGTTTCGCCATTCAGGCCCGGCCCCGCGCGACGCAACGTGAACGCGCGTCCCTCCGGGTCCTGCCACGCTTCGATCGTCAGCGGATCGCCGTGTTCGTCGAACCAGCCGACGTCGAACAGGCCGGGCAGCACTTCGCGGTCGCCGAACAGAAAGCGCGTTTCACGTAGCAGCGGATGGCGCTTGCGCAACCCGATCACGCGCGCGACGAACTCGGTCATGCGCCGACCTTCCGGCGAATCCGCGAGGTCCCAGTCGATCCAGGATAGGTCGTTATCCTGACAGTACGCATTGTTGTTGCCGCGCTGCGTGCGCAGCGCTTCGTCGCCGGCGAGCAGCATCGGCGTGCCGAGTGCGATCATCAGTGTCGCGATCAGCGAGCGCGACACGCGACGGCGGGTCGCGAGGATCGCGGGGTCGTCGGTCGCGCCTTCGAGACCCCAATTGCGGCTGCAATTCTCGTTGTGGCCGTCGTTGTTGTCTTCCAGGTTGGCTTCGTTGTGCTTCTGCTCGTACGCGGTGACATCGGCCAAGGTGAAGCCGTCATGCGACGTGACGAAGTTGATCGACGCCCACGGCTTGCGATGCCGCCGGTTGAACAGATCGGCCGAACCGGTCAGGCGCGCGGCGAGGTCGGGCCGCAGGCCGGCATCGCCACGCCAGAAACGTCGCACCGTGTCACGGAAACGGTCGTTCCATTCGCTGAATCCCGGCGGATGATTGCCGAGCTGATAGCCGCCAGGGCCGATATCCCAGGGCTCGGAAATCAGCTTGCGTTGCGATAGCACCGGGTCCTGGCGCAACGCGTCGAACAGGCCCGAGCCCGGATCGAAGCCGTGGCTTTCGCGCCCGAGCGTCACGCCGAGATCGAAACGGAAGCCGTCGATATTGAACGCGGTCGACCAGTAGCGCAGTGAATCCATCACCATCTGCAGCACGCGCGGATGCGGCAGATTGACCGTGTTGCCGCAGCCCGTGTCGTTGATATGGTGACGCTCGTCGCCGGGAATCAGCCGGTAATAGCTGGCATTGTCGAGGCCGCGCCATGAAATGGTCGGGCCCATCTCATTGCTTTCGCAAGTGTGGTTGTAGACCACGTCGAGAATCACCTCGATGCCGGCCGCGTGCAGCTGGCGCACGGCGATGCGCATTTCGTCGAGCCGGTGCGTGCTCAGATAGGTCGGCTCCGGCGCGAAGAACGCTGCCGTGTTGTAGCCCCAGTAATTGCGCAGGCCGCGCTCCACGAGGAAGCGGTCGTTCAGAAACGCGTGCACGGGCAGCAGCTCGACTGTGGTCACGCCGAGCTTCAGCAGATGCTCGATGAACTCCGGCGACGCGAGCGCCGCGAACGTGCCGCGTTCATGCTGGCGCAGATCAGAGCGCAGCATCGACGCGCCGCGCAAGTGCGTTTCGTAGATCACGGTCTCGCCCCACGGCACGTCGGGCCGCCTGTCGTGCGACGAGTCGAACGCCTCGTCGATCACGACGCACTTGGGCATCGCGGGCGCGGAATCGCGCCGGTCGATCGAAAGGTCCGCGCGATTCGAGTGCACGCGATAGCCGAACAGCGCGTCGGACCAGCGAAACTGCCCGACGAGCTTGCGCGCATACGGGTCGAGCAGCAGTTTGTGCGGATTGAAACGATGCCCGAAGTGCGGCTGATACGGCCCATGCGCGCGAAAGCCGTACGCGGTGCCCGGATGCGCGTTCGGCAGATAGCCGTGCCAGATCTCGTCGGTGCATTCGGGCATGGTGAAGCGGCGAATCTCCTTGCGGCCGGTTGAGTCGAACAGGCATAGCTCGATTTTCTGCGCATTGGCCGAGAACACCGCGAAGTTGACGCCCAGCCCATCCCAGTTCGCGCCGAGCGGATACGGCGAGCCGGGCAGCAACCGGTCGGGCAACGCATGCGACATGATTTCCCTTTCCTGTTCTGATTGTCGAGCTGGAGCTCGGGTCTGCCTGGGTCCTCATGCAACGGGCGCGCGGCGGCTGCCTGTGCGCCGCGCGCCCGGGTTACGGCACGTTTCCTCAGTCCGCGCGCAATACGATCGTCGCGAGCGGGGGCAAGGTCAGCGCGGCGGAATATGGCCTGCCGTGGCTCGATACATGGTCGGAATGAATCAGCCCGCCGTTGCCCATGTTCGAGCCGCCGTACACGCCTGCATCGGTATTCAGCACTTCCACCCAGCGTCCGCCGCGCGGCATGCCGAGCCGATAGCCGAGACGCGGCACCGGCGTCATGTTGCACACCACGACGAACTCCTGGCCCGCGCCGTCGGTGCGCCGATAGGCGAACACGCTGTTGCCGCTGTCGTCGCCGATCAACCATTCGAAGCCGCCCGGTTCGCTGTCGAGCAGATGCAGCGCGGGCTCGTTGCGATACAGATGGTTCAGGTCGCGCACCAGCAATTGCACGCCGTGGTGGTTCGAATCGTCGAGAAGATGCCAATGCGGCGAGCCGTCATGGTCGAACTCCGCCATCTGGCCGAATTCGCCGCCCATGAACAGCAGCTTCTTGCCTGGGTGCGTCCACATGAAACCGAAGTACGCGCGCAGATTAGCGAAACGCTGCCAGCGGTCGCCGGGCATCTTGCCGAGCAGCGAGCCTTTGCCGTGCACCACCTCGTCGTGCGAAAGCGGCAGCACGAAGCGCTCGGAATATGCGTACACCATGCCGAACGTCATGTTGTGGTGGTGAAACTGGCGATACACCGGGTCTTCGTGCATGTAGTGCAGCGTGTCGTGCATCCAGCCCATGTTCCACTTGAAGTCGAAGCCGAGGCCGCCGTCCGCGAGGGGCGCGGTCACGCCCGGCCATGCGGTCGATTCCTCGGCGACCGTGATCGCGCCGGGGGCGCCCGGCACATAGCGGACCTCGTGATTCAAGCGCTTCAGGAACGCGATCGATTCGAGATTCTCGCGGCCGCCATAGATGTTCGGCACCCACTCGCCGGCCGCGCGGGAGTAGTCGCGATACAGCATCGACGCGACCGCATCGACGCGCAGGCCGTCGACGTGATAGCGCTTCAACCACGCGAGCCCCGACGCGATCAGGAACGCGCTGACCTCGTTGCGGCCGAGGTTGTAGATCATCGTGTTCCAGTCCTGGTGATAGCCTTCGCGCGGATCGGCATGCTCGTAGAGCGGCGTGCCGTCGAAATCGATCAGGCCATGCGCGTCGTTCGGGAAATGCGCGGGCACCCAGTCGAGAATCACGCCGAGCCCTGCTTCGTGCGCGCGATCGACGAAACGCGCGAACTGCTCGGGCTTGCCGAAGCGCGCGGACGGCGCGAACTGCCCGAGCGGCTGATAGCCCCACGAACCGCCGAACGGATGCTCGGCGATCGGCAGAAATTCGATGTGCGTGAAGCCCATGCTCTTCACGTAGGGAATCAGCCGCTCGGCGAGCTCTTCCCAGACGAGACCACGCTGGCCTTCCTCGGCGACGCGCAGCCACGACTCCGCGTGCACTTCGTAGATCGTGACCGGCGTGCGCGCGGTCTGCTTGTCGGCGCGCGACTGGATCCACTCGTGATCGGTCCACGGAAACTGCTCGATCTCGTCGACGTGTGCGACGATCGATGCGGTGCCCGGCGGCTTTTCCGTCTGCATCGCGCACGGGTCGGCCTTCAGCGGCAGCGGATGGCCGTCGCGCGACAGCAGCTCGTACTTGTAGCGCGTGCCGGCGCCGACGCGCGGCACGAACAGCTCCCACACGCCCGCCTGGTGACGCAGCCGCATCGGATGGCGGCGGCCGTCCCACGCATTGAAGTCGCCGACCACCGACACGCGCCGCGCATTCGGCGCCCACACCGCAAAGCGCACGCCCGGCACTCCGTCGATGTCGAGCGGCCGCGCGCCCAGACATTCGAGCACCGCGTACGGATCGCCGCGCGCGAGACGTTCGAGCGGCTCGTCGCCGAGCACCGGAGCAAACGAATAGGTATCCTCCACTTCCTGCACCACACCATGCCAGTCGATGCGCAAGCGATACGGCATCGCCGACGTGATGCGGCCCGCGAACAGGCCAGGGCGCAGCTGTTCGAGTTCGCCGAGCGTCGCGCCATCAGCGCGCGAAATCACGGTGACGTGCGCGGCGTTCGGCAGCAGCGCGCGCACGATCGGCCCCGCGTCCGTCTGATGCAGCCCGAGCTGCGAAAACGGATCGGGGTGACGCGCTTCGACGAGCGCGTCGATATCGACGGGTTGAAGGCCTGCGGCCGGATCATGCTCACTCATAGTCGCCCTCGGCCGGGTTAGGCGGTGTGGCGGCGCCAGGCGCCTGGGTTGATGGATCGTGGTGCGGCGGCCTGCCGGTGTCGCCGAGCAGCCGGCTCACGAGCGCCGCGAGGCCGCGCACCGGCAAGCCGAGCCACGCCGGTCGGTTGGCCGCTTCGTAGCGGATTTCGTAGGCGGCCTTCTCGATCAGGAACAGATCGAGCAGCGCCTCCTCGGATTCGGGCGCGACGAGCGGCGTCGGCGACTGCGCGGCGGCCGCGCGATATTCCGCAAGGAACGCGCCAGTCGCGTGCGCGCGGAAGCGCTCGAACAGCGCGCGCTTGCGATCGGCGGTCTGTTGCGGCGCGCTTTCGGTGGTCGATTGCGCGGCCGCGCTCGCATACGAGAGCGAGCGCATCAGACCGGCCACGTCACGCAATGGGCTCGATTTCTGGCGACGCTCGTCGAGCGAACGCGCGGGCTCGCCCTCGAAGTCGATCAGGTACGCGTCGCCGTGCGCGACCAGCACCTGGCCCAGGTGGAAGTCGCCGTGGATGCGGATGCGCAACGCGCCCGCGTTCCCCGGCACG
Source organism: Paraburkholderia lebeckiae (assembly GCF_014201005.1). NCBI lineage: Bacteria > Pseudomonadati > Pseudomonadota > Betaproteobacteria > Burkholderiales > Burkholderiaceae > Paraburkholderia > Paraburkholderia lebeckiae. The sequence continues at coordinate 52,407 of NZ_JACHDK010000003.1, read as the reverse complement.
AGATTGTCGACGACCTCGACGAGCGCGGCGCGGCGATCGATCAGACTTTGCGCGAGCCCCTTCGTGTCCGCGTCGCTCATGTCCGCGATGCGCGGCGCGAGCAGATCGAGCGCGGCCGCGAGCATCGTCTGCGTCGCGTCGACCCACGCCTTCACCTGGTCGGCGTTGGCCGGTTCCGGCGCGAACGCGGGGTCGTCGCTCGGCGTGGCGAGCGCGACGTGCAACTCACCGAGCCGGCGGCCGATGATGCCCGCGAGTTCGCCGTAACCGTCCAGCAGAATCGACTCGTTCGTGCGATCGGGCGCGGTCTGCGTTTCGGTGTCGATCGCGATCGCGAGTTCGTCGACCGAGCGGCGCAGATAGTCGAGCGACCAGTTCCACGCATCGCCCTGATTGTCGATAAAGCCCTGCAGGATCGCGAGCGTATGCGGCACGCCCTCGGGATCGACGCGCACCACTTCGCCATACAGCGGCGCGGTGTTCGCATAGCCGAGCTGCGTCAGATAGCGGCTGATTTCCGCTTCCGGATGGATGCCGCTGACCAGCCGCCGCACGAGCTTCAACACCGCGGCATCGGCGACGATCAGCGAGCTGTTGCTCTGTTCGGCCGCGAGCCAGCGAATCTCGGGCCGCTCGCCGAGAGCGTCGAGTTCGGCGAAGCGTTCGGTTGGCAGGAACTTGATCTCGCTCTTCTGCACGGTCGGCACGACCGCGCGCTCGCGCATCTTGCGCAGCACGTTGTGCGCGAAGATCGGCAGCGAGAACGCGTCGGTAAGATGGCCGACGTTGCGGCCCCGCCGCACGCGTGCAAGCGCCAGTTGCAGAAACAGCGGCGTGGTGGTTTCGCCGCCCCATGTGATCGCGATCGGCACCACGTAGCGCTCGGTGTGGTCGCCGACGTCCGCTTCGATTTCAGTGAAGGCAAAGCCGCCGTTCGGGATCGTGGTCAGCGCGGCGAGCCGCACCGCGTGCATCTTCTGATCTTTCGACGCGAACCAGCGGCGCCGGCTCAGCCACGACGGCAGCACCTCTGATTCCAGCAGCCGCACGTTTTCGGGTGTCGGCCCGGATTGTCCTTCGCGGATCACGATCGTGACGAACTCCGGCAGCGGCTCGGAATGCGCCTGCGCCCATGTCGGACGCCCGCCGCCTTCGCACAGCATGAACCACAGGAAGCCGTAGGGCGGGAACGTCAGCAGATAGGTCAACTGGCCGATCGCGGGGAACACCGAATCGGCGGTCATCTCGATCGGCACGAAGCCGTTGAATTCTGACAGTTCGAGCTCGACCGCCTGCGGCGCGCGCGACAGATTCGCGACGCACAGGATCGGTGCCTCGCCGGGCATCTCGCGCAGATACGCGAGAATTTTGCGGTTTTCCGGCTTCAGAAAGCGGATCGTGCCGCGTCCGAAGGTCTGCTTCGCGCGCCGCGTCGCAAGCATGCGGCGGGTCCAGTTCAGCAGCGAATGCGGGTCGCGGCTCTGCGCTTCGACGTTGACCGCGTCGAAGCCGTACAGCGTACCCATCACGGGCGGCAGCACCAGTTGCTCAGGGTCGGCGCGCGAGAAGCCGCCGTTGCGATCCGACGACCACTGCATCGGGGTGCGCACGCCGTCGCGGTCGCCGAGGTGGATGTTGTCGCCCATGCCGAGTTCGTCGCCGTAGTAGATGACCGGCGTGCCGGGCATCGACAGCAGCAGCGAGTTGATCAGCTCGATGCGGCGGCGGTCGCGCTCCATCAGCGGCGCGAGACGGCGGCGAATGCCGAGATTCAAACGTGCGCGCCGATCGCTCGCATAGGTGTTCCACAAATAGTCACGCTCGGAATCGGTGACCATTTCGAGCGTCAGCTCGTCGTGATTGCGCAGGAAGATCGCCCACTGGTTCGATTCGGGGAGTTCCGGTGTCTGCTTCATGATGTCGGTGATCGGGAAGCGATCTTCGCTCGCGATCGACATGTAGATGCGCGGCATCAGCGGGAAGTGGAATGCCATATGGCATTCGTCTTCGTTGCCGAAATACTCCTTCACGTCCTCGGGCCACTGGTTCGCCTCGGCGAGCAGCATCCGGTTCGGGTACTCGGCGTCGATGGTCGCGCGAATCCGCTTCAGGACCTCGTGCGTCTCAGGCAGGTTCTCGTTGTTGGTGCCTTCACGTTCGACGAGGTATGGCACCGCATCGAGCCGTAGCCCGTCGATGCCCATGTCGAGCCAGAAACGCATCACCTGCAGCACCTCTCTCATTACCGCCGGATTGTCGAAGTTCAGATCGGGCTGGTGCGAGTAGAAGCGGTGCCAGTAGTACGCGCCCGCAACCGGATCGTGCGTCCAGTTCGACGGCTCCGAGTCGATGAAGATGATGCGAGTCTCCGGGTACTTCTGATCGGTATCGGACCACACATAGTAGTTGCGATAGTTCGAGCCGGGCTTCGCGCGGCGCGCGCGCTGGAACCACGGGTGCTGATCCGACGTGTGGTTGATGACGAGCTCGGTGATCACGCGAATGCCGCGCGCGTGCGCTTCCTGGATGAAGCGCCGCACGTCCGCGAGCTGACCATAGTCGGGATGTACATTGCGGTAGTCGGCGATGTCGTAGCCGTCGTCGCGGCGTGGCGACGGATAGAACGGCAGCAGCCAGATCGCGTTGACGCCGAGCTCGGCGATGTAGTCGAGCTTGGCCATCAGACCGGGGAAATCGCCGACGCCGTCGTTGTTCCCATCGAAGAACGACTTGATGTGCACCTGATAGATGATCGCGTCCTTGTACCACAGCGGATCGTCGCTGAGGGCCGCGGGTTTGCCGCGGCGGCGCGTGCGTACCTTCGCCGCGGTGCCGACGGCCACGGCCGTTTGCGCCTCGTGCGCGGTTTGGGCTGGATCGTCGCGCTTCATGTTCCACCTTCCATCCAGGTTGGGTTGACAGCGTCTGCATGAGAAGCGCTGTCGAGATCGTGGTCGCTGTCCTCGGGGCGATCGGCGGGCAGGCCGCCTAGCGGCGCGATGCGCCAGATCGAGAAGGGTTGACCCGAGCCGAGCCGCACGTGTTGCCAGCGTCCGTGCCATTCGAAGCGTGCGCCGGTCATCTGGTCGATCACTTCGAGAGTGGCGTGATCGTGTAGATGCCAGCGCTGGAACGTGTCCCACGACAACTCGATGTCCGCGCCCTGCTCGTTGAACGGATCGAGATTGATCGCGACGACGATCACGTTGTCGCGCGATTCGGTCGCTTTCTCGAAGCACAGGATGTGGTCGTTGTGCGCGGCGAGGAACGTGAGACCGAGATGCGTTTGCAGCGCCGGATTCGCGCGACGGATGCGGTTCAGTGCGGTGATCTCGCCGACGATATTGCCGGGCCGGTGCCAGTCCCACGCCCGCAACTGATACTTTTCGGAGTCCAGATACTCTTCGCTGTTCGGCAGCGCGGTGGCCTCGCACAGTTCGAAGCCGCTATACACGCCCCACAGGCCGGCCAGTGTCGCGGCCAGCGCCGCGCGGATCAGAAAGCCCGTGCGCCCCTGCGATTGCAGATGGCGCGGGTTGATGTCCGGCGTATTGACGAAGAAGTTCGGCCGATAGAAATCGCGCGCGCCGGTCTGCGTGAGTTCGCCCATGTACTCGGTGAAATCGCGCTTCGACTCGCGCCACGTGAAGTACGTGTACGACTGCGAAAAGCCGATTTTGCCGAGCCGGTTCATCATGCGCGGACGCGTGAACGCTTCGGCGAGGAAGATCGCGTCGGGATGGCGCGCGCGCACGTCGGCGATCATCCATTCCCAGAACGGCAGCGGCTTGGTGTGCGGATTGTCGACGCGGAAGATGCGCACGCCCGCGTCGACCCAGAACAGGATCACGTCGCGCAACCCGAGCCACAGGCCGGGCTTGGCGTCGTGCGCGTAGAAGTCCGGGTTGACGATGTCCTGATACTTCTTCGGCGGATTTTCGGCGTAGCGCAGCGTGCCGTCGGGGCGCCACGCGAACCACGTCGGATGCTCCTTCAGCCACGGGTGATCGGGCGAGCACTGGATCGCGAAGTCGAGCGCGATCTCGAGGCCATGCGCATGCGCGGCGGCGAGCATCGCCTTGAAATCTTCGAGCGTGCCGAGCTGCGGATGGACGGCGGTGTGACCGCCCTCGGCGCCGCCGATCGCATAGGGACTGCCCACATCGCCCGGCTGCGTGGTCAGCGTGTTGTTGCGGCCCTTGCGGTTCGCGAGGCCGATCGGGTGGATCGGCGGGAAGTACAGCACGTCGAAGCCCATGTCGCGGATGCGCGGCAGCTTCGCGGTCACGTCCGCGAACGTGCCGTGGCGCGACTCGTCGTCGCTCATCGAGCGCGGGAAGATCTCGTACCAGCTCGCGAAATAGGCGGCCGTGCGTTCCGCGTCGATCTTGTAGATCACGGAGTCGCGGCTCAGAAACGGGCGATGGCGCGCGGCGGTCATCGCCTTCGCTGTGGCGGGCGCGAGAATCACTGCAAGCTTCTGTTCGGCGTCGGCCTTCTGGAAGTCGAGCACGATGTGTTCGAGCGGCTCCTTGTCGGCGCCTTCGGTCGTCTCGACTTCAGCGAGCACGAGCGCGAACAGATGCGCGGCTTCGTCGAGTTCTATCTCGACGGTCTGGTTCGCATTCAGCTTCTTCTGGATGTGCTCGACGAGCGACGCGAAGTCGTCGCGCCACGCGATCACGGTGAACTCGTAGCGGCCGATCCGCTCGAGCGGAATGCGCGCGCTCCACAAGTCGAGCCCGGCCGGCGGCGCGGGCGCCATCAATTCTTCGTGCCACGCGGTTTCGTCGGCCGCGCGCCACAGCACGGCAGCCGCGATCTTGTCGTGACCTTCGGCGAAGATCGCCGCGCGAATTTCCGCGCGCTCGCCGACGCTGCGCTTGGCCGCGAAGCGACCGTTCTCCACCGACGGCGACACGCTCTCGATCGCGACGCGCGGCGCTTCGATCGCGTCGAGCACAGTCTTGCGGCCGCTGCGCTTGCTGTTCGCCTTGTCGATGGGCGGCGCGAGGCAGATCGGCTGCTCCGCGAACGCGCGCAGCAGCCGCACCGCACCGGGCGCGAGCGCGAACGGCACGAGTGCCGCGGGTTCGGTTCGGCCGCGCGCATCGAGCGGCGCGAAGCGCGTAAAGCTGCCCGGCACGCCCGCGAGGAAGCGCGCGGGATCGACACGCACTGGCGCGCCGAGTTCGGGATTCACGACGATCAGGACTGCTTCGCTGGCGTCGCGCAGATCGGCTGCGTCGCCGCGCAGCAGAACCGCGGCCGATGCGCCGGGGCCGCTCAATGGGCGCAATTCACCGTTCGCGTGCAGCGTCGGCGTGTTGCGCGCGAAGTCGTTGGCCTGGGTGACGGCGGCGCTCAGATCGAAGCGGCGCGACTGCGCGGCGCGGGCGAACTGCGCGGCGTCGCCGCGCGTTTGCGACATCGGTTCGGCGATGCCGTATTCGAAGCCCATCGGCATCATCCAGCCGCTGCCCAATGCAACCGACGTGAACAGCGCGCGTCGATACGCCCGCTCGACGATCGCCGCATCATGCACGTCGCTCAGCTCGGCGGCGAGGCGGCTACCGTACGGCGCTTCGGGAAAGGCGATCGGCGCACCGACGCGCGCGAGCGCCGCATGCTCCTCGGCCATCCAGCTCGAACGGAAATCCCACCAGCGCACCGACGAAAACGCGCTGTCGAAGCCGGCTGCTTCGAGACCGGGCAGATCGCCGCGCGACAGGCCCGGGGTTGCCGCGAGAAAGCGCACGTGCGGATGCTTCGCGCGCACTTCATCGCCGAGGTGCCGCCATACGGCAGCCGGCGCGCGATGCGGCGAATCGAAACGGAAGCCGCCGACACCCGCCTCGGCGAGCGCGAGCAGTTGCTGGGTCCACCAGACGCTCAGCGAGGCACTCGTCGCGGGGTCGTCGAAATTCGCGTAGGCAACGTTGTCTTCGCGATGCACGTGGCGCGGATCGAGCCGTGCAAGTTCGGACTCACGCGCATGAAACCAGTCCGAATGCTCGCTGTACAGCACGCCGTCGGCGGCCATGCGGTCGATCACGAGATCGACCAGCAGCGTCAGGTTGTTGCGGCGCGCGGCATCGGCGAGCATGCGCACGGCGTTGTGCACCGAATGCTGCGCCTCGAACACCGGATGCAGCCGAGCGTGATTGCCGACCACCTGGCCATGGCCGGCCTGGCCGGGCTCGAACAGCCCGCCGATCAACGCATGATCGAAGCCGAGCCCGGCCGCGTGAGCGAACTGCGCGGGCCAGGCATCGAGGGGCCCGACGAGAAGAGAATGAAAAAAGTAAATCCGCGGCGCGTACCCGTTTGGAGATTCCATCGGTCGTTTCCAGAGTTGTCCTGCTGCGGTGTGGATGCACTTGGCATGCGATCACAGCGCTCATTGGGCTTCCCGAGCCGGATACCGCGCGATGCGTCAGCGGGGGCACGTACTGGTCAATGTAGTGCAAAGATCGTCGCGCCGCTGGCCAGTCGCGGGTGCTTTGACGCCAGACGCCGGTCTCGCGGGACTGGTCGTCACTCGTCCCGGAGAGGAGCAAACCGTGTGCCAACGCGGCGGGCAGCCGGACCCCGCGCTAGCGCGGAAACGGGGAGGTTACGGTGAGATGGCGAGTGCCGAAGGTGCGCGCGCGCACGGAGCGCGCGCAATAATGCGGGCATTGTTACGCATGCCGCGGGTGGCCGGCATGTAAAACGGGATGGCGTGGGGCCGGTTTTACACGAGCGGCCCCGCGTTGCACGGAATGCGGTTCAAGCGGACGCGTGAAGCCGGGGCGCCGCTCACGTGGCAGCCATGTGGCACGCGCGTGGCATTCGCATGAAATTCATCCGAACGCCGCGCAACGGGCGTGTTACGAACCCAGCAGCCCCGCCGCGATGTTCACGCACAGGCCGAGCACTGCGACGTTGAAGTAGAACGACAGGACCGATTGGGCGAGCGTCGCGCGGCGAATTTCGCGTGAGCGCAACACGACATCGGAGGTCTGCGACGCGACCGCGATCGTGAACGAGTAGTACAGGAAGTCCCAGTAGTTCGGCAGCAAATGGTGATCGGGAAACTTCAACGCGGTCTCTTGCGCGTCCGCGTCGTAGTAGAGGCGCGCGTAGTGCAGCGTGAAGATCGTCGGAATCAGAAACCATGCGCCGATCAGCGTCAGACCGGTCAGCAGGTAGTGCCAGACGGTCGTTGCGCCGCCCGCGCCCTTGGCCGACGCGAGTTCGAGCACGATCGCGGCGACGCTCGCGATCGTCGCGACGCAGATGACGATCAGCACGACGCCCGCGTTTTCGTCGTCGCGCATCGCGTATTCGCGCACGCGGTGCTCGTCGGCAAGAGCCATATGCACCCAGATCATCAGCAGGTAGCTCCAGATGGCCGCGTCCCAGCCGATCAGTGTGCGGGCGATCGGACTCGTATGACCGGGCACGAGGAACGCGACGACGATCCCGATCACGAGGCCGATCACCGTGCGGGGCCGATTGCGAAGAAGCTGCGGATAGTAGTTGATGGACATGGACTCGATGAACGACGAAGTGTAGGGCAGCCGGTGTCGCGGATTCTACGCGTGCAACGCGGACCGATTGTCGAATAGTGGGTCACAGGCTATAGTCTTCCGCAGCGGCCTTGCGCGCCGCTTTCAGTCGAAAGGCGATTGGTAGAAAACACCACACATGCGGCGCGCCGTGAATCACGCGCACGGATACGAGACCGCTGAAGCGGCGTAAGACCAGGTTTGGGGAAGAGCAAACGAAGCGGCACGCGAACGGCATCATGCCCTCGCCGGGCTGCTCGTCGAGAACGACTCATCATCTGGAGCCCCCATGACAGATGTTCCTGAGGATAACGATGCGCATCCCCACGTGACGCATCGGCAAGGAGCGAAGTCTTATCGCAATGCCACACGGTTCACCGGCTTGCCGCCGTCGTTTTCCGCTTCGCGCAGGGCCTGGGTGCTCGGCTCGTGCGCGACGGCCGCGGCGCTCGCGTTCGCCGGCGCGAGCCGTTCGCCGTCGTGGATCGCGCCCGCCTTCGCCGAAACGCGGCCAGCCGGGGGCGGACTCGATGCCTTCCTCGCGCTTTCGCAACACCTCACCGGTCGTAACAGTTTCGATACCGTGCTTGGCCAACGTGTCTACGATGCGCTGTCGCGTGCCGATAACCAGTTCGCGCAGAACGTCGCGGCGCTGAACACGTGGCTGCAAGGCCACGGCGGCGTGCCGTCCGATATGGTCAAGCAGGCGCTGCAGACCGACCAGCCCGCCCTCGCCAAAACGGTCGGCGCGATCATGCGCGCGTGGTATCTGGGCCTCGTCGGCGACATGCCGCACGTCCAGGTGATCGCGTATGAAAAGGCGCTGATGTTCGAGCCCGTCCAAGACGTGCTCACGATTCCCTCCTATTGCCGCGACGTGCCGTTCTACTGGACGCAGAAGCCGACGCCCGCGTGAGCCGCGCGAGCCCGCGAGCGGGCCGCGCCAGCGGCGCAACCAGCACGCCGGAGCTGCAAGCGTCGCACGAACAGAGCCCGCAACAGGCAGGGCATCGAAGAGAGAAACGATGGCAAACACACAATCCGCCGATCTCGTCGTGGTCGGCTCCGGCGTCGCCGGCAGTCTGGTTGCGCATCAGCTGGCGCTGGCGGGCGCGTCGGTGATCCTGCTCGAAGCGGGGCCGCGCATTCCGCGCTGGCAGATCGTCGAGAACTTTCGCAACTCGCCGGCCAAGTCCGACTTCGCGACGCCGTATCCGTCGACGCTTTACGCGCCGCATCCCGAGTACGCGCCCGCGAACAACTACCTGATCCAGAAGGGCGATTATCCGTACAACTCACAATACGTGCGGCTCGTCGGCGGCACGACCTGGCACTGGGCGGCCGCCGCGTGGCGGCTGCTGCCGTCGGATTTCCAGTTGCGCAAGCTATATGGTGTCGGGCGCGACTGGCCGTATCCGTACGAAACGCTCGAGCCGTGGTACGTAGCCGCCGAAGTGCAGCTCGGCGTGTCCGGTCCGGATAGTTCGATCGATCTCGGTTCGCCGCGCTCGAAGCCCTATCCGATGCAGCAGCTGCCGCTGTCGTACATGGATCAGCGTTTCAGCGACGTGCTCAACGCGCAGGGCTTCAAGGTCGTGCCCGAACCGGTCGCGCGCAACAGCCGTCCGTACGATGCGCGGCCCACCTGCTGCGGCAACAACAACTGCATGCCGATCTGCCCGATCGCCGCGATGTACAACGGTGTGATCCACGCGGAGAAGGCCGAGCAGGCCGGCGCGAAACTGATTCCCGAAGCGGTCGTGTATCGCATCGAAGCGGACGACAAAGGGCTCATCACCGCGGTCCACTACAAGGACCCGAACGGCAATAGCACACGCGTCACCGGCAAGCTGTTCGTGCTCGCGGCGAACGGCATCGAAACGCCGAAGCTGATGTTGATGTCGACCTCCGACAAATTTCCGCACGGCGTCGGCAACAGCTCCGATCAGGTGGGCCGCAACCTGATGGACCATCCCGGCACCGGCGTCACGTTTCTCGCCAACGAACCGCTGTGGCCCGGCCGTGGCCCGATGGAGATGACCTCGGTCGTCAACTTCCGCGACGGCGCGTTTCGCTCCGATTACGCGGCGAAGAAGCTGCATTTGTCGAACGGCGTGCCGACGATGGGCGTCACCGCCGACCTGCTGAAAAAAGGCCTGACCGGCGCCGAGCTCGACCGGCAGATTCGCGACCGCGCGGCGCGCACGCTGAACATCAACAGCTTTCACGAACATCTGCCGGAGCCGCAGAACCGCATCGTGCCGTCGGCAGATCACAAGGACGCGCTCGGGATTCCTCAGCCCGAGATCTACTACTCGATCAACGACTACGTGAAGAGGAGCGCCGCCAATACGCGCGAACTGTATGCGCAGATCGCGACGCTATTCGGCGGCACCGAGGTCTCGTTCGACGACAGCTTCGCGCCCAACAATCACATCATGGGTACGACGATCATGGGCAGCGATGCGGCGAGTTCGGTCGTCGACGCGGACTGTCGCACACACGATCATTCGAACCTGTTCATCGCGAGCAGCGGCGTGATGCCCACCGCCGCGTCGGTGAACTGCACGCTGACGATCGCTGCACTGTCGCTGAAACTGGGCGACAAGCTGAAGCGCGAAATCTGAGCGCCGACCGGAGAGCCACAATGACGAAGAACACCTCTCGCGTGCAGCCGGACCCTGCGCTGATGCACGTCAACCAGCGCCGCCGCTTCGGTGGCGCGGCGTTCGCGGCGGCGTTTTCGCTGTTCGCGCTGTCGATTGCGTGGCACGAGTCGCACGGCCCGGACGCACGCTCGACCGATGAGATGCCGATCACCCACGCGCACGCCGACGCCGCCGCGCAAGCGTCGGATGCTCAAGCCACGCTTGCCGGACCGGCCGCGAATGGCGACCTCGTCAAGCGCGGCCAATACCTGACCCGTGCTGCCGATTGCGCGGCCTGCCATACGGCGGACAAGTCGCGCCCATTCGCGGGCGGCCTGCCGATCAGCACACCGTTCGGCACGATCGTGACGCCGAACATCACGCCCGATCCCGACACCGGCATCGGCCAATGGAGCGACGCCGATTTCATGCGCGCGATGCACGAAGGCATCGGCAAAGGCGGCCAGCGGCTCTATCCGGCGTTCCCGTACACCGCCTATACACGCGTGACCGAACAGGACGTGCTCGCGATTCGCGCGTATCTGAACACGCTCGCGCCGATTCACTACACGCCGCCCTCGAACAGCCTCAAGTTCCCGTTCAATCAGCGCTGGCTAATGGTGTTCTGGAACATGTTCAACTTCACCGAGGGGCGCTTCGTGCCGGACCCGAAACAGAGCCCCGAATGGAACCGGGGCGCGTATCTGGTCGAAGGGCTCGCGCATTGCGAGGAATGCCATACACCACGCAATTTCATGCAGGGGCTGAAGTCGAGCGCGCGTTTCTCCGGTGCGGTGCAGGCCGGCTGGCATGCGTTCAATATCACGCCGGACAAGCTGAGCGGCGTTGGCGACTGGCGCGACGACGAACTCACGTCGTATCTGTCGACCGGCGCGGCGCCGAGCCGCGCAAACGCGGCCGGCCCGATGGGCGAAGTGGTCGCGAACAGCACGCAGTATCTGACGCCGGTGGATTTGCGCTCGATCGTCGTGTTCTTGCGCTCGGTGCCGGCCGTGAGCGGCGGCGACGCGCGTCCCCGTCATCAATGGGGCAAGCCGGCCAGCGACGTCACCGCCATGCGCGGCACCGCGATCACCGGCGTAAACGGCGCGCAACTGTTCGTCGCCAATTGCGCGACCTGTCATAGCTGGACCGGGCAGGGCGTGGGCGCGAGCGCGCCGGGCGCGTATCCGTCGCTGATCCACAATTCGACGGTCGGCGCGAACGACGCGAACAATCTCGCGTTGGTCATTCTGCACGGCGTGAATCGCACGACCGCGCACGCGGACGTGCTGATGCCCGCGTTCGGCGGCCATCTCGACGACGAGCAGATCGCGGCGATCACCAACTACGTGACGAAACAGTTCGGCAATCCGCAGGCGACGATCGCGGCCGACCAGGTGGCGAAGCTGCGCACGCTGCAATAGCGCTCGGGACGACTCGGGCGCGCGCCAGGAGTGACTCGCGCAAACGCGCATTTCCGGTAACGCATACCGCAAATGTGCCGTTTCAGCGTCATTTCTGCGTCGTGCGAGGTCTTTCTTGCTCGATGAAGCGTGCGGATACGATAGGCACCCCGCATACGCGCGCGCGTCGGCCGCATTATCATGGTGGGATGAATTCCACCCCTGCCAACTTCGTTCAGCATCACGACGCCAACGAGGCCGGCCGCGATTTCGTGGTCGGCGATCTGCACGGCTGCGTCGACGCGTTGCGCTACCTGCTGCGTCAGATCGCGTTCGATCCGACGTGCGACCGGCTGTTTTCGGTCGGCGATCTGGTCGATCGGGGCGAGCACTCGGAGCAGGCGCTCGCGCTGCTCGCGAAGCCGTGGTTCCATGCGGTGCTCGGCAATCACGAGGACGCGCTGTGCGCGGTCGCCGACGGCCGCTTGCGGCGGCAGTGGTGGTACGGCATCGGCGGCGCGTGGGCGGTCGACGTGCCCGACGAGCGTCTGCGCTATTACGCCGAGCATCTGCGCACGCTGCCGCTCGTGCGCGTGATCGGCAGCGGCAAGGCGCGCTTCAACGTTCTGCACGCCGAATTTTTCGGCTCCGACGCCGAGCTCGACGCAGGCAATTATTCGGCCGAAACGCGCCAGCAATTGCTGTGGGGTCGCGAACTCGCGCTGGGCAACGGCGATCCGCTGCGGCAGCGCGGGCTGTCGCTGACTTATTGCGGCCATACGCCGGTGCGCGACATCACGCAGATCGGCTCGCAAGTGTTCATCGATACGGGCGCGTTCGGGCCGGACGGCACGTTGACGATCGTGCAGCCGCAGGCGTTGCGTCGTTGGTCGATCTCGGTCGAGGCCGCGCGCGCGGAAGGGGCGGCGGAATTGGCCTTGCCTTGAACGGCTGAAGTCCCCGCGCTGCTTCGCCGCTCTTCTGTCACCCGACCTGATTCAACTCGAACACCATATCGACGCTCGTGCCGTTCCAGTTGTATTCGAGGTATGCCGCGTGATGGCAGTCGCGCAGCAGCATCGTGCGGAACGCCGCGAGGCATTCGCCAGCGCTGTCGCGCACCGACGGATACACGATGCCCGGCGCGCCCGCCGCGCGTACCGCGCGCCCGAGCGCCTGTCCGGGAAGGTAGTCGTCGGGCGACAGCACGGCGGGATCGAACTCGGGGTCGCGACGCAAGTCGACCACGCTGCCTTGTGCGACTACCGTGTAGAGACGCATCTGTTGACGCATCGGCGGCTCGGCGGTCGCCCGGAGAAACTGACCCGTGTGATAGCGTGTTTCGGCAATCGCAGTCGCGCGTGAACGCGCGCAATAGAACACGCCGTAGGTGCCGTCGGAAAAGCGGCTGCCGAGCGGATTCAGATGCGTGAGCGCGGCCATGATCGGCCCGTAGCCGGGCCCGAAACGGCGCTCCTCGCGCGGCACCAGATCGAGTTCGCCGATTTCGGTGCGCAGACGGTCGTTGGTCATCGCTTCGAGCGCGTACAGCGCGTCGAAATCCTCCGGCGATGCGACCCGATCGAACAGGTTGATGGCCGGAAAGCGCGTCGGAATCACGCGATACGCGGGCGACCAATCGAGCGCTGCGCTGGTCCAGCGGTCCTGCCATTGCGGTTGTGTCACGCCCAGCCGCCTCGCATTGCGTCGAGATACTGGCGCACGGCCACGAGATCACTGATGTTGCCTGCCAGCATACGGTCCAGCGCGCGTTTGCCGCCGAACGGCGGCGCGCTGTTGGGGCGTTTGACCCAGGTGTCGGCGGCGCTCGGCTGCGGAAGCAGAATCTGCAGCGCCTTGTAGATACCGAGCAGCAGCGACAGTCGCTCCAGCGTGTCGTGGCTGAGGCGCGCGGTCTCGGGCGTCGCCCTCCACTTGAAGAACGTCGAGCGCCCCGGCTTGCCGAGCAGCACGATCTGCTCGTCGGCGCTCAGGTCCCAGTCGCGCGCGATGTTGAAGAACGCACGCAGACCGGCCGCGGACATCTGCGTCAGCGTGGGTTCCGAAAGCGATTGTCGCGGCGATGCCTCGGGCGAGGAAATTCGGGCAGCGTGAGTCATTGCGGGTAAGTCCCTATGTGTACTTTTTAATGATATTAGTCCAAAAGTGGATTTTTGCAAGAGAATATAATCCCGGCTCGTTTTGGCAGTCGTCGATCAGGAGAAGCAGCAGATGCGGGTTCGAGTAGTAGCAGCGGCGCTGGCCGTATGGTGTGTGTCGGAGGTGGCGTTGGCTGCTGGTTATGCGGAAGTGTGGAATCCGCCGGAGGCGAGCGGGCATATCGCGAGCGGACACGTTACCCGGCAGGCGCACGCGCGGAAGAAACCCGAGGCGGTGAAAGTGAAGGCGGGCGCCAAGGGCGGAGTCAAGACCCAAACTGGTGCGCATGCGCGGCAGACGGCGGGCGCCCGGCACGCGGCAACCCATGTCGCGTCGGCCGGCGCGGCCCACGGCGGCAAACTCGCAGCGCATGGGAACGGCGTGAAACATCTCGTGGCGGGCGGGAACGTGAAGGACGGCGTGAAAGTCGCCGCGTCGGGCCAGAACCGCTCGCACGCCATCGTTGACGCGCAGGCCGCGAAGCCGGCTCAGGGCAAGGTGGTGCACGCCGATTTCGCGGCGGCTCACACCGCGCGTCCGCACGTGGACAAGGTCGCGGCGAAGCCCGCGATTTCCCGTGCGAATCCGATCAAACCGTCCGTGCGGACTTCGCCGGACGCGTCCGCAAACGTTAGCGACATCGCGCCGATGGGCGCCGTGCCCAATCCGGCGACCGCCAGCAGCGGTTCGCTGCCGCCAATCATCCACTGAGGCTGCTTCGAGCGGCGCGGTGTGGCATCGGTCGTGGCGTCACGCCGTGGCGAGGCCGTTTGCAAGCAGCCGCAGCGTTTCCGCCGAGCGGGCCTCGCGCACGCGCGAATGCAGCGTCACACGCGATTCCGGCAGCGCCGGCAGGCTGAGCCGCGCGCCGACGTCGATCAGACCGCGCGGCGCAACCCGACGCGCGAGCGGTGACACGGCGAGCCCAGCGGCCACAGCCGCGCCCACTGCCGCGACGCCACCACCCACAAACACCTCCTGCCAGGCGATCCCCGCCGCCGTCAGCGTGCGCAACGCGACGTCACGCACATTGCACGGCGGGCTCAATAGCGCGAGCGCCAGCGGCTCACCGACTCGCGGCAGCCATGTCGGCGTCGCGAGCCAACCGAGCGGTTCGCTGAACAGCGTCTGCGCGTCATCGCGCGGCGGTTCGTCGGCGCCGTAGCGGACGATCGCCGCATCGAGCCGGCGTTCGTCGAACTGCGCGAGCAACGCCGCCGACGTGCCCATATGCAACTCGACCACGAGGCCCGGATCGTGCGCGTTGAGCCGGCCGAGCAGGTGCGGCAGATCGGAGCCCACGACGTGCTCGCTGAGCCCGAGCACGAGCCGCCGCCGCTCCACCGACAGCGCGCCGAGCGCGCGCTCGTGCGCGTTCAGCAACTCGCGCGCGGCGTTGAGAAACGCGTGGCCGTCGGCGGACAGACGCACGACGCGCGGCGTGCGCTCCAGCAGCTGCTTGCCCAGGTGCGCCTCCAGTCGCTTCAGCTTCAGGCTGACGGCCGATTGCGTGGTGTCGAGCGCGTCCGCGGCGCGCGTGAAGCTGCGCAGATCGGCGACCAGAACAAAGGCCCGCACCGCATCGAGATCGAGGACTTTCATTTCGGATGAAAATGGATGAAATAGGCATGGATATCTGTTTATTATGATGGAGCGCGCCTAAGCTGTGTTCAACCCAACACCGCAACAAGGAGCCCATCATGCCGCTCACCCGAATCTCACTGCGCGCCGGCAAGCCGGCCGATTACCGCCAGGCGCTGACCGCCGGCATCCAGCGCTCGCTGGTTGACACGTTCAACGTGCCGAAGGACGACATGTTCATGCTGATCACCGAGCACACGCCCGACAACATGATCTATGACCGGCAGTACCAGAATATCGAGCGCGGCGACGATCTCGTCATGATCCAATTGACCGTCAGCAACACGCGCCCGGTCGAGCAGAAGAAGGCGCTGTATCGGCGCATCGTCGATGAACTCGGGAAGTCGCCGGGCGTGCGGCCCGAGGATGTGTTCATCAACCTCGTCGAGGTCGAGAAGGAGAACTGGTCGTTTGGGAATGGTCTTTGCCAGTACTGCTCTCGGTTGTAGCGACGCGGGCGGTTGTAGACGACCCGTCTCGGACGCCCAGACTCGCCGACAGCGGTCGTTCGTTTGCCAAGCGCCAAGCCCACCTGCTCGACTACTTGTCGCCATTGACAAGCGTCCCTTCGATCCATCCCAGAACCGCAGACACCCGCGCGAGGCGTCGCACGTCCGGATGGGTCAACGTCCAGATCTCACGCTCGAGAGTCGCCGGGACCGCTTGGTCGACGCGCACGATTCCGGCCGTGTGATCAGCGACGATACATGGCAACACCGATCGGCCGAGTCCGGCCTGGACGCATTGCAGAAGGGACTCGGCATCGTTGACTGCCACGGCAGCCAGGCCACCACCGCGTGTGGCTGCCTCATTTACCCATCGTGCTTGGGGCAGCGACGCCATCTCGTCTTCGTACGTCACCCACGGGAGATTCCGCGCATCATCTTTGCAGGCTTGCGATGCATATACGGCAAAACGGAGCATGCCGATTCGCCGGGCGAAAACACGGTTTCCAACTGCGTCGCCGGGTCTCGCGAGGCGTACTGCGATGTCCGCATCACGGCGACTCAGATTCAGGTCGCGCGCATCAGCTATTAGTTCAATTCGCAGGTCGGGGTATCGACCAAGCAAAGTAGGCAGTGCAGGAACCAGGGCGCGATTGACGAGCACCGGCACAGAGGTCACGCGCACCGAGCCGGTTACGGCGGCATCAATGCCTTTAACGACTTCGGTCAAACCACCGATCTGCGCCTCGACAATTTCCGCGCGCGCGATTACTGCTTCGCCAGCTTCGGTCGGACGCATCTGGCCATCCGTCGCACGTTCGAACAATGTCGCTCCAAGTGCGGACTCGATGGCACGCACCCGCCGCGCGACGGTTGTCGGATCGGCGCTTAGGCGTCGCCCGGCCGACGCGTAGCCCCCATCGCGGGCGACAGCGAGGGCGTACTGAAGATTGTTCCAGTCGAAGGCGCGCATTTTTGCAGTGATGGTCGGCATTTTTCGGTGTTGAGGCCGCAATGATGCCGCACTAAGCTAGGCGCATCCACCTCTACAGGAGATGCAGCCATGCTGTTTGCGGTTCTATTCGAGGACAACGAGAATTGCGCGGCCGATGTGCGCGGCCGGCACATGTCAGAACACCTAGACTTTTTGAGCAGGCATGCGTCAATGATCCGGGCTGCGGGACCGCTTCACCAGAACGAAGATTCAGGCGCGGGCGGGCTCTGGTTAGTGGAGGCCGATACGCCGGAGGTGGTTGATCGCCTGGTGCAGACCGACCCGTTCTGGTCCACAGGTTTGCGTCGATCGGTTCGTGTATTGGTCTGGAAGCAGGTCTTCGCAGACGGCACACGTCTTTGAACCAGGTTGTCGCTCCCACCCCATTCGACGTCGAATGACTTTTAGCGCACCGGGCCGAAGTGTTGAATGCAACAGGACGCCGGTCACGCTGCGAGCAGCCTCGCCCAGTTTATGCCCCTTGACTATCGACGATCTGGGCGACTGTGTCGGACGTCTCCAACTGGCCGTGTCCAGACGCACGCCTTTCGACGGTGCGTCGCCGCCTGTCGCGCGACTCAAGAATCTTGCCAAAGCGTTGTTTGGCTTGCCTTTGAGCAGTTTTCGCCGAATGTTATTTTTTGTATCCTTCGGCAATGGGATTGCGCAGTACGCCAGCCGTCCCGACTAGCAAAATGCGTCATCAAAGAGCGAACCACCGACCAGATTGGACCAGATTGCGACATTTCAACAAAAATTGAAATATAACGGTGAAGTGGATATAGTGTCTTTATGGACACGATCAATGCCGTACGCGCGCTGGGCGCGCTCGCTCACGAATCCCGTCTCGCGATCTTTCGCCAGCTCGTCGTTGCCGGCCCCAAAGGCATGGCGGCTGGCGAAATAGCGCAGCAGTTAGGCATTTCGCCTTCCGGCCTTTCATTCCACCTGAAAGACCTGACACACGCCGGACTGGTGAATCCGCGACAGGAAGGGCGCTTCGTCATCTACACCGCAAACTTCGACGCGATGACGTCGCTGATCGGCTTCCTCACAGAGAACTGCTGCTCCGGTGCATCGTGCGCCGCGAGCGACCTTTCCACCTGCTGCCGAGACGAAACATGAAACGCATGCACATTCACGTGGCCGTGGACAATCTTGCCGACAGCATCCGCTTCTACAGCGCGATGTTTGGCAACGTCGAGCCGACAGTCATCAAGAGCGATTACTGCAAGTGGGAGTTGAGCGACCCCGTCGTGAACTTCGCGATCTCGCAACGCGGCGCGAAACCTGGCGTCGATCACATTGGCATCCAGGTCGAAACCGATGAGGAACTGGCAGAGATGAACGCGCGCTTCGCCGCCGCTGAAGTTCCCGTGCAGCACCAGAGCGGCACGACATGCTGTTACGCGAAGTCGGACAAGGCGTGGACCGTCGATCCGCAAGGCGTGGCCTGGGAAACCTTCCTGACGCTCGAATCGGCTCCCATCTATGGGCAATCTCATACCCAGGCATTGGCAGCAAACGAATCCGCGGCAGCCTGCTGCGCTCCGTCCCCGACAGGCATTTCATTTCGGAACCGCACATGAGCGGCAAACCGTATTCCGTACTGATTCTCTGCACCGGCAACAGCGCACGCAGCATCATGGCCGAGGCGCTGTTCAACGTGCTCGGCAAAGGACAGTTTCGCGCGTACAGCGCGGGCAGCCATCCATCCGGCGCAGTCAATCCGTTCGCGATCGAGAAATGCGCGGCACTGGGCTACGACACCGCGAAGATGCGCAGTAAGAGCTGGGACGAGTTCGCAACGCCCGACGCGCCGCAGATGGACTTCGTCATTACCGTATGCGATCAGGCTGCGGGCGAGGTCTGCCCGATCTGGCCCGGCAAGCCGATCAGCGCACACTGGGGCTTTGAAGATCCCGCCGCCTGCCAGGGAACCGACGGCGAGAAGCGCGAAGTTTTCGACAAGGTCTATCGACAGATCATGAATCGCGTGAGCCAGTTCGTGAACCTGCCGCTGCACGCGCTCAACCACGACGCAATCCAGCGCGAAATGCGTGCCATTGGCGAGCGTCCGGCAGAGGAAACCAATGAGTCGCGCTGAGGCTCGCGCAGCCGCGCGCCCGGCTATCGGCTTCTTCGAGCGCTACCTGACGGTGTGGGTCGCGCTGTGCATCGTGGCAGGCGTGATACTCGGCCAGTTGTTGCCGGGCGCATTTCAGGCGCTCGGGCGCATGGAAGTCGCGCACGTCAACCTGCCCGTCGGCGTGCTGATCTGGGTGATGATCATCCCGATGCTCATCAAGATCGACTTCTCGGCGATGAAGCAGGTCGGCAGCCAATGGCGCGGCATCGGCGTGACGCTCGCGGTCAACTGGCTCGTCAAACCGTTCTCGATGGCCGTGTTGGGCTGGGTGTTCATTCGTCACGTGTTCAGGCCGTGGCTGCCCGTCGAGCAACTCGACAGCTACGTCGCGGGTCTCATCCTGCTCGCCGCCGCGCCGTGCACGGCAATGGTCTTCGTGTGGTCGCAGCTGTGCAAGGGCGACCCGTATTTCACTCTGTCGCAGGTCGCGCTGAACGACTCGATCATGGTCGTGGCGTTCGCGCCACTCGTCGCGTTGCTGCTCGGGCTGTCCGCGATCACAGTGCCTTGGGACACACTGATCGCTTCGGTTGGCCTTTACATAGTGATCCCGGTCATCCTCGCGCAACTGCTGCGCCAACGCTTTCTTCGAAAGGGCGAAGAGCATTTCCGTAGCGTCGTTGCCCGTCTCGGTCCCTGGTCCATCTGCGCCTTGCTCGTGACGCTGGTCCTGCTGTTTGCGTTTCAGGGTCAGCAGATCGTTGAGCAGCCGCTGGTGATCGCGATGCTCGCCGTGCCAATCCTCATTCAGGTGTTTCTGAACTCGGGACTGGCCTACCTGCTCAACCGCCAGTTGGGCGTCGCACATTGCGTCGCTGGCCCGTCGAGTCTGATTGGCGCAAGCAACTTCTTCGAACTCGCCGTGGCCACGGCAATCAGCCTGTTCGGCTTTCATTCGGGTGCCGCACTGGCGACGGTGGTTGGGGTTCTGATCGAGGTCCCCGTGATGCTGCTCGTCGTGGGGGTCGTGAACCGTTCGCAAGCATGGTACGAATCAGGGCAGCGGAAAGTCGCGCCCAACTTGGGGAGAAACGGATCGTGATGAGTGATCTGCCGAACGTCAGCCCTATTCACTTCGATATACCGGACGTGGACAAGCTGACACCCGTAACCACGTCAACGCATCCGCCACGCATCCTGCTGCTTTACGGGTCGCTGCGAGCAACGTCGTACAGCCGGCTGCTGACGCTCGAAGCCGAGCGCATCCTCCGGCATTTCGGAGCGCAAACGCGGGTATTCGACCCGCACGGCCTGCCGCTCGCCGATAGCGTCTCGGCAGATCATCAGAAGGTCGTCGAACTGCGCAAGCTGTCCGAGTGGTCGGAGGGGCAGGTTTGGTGCAGCCCGGAGCGCCACGGCAATCTCACGGCCGTATTCAAGAATCAGATCGACTGGCTGCCGCTCGAGAGCGCGGGAATACGGCCGACCCAAGGGCGCACGCTGGCTGTGATGCAGGTGTGCGGAGGCTCGCAATCGTTCAATGCGGTAAACGCGCTGCGCGTGCTTGGCCGCTGGATGCGGATGGTGACCATCCCCAATCAGTCGTCGGTCGCGAAGGCATACCAGGAATTCGATTCCGATGGCCGTATGAAGCCCTCGTCCTACTATGATCGCGTGGTCGACGTGATGGAAGAACTGATCAAGTTCACGCTGCTCGTGCGGGACCGTTCGGACTATCTGACCGATCGATACAGCGAGCGCAAGGAGGCCGCGCCCCTGCAAGCGAGCGTACTTGCAGGCTCGGCGATGCGACACGAAATCAACTCCAATGCGGACACCGACGACAGCGAAACCGAATGAACCCGACCACCTGCATGCCCGGCTAGAGACGTGGGTGCTGGCGTGGCTGAGCGGACTTGCTAGTCCTTACCCCACCGCCAGCGCGGCGGCTCGCCCTTCAGCCAGCACACGAGCACGAGAGCCACTGTTAATAGCGCGACCAGCAAGGCGAACGTGAGCGGATGACCCGCGGGTCGAAACCGGAAAACGACCACCCCGAGTGACACGAAATACGCGAGCAGCGTCACCCATCCTTGCCAGCGCACGGGAAGGCCCCAACCCCAGCCATAGCGTTTGGCTGGGAACCAGTATTCACGAGAGGGTGACATCGCGCGGTCTCCTGAGTCGTGCGCTTGCTCATTGTCGACGATTCACGGTCGGTAAGTGCAAGCATTGCATCTTCCGCCCTGTATCACGAGCGACTATATTTCCTGGACTGGTTTCAACCCGAGTCCATCGACAGGAAACGTTCCATGCAACCCGCAAACCAGCAAAAAACCGTGCTTCTGATCGGCGCCTCGCGCGGCCTCGGCTTCGCGATGGTCGAGGAGTATCTGAAGCGCGGCTGGCGAGTCATCGCGACCGGCAGACAAAATTCCACGACCAGGCTCCTTCAGCTTGCAAAAGCGTCACATGAAGCACTCGAAGTCGAAACGGTCGACATCACGATGCCCGAACAGGTCGCCGCGTTGCGGGGCCGCCTCGAAGGACGTCCGATCGACCTGCTGTTCGTCAACGCCGGCGTCAAGAACGACGATAGTGAAACGATCGCGGATGTATCGACCGACGAATTCGTGCGCGTGATGGTGACGAACGCGTTGAGTCCGATGCGGGTCGTCGAGGCGCTGCAGGATCTCGTTCGGCCGACTGGCACGATCGGCGTGATGTCGTCGGGGCAGGGCAGCGTCGCCAACAACGAGAACGGCAACTACGAGGTCTATCGCGGCAGCAAGGCCGCGCTCAACATGTTCATGCGCAGCTTTGCCGCACGTCATCGAAGCGATACCAGAACCCTGCTGCTGATGGCGCCCGGCTGGGTGCGAACCGACATGGGCGGGCCGGACGCGCGTCTGAGCATCGACGAAAGCATCCCGAACCTGGTCAGCACGATCGACGCATACGACGGCCGTGCCGGTTTGCATTACCTCGACTACCTCGGCAGAGTCGTGCCGTGGTGAACGGCAAGCGTAGGGGCCAGCCGTAGAAGAGCGCGTCGCTATAATGATTCGCCGCCCTGCCTCGTACCCTCAGCCACTCTCTGCCATGACCATCGACCGCCCCGATCCTCCCCGCGATGCCCTGGAACTCGGCGGCTCCGTCTGGTTTCAGGCGGGCACGCAGACGCTCGGCGGCGCGGCCCGCATCGCGCTGCTTGCGGCGATTGGCGAGACCGGCTCGATCACGAGCGCGGCGAAGGCGGTCGGCATCAGCTACAAAGGCGCGTGGGATGCCATCGACACGATGAACAACCTCGCCGGCGAACCGCTCGTCGTGCGTCTGACCGGCGGCAAGGGCGGCGGCGGCACGACGCTGACGCCGCGCGCGGTGAAGCTGATCGAGACGTTTCGCGCGGTCGAGCGCGAGCATCGGCGCTTTCTCGAACGCGCCGGCGCGGCGATCGGCGAAGGCTTCGCGACGGACTGGGACCTGATCGGCCGCATCGGCGTGAAAACAAGCGCGCGCAATCAGTTCTACGGCACGGTGTCGGCGATCGAGCGCGGCACCGTCAACGACGAAGTGTCGCTCGCGCTGCCCGGCGGCCACACGATCGTCGCCGTGCTCACGCACGAGAGCACCGAAGCCCTCGGGCTCGCGGTCGGCGTGGCGGCGTTTGCGCTGATCAAGGCGTCGTGGGTCGTTTTGCTCGTACCGGGTGATGGCGATCGCGGTGCGCCGTTGAACCTGTCGGCGCGCAATCAGTTGCGTGGCACCGTGCACAGCGTGAAGCGCGGCGCGGTGAACGCGGAAGTGTCGCTCGGGCTCGAAGGCGGCGCGGTGGTCACGGCGGTCGTCACCAATGGCAGCGTCGACATGCTCGGTTTGCAGGAAGGCGCGAGCGCGGTCGCGGTGTTCAAGGCGTCGAGCGTGATACTTGGCGTGAAGGATTGAGGTTGCCGGGGCGTAACGAAGGCGCAATGCCGCCCGCTCAACGAGGCGACGCCTCGCTGCGCGCATATCCTGCGAACGGATGATCCTCGCGCACGCGGCCGTCGCTGACCTGCACGACCTGATCGCCGAATGCGGCGACGTCGTCCGGATCGTGCGTGATCAGCACCATCGGAATATCGAGCCGCGTTTGCAGGTCCGATAGCTCGCGCCGCATGCGCTGGCGCAACTCGCTATCCAGTGCGGAAAACGGCTCGTCGAGCAGCAGCAGGCGCGGCTGTGAAACCAGCGCGCGCGCGAGCGCCACGCGCTGCTTCTGCCCGCCTGACAGCTGCGCCGGGTGATTGCCCGCCACGCCCCTCAATTCGAGCGCATCGAGCCAGTAATCGACCTGCGCATGCGCGCCGCACGCACGCGGATTGAGCCAGCCCCGGTGCAGCCCGAAGCCGATGTTCTGCCGCACGTTCAGATGCGGAAACAGCGCGTAGTCCTGAAACAGATACGCGATCTCGCGCGCCTGCGGCTTCTGATCGATGCCGACCGCGCTATCGAACAAGGTGGTGCCGTGCAGCGTGATGGTCCCTTCATCGGGCCGCAGCAAGCCGGCGATCGCCTGCAAGGTCAGGCTCTTGCCCGCGCCCGACGGCCCGAACAGCACGAGCCGCTGCGTGCTCGCGCTAAACGCGACGTCGAGCGTGAAACGCCGCTCGGCGGTCTCGAAGGTCTTGCGGATGGCGACGTTGAGCGGCATGTCAGCGGGCTCTCAGAAGCGTGTGCTGCGGCACGAGACGCCCCGCAAGCAGCAGGATCGTCACGCACGCGACCGATGTCACGAGCACGAGGAAGTTGGCGGTGCTGTCGTCGCCGGCCTGCACCGCGGAATAGACCGCGACCGACAGTGTCTGCGTGCGGCCTGGCAGATTGCCCGCGATCATCAGCGTCGCGCCGAATTCGCCGAGCGCGCGCGCGAACGCGAGCAGACCGCCCGCGAGGATGCCGCGCGCGGCGAGCGGCAGCGTCACGCGGAAAAACACCGCGGCTTCGCTGACGCCGAGCGTGCGCGCCGCGCGCTCCAACTGCGGATCGACGCCTTCAAAGGCGGCGCGCGCGGACTTCAGAACGAGCGGAAACGCGACCACCGTCGACGCGATCACCGCGCCCTGCCACGTGAAGACGAGCTGGATGTCGATGCGGTCGAACCACGCGCCGATCACGCCGCGTCGGCCGAGCAGCACGAGCAGGTAGTAGCCGAGCACGGTGGGCGGCAGCACGAGCGGCAGCATCAGCAGCGAATCGATCACGTCGCGCGCGCCGGAGCGCCAGCGCGACAGGCCAAGCGCGGCCGCGACGCCGAGCACGAGATTGAGCGCGGTGGCCCAGCCTGCGACCTTCAGCGATAGCAGCAGCGGAACCCAGGCCTGTTGCATGAGCGTGTGCACTCCCCGTGAATCAATGCGCCGGCCTGAAGCCGTACTTCGCGAGCACCGCCTGGCCGGCCGGCGACAGCACGAAGTCGATGAAGGCTTGCGCGTCGGCCGCGTGATGGCTGCCTTCGAGCTGCGCGATCGGATAGCTGATCGGCGTTTGCGTCGGCAGGTTCAGCGCGACCTTGACCTTGTCGGGCATGATCGCGGCATCGGTGCCGAACACGAAGCCGGCGTCGACTTCGCCGCGCGCGACGTAATCAAGGCTCTGACGCACGTTCGACGCGAGCACCGCCTTGGCGCTGACCGCGTCCCACACGCCGGCGGCCTGAAGCGCGTCCTGCGTGTAGCGGCCAACCGGCACCGAGGCCGGATCGCCGAACGCGACGCGCTTGACGTTCGCGGTCGTCAGCGCGTTGAGGTTGGCGGGCGCGAAATGGCTGTCGGCTGGCACGATCAACACCAGCGAGTTGGCGGCGAAGTCGCGCCGCGTCGACGGCACGATCACCTTTTCGGCGGCGGCCTTGTCCATTGCCTTCTGATCCGCGGACGCGAATACGTCGGCGGGCGCGCCTTTGACGATTTGTTGCATCAGCACGTCGGACGCGCCGAAGTTCAACAGAACCTTGGTGCCCGGATGCTGTTGCTCGAACGCGTCGCCGACCGCCTTGAACGCGTTGGTCAGGCTGGCGGCGGCCGAGACCACCAGTTCATCGGCGTGGGCATCCACGCTGATCGCGAGGGCGGCGGCTGCTGCGACGCACAGCGCGTACTGCTTCAGATGGCAAGAGGGTGTCATGAAGGACCTGGAGTCTGACGTGAACGGGAAGCGGTGGCTTAAAAACGCTATCGTAATATATGCGCGGTTATAGCGGTGCGCGAAACGGTCGATTCGGCGCAGCGCTTCACGTATGGCGTGAAGCGCGAGCAAAGTGCTACGAAACTGTAAAAGGAAGCTTGAAAACGCGGCGGAAGGGCCGGCGCAGCGTGCTCAGATGTCCAACGCGCGCATCGGCTCGAGCGTATTGCGCGTTTGCGACAGCGGCGCGGCCGACGGTCGGATGTCGCGTGGGGACCGCCATATCGCGCGAATGAACGGCCGGTCGTGGCCGGACACCTTCAATGCGATATGCGTGACCCAGCGCTGCGTGGGCACGTGCACGCCGTGCATCAGGATTGCCAGCACCATCAGGCTGACGGCGACCGGGAGCGCCGACAGCCGGCCCGGCTCCGCATTCCACGCGATGCGCACGAACACGAGCGCGGCGAGCGCGCCGACGAGGCAGCCAGTCACGGCTTCGGACGGCGAATGCGCGCTCAGCACGACGCGCGACAAGCCCACCGCCAGGCCGGCGGCAAGCCCCCCGAGCACGCCGAGCAGCCGGACGGCGCGGCGCGCGGGCAATAGCATCAAAAACAGCGCGACCGGATAGACGGCCGTGGACAGCATGGAGTGACCGCTGACGCCGGTGAAATCGAGCTCGCGCACGCCGACGCCCCAGCCGAGGAAGGCGAGCTTGGTCACGGTCACGACGCCGATCGCCGTCCCGAGCAGCGCGAGCCAGCAGGCCGCGAGCCGCCACGAGTAGCCGACCGCCAACCACAGCGCGATGGCGAGCGCGAGCGGCAGCGTCAGGCCGGCGCCGCCGAGGCTGGTGATCGAATACCACAGGTGGATTGGTAAATCGGGCATGGCGGGAGCGCGACGCGGGTCGCGTGAAATCGGGTTGGTGGAAATCGGCGCGCGGCCGGCACGAAACGCCGATGCGGCCCGGATCGACACGTCGGGAGATCAACCGCCAGTATAGTCGGGTGTCGCGCGACGGTCTTGCGGCGCACAGCGCTTTTGCACGCCGAATGTGGGTTGCCGAACGGCTGTTGACGTGGTTTGACGACAGGTCCCCGGCAAGGTTCGCGACGATCGGAATGGGCAGGAAGGGCGGCGCTGCTGTTCAGCACCGCAGGAAAAATGATGTTATTGTGCATTGCACAACTTTATCCGATCCGCAGTTTTGGGATCCGCATTTATCTCTTTTGCGAGGTTATCGCCGATGGCAAAAAGCCTGTCGAAAATCTGGCTGCGCGGTTTCAAGCGCCTGCTCGCGATCCAAACCGAACACGCGCAAAAAACCGCCAAGCGAGCGCAGGCGCGACCGGTTCGCGCCGCCACCACCAAACCGTCGAGCAAGGCTCATCCACTGAAGCCGGCTGCCGCGCTACGCATGCCGATGAAACGCGAAGCGCCGCGCGAGTCGCGCGTGCGTCCACGCGCGGCCGCGTGGGCGAGCGGCGCGTGGACGCGCTCGTTCCATTCCGCGCCGGCCGCGCCGGGCCGGCTGGTCAATCACCTGCAGTACGGGCTCTATATCCCGTCCGGACACGCGCATGAGGCGATGCCGCTGGTCGTGATGCTGCATGGCTGCACGCAGTCGATCGACGAATTCGCCGAGGGTACGCGCATGAACCTGCTCGCCGACCGCTACGGCTTCGCGGTCGTGTATCCGGAGCAATCGAAGCACGCGCACTCGCACCGCTGCTGGCATTGGTACGATGCCGGCGATAACGCCGGCGGCGCGGAAGCGCGCGCGGTCGTGTCGCTGGTGGATTCGCTGGTCGAGCAACACGGCTTTGACCGCGCGCGTGTCTACGTGGCGGGGATTTCGGCGGGCGCGGGGCTGACCGCGCTATTGGCCGTCAAGTACCCCGGGCATTTCGCAGCGGTCGCGCTGCATTCCGGCCCCGCTTTCGGCGAGGCGCGCTCCGGCATTACCGCGATGGACGTGATGCGCCGCGGCGCGCGTCGTGAGCCGGTGGAACTCGTCGACGAAACCACGAACGTCGCGCAATACCCGGGCATGCCGGCATTGATCGTCCACGGCGATGCCGACCATGTGGTGGCGCCCGTCAACGCGGACCAGTTGGCGACACAGTTCCTGCGTCTGAACCGCCTCATTGATGCAAGCGGCGCGCGCAAAACCGGCGAGACGCGCGAAGACCGCAAAAATGGCGTCGTGATGCGCGACTATCTGCGCGGCGGGCGGCGCGTGGTGCGGGTTTGTCGTGTGCAGGGGCTGGGTCACGCATGGGCTGGCGGCGACGATGCGCTGCCCTTCCATTCGTCCAAGGGCCCGGACGCGAGCGCCATGCTGTGGGAATTTTTCCGGCATCAGCGTCGCACGGACGCGGGCCGCATCGCGGAAGGATTGGCGGCATCGTCGGTCGGGCGGTGACGTCCGAGCAACACCTCGAAAATGAGCAGTGGCGTTAAATCAGGGTTTTCCCTATAATACGGGTTATCCCCTAGGCGTAAACGCCTATCCATCATTGCCGAGGTGAACCATGTATCTGATCAGCCGCCTGTTCCTGTTTCTGACCAAGTCGCCGGACCAGCTCGCGAAGGAGCGCGCTGACGCCTATCTCGCTGAAGCGACCGATCTCTACGACCTCGAATTCCGCATGCGCAAGCTCGATCAAGAGACGAACGTGCGTCAGCCGTCGTGGATGAGCCAGCACTACGGCTAAGCCGACTGCCTGGAATCGGCAACAGGCCGTCAGCAATCGGAACATCGGCGCGTGGTGAGGCGCTGGTGTTTGGGGTTGGCCATCAAGGCTATTGCCCGTATCGCGCGCTCCCTTTACTCATCGCGCGGCCTTCGCGCCCGCTTGGCAGGCTCCGCTCAAGCAGCCGGATTCAGCTGCCACAACGCATAGTTCAAAAGCGCGGCGTATGCGACCCACACGACATACGGCATGAGCAGAATGCCCGCGAGGCGATCGCGCCGCCAGAACACGTACGTCAGCATCACGATCAGCAGCAGCAGAATCAGGATGTCGATCAACGCCGTCTCCGGCCGATGCAGGCCGAAAAACAGCCACATCCACGCGGCGTTGAACACCAGTTGCACGACCCACAGTACGATCGCCGCGGTCAGGCCGTCGCGCTTCCACACGCGCCACGCGGAAAACGCCATCAGCACGTAAAGTACGGTCCAGACCGGTGGGAAAACCCAATTCGGCGGATTGAACACGGGCTTTTGCAGGCCCGTGTACCACGCGTCCGGCAGAGACAGACTCGCGGCCCAGCCGGCCGCCAGCGTCAGGATCAAAAACACGAGCAGCGACGGCAGACGGCGCATCTTCACCCCCTTCAGACCTTCTTATTCAGTAATGTGAGCAGGCACTCACTTTCCGTATCAGACCAGTGTGCGCTCGCGGGCCTGTGCGTGGTCGACGATCCGTTCGGGATGATTCCCCCCAGTACCATGCACCGAATACCGCGAGCCGCTCCGCGCCGGCCAGCCACAGCGCGGGAATCCATTTTGCCGGCAACTTCGCGAGCTGCGGTAGATATCGTTTGATAAAGCGACCGTCGGGGTCGAATTTTTCGGATCGTGTGACCGGATTGAAAATACGGAAGTGAAGTTGCGCGCCGCAGCCGGTCGAGGCGGCCCACTGCCAGCCGCCGTTGTTCGCCGGGAAATCGAAGTCGTTCAG
This sequence comes from Paraburkholderia lebeckiae, assembly GCF_014201005.1. Taxonomy (NCBI): domain Bacteria; kingdom Pseudomonadati; phylum Pseudomonadota; class Betaproteobacteria; order Burkholderiales; family Burkholderiaceae; genus Paraburkholderia; species Paraburkholderia lebeckiae. Next base: position 23,607 of record NZ_JACHDK010000003.1, on the reverse strand, counting down.
CAAATCGGCGAAGTATCGCTCGCCGAGCCGCCAGTCGATGCCGAGATCCTTCGCGAGGAAGCTTGCCGTGACCATCCGCAGACGGTTGTGCTTATAGCCGGTCTGGTTCAACTGCAGCATCGCGGCATCGACGAGCGGATAGCCGGTGCGGCCGTCGCACCAGGCGGCGAACGCTGCGTCGGCCGAGCGACCTTTTTCCCAGCCCCAACTGCTCGTATTCCCGCTTGAACGGCGCGCCTTTCGCGAGGAGCGGGTGGCGCCCGCACCCTGCACGATAGGGCCGGGCGCGGCACCGGGTAATGCGCCGTGAGCGGTTCTTCTTGAGCATTGCTGATCGGCGCAACGGCCGACCTGACCTCAAGCGACGTGCAGACGAACCGCGACGTTGTTACGCGTAGCGTTCGAGTACGGGCAGACCTGGTGCGCTGCATCCACCAGTTCCCTGGCAGCGTCCGCAGCCAGACCCGGCAAAGTGATGCGCAGGTCGATGTCGAGCGCGAAGCCGCCCGTGTCGTTCGGACCGATGCCGACGTCGGCGGAAACCTGCGTATCGGCCGGCAGGGCCTGTTTGCGCTGGCCGGCGACAAACTTCATGGCGCTCAGGAAACAGGCCGAGTAGCCGGCTGCAAAGAGCTGTTCGGGATTCGTGCCTGCTGCGCCATTTCCGCCGAGTTCACGCGGTGCCGCCAGCTTCACGTCCAATGCATTGTCCGACGATACGGCGCGGCCGTCGCGGCCGCCGGTGCTCGTTGCGCTTGCCTTGTAGAGGATGTTCATGATGCAGCTCCTAGTCTGGGGTGTCAGGGTTGGCATGTTTGCCGCTGGCTGGCGGTTCGCCGGTCTGGCGAAGCGCTAGCGAAGCGGCATGTGACCACGATAGTACGCAAATTATTTGTGTGCAAATGAATTTTGCGATGGAACCGGAACTAGTCCTTTTCAGTTATCGCACTACTGGTCCATGAAGTCGTTGAGCGTCGTGCGCAGGCGTGTGAGGTCGTCGCGCAGACGCAGCAGGAAGTCCGCCGTCTGCTGCGTCGCGCAGAAGATTTCGCCGGGCACGTCGCGCGCCTGACGCTTGAGCGCCTTGCCCGCGCCCGTCAGGCGAATGTAGACGAGGCGCTCATCGTCGGTGCCGCGCGCGCGCCCGACGAGTCCCTGCGCTTCGAGGCGCTTGAGCAGCGGCGTGACCGTCGCCGGATCGAGATTCAGGCGCGCGGCCATGTCCTTGACGGTGACGTCGTCGGTTTCCCACAGCACGAGCATCGCCAGATACTGTGGATACGTGAGTCCGAGCTTTTCGAGCAGCGGCTTGTACGCTTTCGTCATCGCGAGCGAGGTCGAGTAGAGCGCGAAGCATAGTTGCTCGTCGAGCGTAAAGGGGAGAGCGGGGCGCTGGGTCATGATTCATCTCGGCGAAAAGAGCGTGCAAATGGATTGCACGCAAACCATTGTGCCGCAAGTCGATTCAGGATGCCGTGCGTCGGGAACAGGTGTGTCGACAGAGACGTCGGGAAGGTCCGCGCGGAACACGCGGCGCGCGCGGGCGCCAGAACGGCTCCCGCGCGGGAACGACAGATCAGGCCGCCGGCGTGGTCGGCAGATCCGGCGTTTGCGGCGTCTGCACGCCGAAGCAGCCGCGATAGGTCGCGTAGAACGAGCAGTACAGCATGGTCGTGACGATCATCGTCGCGGGCATCAGGATCGCGAACGCGAAGTCGGCCGCGCCGAGCGCCTGCATCAGCGCGGACAGGCCGATCGACACGACTGTTGCGACTGCGAACCACAGCGCGGCGAATACGACGAAAGCGCCGCGATTGCGCCAGCAACTGACGACGCTGAAGAACATCGCCTTGACAGGCGGCACGTCGTGCCAGGCGGCGAGGATGGGCGAGAACCAGAACAGCATCGCGACCGGTATGTAGAACGCGAGCGCGGTGATCACCGCGAGCGGGATATTGCTGTTGGCGATCGTGTTCTCATCCATCGACGCGCTGCCGAGCATTACCTTCAGTAGCATGCCGCCGTCGGCGAGCGCCGAGCCGGCCAGCACGAGCGCCATGGCGATGACATACAGCACGCCGAGCACGAGCAGCCGCCGCGCGACCACCGGGCCATACGAGTGAAAGCCGTCGACAAGGATGGTCGGAAACACCGGTTTGCCCGCGATCGTGTTGCGGCATGCGGCCATGAAGCCGACCGCGACACCGGGAATGAACAATAGCGGCAACACGCCGCCGACCACCGGAATCTGCGACACGAGCGTCATCACGAGCAAATACGTGAAGAACAGCGTCAGAAAGGCGAGCGGATTCTTGCGGAACAGCCAGATACCCTGGCGGAACCACACATAGCCGGTTTTCGCGGGGACTTCGATCAGTTGCATGAGGTATGGATGCCTGGATTCGCGACGCCCTGCAGGCGCTCGCGCAGAATGCGTTCGAAATGACCGGGGTCGTGCGGCTTCAGCAGTTCGGCCGCGCGCGGCAAATGAAAATCATACAGGCGCGAGACCCAGAATCGGTATGCGCCCGCACGCAGCATGTCGCCCCAGTGATGGTTTTCCTCGACGGTGAACGGCCGCACCGTCTGATATGCGCGCAACAGCGCCTCGGTGCGCTCGGCGTCGAGCTTGCCGGTCGCGAGGTCGACGCACCAGTCGTTGACCGTCACCGCGACGTCGAACAGCCACTTGTCGCAGCCGGCGAAATAGAAATCGAAGAAACCACCGAGCCGCACTTCGTGGCCGGTGTCGGGTGCAGCGTGAGCGAACATCGCGTTGTCGCGGAACAGGTCGGCGTGGCATGGGCCAGCGGGCATTGCCGCGTAATCGGCGGAGGCGAAGAACGCTTCCTGATGCGCAAGCTCGGACGCCAGCAGATCGCGCTGCTCGCCTTCCAGATACGGCAAAATCGTCGGCACGGTTTGGCGCCACCAAGGCAGGCTGCGCAGGTTCGGCTGATAGCGCGGATAGTCGCGGCCCGCGAGGTGCAGGCGCGCGAGCATCTGGCCGACCTCGACGCAATGCTCGACGCCCGGCGAGAGTTCGGGTGCGCCTTCGAGCTTCGTCACGATGGTCGCGGGTTTGCCGAGCAGCATGCCGAACAGCGCGCCGTCGAGACGCGGCATCGGATCCGGTACCGGCACGCGATGCGCGGCAAGATGCCGCATCAGGTCCAGATAGAACGGCAGTTGTTCAGCTGTCAGCTTTTCGAAAATGGTCAGCACGTATTCGCCGCGCGTCGTCGTCAGAAAGAAGTTGCTGTTTTCAATGCCGGACGAAATGCCGCGAAACTCGACGACATCGCCGAGATCGTAGTGACTCATCCATTCTGCGAGTTGGGATTCGTTGACAGCGGTGAAGACGGCCATGCGGAAACGTCGGATCAGGTTGTTCGGGCTGGCGCGGTGCGGCCAGTGCGAGGTGAGACAAACGAATGTGGCGGAGCGGGCGACGAATGCGGAACGGCGAAGTGTAAGCGTCGCCGCATTCAGCGCGGGTTCATCGCGCAGCGGCCGCCGTTGCCGGCGTGCCGCTTTCGTACCGATCAATAGTGGAGATTCACCGATGGCAAGCGCGTACTGGGCTTGCCGCTGTCGTGGACGGTGGGCGACGTGTCGGGCGACGCGCTCATCTGGTAGCGGGTGCCGAAATTCGATTGCACGTTGATTTCGACCGGCTTGCCCTTGTCGCGGAATTCAGTGATTTCGGTGCCGTTCGGGCTGACTTCGTGAAAGCTCGGCGTGCGCGGAACGTTGATGTCGACCTTCGAGCTGACCTCTGCGCCCGGACGATTGATCTTGTCCAGGTCCGGCAGACCGGCCCGTTCATCGGCGGACTGGGGCACGCCGGCGGCCGGCGGTTCGTCGACGGGCTGGGCAGCCATCGCGGCGTTGCCGAAGGCAAGAGCCAGCGCAACAGCGATGGGAAGGAGCAGCTTCATGGTGATTCTCCGATTGGGAGCCGAGATTCTAGCAAATCCGGCCTGACGTACGGGCGCGAAGCCTTATTTTGCGCCGCTTTCGCGCAACCTGCGTGCGTTCTCGCGGGCGCTGTTGCAAGCGTCGCAGCCGACATTTGGCAACAGCGGGTTCCGTGGTAATGTCGTCTCATCAAAAGGGAGAACGATGATGATCAACAACGATATCAATCAGCGCACGGTGCAGACTCCCGCCAACAGCTTCCCAACCGAAGGCTTCGACGACGCGGCCGAGGCCGTCACCCGCCTCGCCGCGATCTACGAGGCAAACACGTCGTTCCTGCGCGATGCGTTCGCGCGCTATCGCCGCAACGAGCAGTTCGACCATCGCGTGCGCGCCTGCTATCCGTTCGTGCAAGTGCGTACCGAGGTCAACACGCACGTCGATTCACGCCGCTCGTACGGCTTCGTCGCGGGGCCGGGCGTGTTCGAGACGACCGTCACGCGGCCAGATCTGTTCGGCAACTACTATCGCGAGCAACTGCGGCTGCTGGCGAAGAATCATCATGTGCAGATCGAGGTCGGTGTGTCGGACCAGCCGATTCCGATTCATTTCGCGTTCGCCGAGGGCATCCACCTCGAAGGCGATCTGGACCGCGAGCGCCTGTTCCTGATGCGCGACATCTTCGATACACCGGACCTCGCGCTGCTCGACGACCGCATCGTCAACGGCACGTACGAGCCGCTGCCGGGCGAGCCGCATCCGCTCGCGTTGTTCACGGCGGCGCGCGTCGATTTTTCACTGCATCGGCTGAAGCACTACACGGCGACCTCGCCGACGCATGTGCAGAACTACGTGCTGTACACCAACTACCAGTTCTATATCGACGAATTCGTCAAGCTCGGCCGAGGCATGATGGCCCGTACCGACGACGAGGAATTGCGCGCCTATCGCAGCGAATACACATCATTCGTGGAGCCCGGCGACGTCATCACCTACAACGAGAATCTCGGCGAGCAGGCGCAGGAGGGCACGCCGCCGCCACGTCTGCCGCAGATGCCCGCCTATCACCTGAAACGCGCGGACGGCAGCGGCATCACGATGGTCAACATTGGGGTCGGGCCGTCGAATGCGAAGACCATCACCGATCACATCGGGGTGCTGCGTCCGCATGCGTGGATCATGCTCGGCCACTGCGCGGGACTGCGCAACACGCAGCGTCTCGGCGACTACGTGCTCGCGCACGGCTATGTGCGCGAAGATCATGTGCTCGATGCCGATCTGCCGCTGTGGGTGCCGATCCCGGCGCTCGCCGAAGTGCAGGTCGCGCTCGAGCGCGCGGTCGCGCAGGTCACGCAGCTCGACGGCGTCGAGCTGAAGCGCGTGATGCGCACGGGCACGGTGGCGAGCGTCGACAATCGCAACTGGGAGCTGCGCGATCATCGCGAGCCGGTGCAGCGGCTGTCGCAAAGCCGTGCAATCGCGCTCGATATGGAAAGCGCGACGATCGCCGCGAACGGCTTCCGCTTCCGCGTGCCTTACGGCACGTTGCTGTGCGTGTCGGACAAGCCGCTGCATGGCGAGCTGAAGCTGCCGGGCATGGCCGATCAGTTCTATCGCGCGCAGGTCGATCAGCATCTGCAGATCGGCGTGAAGGCGATGGAATTGCTCAGGATGAATGGGCTGCATCGATTGCATAGCCGCAAGCTGCGCAGTTTCGCCGAGGTGGCGTTTCAGTAGGAAAGCCTTGCGCGGCAGGGCTTTCAGCCGGTTCTAAAATTGCCGATTGTCTAACTTGACCGGGGGTGTCTAACTTGCGCGCTTGAGTGGCACAGGTTGAACCCGTTCCACCTCGCGCGCTTTGGTGTAGTGCGCGGTCATCTGCGCGGTCGTATGGCCCGCGAGTGCCTGGGCGGCGTCGGCACCTTCTTGTCGGCGCTTGTCAGTTAGAGCTTTGGCGCGCAGGTCATGAAAGTGCATCCCGTTCAGGAACATCGGATCGGCGGCCCTGGGTGGCGTCGCGTTGGCGCACTCTTCCTCATACCACTTTCTCGCCCGCTCGATCGCGCGCCGCCACGCAGACTGCGCGCCGATGTACGTGTACCGGCCGCCGGCGTGCGTGCAGATAACAGGGCCGATTGCCTTGATCTTGCCGGCCTTGGCCGCGTCGAGGGTGGCGCGCAGGTCGGGTGTCATCTCGATCAGCAGGCGCACGCCGCTGCTGTTGACTGTCTTGCTCGGGTGGAAGTAGACGCCTTCCTCCGATACGTTCTGCCAGTTCAGCGCCAGCAGGTCGCCGAAGCGCTGGGCAGTCTGGTAGGCGAGGTCGATCAGGCAGACAAGCGTGCGTCCGGACGCCGCAGGGCGACGGTGATTGTCAACGAGCGCGGCCGCGCGAATTGCATCGAGCTCGTCATCGGTGATGTACCGGTCGCGCTTTTTCTCCTTCGCGCCTTCTACCTCGCGCGCCGGGTTCCGGTCCCGCAGGCCTTTGCGCACTGCATGCACGAACAGGAGTGACATCAACGCCTTGTATTTGTTCGCTGTGTTCGGCTTGGTGGCGAAGTGCTTGTCGAGAAACCGCGCGATATCGGCCGGTCGCACGTCCTCGATGAGCCATTGGGGACCAAATTCCGACTTGATGAAGTGAGCCATACGCTGGTACTGGCCGCGCGTCTTGGCCGAATAGCCCGACAGTTTGACCGCCATCCAGTCGTCGACGAGTGCTGGCATCGTATTCAACGCCCGGCTGCTGCTGTCGGATTCGCGAGTGAACGCGGCGAGCCTCTCGTATAGGCGCACGATGCCGTCAGTCACCCGGCAGAGCCGATGCCATTTCCGGTTGGTATCGACGAACCACCACGAGCCGTGTTTTTCGTACACGCGTGCGGGAAGCGGGGATGGTTTTTTGCGTCTGCCGATCATGTCAGGTCGTTTTCATATCAGAGGTTAATTGAGGGTGCTCCTTGGCTGGTCTCGGTTTGGCAGCAGGAACACCGGTGATGTGGTGTCGCCAGACCCGCACGCTGCCGTCGGGACGCTGGTCGGCCGGGATACCTGCACGCTTGAGCGCGGTGAGCTGGCGGCATCGCTGGCGGTAGCCAGTTGCCTCGACAATCTCTTCTTCGGTCAGTGTTAGGGACTGCACGGCTGCATCTCCGTTTTCAAGGCAATTTCAATTGTTCGAGCGGTGCGGCGTCGATCTGGTCACGCTTGATGCCGCCCGCATCGCGATACGCGTTCCACACGTCGAAGTGGCGCGGGCAGTAATGGACGTCGGGTGCGATCTCGCGCGCGTGCGCGGCGCACAGGTGCCGGTCGCAGGTTTTGCCGCGGCTAACCGGAAAGTCGCACTGGTATCCGCTCGGCGCACGGCAGCTATCGACCGAGCAGCGTCGCTCCGTACGCCGGTCGCGCGTGCAGACGATTCCCGATGTGCCGTCGGGCAGGCGGAAGGGAATGCACGGCATCAGATAGCCCCCAACTCGTGCATCTGCCGCAGTTGCGCGGCGACGTCGGGCGGCACGTCGAAAAAATTCAGCGCGCCTTTGCATTCCACGAACGGTAACGGCTTCGCGTCGGCCAGATGGAAACCGAAAGCGCCGTCGACGTGCCAACGCGACGTGCGATCGGCGGGATGGATGCACTCATCGATCGTCACGACGCCGACTATCCCACCGCGTTGGAGCTGGTCAAACGGCGGCAGTTCGATCGACGGTCCCCCGACGGACCATAGGGGATCCTGCGCTGCTTCGTACTCGGCACGAGTCATGCCCCTCGACGCGTGAATCAGCACGCGCCCACGGACCTTCGTCGGCCAACCGCGGTTTTCGATGTCCTTCAGGATGCCGGCGGCGATCGCGGTCGCGCGAGCAGGGCCCGTTAGATCGGGGCGCACGATGAGCCATGCCCAGGGCTGGCGGATGGACAGCGCCTTCATGCCGCACCTCCGGGGAATTCGTCATGCGTGCAGCCGTCGAGCTCGCGGCCCGCAGCTTTCTTGCCGACGCGGGCACTGATAGCATCGTCTGACCAAACGCTGACCGGCCAGTCTCCCCCGATGCACGTGTCCGCATCGGCCCATTCCCCCCATTGCTTAAACAAGAACGGCACGCCGGCCGTCGCGCATTGGTCGCGCAGCGAGCGAGCCCAATCGGGATGCATCGGGCGCGCGCCATTGCCGCTTTCGCCGCCGCAAATCACCCAATCCACGCGCGCCCCAATGTTTCGCGGTCGGATCGCAACATGCTGCGGCGTGTAGACAATCTGGCCGCGCAAAGCGTCAAGATCAGACTCGTCTCCGTGTGCAAGCCTGTCCAGGCTGACCGGTCCAAGCATCGGCTCCATGCTCAGGAAGCGCACACGCGCCGGTACCTCGAGCAGCTTCGGAATGTCCCGGTCAGCTTCGGACTGGTTGACGATCGTCGCGCCGAGCCAGACGTTGTCGCGCCCTGCAAGCCAGTCATGCGAGCGTGCGCGCGCGACCATCTCGAACACATTGCCGATGCGCTTCGTGAGGAGCAACCAGTTCAGGTTAGGTGTGAGTTCGATGAGGTCGAACAGATCGCGGCGCCATGCCGGATCGACCGCGTTGTCGAATACATCGGCGAGCGAGGCGCAGAAAACGCGCTGACGCCGCCCGTGCGCGGCGAAGAACTCGCGGTGCGCGGCGTTCCACGCGAGCGGCTTTCGCCAGTTCGCCGCCGACGTACGGCGGCGCGGTGCGCCCGGGCCCCAGTTGATCGCGGTGCCACCTCCGAAGCGCGCATTGCGCGTCTCCGCATAGCAGTGGTCGCAGCCGGGTCCGACCTTCTGGCAGCCTTCCCACGGATTAAACGTGTGATCCGTCCACTCGATTCTGCTGTTCTCGCTCACAGCGCACCCCCTAATACCGGCGACACGGCGGCGGCGCGCTGAAATGCTGCGAGCGTTTCGGCGCCGTTGAACCGTACGTACTGCTTGACCGGGGACTGGCCCGCGATGCACCAGAGCTGATCCATCCGATTGCGAACGCTCATGGTGCGGTACCGTTCCACGACGCCCTCTGCGAGTAGACAGTCGAGGGCGTGGGCAACTGAATCCTGGCCGACAGAAAGCGTGTTGATAATGGAGCGCTTGCCCATCGCGCCTTCGCGGGTAAGCAATGCGACGATATCGGCGCGCAGGGCGATCGGATTCCGCATGCGTTGCGTGCGGCCGTTCGCCGTCACGAAAATGTACTTCTCGGCGGTCATTCCACGGCCTCCGTGTGAGGCGCATACCATGCGATATCGCCTGCGACGGCAAGCAGCGGCGAGTCGCTGGATGCGTGTCCCAGTAACTCGTCGACGGACGATGCAAACTTCGGATGGTCGTGGTTCAGCCCGAGCCGAGCGAATGCACGCTCGATGATCTGTTCCGCCTGATCTCGCGCCATGTCCACGAATACGCGTTGCCCTTCGTGCGGCTGGTAGCGCTTGGATACCTCGTCGCGCTCGAATTCGACATGCGCGAGGCTCGTGCGGCCACACGACGGACAAGGCACCATGTACGGGACGACATCGTCGCGGCTGTTCCAGATGCGCTCGCGGTGGCCGCAAGCACACGCGTACCACATAAGGGCATAGCCGTCGGCATGAAGCCGCGACACGGCTGCTGCTGCCTGTGCCTGGCTCTTACCGGCGCGCGCCAGCGCCTTCGCGTGTATGCGTTTTGCGGCGCGGCGTTCGAGCCGATTGCGCGGTACGCGCAATTTCTTGTAGGGATGCATTCGTTTCACTCTTGCAAAAAGCCGGGCGCCGTAAGGGCCGCCCGCAAATTCCGAGGGATATTTGCCGGCTTTCGAGGCGTTATATGTCTCTGCGGCAGCCGGCCGCCGCCGGTTGCTTATTTCGCGAACGGATCGCCGAAGAAGAACGGATTGCCAGTCTGGTCACGAATCGTCGCAATCATCCCGGTCGCAGCGGCTTCGAGCACCTTGTCGAAGCGAATCAGCTCATAGAAGAAGGTCAGTTTTGCGTCGCGAACGCGATAGCGCAGCCGCGCGTCGATCCGGTACGCGTCGCCATTGCGGAACACAGGAATGCCCAGCGCGAAGCGTTCGAACAGTTTCATCTTCTGCAGCGTCTGGTCGTCGTCGTCCTGGACGAACGACAGGTTCTGGCCGCCATTCTGGAGGCGGACGGCGCTCTTGAAACGGAAGTCCTGCGTGGCTTCGAACGCTAATGCCATTTCAAGCATCTCTGCGCCGGTCGGCAGGTTCTCGCCCGTGGTCGGTCCGGTGATGTCCTTCAGGTTTTCTTCGATGAACGCTGCGAAGTCACCCTGAGTCAGCGCCTGCTTGTTGTTGCCGATCCAGCGCTTCCATTCCTCGCTGAATTCCGGCTGAAAGCGCGCGAGATGGTCACGCCATGCCGCCTTTGCTTCGTCTTCACCGTGATCGTTCAGGATGGCCGTGAACGCTACCTGGCCGCGCGGATAATCGGCTTCGCACCAGATGGACGAATCCGTCAGCGAGCCGTGCCGCTTGGTGTACTCGATAAAGTCCTCGGGCGCACGCAGCCGGACGGTCGCGCTTTTTCGAAGGGGAGCAACGCGATACTTCGAGTCGTCGTACTCCTTCAGCGTCCAGTCGGGCGGAAGCGCGATACGACGTACCGCCGCGTCCGTATTCGAGCCGATTTCAACGGGCGCTTTCATTTCGCGCGCGAGCGTTTCGGCGATATTGCTTTGCAGATCATCCATAGCGGGAAATACTCCAGTGGGGAAGGTTAGGCCGTCTTCAATTCGGACGGCGGGGTGTCAGCGGTATCGACGCGCTTCAGGTCGAGCTTCTGCTGACGAGGATCGTCGGCGACGAGATTGCCTTCGGGAGTGGCGAACAGCATGGCTTCCATCGGCTCGTCGGCGGGCTTTTTCAACGTCGACTTGCCGGTGACGAGCATCGCGCCGCCGCGACTCGCCTTCTTCACGTTCAGTTCGAGCGTGATTTTTCCGGTGCCGCCGTTTGTGTCGATGGCGCGGACCAGCTCCGCGAACTGGTCGCTCGCGTGATCGAGCAACATACCGCCCGCGATGTGCCGCAGTACGTCGGTTATGGGTCTGGCAGACATTTGGACTCCTATGCGCTTGGCGCAGTGTTGCGAATAAAAATGGCCTACTTACCGGGAGGGTGGCTTTCAGCCAGCGGGGACTATGCGAAGTGCTTCGCGTGCAACTCGTCCAGTCGTTCGACCTGCTTGTCGCTCAGGCTCGTGACACGGCCGGCGCTTCGGATTGCATCGAGCTGGCGCACGAATCCCTGTTCCCAGTCGGTCAGGTCATTCGTGCCGAGCAGGCCGGACAGGCGCTCAATCATGGTGGCTGTGCTGACGTGTTTCACGCATCCACCTCCATCACAGCGAGGATGTGCTGCACGAGCGCGTTGCAGATACGGGGAAAATCATCCTCGTAGTAGAGCTTCGCTGCCTTGTCCGTCGCGGCGTGCGGAATGCCCAGGGTCGCCAGACCATCGGCAGTCAGGGAAACGGGAGCCAGCCTTTCATTGATCTGACCCAGGCGCAGCGTTGGCGCGCTGTTGGGCGGCCGCTTGGAGACGATCGATAGTGCACCCTGAATAACCGCTGCGGTATTGGTGGCCGCCGGAGCGACTGACGCGGCTTCGGTTTGCGCTGCTGCTTGCCTCGTCGCTTGTGCGGCTGCCCGCACCGCCGCCTCTGCTGCCTCGCGCGCGCGGTGGTCCTCGGCCAGCTTGTGCTGTTCAATGCGCGTTGTCACGACCAGCTTAAAGTCGTCGGACGGCTTTTGAATCAACTGCTGCAAATCGCGAAAAAGGAAACCGTACGCCTCGTCATGCGGGCGATACCAGTCGAGCTTGCCGCGCAGGTCGCGCGCGGCGGCATCGGCGGCGATCTTGCCGTTGGCGAGCGCCGTGTCGAGTTTGTCGTTGGCGCTAGCGATGGTCTTCAGGCCTTTGATAGCGCCCGCGAAGTCCGGAGTCGCGACTACGATGCTCACATCGCCCAGCGCGTTGTTCAGCGCTTCGACGTGGGCGGCGTATTTTTGTCGACGCTCGGCGATGGCGCTTTCCTTGATCTGCTTCTTACGCAACTCGATCTGGCTGCTCAGCGCGAGGCGCTTTGCACGCAATTGCTCGCTGACATGCTTGCCAGTGCGCATCAGTTCGTCGATGCTGGACATCTGCGCGATAGCCGCATCCATTGCGATCGCGATCTCCTTCTCCTTTGCCTCGCAAAATTTAACCGTCGCGTCAGCATTCACAAAGTCCTCATCTGTTTTGAGGTCCATCTTGATGCTGGCAATGAATTGCTCGGCGGCTGATTTGAACGCCGGCAGATTGCTCGCGACGACTTCGCCGCGGATCTGGACGGCGAGCGCCGGCAGAGCCATGATTGCTTCGGCTTGCGGCTTTTCAGCGAGCTCCTTTGGCTCGTACTCGGCGAGGTCTTTCTCGAACTGCGCCCAACCGGCGTGCAGGCGTGCGAACCACGCAGCATCAGGGAGTACTTCAAGCCAGACGAATTTCTCGCGAGTGCCGTCCGAGCAGGCGAATATCAGGCGCTCCGCGCCAGTCACCATAAGCACCTGCTGCGCCTGGGGCATGTGTTCCTCGGGCAGCACGCCGTCAGTGATCGAGGCGGCAAGAGCGTCGTTCCACTGCTTATGTTCGAAGCTGGTGTCGACGCCCATCGTCAGCCCGTCGCTGGATGCCGACATACGGCCCAACGAATACGTGACTGGATAGAGGTCGTCGCCGATGATGTCTTCGACGATCGGGCGCGCGAGCGCCTCGACCTCATGCCCGTAGTCGAGGATGTTTTTCTGGACCCAATCGCTGAATTCCTTGGGGTTCCCGGTGTGCTTGGCGTGCAGCAGTTCAGTGCGCTTTACCTTCGACGAGAGGCCGAGCATTGCCGCTGCCTCGCTCGCGCCGAAATGGTTCAGGCGAAACGCCATCCACTCGTCGCTTCCCTGGACGAGGTTGTGCATTACACGTTCAGTCATTCTCGTGACTCCATTCGTCGATCTGCTTCTTTTGTTCTTCGGAGAGCTTCGTACGCGTCTCGATCATCGCGACCAGCTCGTCGACTGTCTTTTTCTTTTCGATGATCTGTTTGCGCCAGCCGGGAGACTTCTTCTCGAATTCTTCTGACGAGCAGAGCGGAGGCGTCTTGCTAGTGGGCTCGGTGCGATCGTTCCCTGTCGGGCCGGGACGACTGTCGTCGATCTCGAACCACTCGGACGCCTCGCTCATCTCGTCGCGCAGCGACGCATAGATGCGCTTCAGGCTGACAACCTGGGCGGCCGTGATCGCTTCGAGCCTGCGCTGGATCCGCTTTTCGATGTGCTCTTTGGTAACGCCGAACTGTGCGAATGCTTCGACCATCTTCGCCATTGCTTCAGGGCTCGTGTCGGCCTTGCTTTTGAGAGTCGCGTCGGCCTGCGCCATTGCGGCATCAACCACGTCGCCAGGGATGACGGCCTCGAGACAGGCGCGTACGCGGCGCTGCGCCTGATTTGCACACAACTCGTAGATGTCCCGTTCGTCCTTTAGGACGTAGCCGCCTTTCTTCGTGTCACGCCAGTGCGGCACGATGAAGGCGATACGCTTGCGCGTGCGGCTCTGAAGATCGACGGCCACGGCTTCCACTTCCGAGAACGGAATGCCGTTCGGCCCGACCCCGCGTGAGCGCTCGCGCCATGCCGAATCGACGTTGCACCACTCGGCGGCGATTGCTTCCATAGCCCTGATCGACGGACCGCGAATGTCGGTCCCGCCGCGCGAGAACTGATACTGCGACTTTTCCGCGAGCGTGGTGCGTGTGAACGCATTCAGGATACGGTCCATCGCCTTGACCTGATCGCGCGGGAACTGCTGCGCCATCAGATACGTGACCTGCATTTCTGCAAGTTCGCGGCTCTGGTCCTGTCGTGCGCCAGCAGTGTCGGTGACGGCGTTGCTGCGGTCCGCAAACGGAGAGGCGACAAGATCATTCATGTGCGGTCTCCTTGTGTGCGGCCGGCTTCGACTCAATGCGCGTGTAGGGGAAGCGTTCGGCGAACGGTTTGATGTGCTTGTAGAAATGCGAACCGATCGATTCAGCATTTTTGAACGCGGCGAAGTTGGCTGGCGTCACGTTCGCGTAGTGGTAGAGCGACGTCGGTTCGCCGGTCTTGCCCTTGAATCGCACGGCAAGCGTGTTCGTTGCAGAGTCGTATCCGATGCTGTGGATCTGCGACGACTTGACGGCGCTCAGTGCAATAACGGGGGCGGGTTTGGTGTTCATGCAGAACCTCGTGCGGTGATGTCATTGGTGAGTTGCGGTGCCACATCGGTGTTGATGTAGACCAAAGCGAGAGCAGCGGAGACGAGCAGCAAGATCATCGCGAGCCATGTCCAGACCGGATGGCTGCGCTCGAGCATGTCGAGTCGCCGTACTGCGCGATCGCTGCGGACGAAGGCCCACAAGCCGCTGCAGACGAGGGCGATCAGTGTCCACACGCCAAGAAAGGTGAAGGTCGAGTTCATGCGCTGCCACCAGCGCGCAGCGCGACGAGCAGATACCAGGACGCACCGACGGCGGCGAAGAGTGCGATCGCGGCGGGAATGCGCCACGGGGCACGTTTCGGGCAGTGGCGCAGGAGGGCGTTATCCCCGACGGGGCGGGAAAGGGCTTCTATCCGGCAGAGTGCTCGCAACGCTTGCGTTCCACGAGCAAAGCGCCAATCAGCGCCGCGACGTACGCCTCCCTGTTCTCGGCAGACTTCACCACGTAGTATTGGAAAAGGTCCACTTCGGGGCGTGGCGACGATCGTAGTATCGTCTCGATTTCTTTTGAAAAAGGAGCAAGAGTGGTCATGGGTGCCATCCATCATGGTGAATGCCCGCATTGCGGGAAACAGAATGTCCAGTTTTCGGGCGACGCCTGCACACCGTCGAAAGCCCAGCCAACGCTTGCAGGTCGTCGCACCTGGAATCTCCATATGACGTGCAATAGCTGCTGGGGGCCGATTGCACTGCTGGTAGAAACTGATGCGGGGATGCCCTATAGCGGGGATGCGAGAGAAAGCGTCGTCATCCCCGAATTGGGCGCCGATCCGTATTTCGAGATCCGGACCCTGGCCATGTATCCAGAGCCGACCGTGCCGACTGCACCTCCCGACACTCCGGATGAGATCGCCGAACCGTTCATCGAGGCCCAGGACAATCTCAAGCGCAATAAGCGGGAGACGTGCGAAATGCTGTGTCGCAAGGTGCTTGACATTGCAACGAGGCGGCTCAAACCCGACATCAACAACTTCAACGCGCGAATCAATGCGCTGCGAGAAGACGGCACGATTACCCCAGCTATGGCCGACTGGGCTCACATCGTTCGCATGGATGGGAACGGCTCGACGCACAGCGAGGAGAAAACCACTCCGGAACGGGCACGCGAACTGGTCGGTTTCACCGAGATGTTTCTGATCTACGCTTTCGCGCTGCCAGCTATGGTCGAGGCGCGACGCTACGCGAAGTAGGTCGTTGTCGCGGCCAGCGCGGGAAAGGGCGGGATAGGAGGTGGTCACTTGGCACCTCGCAAACCAACCTGTTCGCCGAGTGTGGGCGGGTCTTCCGGCACAACGAGAAGCCAGAACAGAAACACGACTAGCCATTCAAGCAAGGTCGTGATGACCGGGTGGCGGTGGTAGAGAGCGAGGACTGTTCTCATGCGGCACCTCGCGAAATGAGGGCGCGCGCGATTTCGCGCATCAGGTGTTCGGTCAGTGCGCCGCGCGGGCCGCTGTCCGACTTCGGCAGCGCGCGCAGTACAAGCAAGTCCTTTGCGAGCACGGACATTACTGCACCCCCGCGATAACGAAGATGCGATGCGGCTGCTTCAGATCCTCGTGCACGTCGTCGCGCTCGATCATCTGGACGGCCTTTTCGGCCTCGTCGAAACACTCGCGCGCCAGCAGTTCGAAGAAGCGACCGGCGATCAGCGTGCGCAACGCGGAGCCACTTTCGAGGAACGCTGCACACACAACCTCACCTTCGAGCATGTCGAACGATTGCATGGCCGCGATCACGTCGATCGGTTGCAGGTTCGCGATCTTCGCGTCGAACTTCTCCTGAGCGATCCGGTTCACGAGTTCGGCGCGCGCGAGAATGTCCTGTGTCTCGCGCGTCGAGTCTTCGAGCTCGACGTCGAGCAGGTAGTCACCGAGGCCGGTGACGCGCGCCAGGGGCGCAGATGGTCGTGTGTGTTGCATCGTTCATCCATCGAAAGCGTTGCGATGGAGTGAGTATCACGTCTGTGTTTATTGCTTGTCAACACGTGTGTGATTGTTTTCGACGCTGAGCGGGATGGGTGGCTTAAAGTAGCCGTGAAAAATAGGCGATGGCGTCGGAAAGGGCTCGAATGGCTCGAACTGGCGAAGCGAGATACAAACCTTCTGCTTCGACTCGGTCCGTGCCGTCTTCCTGCGGACGAATGACAATTTCGTCGACGTCTTCAGGCGATGGTGGATCACGCGACTCTGCTGGGCAGCATGGCATGCCCGCCGCTTGCCGACGGCGTTCGAGATACGGCCCGAATTGAATGACGCTCACGCCAGCACGCGGCCGATTGTTACGACGTCGGCCGTGGATACTGATGTGACGCGAAAGCCGATCTGAGCATAGAAAGACCTTGCCCATGTATAGAGTGAACCCTCTTCGGGGGTGGGCGTTTTTTCATATCTTGTGTCGCAGAAGCAGTAAGGTGTACTTACAGCAGAGTCTGTGTCAAGAACGCATCACACTCGGTTACAGAATTTGATTCAATTAATTGTGAACCGCGGAATATGCGATTTACATTTTCGTTGGGAAAGTCGATTGCACTTGAACGGCATCGCTTTTTCAGCCGCGCGGATGCTGGAATGTCGACCGGATTTCTTACCGTTGAATTGCATGCTTTCCCTAATGCCTGCCGTTTGGGTCGTTTGATTCCGCGGCGGCAGCACCATCCAGATAGGCCCGATATTCGATTTCGTCTCGAGCGCATTGCCTGTCACCATCACAGTTTTCAACTGCTGTTGCCCACGAACGCGCCTCGTTTCGTTCGCGCATCAGGGTACCAATGAACCATGTGACAACGAACATGGCGACGACGAATGCGAGGCTTTTCCAATCGATGTTGAGCGTGCGTGGTGATCGCTGTACACGGGGAACGCTCCACGCTGGATCGCCTGCTAGTCTCCGAGCCTCGGCGGCTTCGCGCTGCGTTAGATGGTGCAAGAGAAAATCACGACTCCTACCAGCGCTTTCAACTATGTGTTTCGCATGAAGATCGCCCGCATTAGCTAGCGCTGCGTAGCGCCCTAACATTCGCGAAAACGCTTGCTCAATTTCATCGCGCGTTGCATTGCTTGTTACGCCCAAAAAGAGAGCATGGCTTGGTGAATTGATATCTGGCTCTATCATCGCAATATAAGACGTATCTTAAAAATGCCGTTTGATTGTTAAAAACTATCGATATAGCGCAAAAATAGCCGCTCGCGCGGCGTTGAAGTCAGGAATTCTTGCGTCGCTTTGCGGTTCGTGGTTTACCGACGGAAAACATAACGCCGTCGGTATCGCGTGCGATCCCTTTTGTCGGTTCACCCACGGTAATGCTTATGCGTTTCGGGTGAGCCTCGGGCTTTCGCTTTCCTGCGCGCAGCAATGCCTCAAGCGCATCAGCGATTTCGGAAATCTCTTTCTCGCTGCGGCCGACAAGCGTCCGCAGTACGCGCTCGGTTGCATCGCTCTGATTCGTTGAAGAGTGGTTTTCGCGCGTCGACGCATGGCTGCTTGTGTCGACAGGGGTGTCGCCGGTCAACTCGGCGGGCGGCGTGCCTTTTCCCTCGGCAAGCCAAAGTGCGTCGACATCGAGCAGAGATGCGATCACAGGCATCTTGAGACTAGCGAAGCGAATACCGGACTCAAGATTTCCAATCGCAGCTTGGCTCACTCCTGCGAGGTCAGCGAGCTTTTGTTGCGAATACTTCTTCCTCTTGCGAGCCCACGCAAGGCGTTCTGCCAGTGTTTTCAGCGTCTTCATATCACAAATGTAATAGAAAGGTCCATCACGAGGGTGTTGATGAGCAAACACAATTGTGATAGTTTGCCGACATGAATACGCAAACCATTGTCCTTGAGCTTCTTAAAAGCGGTCTGACGCAGACGGAACTTGCGAAGTTAGCGGGGTGCGCGCAGCCAACTATTTCCGCCTTCCGTCTCGGCGTGCGTGGAAAGCGCGTCTCTAAAGAGATCGGTGATCGACTCTTCGCACTGCACGCGGAGCGTTGTAGAGAGGCCTCGGGTTCGCCGCCAGTCTCGACCGCCGCATCGGAGGTCGCGTGATGCGTATCCCGAAGCTTCCAGGCTCAACCGGCATTCGGCCAGGCGATCCCGAGCGCGAGGTTCGTTCATGGGACGCGGCCGGGCGACTCATACCGCGCGGCAGCTACATCGCCCCGTGGCAATTCACCTATATCGGCCCTTGGGTCGGATGCTGGCAGAACGACGCCATCGCGCGCGGCGACGAGCTTCGCAAGCGCATCCATATCGCGGCCAAGCTGAACAACCGACGCGTGGTCGAGTCTAGGCTTCCCCGCAAGATGCGCGCACTCGCTGATGTAGGTCATGTAGACCTCGATCGGAAAGATCGGAAGCGATTCTCGCGCCCCGCGCTTGATGTCGCCTTCGCGCATCCGAAGCGCCAATTCCATGATCTTGAGCGTAAGCGCAGTGTGATGCTCGCGCCGCTTGGCGATGATCTGCACGACCACGGAGGCGGTAGCGGCAACAACTGCGACAGCGATCGCAGCCGTCGCCGCAATCCATTCTGGAGAAAGGTGGTTCATTGGTTGAAGAAGGTAAGTCCGGTGTGGGTCGAGATATCGATCGAGAAAAAGGGCGATTCGCCGCCAGTCCCGACCGCCGCTTCGGAGGTCGCATGAGCCTCATTAACCGAATCATCAAGAATTTAGGCCATTACGATGCCGCAGCGCTGGACCGTCTGGCTCGCGAAATCGACGGCGAGCAGGCCCGCAGAGCGGCAATCAGTCGGCCAACTCCGGCTTCGAGCCTCATTCCCGAATCAGCGCTTCGAGAGTTGCTGCTGACCTGGTTAGTCGAGCAGGGAGTTGATCGGGAATCGGTAGAAAAAGCATGGAGTCGTCGAGAGTCTGGATTCGCTCCCGGAAAGCCGCGATGAACGCCGAGCGCTGCTCTGCCGAAAGCACGTTGACCAGCGCGGCAATGGCTATCCGTGTGGTGAGGATGTCATCGGCGTGTTTGGCGACTTGCTCAGCGAGATTTTTTTTTCAGTCATACGCACCCCTGTTGTTGGAGGTTGAAGAAGTGGAGAGCTTTGATTTTTACATGGCAGTGGGTGCGTACCCGCTTTGGTTGCCGACCGCCGCATCGGAGGTCGCGTGATATGCCGAACGACCAGACCTACCACATTGGCGACGAGGAACACGCGGACGACGCTGCGCTGTTCGCGCGTTCGGGCACGTCGCACCCGCTCGGCAAGCTGACCTTCCTCGCCAAAACCGTCATTCCAGAATCGGTCGGCGACGTGTTGGCTGAACGCGCACGCGCCGCGGGGATGGGTGTCACCGAACTGCACCGCGAAATTCTGTGCCGTTGGGCATGCGGTGAAGAGATCGACAGGTTAATCGAGCGCCGGCGCCGCGTCGCGTCGATGAATGGGTCCAATTCAGGACCTGAAAGGGCCGGGCAAACATGAGGCGCGACACCTTCACGATTGCGCTCGACCTCGGCGCCGAACTGATCGTCGACAACTTCGCCGGCGGCGGCGGCGCGAGCACCGGCATCGAGCGCGCGTTCGGCCGCCCGGTCGACATCGCGATCAACCACGACGGGGAAGCGCTCGCGATGCACGCGGCGAATCATCCGCAGACTGCGCACTACACCGAAGACGTGTTTGCCGTGCATCCCGGCTTCATCACGCGACAGCAGCCGATCGGGCTTGCGTGGTTCAGCCCCGACTGTAAACACCACTCGAAAGCGAAGGGTGGCAAGCCGCGCGAGCAGAAGATTCGCGGCCTCGCATGGGTCACGCTGAAGTGGGCCGTGCTCCAGTCGCCGCGCGGCATCGGGCTCGAGAACGTCGAAGAATTTCAGGATTGGGGCCCGCTGGACGACGACGGGCGTCCGATCAAAGCGGAGAAGGGGCGCACATTCCGCGCATTCGTGTCCGCGCTCTCGACCGGCCTCGCCGAAGGGCACCCCGACGAGCAGGAGATTTTTGAAACCCTCGGCGCGGACTTTCCGCTCGCGCGGCTACGCGCCGGGCTCGGCTATCGCGTCGAGTGGCGCGTGCTGCGCGCGTGCGACTTCGGCGCGCCGACGATCCGCAAGCGTTTGTATCTGTTTGCGCGTCGCGACGGTCTGCCGATCGTCTGGCCGACGGCGACGCATGGCGACCCGAAAAGCGACGCGGTACGCGCGGGCAAGCTGGCGCCGTGGCGCACGGCTGCGGAGTGCATCGACTGGAGCATTCCGTGTCCGTCGATCTTCGAACGCAAGCGGCCACTGAAAGACGCGACGCTACGGCGCATCGCGCGCGGCATCATGAAATTCGTCGTGAACAGCCCGGCGCCGTTCATTGTCTCGACCGCGCATAGCACGACGACGGGCAGAGGGCCGAACGTTTGGGGTATCGACGAGCCGTTGCGCACCGTTACCAGTTCGAACGACAAGTACGTCGTCGCGCCGACGCTCATGCACGTGACGCACCAAGGCGGCGATCGCGCGGCGCACGTCGACATGCCGCTCGCGACCGTGACCGGTGCGCACCGCGGCGAGCAGGCACTGATCGGCGCGACGCTGATCCAGATGGGTTACGGCGAGCGCGAAGGGCAGGCTCCGCGCGTGCCGGGCCTCGACAAGCCGCTCGGCACTGTCGTCGCGGGCGGCGGCAAGCACGCGCTCGTCGCGGCGTTCCTCGCGAAGCATTTCACCGGCGTGACGGGCACGCGCATCGACGTTCCCGCCGGCACGGTGACGACGAGCGATCACCACTCGCTCGTGACTGCGCAGCTCGTCGGTTGCGGCGGCCGTGCAGGCCAGTCGCGCCCGCGCGACGTGAGCGAGCCCGCGGCGACGATCACGGCGAAGGCCGACACGGCGCTCGCGGTATCGCACCTGGTGAAGCTGCGCAACAACCAGTTCGGGCAGGACGTTCGCGATCCGGCGCCGACCATTACCGCCGGCGGCGGCCACATCGGCGAGGTCCGCGCGTTCCTGATCGCGTATTACGGCAATGAGAAGGACGGCGTGGATCTGCGAGACCCGATGCGCACGGTGCCGACGCACGACCGCTTCGGGCTCGTGACGGTCAACGGCGAAGACTACGTGATCGCCGATATTGGCATGCGGATGTTGACACCGCGAGAGTTGGCACGGGCTCAGGGCTTTCCCGATTCGTACGTGCTCGATCCGGTGACGAACGGCAAACCACTATCGAAATCGGCACAGGTCCGCATGATCGGCAACAGCGTTTGTCCGGACGTCGCCGCGGCGTTGATCGAGGCGAACTTTGAGCACGAACGCGCATTGCAACAGGCTTCTGCATGACCGAGAGTCCACGCCCCACACCCTATCCACCCGACACCCGCGCGAAAGGCTGGCGATTTGAACTCGACTACGAGCGAATCCGTCAGTCCGACACTTGGGCGCTTGCCACGTCTGAGGTTCGACCGTGGCTGCTGATGCTATGGATGACCGCGTGGGAGCAAACCCCGTGCGGCAGCTTGCCGGCGGACGACGAGCTGATCGCAGCGCGTATCGGGATGCCACTAGATCAGTTCGAGTCGATCAAGAAGCGCCTGATGCGTGGATGGTGGCTCGCTGATGACGGCCGCCTTTATCACAGCACGCTAACGGAGCGCGTGCTCGAGATGATTGCCCATCGCGACGGCGAGCGGCTGCGCAAGGCTGCGCAACGTGCGGCGAAGGAAAGCGCACAGGAGGCTGCTGGCGAACCGGCTCGCGGTAAACGTACGCCCGCGAAGAAGTCCCCTGATAAGCCTCCGCCGTCTCATGTGAATGGCGATGGAGTCCCAAATGTGTCCCACGGGACAGACGCGGGACTCCATCGGGAATCCGACACCGGAACCGGAACCGGTAGTAAACCTAAGGGTACTAACGACGACGGTAGAGACTTGATACGTGGTGGGGCTGTGGATAACTCGAATGGCGTCGCACGTTCACCGCCGCATTCGTCGTCGTCGTTGAGTGCGAAAGAGATCGCCGAATTGCTGAAGCAGTGGGAGTGCGAGCGCGGCAAGAACCCGCGATTCGCACCTGACGCACAGCAGATCGTCGTGTGGGCAATGCGCGGCATCACTGCCGAGCAGCTGCGCATCGCGTACGACGCAGCCGTCGCGCAACGTGACCACGACCGCGACGTGACAGCGGTGAACGCCGGTTTCCTCGATGCGTTCGTCGCGAAGGCGCTCGCGCCACCGAAGCCTGTCCCGCTGCGGACGATGACCGATGCCCAACTCTGCGACGAGGCGAAGCGGCTGACGATCAGCATTCACGGACTGGACCGCGCGGCGAGCATCGCGAAGCTCGAGCAGGTGCGTACACAACAACGGGGAGGGCATGCGGCATGAAATACGCCAACGGAGTGCTGCTGGACATGCCGTGCCATCTCGCGCTGTGCGTCGATGAGCGCGCGTACCGCCGCGAGATGCGACGCCTGAAAATCGACGAGCATCCGCCGTTCACGATCAACGGCAAACCGGCGACTGCGCACTGGTTCAATCACCAGCAAGGCGGCCAAAACCTTGCAATCGTGTGCGTCGATCGCGAAACGCTGGCGGATCGAACAGGCACGCAGATCGCCGCGCTGCTCGTGCACGAGGCGGTGCACGTCTTTCAGAACATCTGCGAGCACTTGGGCGAGGAGTCGCCGAGCCGCGAATTCGAGGCTTATTCGATCCAGCGGATCGCGCAGAACCTGATGCACATGTACGCGGAACTAAGCGAGGGAGGCACGAAATGAAAACGCAGGCCGAGAAATTCTGGATCGTGTGGTGCCCGACTGGCGCGAAGCCGCCGAGCTATCGGCACACGAACTTCGGGAGTGCCGCTATGGAAGCGGAGCGGCTCGCGCAGGCCAACCCGGGGCGCGAGTTTTTCGTGCTCGGCGCTGAAATGTCGTACTGCGCGATCGCGATGCAGCGCGTCGAGTACTTCGACGGGATTCCGTTCTGACCATGACGGCCGATCCGAAAGCATGGGCACGCAAGCTCGTCGACGAGTACGAGGCAGGGCGACCACCGAAGCCGACGAACGTCTATCGCGTCGCCTACGCCGCATTGGGCCTGACGTTTCCAGAGGGTGCACACCCGATACATGCGGCGAATGTTCAGAAATGTTCAGGTGCGTCGCAATCGGTGACAAATGCGGCGCGATCGGTAACGGCGCGTCCGGTGCCTGTGCCTAAGCGTGCGCCGGTCGAGGATCCGTGGTGGGACAGCGAGTCGCCCGCGTCGGATAGCAATTGATAGCGGTTTTTAACGATTGGAGTGGTGATTGAGCAATTCGAGAGGTGAATGGCGCGTGGTGCGCATCAAGGGCGAATGTCACGTGATCCCGTGCAACGACCTGCGCGAGCACGCGCCGCACGGCTGTGCGTGCAATCCGGT